>JAIBDT010000093.1 GCA_024686085.1 Loktanella sp.
CATACTTGCTGCGCGCCCAAAGGGCAATTGACAACAGATGGTAGATCAAACAGTTTATTTCTCTTTTGCGCTTTGGATTTGTGTGTTTCGCAACAGTAAAACCCTTATAAGTTGTTAACGAAATGTAAGAATCAAAGGTATCCAACATGGAAATGACCGTCGCTTTCTCTGGCAACAACGTCAGTGGGGAAATGACCAATTTTGTGACAGAAGATGAAGATGTGGTCGGAGGTTCGTTGAGCCTGTCGAACGGTAGTATTGATTCATCTGGTTCCGAGGTTCTGATTTCGGCTGATATGGGCGGGAACCTGACTGGACCGGAAGGTGAGGATGTCTCTGTCGACGGTGCGGTCCTCGCCGGCTATGGCGGCGCAAATGCACAGTATATTGGCGTGCTCATGGGCGGCGATTTCGATGTTGATGACGCCGAGGGCTCTTTTGAAGGTGTGGGTATTTTGGCTCGCTAGTAAAGTCAGAGTTTAGCAAAAGGGGCCGCATTGCATTCTGCATACGGCCCCTTTTTTATGCACGATTAACCAATCGTTAACATGCACACGCGATCTTCACGTGTGGCTAACAAAAGGTAGCTCAGATGAAATGGCTTTGTTCGATGGCTGCGATGGGCTTGCTTGCGGGATGTGGCAGCAGTGGTGGACAAACAAGTGAGGACCGTGCACTGGATGCGGCAGCGCTTGAAGATAGCTTAGCGCAAGAAAATATTTCCAACCCAGCAGCTTTGCCCAGCAAGGGAACCGCAGAATATCGGGGCTTCATGACACTTGCTTTGCCCATTGATGGGGCTGCGACTGACTATGTTGGTGATCTTGATATGGTCGTTGATTTTGGCGCACCTCGTAATCAAGTCTCGGGGGCTGTCGGCAATTTTGATGGCTTGTCTGGTGAGTTGTCTATCGGTGGCGGAGATGTGGATCGTGGCACCGACGTCGACGTAGACTTTACTTTTGATGGAGGTCTGACGGGGACTCTGATGCAAGGGGCGGATGCCTACGCAATTGATGGGAATATCGTGGGCGAGTTTCGGGGGCGCAACCAAGATGGGCTAACGGGGCTGATTTACGGTGATATTGATGGCCCGGATGGCCAAGATTTGTTTCAAGGTAGCATGGCAGCAACCCGCAGCGAGAACTAGTTCGACGAAGCCTTACGCAACAATTCGACTGCATCCGGACGCGACGCCAGTTTTTCTTGAACCTCATAATCAAGGTGGGCACGGTGGCTGTGGCTACCTCGATCACTCGTTCTGACATGGTCAGGCACAGCGGCGCGGGTGCGCGGATCAATCAGCAATGATTCAGCGGCAATGCCTTCTGCGTAGATGATCTGATGTTCATCAAAGAGCAGTTGAAAGTAATCAACAAATCCACCGTCACGTTGATAAACGGTTGTGCCATTGATCAAATGGCGGACTTTGACAAGAACTTCTGACCGGCCAGCGCCCAAAGCATCTTTGCGTTGATAAACAAATAGGCGGTGGTCTGGGCTTACCAGCAGATCATGTTCGTTATGAAGCGCACCTTTGGTGATGACGATTGGGGCAAACTCGCCAACTGCCCGCAAGGTTGTTTGTCCAATCCACCGCACCGCTTGCGGTCCGTCGTCGCGGGTTAATACCTTGTCGCCGACACTAAGGTCTTCGATCGGGCGCTGTTCGCCAGACGCCATAGTTATATTGGTGCCCCGCGTAAAAGAGACACAGGCAACTTCAGCAAAACGGGTCGTCGCCGCATCGCGGTCAACGCCAACAAGCCTATAGTTGGTGTCGCTCACCAAATTGGCGAGTGGCAACAGATAAGTCGCCTCTAGCGCGCCATCTGAAACCTCCACCAAAACCAGCACTTCATAGGTTGTGCTGTCAGATGCCATCATCGTGAGACAACTGTCCAAATAAACCGCATTGCCAATGGTTCCAATTGTCGTGCTGTCATCAATGACAAATCCGTCAACGCCATCTTGCAGGCGCAAACTTAATGGAAAACGGGTCGCGCTGCTGGAAAGCTGGTAGATGTCATCCATAACCAGTTCATCGGCAAATGTGATGCCTTCGCCCTCGGCCACGCCTTCCACAACAGGAAAGTCATCCGCCCGCAAAACTGCGACGGTTTGCATGGTTGGGGGATTTGCATCTTCTGTCATTAGAAACCATAATAAAATTAACTGCTCGAACCTACGTGGGGGCGGCTAACAGGTCAACGCGACATAAGGAAAACAAGTTCTATTTTGCCCTGAATTCGTGAATAATGTCTTAAAGTGAAACTCGTCATAACTGGAGGTTGTATGGATCTTGGAATTTCAGGGAAGCGCGCACTCATTTGTGCGTCTTCAAAAGGATTGGGGCGCGGTTGCGCAGAGCAACTTGCAGCGGCAGGTGTATCTTTGGTCATGAACGCAAGGGGAAGTGAGACCCTGGAAACTGCGGCTGCCGAGATTCGCCAAACATACGGGGTCAACGTAGAAACGGTCGCCGCAGATGTGAGCACGGAAGAGGGCCGCGAGGCGCTTTTGTTGGTCGCGGGCGACGTCGATATCTTGGTTAATAACGCAGGTGGTCCACCTCCGGGACTATGGTCCGATTGGGGCCGCGATGACTTTATCGCGGCCTTGGATGCCAACATGCTGGCACCCATCGCTTTGATGAAAGCGCTTTTGCCGGGCATGATTGATCGCGGTTGGGGGCGGGTGGTGAATATCACGTCTGGCTCGGTCAAAGCACCAATCCCGCAACTGGGTTTGTCAAACGCGGCACGTGCAGGGCTGACAGGCTATGTTGCAGGCACGTCGAGGCAGGTGGCAGAGCATGGCGTCACCATCAACAATATGTTGCCAGGTATCCATGCGACGGACCGTGCAACCAGTCTTGATCAAGGTGTGATGAAGGCCCAAGGTATCGACATGGCCACAGCCAAAGCCAACCGCGAAGCCACGATCCCTGCACGCCGCTATGGCACCGCCGCAGAATTTGGTGCGACTTGCGCGTTTCTGTGTTCCCAGCATGCTGGCTTTATTGTTGGTCAAAACATCGTCATCGACGGCGGCGCGATCAACGCGACGATCTGATGGCAAAAGGGGATAGTCTGGCCGACCAGCTTTTCAACCAAAACACAGTTGGTCGGCTGGCTGGACACTTTGAGGACGCCGGCATTTTTGCGGCGGAGCCTTTTGTTGATGCCGTCATGGTTGAGCTACCAAATCTGGCGCTGAAAGAACGGATCAACCACATCGCAGAGCATCTTGAAAGATTTCTGCCGCGCGACTTTGCTATGGCCGAACAGGCCATTCGCGCCAGTTTGCCAGCACCACTCGCCCCCGATTTGAACGACAACGATTTTGGTCATTTTATTTTCGCGCCGTTAGGAGTTTTTGCAGAAAAACAAGGGCTTGCAGGTCACTTTGAACTTAGTCTTTCCCTGTTAGAGGCGCTGACGCAACGGTTCTCAATGGAGTTCTCGCTGCGGGCTTTTTTAATTGCGGACCAAGCGGCGAGCCTTAGTCATATCCACCGATGGGCGGAGAGCGAAAACTATCATGTCCGCAGGCTTGCATGCGAAGGGACACGGCCACGGTTGCCTTGGGGGCAGAATGTCGGGCTTGATGTTGCTGATACGCTTCCAATTTTGGATAAACTCTACGCTGACCCAACGAGATTTGTGACAAGATCAGTTGCTAACCATCTGAACGACATATCTAAAATTTGTCCGAATGCTGTTGTTGATCGACTGGCGATATGGGCGAGAGAAGGTAAACAGAACAGCAAGGAAATGGATTGGATCACGCGGCACGCCCTGCGTAGTTTGGTCAAATCTGGGCATGGCGGTGCATTGGAATTGCTTGGCTACCGGTCCGACGCGCAAATCGTACAGGCAGATATTTCGATCCCTCCAGCGATCTCGATTAATAACAAGGTTAAAATTCTGGCAAGCCTTGTGCCAGAGGCTGATGGGCCATTGATGATCGACTACGTGATCGACTTCGTGAAGGCGAATGGTAAGCGTTCCGCAAAAGTGTTTAAATTTAAAAGCTTGGAAGGTAAGCTGAAGACTGAGATCACGCTGGAAAAGTCGCACCATTTTGACGGTACCGCGACCACGTTCAAATTGCATAAGGGCGCACATTCAATCCACTTGCAGGTCAATGGACGGATCGTCGCAAGCCAAGCCTTTGTCTTGACCTGACCTTGCCCGTGCGGGCGTCTCTTGCTATGCGTCGAAATACCCAAACGTTTCACTCAGGGATTGCCCAACCTTATGACCGCCCCGCGCCTTGAAATCCGCAATATCGTAAAGTCATTTGGTGGCAGGCAAGTTGTCGATGACGTCAGTCTGAAGGTTGAACCCGGGCAGGTGACGTGCCTTCTTGGGCCATCGGGCTGCGGCAAATCTACGACCCTGCGGATCATTGCAGGCGTCGAGATGCAAGATAGCGGCACGATCCATGTCGACGGACAGCTGGTTTGCGATACGATTACGCGGGTTCCCCCCGAGGGCCGCAACATCGGTTTGATGTTTCAAGATTTCGCACTTTTTCCGCACCTTAGCGTAGCTGATAATGTGGCCTTTGGCCTGCGCGGCGGGGCTAAGGCCCATGCGGCCCGTGTCAAAGCTCTGTTGGAAAAGGTTGGCATGATGCGGCACATTGATGCCTATCCGCACGAATTGTCGGGCGGGGAACAGCAGCGCGTGGCCCTTGCCCGCGCCCTAGCACCACGCCCCAAGATCATGCTGATGGACGAGCCTTTCTCGGGCCTTGACGACCGCTTGCGCGACGATATTCGCGACGAAACACTTGCTGTTCTTAAGGAAGAGGGAGCAGCTGTCTTGTTAGTGACCCACGAGCCTGCAGAAGCCATGCGCATGGCCGATGAGATCGCGCTAATGCGTGGCGGTAAGATTGTGCAGCGCGGCGCGCCCTATCACATTTATAACGCGCCTGTGGACAAAGAGGCTGCTGGTTTCTTTAGTGATATCAATGTTATACATGGAACAGTGCAGGGCGCATTGACGGATACCGCATTCGGGCAATTCCTTGCGCCGGGTGTTGCTGACGGCACCGCTGTTGATATCGTGATCCGGCCGCAGCATCTGAAAATTGATTTTGATCGGGCAGGGCGCGGGCCTAATCCGACCCCCTCTGACGGTACGCCTGCGCGCGGAATCGTGAAGCGCGCAAGGTTTATGGGGTCCGAGAGTCTTGTTGAATTCCAAATGGATTTTGACGGATCAGTTTTGCGGGCTTTGGTGCCGTCTGTTTTCTTACCGAAAGAGGGCACGCCGCTTTGGATTATGATCCGCCGTGACCGGTGCTTTGTCTTTACGAATTAGGACTTTAGTCGCGCCGCGCGACCACCGCGTCGCTTGGTGATTTGGCCGGCACGATTCGGCAGTTCCGCCATTATGGCGCTGCGCACCTCTGGACTAAAGCGCGACCATGCCCCGATTTCATCAATGGACCTCAGGCACCCTGTGCATAAGCGGCTTTCGGAGTGGATCACACAGATTTTGATGCAAGGGCTTTCGACCTCGGCGCGTGTCCAGATATGATCTGTGTTATCAGTCACTTATGTGTTCCTTAGGTGGCCGAGGCGATCCAGCAGTCCCTGCAAGATAAACCCTGCAGCCACGTGATCAACCAGTTCTGCCCGACGCTTTCGGGACATATCCGCCTCAATCATCGCGCGTTCGGCTGCGACAGTCGATAGCCGCTCGTCCCAATATGTTATCGGCAAGGGGGTTAGGCGTTCCAAGTTCCTCGCAAAAGCACGGGTCGCTTGCGCGCGTGGGCCCTCTGAGCCGTCCATATTTCGGGGTAGTCCTAACACGATGCCATTGGCTTTGCGTTCGTCCAACAATTTAAGGAGAGCCGCGGCATCAACACCAAACTTTTTGCGTTTGATTGTCAAGATCGGTGTTGCGACGCCGCGCAACAGGTCCGACATCGCCACGCCGATCGTCACAGTTCCCAAATCTAGTCCTGCAACTGCCCCAAAACTTGGCAATTGTGACGCGAATTCAGCAGGATCATCCAAGATCATTCGGCAACGCCTGCGGCAGTCGCTGCTGCGCGCAAGGTCGACATGGCGGCGCCCGAACTTGCGAAAACTTCGGAGGCTTCCAACCACACTTCTGTCGCTTTGTCTGTTTCACCTAATACGCCATATGCACCGATCAGTCGTGCCCAATCAGAGGCGGGTCCACCTTCGTCGGCCAAACGTCCCGCAAGCTGTGCTACCATGCCTCGGATCATGTTTTGGCGGTCTTCTTCGGTCATGTCCTGCGCATTGGCGATATCTGCTGCGCTTGGTCCTTTTTCGTCAGGAAGCGTATATTTGACGCCAGCCCGAAAGGCAGCATCTTCGATCTGCGAACGCACCGCAGCGACGTGAAATGAGGATGGATCGCCATTCTCAGCGATCGGGCGCCATAGGCGCAATGCCACATCCGCGCGGTCTGTTTGGTAGTAAAGCGCACCCATGTAATACAGAGCTACCTCGTCTTCGGGGTCTTCTTCCAAGATACGGCGGACAAAAGCCTCTGTTTCGGGCGAAACCATACCGTCTGCAGCGGTCACCATCAGGTCAACCATGCGACGACGGTCATCATTGGTGACGTCCGCACCCTTAAGCGTCAAAACGCGCCCTTGTGCGGCTACAGCGGCGGAGTAATTGCGCATCTGTGTTTCGTGATAGGCAAGCAGTTCCCAGCCCCGCAAATCGTCTGGGCGTGTCGGAACAAGGGCACGCAGCTGTGCCACGCTTTCCAAATATTCATCTGGAAAATCAACAATCG
>JAIBDT010000006.1 GCA_024686085.1 Loktanella sp.
AGAGCCAGTCTTTGGTATCACTTTCGATGGTGGTTTTGGGATGGCTGCAGACCTGCCCTTGTTTGATGTCGTGCCGCGCGCGACCCGTTCTGTGACCACATCGACAGGTGGCACGGCGCAGGTCGGTCCAAAGGCATCGTTCGGATCACTTTCTTCGGGTGGCCTTTACTAACCGCTCTTGCTATCCACCCCCTTAGCCGTTTTCCAGATAGGTGCCCTATGCGCGCAGATACTCAAAACAACGTGGACGCGATTGAGAAATCGCTGAACCTGCTCGCGCAGCGGTTGGATTATGAAACAGCCCCTTACCGCTTGGAAGAATTTAACGCCCGTGTTGAAGACCCGACTTTGTGGGATGACCCTGATGCGGCGCAAAAGTTGATGCGTGATCGTCAGGCATTGGTCGATGCGATGGGATCTTATGAAAGTATCCGTCAGGATTTGGCCGATAACATCGAGCTGATCGAATTGGGCGAGATGGAAGACGATACTGAAGTCGTCGAAGAGGCCGAAGCCGCGTTGAAAAAACTAGCTACTCTGGCCGCTCAGAAAGAATTGGAAGCACTGCTAGATGGCGAGGCCGATGGCAACGATACATTCCTTGAGATAAACTCTGGCGCGGGTGGCACGGAAAGCTGCGATTGGGCCAATATGCTAGCGCGGATGTATGTCCGCTGGGCCGAGAAAAAGGGTTACAAAGTCGAATTGCAGTCCGAGACACCGGGCGAAGAGGCTGGCATCAAATCGGCCGCTTACAAGATCAGCGGTCAGAATGCCTATGGCTGGCTTAAGTCCGAAAGCGGCGTTCATCGCCTTGTGCGGATTTCGCCATTTGATAGTGCTGCCAAGCGTCACACGTCGTTTACATCGGTGAAGGTTTACCCCGTTGTGGACGATGACATTGATATTCAGGTTGAAGCCAAAGATATCCGCTTGGATACGTACCGTTCGTCAGGGGCTGGTGGACAGCACGTCAACACAACCGATTCCGCCGTGCGCATCACGCACTTTCCGACAGGGATTGTGGTGACGAGTTCCGAGAAATCCCAGCACCAGAACCGTGATATCGCGATGAAGGCGCTGAAGTCCCGTTTGTATCAAATGGAGCTGGATAAGCGCTCGGCTATCGTCAACGACGTGCATGAAAATGCTGGCGACGCGGGTTGGGGCAACCAGATCCGGTCTTATGTTTTGCAGCCTTACCAGATGGTCAAAGATCTGCGCACCAACTACGAGACCTCGGATACCAAAGGCGTGCTTGATGGCGATCTTGACGGTTTTATGGCCGCGACATTGGCCTTGGCTGTGTCTGGTAAATCACGCGCTGACGCGCAGGGTGAAAACTAGCTTTGGTCTAGTAGCCAAAGTCGGCCCACATGAAAAAGAGAAACGCTGCTACCGCAATGATCAAAACGGTCATGAAGATATGAATTGCTGCGTCTTTAAGGCTGTTGGCGGCGACTGATCTTGCAGTGTGCAGGGCGTTTTGGCGCGAAGGCGCGAGGTTTGGGCGTGCCGCTGGTCGCCATATCGCAAGATAAATGCGGTATCCGATGATGAACAGAAAGATCAAAATACCTACTTTTGACCCGAAACTGCCGTGTGCTGATGGCCCTGCGCGCATCATGAGTGAGACCAAAAGAATTGCGCCGCCGAAAACAATAAACGTCATTTTGCGGGTTGATTTCACAGGCGGCAGATCGTCGTAGCCGTCCAAATGTCGCGACTTAGCTTGGCTATGACTGACAACTTCGCTGAGTGCGGAAAATACCAGTTTTACGGGGATGGCGTAAAAGATCAGTCCAAGGGCGACCCATTGAAACCGTGTCATGACATGAAACAGTGTCATTGCCAAAAAGCTGATTACCGCAAACATCAATTGCAGCATCACCGAGTATCTGTGGCCAGATGTATCGCGGAAAATGGCGTCGAGTTCGCTTTGGGGCTGTCGGAGCATTAGTAAAGTCCTGCGATAAGGTTCACACAGCCCTAGGTCGCGCATTTGGCAAAACTAAGACCAAGGCTAGTATGAATTAGGGCATGCGCGTTGCCGCAGCGATAATTCACAAAGGTATTTGCTCTTTGAACGACGAAAAAGCTGTCCATGTCGATCAACACTAGCCCTTTCTCTAGACAGGCGCGGGTCAGGGATTGCACGTCGTCAGTGTAAATTCGTTTGCGTGTTAGCAGTTCTCTGACTTGCTTGTACGAAAATCGAAAGCGTCCGTTGGCTTTACTGCCGAAGCCTTTGCCGAAAACGATACCAATCGTCTGGCCACGCGTTGGCCTTCAGTCACGTCCCACCCGTGTGATGATAGGGGCCGCTTTGTCGTTGAACACGATGCTTGCAGCCTCTATCGGGGTGTTTGTCGAAAGTCTCTGTTCGTTCATTGCTGACGACTGTGACTGACATGGCGGGCCTTCTGTTTGTGTTAAGCCTCGCAATCCTTTTGATACCATGGTTGGTGTAATGATGACGAAAATTGTAAAACCGAAACCTGACCTGCTTGTGATTGGATGGATGGAACATCTGGGCTTACCGACGCTTGGCGTTGAGCGACTGAAGGCCAAGATTGATACGGGCGCGCGGACCTCTGCGCTGGACGCGACCCATATCGAGACCTATCAAAAAGATGGTGCTGAGTGGGTCCGCTTTCAGGTAAAGGTGGACGAAGATCTGCCCGAGATTTGGATTGAAACCCCCGTCTATGATCGCCGTCCAATCAAGAACACCAGCGGCGTGCCAGAAGAACGTATCGTCATTCGGACGTTGCTGCAACTTGGCGGGCAGTCATGGCCGATCTCTGTCTCACTTGCGGATCGCAAGAACATGCGGTTCCCGATGATTGTTGGTCGCTCTGCACTGAAGAATAGAAATATTGCGGTGCACACGCGTCGCGCAAATCTGACCTCTGTCTCTGGCCAGAAACGCCGTTAAGGCAGAAAGAGTTTTCATATGAAAATCGCTATGATGGCCCGAAATGCCAACCTTTATTCGCACCAACGCCTGAAAGACGCCGCCGAAGCCCGCGGTCACGAGTTACATATTATCAATACGTTGCGCTGCTATATGAACATCGCCTCGCGTCGCCCAGAAATGTATTACAACGGTGAAAAGCTGGAAGGCTATGACGCTGTTATTCCGCGCATCGGTGCCTCTGTCACGTTCTACGGTTTGGCCGTGTTACGTCAGTTCGAGATGATGGGCGTTTATCCCCTGAATGAAAGCGTGGCCATTGGCCGTAGTCGCGACAAGTTGCGGTCCATGCAGCTGCTTGCGCGTGATGGCATCGGCTTGCCCGTGACCACATTTGCCCATGATCCAAAGCAAACCGACGAGGTGCTGAAACTTGCAGGTGGCGCGCCGATCGTGATAAAATTGCTGGAAGGCACGCAGGGCCTTGGTGTTGTCCTTGCTGATACTGACCGGTCTGCTGTGTCTGTAGTCGAGGCGTTCCGCGCGTCTGGCGTCAATATTCTGCTTCAAGAGTTCATCAAGGAATCGAGCGGCACAGACATTCGCGCCATTGTTGTCGGTGGCAAGGTGATCGCCGCGATGAAGCGCTCGGGGGCGAAGGACGATTTCCGCTCGAACTTGCACCGAGGTGGGTCGGCTGAGGTGATCAAGCTTTCCCCCGAAGAACGCTCGACGGCGATCCGTGCGGCCAAATCAATGGGCCTGAATGTCTGCGGTGTCGATATGCTGCGGTCCAACCACGGTCCGGTGGTCATGGAGGTCAACTCTTCCCCCGGTTTGGAGGGCGTGGAAAAGGCCACAGGCCTAGACGTTGCCGGCAAGATCATCGACTACCTTGAGAAAAGCGCCGTCAAAGGCAACACCAAGACAAAGGGCAAAGGCTAATGCCGAAAAACCGCGCAGCGTTTAAATTCGGTGGTGCCACGATTGCCGCCGGAACACGGCAGACCGTTGATCTTCCAGTCAGCGTGCTGTCCGATCACACGCCAGTGGCCATGTCGGTCCATGTGATTCATGGCAAGGTCGATGGTCCCACGATGTTTGTCAGCGCGGGTATTCACGGCGACGAGGTGATTGGCGTCGAGATCGTGCGCCGCCTGTTGCGCGCATCCAACCTGAAATCTGTGCGCGGCACCTTGATTGTAATCCCGATTGTAAATGCCTTTGGGTTCATCAACCATTCGCGCTATTTACCTGACCGCCGTGATTTGAATCGCATGTTTCCGGGCACGGCGGGCGGGTCGCTTGCGTCCCGTTTGGCCCATTTGTTCCTGAACGAGATTGTCGCCCGCTGTGATCTTGGTATTGATCTCCATTCTGCCGCGATACACCGCACGAACCTGCCGCAGGTCCGTATTTCGCCTGACAATAAATATACGGCTGAATTGGCCGAGGTTTTCGGCGCGCCAGTGATTTTGCAGTCGCCCTTGCGCGAAGGATCACTGCGCGGGGCAGCCAAGGATATTGGCAAGGATGTTTTGCTGTTCGAGGCTGGCGAAGGTTTGCGGTTTGACGAGATGTCGGTGCGGGCAGGGGTTGCGGGTATTTTGCGGGTCATGCGCCACATCGGCATGGTCTCTGGGCGTGGGATCGCAAAGCCAAATGGCACGCCGCAATATTGTGGCTCTAGCAAATGGCTCCGTGCGCCTGCGGGCGGCTTGATCCGCACGTTCCGTGCAGATGGTGACGTTGTAGCCCAAGGGGATGTGATGGCCGTTGTGGCCGACCCATTTGGCGAGCAGGAAATGGAAATTCTGGCCCCGTTTGACGGGATCGTGGTCGGCCGCGCCGTGATGCCTGTTGTCAACGAGGGCGACGCGGTTTTCCACCTTGCACGAGTCAAGTCGATGGCGAACGCGGAGGGGGCGGTTGAAGATTTAAGCGATCAACTGGCCGACGATCCGTTGTTTGACGAAGACGAGATCATCTAAACCTAAAACCAATCAGACATGAAAAAAGCTGCGCCGAGATATCAGCGCAGCTTTTTGTCTTTTCGAATCGTAAACTTAGCTTTTCGCGTCAGTCGCTGGCATCTTGGCTTTGCCGCCTGTACCAGTCGTCAATGGATCGTCCTGACGCTGCACGGACCCTTCAAAGTGGGCGCCGCTTTCAATCGCGATTGTCTTGTGGATGATGTCACCCTCAACACGCGCTGTGGATGTCAGGCGGACCTTCAGGCCACGCACGCGACCAATGACGCGACCGTTGACGACAACATCGTCTGCAATCACTTCACCGCGTACTGTGGCGCCCTCACCAACGGTCAGTAGATGCGCACGAATGTCGCCGTCTACTTGGCCCTCGATCTGGATGTCGCCAGTTGTCTTAAGGTTGCCCGTTACCAAAAGGTCCGAAGACAGCACGGATGCGGCTGGCTTTGCTTTTGGTGCGGATGCCTTAAAGTCTGGGGCAGGCGCAGATGGCTTTGCCGCAGGCATTGTTGGTGTTTCATCGGCCTTTGGGCCTGGCTCATTGATTTTGGATTTAGAAAACATCTTGTCCAGCTCTTATGTAAATCATTGGGTTAACAGGTGCGCCACCGACGCGGACCTCGTAGTGTAGATGGGGTCCGGTGGACCGGCCTGAGTTGCCCATATCACCAATTCGCTGCCCGCGCGAGACCCTTTGACCAACAGACACTTTCATCGCGTTTAAGTGGGCGTAGCGAGTCTCGATGCCAAACTCGTGTTGGATCTTGATCAAACGGCCATAGCCAGAAGACCAACCAGCGTGGACGACAACGCCGTCAGCGGTTGCATAAATGGGTGTGCCGATCGGACCGGCAAAGTCAGTGCCTGCGTGCAGGCGGCCCCAACGCTGGCCAAAACCAGAGGTAAAGCGGTAGTTGGATTTCACTGGAATATCGAATGGCGCACGTTCTGCAGCGATTCGGTACAGATTGATGCGGTCCATGCGGTTCAGAATGCCGTTTGCACGCTCTGCATCAGGATCAGGCGCACCGCCCTTGGTCGAAAATTGCAGCGGGGTCAGCGGACCGCCGGTGCCAGAATATCCGCGACGCACTGCAGATAGCAGGCTGTCAGGGTTCAGACCTGCTTGGCGGAACATTTTGTCCAGCGGTTCGACAGACACCAACATCGCTTCTTCAAGCTGACGGAAAATCTCGTCGTTCTTTTCTTCAAGTAGGCGCAGTTCAAGTTCCATCTCGGCTGCGTGATCCAGCGCAAAGGCGGCGTCGGCTGCGATTAGGTCGCGCTCGGCGGCTGTTTCGCGCAGGGCATCTGCCAATAGGTTCACGGTGCCTGTGGCTTCCGTGGTCAAAGCGCCAGCATTCGCCGCCGCACCATCCGCAGAAAGGGCCGCAACCTGATCGCGGGCAAGTTCGCGATCTTTCATCGTGTCACGCAATGTGGATTGCACGACCTCGAGACCGGTTTCGAGCTCGCGGCGCTTGTCTTCGGTGTTAAGCAGTTCTGACTGCATGATCGAAATTTGTTCCAGCGCAGAATTAAAGCGGCGTTGCGCTGCAACGGCTTCCTCGGCACGGATATCACGTTCGGATGACAGCGAATTGAGACGCTGTTCATAAATCATCTGGTCGCGTTGGGCTTGGGCGCGGAAATTGCCGGCGCCGATGCTGTCCATGAGCAAGATCGCAGTTGCGATAATCGTCCAACCGACCACAGCCGTACCGCCAGCCCATGCAACAAATTGCGTTTCAGGCGTCAAGCGGATGAACCGTGTTTCGTTGTCAGAGCGCAAAAACAGCCGTTTCTCTGGGAAATGGCGTTCGAACCACGCATGTACGCGCTTGGTCAATCGTGTTCTCAAAGGTATCGTCCTTGTCCCGTCCCATTTCACGGCGGGTCCCCACACCCATTCATGCCGCCCCTTGCTGTTAAACAGCCCGGACCAATCCCGCAACATTTTCGGGGCGTCATTTACGAATTTTTCATGAATTTCCGCGCTTTAGGCGTCTTACCGCCGACGATTCTGGTTAATTTCCAGGTTTTCCGCCTGCAAGAGGCCAATAAAAGTCCGGTGGAATGCCTGCTTCGGCCCGTTTTTCCTCGTTAAAAGGGGGTTTCAGGTCAGAATGAAAGTATTTCCGCACGAGGTTGTGAAAGACGCCCGTTGGGTCAAGATCATGGCGTCCGCAAAGAAAATGGAACCACTTTGATCCATAGGCAACGTGATGGACTTCTTCTGCATAGATAATATCTAGCGCTTCAACGGTTTGCTTGTCCTTGGCCTGCTGAAATAGCTTGATCATGCCGGGTGTCACGTCCAGCCCACGCGCCTCAAGGACCATGGGTACAACTGCGAGCCTGCCCATAAAGTCTTGCGCCGTGTCTTCGGCGGCCCGCCACATGCCTGCGTGCGCATCAAGCGCGCCATAGTAGCTGTGATGCGCTTCAAGTCTGTCGCACAACAGATTGAAATGTTTGGATTCTTCATCCGCTGCTTTGACCCAGTCGTCGAAATACCCAATCGGCATTGGCACATCGGCAAATCGTGCGATTATGTCCCAATGCAGATCAACAGCGTTCAATTCGATATGCGCGACCGCGTGTAAGATCGCGACCCGCCCCTCAACCGTACCGGGCTTGCGGCGCGGCACGTCGCGCGGGTTTAGCAGCGCCGGCTTGTCTGGACGGGCCGGAAAGTCCGGCGGTGCGACATTGCCGATCTCTGGGCTTTGGTCTGCAGCGCGCGCGGCTTGCCATTGCGCTGCATATTTGCGCGAAAGCGCCGTTTTGGCCCGACCATCGGCAGTGGTCAGGACATCGACTGCCATTTGCGTCAGCGAAATCATGTGCTTTGCACCGTGTCCAAAACAGCCTCGACGTGGCCCGCGACTTTTACTTTGCGCCAAATCTGCGCGATATTCCCGTCGGTTCCGATCAAAAAGGTTGCGCGCTCAATACCCATGTAGGTCTTGCCATACATCGACTTTTCGACCCAAACGCCAAAGCGTTCGCAAACATCGCCATCCTCATCGGACAGCAGCGGGATGCCGAGGCTGTGTTTTGCAACGAATTTGTCGTGCTTTTTGACAGTGTCTTTCGAGACCCCATAGATCACGGCACCCGCATCTTGGAAGGCTTGCACGTTTTCGGTAAACCCGATCGCCTCTTTGGTGCAGCCAGAGGTGTCATCACGCGGATAGAAATAAAGCACAATTTGCTGGCCCTTCAGATCACCAAGGTTCACCATCTCGCCGCCATCGCGGGGCAGGGTCACTGTGGGGGCTGGATCGCCGATTTTTAGATCACTCATGTCATTTCTTCCCATTGTATAAACTTGGTTGTTTTGTTTTAGCCCAACTCGGGCAAAGATAAAGAGCGACGGCAACAGGCAGCGTATGGATACGGATGAGAGCACGGCAAAACCAAAGGGTCGCTACCGGCGACCGTTTTGGCATGTGTTACGCGGTGCAGGGCTGATCGCAATCCTTCCGGTGATATTTACGGGTGTCGCGCTGGTTTTGCTGATTGACCGCGATATCGATGCCCCAAGATGGTTGCAGACCCGCATCGAGGCCCGCGCCTCTGACATGATGCAAGGCGGCGCGCTGGTTTTTGAAAGCATTTACATCAACGTAGGCCGTGATCTTCATCCACGTGTACGGCTGGTCGAGACTGCGATTTCGGATGCAAACGGCGTGCTGGTCGCCCGTATTCCGTCAATCGAGGGGGTGATGTCGCCGCGTGGCGTCCTGTTCGAGGGCAGTGTTTTGATGCAGGACGTGGCCTTGCAAGGCGCGCAGATAAATCTGACGCGCGCTAAAGGCGGGTCCTTCGCATTTGCTTTTGGCGATGGCGGGCTGAACACCGCCCCGTCTTTCGCGGCTCTGTTAGACCAAAGTGATCAGGTTTTCGAGCAACCAGCCTTGGCCGCACTGGAACAGATTCGCGCGACGGGATTGGTCGTTAACTACACCGATATCCGCGCAGGCCGCAGTTGGACGGTGGATGGAGGCGTGATTGATCTGGATCTGAGGGGCGACAAAACCTCTGTTCTGGGTGACTTCGCGGTCCTGTCGGGCGGCGCCGGCATTACCCGTTTGACGTTTCAATACGACAGCCCGCGCGGCGCCCGTGAGGCAAATATCGCGGTTTCGGTCTCGGACGCGCGTGCGCGTGACATTGGCAGTCAATCCCAAGCGATGCGCTGGCTGTCGGATGTGGATGCGCCCATTTCGGTTGCGATGCGCACAACCTTGGACGCGGAAGGTGCACTGGGCCCATTAAGTGCCACGCTTGAGTTAGGACGCGGTGCTTTGCAGCCCAATGCCGCGACGGATCCTTTGGCGTTTGACAGCGCAAATACATATTTGACCTACGACCCCAGCAGTCACTTGATCAGCTTTGACCAAATCGAAGTTATGGCGCCTGCAGGGCGCGTCGCCGCGACGGGCCGTGCTTATCTGCGTGATTTTGATGAGGGCGTGCCGCAAGCGCTTGTGGCGCAATTCAATTTTACTGACCTCGTTCTGGCCGCTGGCGGGTTATACCACGACGGGCTGACTGTGCCGCCGTTGTCCGCCGACTTGCGTTTGCGGTTTGACCCATTTGCTGTCGAAATCGGCCAAGTTGCGATGGTAGAGGGCGATACCCATCTTGTTGCAAGCGGACATGTGACGGCAGCCCCTGAGGGCTGGCAGGTATCATTGAACGCCACTGTTGATGAAGTATCTCCGTCGCGGGTGGTCGAACTATGGCCTGCCGCAGTCAAGCCGGGAAGCCGTCAATGGCTATTGGATAACGTCAGCAGTGGCGTCCTGACCGATACCCGCGTTGATCTGCGTGCCACCCAAGGCCAAAAGCCCGTCATTGCGGTCCGCTATGAATTCTCCGATGCGACGGCGCGGTTCATGCGATCTATGCCATTGATGCAAGGCGCGAGCGGCGTTGGTGTCATTCAAGACAACCAGATGATCCTTGCGCTTGATCAGGGCCGCGTCCCTGCGCCACAAGGCGGATCGGTTGATTTGAGAGGATCGTCCCTGGTGATCTTGGACACCCGGGTACGCGGCGGTGACGCAAAACTTGATCTGCACATGGATGGCACGATTACCGCGACACTTGCTTTGCTCGATCAAGAGCCGTTCCGCTTTATCAGTAAAGCTGGGCAAGTTGTCAGCCTCGCAGATGGGCGCGCTGTTGTGCAGGGCGATTTGCAGTTTCCGTTACGCAAAGGCGGGTCACCCAGTGACGTCCAGTTTGATATTACCGCCCAATTGCGCAATGTCCGCAGTGATACGCTGATTAAAGGGCGCCGTTTGACCGCATCCAAGCTGGATCTGACTGCCAACCGTGAGGGATTGCAGATCGGCGGGCCTGTCAGGTTGGACGGAATCGCTGCAAACGGCACGTGGACCCAAGCCTTTGGTGCCGCTGCAGTGGGACGCTCTCGCTTGGTCTCAAATGTGACCTTGTCACAGGAGTTTTTGGATACCTTTAATATTTCTTTGCCGCCGGGATCAGTGTCTGGTCAGGGGCGGGGGGATTTGTCGGTTGATCTGGTCAAAGGCCAAGCCCCCGAATTTCGCCTGACGTCTGACCTGCGCGGGATCGTCGTAGGCTTGCCGTCCTTGGGTTGGCGCAAAGGGGCAAACGAGCGGGGTGGCTTGACCGTTGTAGGTGCGCTGGGGGACGTGCCGCGCGTTGATACTCTTGAAATCAGCGGCGGCGGTATGGATGCCAAGGGCGCGATTTCACTGACATCTGACGGGGCGTTGAATGAGGCAAAGTTTTCGCAAGTCCGTATCGGTAACTGGCTGAACGCGCCGATCACGATTGCAGGGCGCGGCAAAGGCCGCCCTGTGGGTGTGACGATCAGCGGCGGTGCGCTTGACCTGCGCGGTGCGGCGTTCGGCGGCAACAGCGGTGGGGCATCAGCCGCTGGCCCGATGACATTGCGTTTGGACAGATTGCAGATCACAGAAGGGATCGCTTTGCGCGACTTTCGGGGCAATTTTGGCGGGCAGGGCGGCTTTTCGGGTGAATTTACGGGCAAGGTCAATGGTGGCCCGTCTATTCGCGGGACTATCGTGCCGCAAAATGGACGATCCGCAGTGCGTCTACAATCAGATGATGCGGGTGGCGTTGTGGGGGCTGCGGGCTTTGTGAAAAATGGGACTGGCGGGGTTTTGGACCTGACGATGTTGCCTGTCGGGGCGGTGGGCACGTTTGACGGCACATTGTCCGTGCGCGGTTTGCGGGTACGCGATGCGCCCTCGATAGCGGCCCTACTCGACGCGATCAGTGTGGCGGGGCTGTTGCGCCAACTTGACGGGCAGGGCCTTGCCTTTGACGAGGTTGACGCGAAATTCCGCCTGAGCCCGTCCCAAGTGATCGTGACCGAGGCCAGTGCCGTCGGGCCGAGTTTGGGTATTTCGCTGGATGGCATTTATCAGCTCGCCAGCAAGCAAATCGACTTTCAGGGTGTGATTTCACCGTTTTATTTGCTCAACGGCATCGGGTCATTCTTGACGCGCAAGGGCGAAGGTTTAATTGGGTTCAACTTTAACCTTGCGGGTAGTGCTGCTTCGCCAGAAGTAAGTGTCAATCCACTGTCGGCGCTGACCCCCGGCATGTTCCGCGAAATTTTCCGCCGCCCCCCACCTGAGGTGTCCCAGTGAAGCTATCTGATTTTGACTTTAATCTGCCCGAAGACCTGATTGCCGTACGGCCAGCCAGACCCCGCACGTCGGCCAAATTACTGGTGGCACAGGGTGACCAGATTGCCGACCATCATGTGTCGGACCTGCCCGATTTTCTGCGCGCAGGCGACGTTTTGGTGTTGAACGATACCAAGGTTATTCCCGCGCGGCTGTTCGGGCTGCGCCACCGTGACGGCGAGTTTGGCCTGACCGCAGCAAAGATGGACGTGACGTTGCTTGATCCGCGCAGCGACGGGACGTGGTCGGCAATGATCAAACCGTTGCGCAAGGTGAATGACGGCGAAGAGATCGTCTTTTCGGACGCATTGTCGGCAACTGTGATAAGCCGCGCCGACGGGCAGGCACAATTACAGTTCAATCTGACGGGCGACGACTTTGACGCGGCGTTGAATGCGGTGGGTGCAATGCCGTTGCCACCTTATATTGCGGCGAAACGTCCCGCCGATGAGGCCGACAAGACTGACTATCAAACACATTGGGCAAAACATTCAGGTGCGGTGGCCGCACCTACGGCCTCGCTTCACTTTGACGGTGCGTTGCTGGACCAATTGGCAGGCATGGGCGTGGAATTTGTACATGTGACCTTGCATGTGGGCGCAGGCACGTTCCTACCTGTCAAAGTAGACGATATCGCAACCCATAAGATGCACGCGGAATGGGGCGAGGTCACAGCAGAGGCCGCAGCACAGATCGGACAAGCCAAGGCCGAAGGGCGGCGCGTCATTCCAGTGGGGACCACAGCGTTGCGTCTGATCGAAAGTGCGGCACGGTCAGGGCAAATCGCACCTTGGGAGGGCGAGACCGATATCTTCATCACGCCCGGATTCCAGTTCCAAGTGGCTGACGGGTTGATGACAAACTTTCACCTGCCCAAATCGACCTTGATGATGTTGGTCTCTGCAATGATGGGCGTGGATGCGGTCAAGCGGATATACGCCCATGCGATTAACCAGAAATACAGGTTTTTTTCATACGGAGACTCATCGCTTTTGCTGCCCTAACAACGCAATGGCGGTCTTGCCATTGCGTATGTCGCAACGAGCGCTTTCGATTGCCAAAGTTCACTGCTAGGGGTGGGGACTAATTTCGTTAAAGGACGATGTCGATGTTACAAGTCATGAGCGGTTCGTGGGCACTATATTTGGGCATGTTCATGCTTATGATCGGCAATGGCCTGCAAGGGACTTTGCTAGGTCTGCGCGGTGACTTGGAAGGGTTTAGCACCTTTGCGCTTTCGATTATTATGTCCGCGTATTTTGTGGGTTTCCTCTTTAGTTCGCGCATGACGCCACAGATGATCAGGCGCGTCGGACACGTGCGGGTGTTTGCGGCGCTTGGGTCGACGATTTCAGCCGTTTTGATCCTGTATCCTGTGCTGGTCGAGCCTTGGGCCTGGGCACTGGGACGTGTCATCATCGGGTTTTGTTTCTGCGGCGTTTATGTGACCGCGGAAAGCTGGTTGAATGACGCATCGACCAACGCGACGCGCGGCAAAGCCCTGTCGATATACCTGATGGTGCAAATGGCAGGCATCGTGGCAGCGCAATACATCGTGTCACAGGGGGATATTTCGGGCTACGCGCTATTCATTATCCCGTCCGTGCTCGTCTCAATGGCATTTGCACCAATTTTGCTATCAGTGCGGCCAACACCGCAATTTGCACAGACCAAACCCATGACAATCCGTCGCTTGATCGAAGCATCTCCACTGGGATGTGTGGGCATGTTCTTGCTGGGCGGCGTGTTTTCTGCGCAGTTCGGGATGTCAGCGGTTTACGGGTCGCAGATTGGTCTTACTGTTGGTCAGATTTCGTTGTTTGTATCTGTGATCTATATCGCGGCTTTGGTTGCGCAATATCCGATTGGATGGATCTCGGATCACATCGACCGTCGTATCCTAATTCTATTGGTTGGTTTTGTAGGAGGCTTCGGCGCGTTGGTCGCCTATTTTATCCCTGGAAACTTTGGCGTGATCTTGTTCAGCGCGGCAATTCTGGGCGGGACATCTAACCCGCTTTACGCTTTGCTGATTGCCTATACGAACGACTATCTTGAGCGTGAAGACATGGCAGCGGCCTCTGGTGGCTTGCTTTTCATCAACGGGATTGGCGCGATTGCTGGGCCATTGATCGTGGGTTGGATGATGGAGACTTTGGGCGCCAACGGGTTTTGGATGTTCTCATCAATCTTGATGTTCTTGGTTGGCTTCTACGCTCTTTACCGGATGACACGTCGTAGCCGTTCCGATTTGGATACTGACGGGGTTTCCTATGTCGCGGTGTCGTCGTCAGCCTCGCCCGTTTTGGTCGAAGTTGCACAAGAAGCCTATGTTGACGCGGAAATCGAAGAAGAGAGCCAAGCCAACGCTTAGTGCTTGCCACAATGGGATAGGTCTGTTTGGATTTGCCCTAGACGGCAGGGAGGAAAGCACGTGGAAATTGCCAAGCAGATACGGGACTTTTGGTTAGACGAGGTTGGGCCAAAGGGCTGGTACGTAGTTGACGATACACTTGACCAATCGATCCGTGACCGGTTTCTGCATGTCTGGGAAGAAGCCATAGAAGGGGGCTGCGGCCTTTGGCTAACGGATCCGAAAGGGGCTTTGGCCTATCTGATCCTGACCGACCAGTTCCCGCGCAACATGTTCCGTGGGGACGGGCGATCTTTTGCAACTGATAGATCGGCACGTGCGGCCGCCAAAGCGGCGATTGATCGGGATTGGGACCGCGCTATTGGTGAACCCGCCCGCCAGTTTTTTTATATGCCTTTGATGCACTCCGAGAACCTTGTGGATCAAGATCGTGGCGTACGTTTGATCCATTCGCGGCTGGAAAACGAGGGCGGCAGCACACTTGTGCACGCAAAGGTTCACCGTTCAATCATTCGCCAATTCGGACGCTTCCCGTTCCGAAATGCGGTGCTTGACCGTACCACGACCCAAGCTGAGCAGCAGTTCATGGATGATGGGGGCTATGGTGCCGCGTTTCGGTTGTTTTCTGACGCTGGGTAACGACAGGTTCCGAAAATGGATAGCAGCCATGCATAATGGTCACTAGAGGTCTGTCAAAAAGTAGTTTAACATCAAACTAATTTTACACTTGGAGGACGAAGAATGGCCGCGAAGAACTTTGATCTGATCGTGATTGGGGCTGGCCCTGGTGGCTATGTTGCGGCAATTCGTGCTGCCCAACTTGGAATGAACGTCGCTATTGTTGAACGTGAAAACATGGGTGGCATTTGTTTGAACTGGGGCTGTATCCCGACCAAGGCGCTGCTGCGATCTTCCGAAGTTTACCACCTGATGCACCGCGCAAAAGAGTTTGGCCTGTCCGTTGAAAAGCCGAATTTTGATTTGGGAGAGGTCGTGAAGCGCAGCCGTAAAGTTGCGGGCCAATTGTCAGGCGGCATCAGCCATTTGATGAAGAAAAACAAGGTCACGACCTTTATGGGGTCGGCGAAATTGGCGGGCAAAGGCAAGGTTTCTGTGACCACCGACAAAGGTGTCGAAGATCTGACGGCCAAGAATATCGTTCTGGCTACGGGTGCGCGGGCGCGTGAACTACCGGGGCTAGAGGCCGACGGCAAAATGGTCTGGACCTACCGCCATGCCTTGCAACCTCCTCACATGCCAAAGAAGTTGTTGGTTATTGGCTCGGGTGCGATTGGCATCGAATTTGCCAGCTTTTACAATACGATGGGTGCAGACACGACTGTGGTCGAGGTCATGGACCGCGTGCTGCCAGTCGAAGACGCCGAGATCTCGGCATTCGCCAAAAAGCAGTTCGTTAAGCAAGGCATGAAGATCATGGAAAAAGCCATGGTCAAGCAACTTGATCGCGGCAAAGGCACTGTCACGGCCCATATCGAAGTTGGCGGCAAAGTTGAAAAGCACGAGTTTGATACCGTGATTTCCGCAGTCGGTATCGTCGGTAATTGTGAGGACCTCGGCCTTGAAGAGTTGGGCGTCAAAATTGACCGCACCCACGTTGTGACCGATGAATTCTGTCGCACGGGCGTTGAAGGCCTGTATGCGATTGGCGATATTGCTGGTGCCCCTTGGCTGGCACATAAAGCATCCCACGAAGGTGTGATGGTCGCCGAATTGATGGCTGGCATGCATGCACATCCGGTCAAGCCGGAAAGCATCGCAGGCTGCACCTATTGCCATCCGCAAGTCGCGTCCGTTGGCTATACCGAAGCGAAAGCCAAGGAACTGGGTTTTGAGATCAAAGTGGGCCGCTTCCCGTTCATCGGCAACGGCAAAGCCATCGCGCTTGGTGAACCCGAAGGCATGGTTAAGACTGTGTTTGACGCGAAAACAGGCGAGCTGTTGGGCGCGCATATGGTCGGGGCTGAAGTCACCGAGCTGATTCAAGGCTATGTCGTGGGGCGCCAGTTGGAAACGACGGAAGAAGACCTAATGAACACCGTCTTCCCGCACCCGACATTGTCGGAAATGATGCATGAAAGCGTGTTGGACGCATACGGACGCGTCATCCACATGTAATCTGCTTGCAGCTAAGAACGGAAAAGCCCGTCCCGTCATGGGGGCGGGCTTTTTTGTCGTTAATGTTCGCTTAATGTTCTCTTTCTGCTATGGCAATTGGCATTGTTCGGGTTATGTAAGTCTGGACCATTTGCGGGGGCTAATCAGTGGCTGAGTTGAAGAACATCGAAGTGCGCGGCGCGCGCGAGCATAACCTTAAAAATATCGACGTGGATATTCCGCGCGATAAGTTGGTTGTGATCACTGGCCTGTCGGGGTCGGGGAAATCGAGCCTTGCCTTTGATACGATTTATGCCGAAGGGCAGCGGCGCTATGTCGAAAGTCTTAGCGCCTATGCGCGCCAATTCCTTGATATGATGGAAAAACCTGACGTTGATCATATCTCGGGCCTATCGCCTGCGATCTCGATCGAGCAGAAAACCACCAGCAAAAACCCGCGCTCGACTGTTGGCACGATCACCGAGATTTACGACTATCTGCGCCTGCTGTTCGCCCGCGTTGGCACACCCTATTCGCCCGCAACAGGCAAGCCAATTGAAGCCCAACAAGTGCAAGACATGGTTGACCGCGTCATGGCATTGCCTGAGGGGACGCGCGGCTACATGTTGGCCCCGATTGTGCGTGACCGCAAAGGTGAATACCGCAAGGAATTTCTAGAACTGCGCAAGGCCGGCTTTCAACGCGTGAAGGTCGACGGCACGTTTCATGAATTAGACGAACCGCCAACACTGGATAAAAAACTGCGTCACGATATCGACGTGGTTGTGGACCGGATCGTGGTGCGCGAAGGTCTGGAAACACGCCTTGCCGACAGTTTCCGTACAGCCCTTGATCTCGCCGACGGGATCACGGTTCTTGAAACGGCCCCAGCCGAAGGCGACCCAGAGCGGTTGACGTTTTCCGAGAAATTTGCATGTCCTGTCAGTGGCTTCACGATCCCCGAGATTGAGCCGCGCTTGTTTTCATTCAACGCGCCATTCGGGGCTTGTCCCAGCTGTGACGGCCTTGGGGTTGAGCTGTTTTTCGACGAAAATCTTGTGGTCCCTGATGTGACGCTCAAGATTGCCGACGGGGCATTGGCCCCTTGGCGCAAAGGGAAAAGCCCGTATTTTCTACAAACCATCGAGTCGATTGCCAAACACTACGGCTTTAACAAAAACGCCCGCTGGAAAGATCTCGACCCAAAGGTCCAAGAGGTGTTCCTGCGCGGCTCTGGTAAAGAAGAGATCAAGTTCCGCTACGACGAAGGTGGCCGCGTCTATCAGGTTGAACGCGCATTCGAAGGCGTGATCCCCAACATGGAACGCCGCTATCGCGAGACCGATAGCAACTGGATTCGCGAAGAATTCGAAGCCTACCAGAACAACCGCCATTGTGCGGATTGCGGCGGCTTCCGTTTGCGCCAAGAGGCCTTGGCGGTGCGCATCGGTGACAAACATGTGGGCCATGTTGTGCAACTGTCGATCAAGGAAGCCTATGATTGGTGTCTGGCCGTCCCCGAGAGCCTGACCAAGCAGAAAAACGAAATCGGCAAAGCAATTTTGAAAGAAATTCGCGAACGCTTGGGGTTCTTGAACAACGTCGGTTTGGAATACCTGTCCCTCAGCCGTAATTCTGGTACGTTGTCAGGTGGTGAAAGCCAGCGGATCAGGCTTGCTAGCCAGATCGGGTCGGGGCTGACTGGGGTTTTGTATGTCCTCGACGAGCCGTCGATTGGCCTACACCAGCGTGACAATGACCGCTTGCTGACAACGCTGAAAAACCTGCGCGACCAAGGCAATACTGTGATTGTGGTTGAACACGACGAAGAAGCCATTCGCGAGGCCGATTATGTCTTTGATATCGGACCTGGGGCAGGGGTGCACGGTGGCCAAGTCGTGGCGGAAGGTACGCCTGCAGAAATCATGGCGAACCCGAAATCCGTGACAGGTCAATACCTTACCGGCGCGTTGCAGATCGAAGTGCCTGCCAAACGGCGCAAAGGGTCAAAGAAAAAACTGACCGTTGTGAAGGCCACGGGCAACAACCTGCAAAACGTCACGGTGGACTATCCGCTGGGACAATTCGTCTGTGTCACGGGCGTGTCGGGTGGCGGGAAATCGACGCTGACGATTGAGACGTTGTTCAAGAACGCGTCGATGAAACTGAATGGCGCACGTCAGACCCCTGCGCCTTGCGAGACCATCAAGGGGTTCGAACATCTTGATAAGGTCATCGACATTGATCAGCGCCCGATTGGTCGCACACCGCGTTCCAACCCCGCGACTTATACGGGGGCATTCACGCCGATCCGTGACTGGTTTGCAGGCCTGCCAGAGTCTAAGGCACGTGGCTATAAACCCGGTCGGTTTAGCTTTAACGTAAAGGGTGGGCGCTGCGAAGCTTGTCAGGGCGACGGTGTGATCAAGATCGAGATGCACTTCTTGCCCGACGTCTATGTGACCTGCGAAACCTGCAAGGGCGCACGGTATAACCGCGAGACGCTAGAGATTAAATTCAAAGGCAAATCCATTGCCGATGTGCTTGATATGACGGTTGAAGACGCGCAAACTTTCTTTACCGCCGTCCCCTCGATCCGCACAAAAATGGACGCGCTGATGCGGGTTGGGCTTGGCTATATCAAGGTGGGTCAACAAGCGACGACGCTGTCGGGCGGCGAGGCGCAGCGGGTCAAGCTGTCCAAAGAACTTGCGCGGCAATCAACGGGCCGCACGCTGTATATTTTGGACGAACCGACAACGGGCCTGCACTTTGAAGATGTGCGTAAGCTGTTGGAAGTGTTGCATGAACTTGTCGATCAGGGGAACTCTGTTGTGGTGATCGAACACAACCTAGACGTCGTGAAAACCGCCGACCATATCATCGATATTGGCCCTGAAGGCGGGGACGGCGGCGGACAGGTCGTGGCAACGGGCACACCCGAAGAAGTGGCCGAAGTGGCACAAAGCCACACCGGTCGCTACCTCAAGGAAATGCTGAAACCAAAGGTCGCGGCTGAATGATTAGGTGCTGCGCCCGCGTTTTGCGAGGCGCGGCAACATCGCGGAGAAATCTCTGCCCAACCCGTCCTCATCCTCGACGAAGGTTTTGTAGAGGTCAGTGGCTGCATGCCCCAAAGGTGTGTCTGCATCCACGGCAGTGGCGGCCATCTGGGACAAGTTAAGGTCTTTCAGCATTAATTCCGCGGCAAATCCGGGGGTATAGTCGTTGTCAGCAGGGGACTTTGGCCCGATGCCTGGGGCTGGGCAATAGGCGTTCATCGACCAGCTATAGCCCGACGATGTAGACACAACATCGAACATGGCTTGACGATCAAGGCCTAGCTTGTCGGCCAAAGCGAAGGCCTCACAGGTGGCAATCATCGTCACGCCAAGGATCATGTTGTTGCAGATTTTTGCGGCTTGTCCGTTGCCAGAAGGTCCACAATGCACAGCCTTTTGGCCCATAATATCAAATAGCGGATTTGCCTTCGCAAAGCCCGCCTCGGATCCGCCTGCCATAAAGGTCAGCGTGCCTGCGGAGGCACCACCAATCCCCCCCGACACAGGCGCGTCAACGGCAAGTAATCCTGCATCTTCAGCAGCTTGCGCGACGTTTCGCGCACTTTCTACGTCAACAGTAGAGCAGTCCAGATGCAAGGCGCCAACATTCATCGCAGCGTGAATTTCGGCGGCGACGCTTTGCAGAATTGCTCCGTTTGGCAGCATGGTAATCACAACCTCGGCGCCTTGTGCTGCCTCGGCGGCACTTGCGACATTTGTGATCTCTGCCGGTTGGGCTACCATGTCGTAGCCAGCAACCTCATGTCCTGCGGCCACCAAATTTGCAGCCATTGGCGCGCCCATGTTTCCCAATCCGATAAAACCGATTTTCATGTCATGTCTCCTGCAAGGTTCAATGCGTGTATGCCCAAGGGGGCGGTCATTTGGTTGATGTCGTCTGCGGTTATGTCCGCCCAACTAGCGTGTTGCCATTGTGGGCTGCGGTCGCGGTCAATAATGGCAGCGCGAATGCCCTCGATAAAGTCGGAATGTTCAACCGCGCGATGCGTAAAGCGGTATTCATGTTCCACCGCATCCTCAATCTTACGTGTTTTGCGGGCTGCGTTGATCAGCGGCACAGCACAGGCCATTGCTAGCGGAGAGTTCCGGTCCATCAGCTTTTTGGCATGATCCAAGGGGGCAGGCAGGATCGTCGGGAGGTTGCTATAGATCTCGGACAGGTGGTCATATGCAAACGCATCGTCGATAATGCTTTGGCTTTTGGCGAGTTGAGAGGCTGGTGCGCTTTGTGGTGCGATGACGTCGACTGTCCCAGTCTCGCAAAGGGCTAATTTCAAGCCATCCCATTGATCTTGAGCAACAAAATTATCGGCAAACCCCGCAAAGATTGCATCACCGGCATCCATCCTGTCGCCCGTAACCCCCAGATAGGTGCCCAAAAATCCAGGCGCGTTTGCCAGCAACAGTGTGCCGCCGACGTCTGGAACAAGGCCAATCCCGCATTCTGGCATGGCAATTTGACTGGACTCGCAGACAATCCGGTGGCTTGCGTGACAGCCAACACCGACACCGCCCCCCATGGTAAAACCATGCAGAAACGTCACGATTGGCTTGGGGTAATTCGCCAGTTTCGCGTTCAGCCGATATTCGTCGCGCCAGAAATTGCGACCGTAGTCATAGTCGCGCGCCTGACCCGAGGCATACATATCCGCGATATCGCCGCCCGAACAAAATGCGCGGTCGCCTGCGCCATCTATGACGATTAATTTGACAGCATCGTCGTCGCGCCACACGTCAATGGCGTCTTCAATCGCGGTACACATCTCCCACGTCAGCGCATTCAACGCTTTGGGGCGGTTCAGCGTGATATGGCCTGCTTTGCCAGACTTGCGTATGATAATATCCATCATGACTGCACCATATGGCGTGCGGTGATCAGGCGCATAATTTCGTTTGTGCCTTCAAGAATTTGATGCACCCGCAGGTCTCGCACAATCTTCTCGATCCCGTAATCCACAAGATAGCCATAGCCGCCATGCAATTGCAGGCATTGGTCAGCCACTTCGGACCCCGTTTCTGTGCACAACTTTTTTGCCATGGCGCAAAAGACGGTTGCATCGGGGGCATTGTTGTCCAGTTTCCAAGCCGCTTGGCGCAAGAACGTGCGTGCAGATTCCAATGCGATATTCATATCCGCAAGGCGGAATTGCAGTCCTTGGAATTGGTCGATTGATTGCCCGAATGCTTTACGCTCGGACATATATTGCAGTGTTTTGTCCAGCGCAGATTGGGCGGCACCGATGGAACACGCCGCGATATTCAAACGCCCGCCATCAAGCCCTTTCATTGCATAAGTGAAACCTTTTCCCAGTTCACCAAGCAAATTCGCTTCAGAAATGTTCGTGTTGTCTAATTGAACTTGACGTGTTGGTTGCGACCGCCAACCCATCTTGTCCTCCAACCCACCAAATGACAGGCCCTCTGACCCGTCCTCAACAACAAAAGCGCTGATCCCCTTGGGCCCTGCGTCACCGCTACGCGCCATGACGATATAGGCGTCAGAGTAGCCGCCACCGGAAATGAATGCTTTGGTGCCTGTCAGAGTGAATCCGTCATCAGTGCGCACAGCGCGGGTCTTAAGCGCCGCAGCGTCCGAACCGCAGGCAGGTTCGGTCAGGCAATACGACAAGACTGTTTGCATGGTGATTGCAGGTTGCAAGATGCGCGCCTTGAGGTCGTCCGACCCGAAGCTGTCGATCATCTTGGCGCACATGTTGTGAATGGACAGGAACGAGGCGACAGATGCGCATGACATCGATAGGGCCTCGAAAACTAATGTGGCGTCCAACCTAGATAGGCCTGTGCCGCCGTTTTCTTCGCTGACGTAAAGCCCGCCAAAGCCCAGTTCGGCGATCTGTTGCCACAATTCCTTGGGGATCATGCCGTCTTGGTCCCATTTCTGGGCGTAGGGCGCGATATTGTCAGTGCCAAAGTCTTTCGCCATGTCAAAAATGGCAATTTGTTCGTCTGATAGAGCAAAGTCCATCGTGGGGCCTCCCTTGGTCATAACCTGTCGGTCATGGGATCGGTACCAAGTCTAGGCCGTTCGGTGGGGTGGTTGGCCCATGGCGGGCCAACCTTGCCTAGCTTAGCTAATTGTAATTGTACCGCGCATGCTGGCGTGCGGCGTGCAGCGATACTCGAACCGGCCAGCGCCACCAAATGTCATGGTCGCTGATTGGCCTTTTTGTAATAGACCCGTGTCGAACGCGCCGTTCAGGTCGGTGGCGGAGTGACGCACGTTGTCCTCATTGACCCATGTCACAGTGTCGCCCGCATTGATGTTCAGGTTCTCAGGCGTGAATTTCATGCCTTTAATCACAACAGTATGGGCGGTTGCGTGGCTGGCAGCGGATGCCATAGCAGCAGTCAGGGGCAGGGCCACTAGTGCGGCACCAAGGCGAAGAGCGTCACGGCGTGTCGGATTGGTCATTTGAATAGTCCCTTTGCAGTTACACAGCCTCGTTTTGTGGCTGTTTTCACTATGACCCACGGATGGTGGGCGAAAATAGTTTCACCCACCATAATTTTTTTTGGAAATTAATCCATCGGCTTAAAGTTGAATTCGCCACCTTGGCGAATACCCGACGGCCAGCGCGATGTAATGGTCTTGGTGCGTGTGTAGAATTTGAACGCATCAGGGCCGTGCTGGTTGAGATCGCCAAAGGCAGATTTCTTCCAGCCACCAAAGGTGTGATAGGCCAAAGGCACAGGGATTGGCACGTTGATCCCGACCATGCCGATGTTGATCCGGTTGGCAAAGTCGCGTGCCGTGTCGCCATCGCGCGTATAGATCGCGGTGCCGTTGCCGTATTCGTGGTCCATCGCCATGGTGATCGCGTCTTCATAGGTTTTAGCGCGCACAACGGACAGAACTGGCCCAAAGATTTCTTTGGTGTAGATGTCCATGTCAGTGGTGACGTGGTCAAACAGGTGCGGCCCGACAAAGAACCCGTCTTCATAGCCCTGCAGGCTAAAGTCACGCCCGTCCACAACAAGATCAGCCCCCTGATCGACGCCCGCTTGCACAAGCTTCAGGATGTTGGCTTTTGCCGCTGCGGTCACAACAGGACCATAGTCCACGTCATTGCCAGCCGTATATGGACCGACCTTTAACGCGTCGATCCGTGGGATAAGTTTTTCAATCAGCTTGTTGGCAGTTTCCTCGCCAACAGGCACAGCCACCGAAATCGCCATGCAGCGTTCGCCCGCAGCACCGTAACCTGCACCGATCAGCGCGTCGGCTGCTTGGTCCAGATCAGCGTCAGGCATGATGATCATGTGGTTCTTGGCACCGCCAAAGCACTGCACGCGCTTGCCGTTTGCACAGCCTCGGCCATAGATATATTCGGCAATCGGTGTCGACCCGACAAAGCCGATGGACTGGATCACGTCATGGTCGATAATTGCATCTACGGCTTCCTTGTCACCGTTCACGACTTGCAAGATGCCCTTTGGCAGACCTGCTTCTTCCATCAGTTCGGCCAGCATGAGCGGCACAGACGGATCACGCTCGGACGGCTTAAGGATAAACGCGTTGCCACATGCAATTGCAGGGGCGAACATCCACATCGGGATCATCGCAGGAAAGTTGAACGGCGTAATGCCTGCACAAACGCCAAGCGCTTGTTTCATCGAATACATGTCAATGCCGGGGCCCGCGCTGTCGGTGAAGTCACCTTTCAGCAATTCAGGCGCACCGATGCAGTATTCCACGACCTCAAGGCCACGCTGCACATCGCCTGCGGCATCTGGCAAGGTCTTGCCATGCTCGCGGGACAGGGCCTCTGCCAGCTTGTCCATGTTTTTGTTCAGCAAGCCAACAAAGGCCATCATCACGCGTGCACGGCGCTGTGGGTTCACAGCAGCCCATGCAGGTTGCGCAGCAGCCGCTGCTTGCACAGCAATGTCCATTTCGGCAGCAGATGCGAGCGGCAGCTTGGCCTGCACTTCACCCGTTGCAGGGTTGAAAACATCCGCAAAGCGGCCTGATGTCCCTTTGACGTGGGCACCGTTGATGTAATGGGTCAGCTCTTGCATGGGATCCTCCGGTTGATTTGTGATCAGACTAGCCTTGCGGTTTTGCATCAACAAGCGTCAATATGCCAAAACAATTTTGCAAAATTGTAGGTGCGATATGAATTGGGATGATATGCGGGTTTTCTTGGCGGTGGCCCGCGCCGAAGGGCTGACGGGTGCTGCACCCGTTCTTAAGATGGACCCTGCGACATTGGGGCGGCGCGTGGCACGGTTGGAACGGCATCTGGGGGCCGCATTATTCGTGAAATCTCCGCAAGGCTATGCACTGACCGATCTGGGCGAACGGATGCGCGACCGCGCCGCCGAGGCAGAGGCGGTTCTCAGTCAAGCGATGGAAGTCGGCCAGACTGCAGGGCTTACGGGGCAAATCCGTATCGGCGCACCGGACGGGGTCGCTAACTTTCTGTTGCCACAGGTCTGTGCCGCGATCCAAGCCGACAACCCCGACCTCGAAGTGCAGATTCTCGCGCTGCCGCGTGTAGTGAATCTGTCGCGCCGCGAAGCAGATATGGCCATCACCGTCAGCCCACCCGTTGCAGGACGGCTGACTGTGCAAAAAATAACCGACTACCAGCTGCATCTTGCAACGCGCCGCGATGCGAGCCCAGTGCAATCCTTGGATGATCTGAAAGGGCGCCCCATCGTGGGGTATATTCCTGACATGATTTTCGACAAGGAACTGGACTATCTGGGGCCATTGGGCGGGGACGGTGTGCAACTGGCATCAAATTCGGTCGCGGTGCAAATGCAGATGGTGCGGCACGCAGGTGTCGGGATCGTGCACGACTTTGCGCTACCGGCGGTGCCGGAACTGACGCGGGTGCTGGTCGATGAGGTTGCACTGACACGATCCTTTTACCTCGTCCGCCACGCGTCCGACAGGCAATCGGCGCGGCTTACAGGCTTTGCCGAGGTGCTTTGCGCAGGGGTGAGGTCAGAAGTCGCACGTCTAGAACACGCAGCACGCTTGACAGATGAACGTTTAGTTTGTGACACTTAGAAGACGATATCCCGGTAAACCAAGGAGCGCGTTGATGATTGTATCCCAAATTCTAAAATCCAAGCCTGAAATGGGCGTGATTTCTGTCAAGCCAGACGCGTCTGTATCCGAGGTGGTGGGGATACTTTCCGAAAAACGGATTGGTACGGTTGTTGTCTCATCCGATGGCAATGCCCTCGACGGGATCTTGTCAGAGCGCGACATCGTGCGCGAACTCGGACGCCACGGTGTTTCCCTGATGGCAGAGCCAGCAAGTGCGATCATGACGGCAAAGCTTGTGACCTGCGGGTCTAGCGACAGCGCTGATGACGTTCTGGCAAAAATGACCGAAGGGCGGTTCCGCCACATCCCTGTTGTCGATGATGGCAAGATGATTGGCCTGATTTCGATTGGCGATGTGGTCAAGGCGCGCCTTTCCGAGCTGTCGATGGAAAAGGATGCCCTTGAAGGCATGATTATGGGGCACTGACCCTTGCATTCCAATGCGCAATATTGTTGCGTGCGCTCAACTGAAAACGAATGAGGTGCGTGATGCGCGTTGGACTTTATCCTGGCACTTTTGATCCTGTCACCAACGGGCATCTGGACATTATTCGGCGTGGGTGCACGCTTGTTGACCGCTTAGTCATCGGGGTTGCCATTAACCGTGACAAGGGGCCGCTATTCAGCCTCGAAGAACGTGTGGCGATGGTCAAAGCGGAGTGTGTTCCACTTGGTGCGGCCGTCGGTTGCGAAGTGGTCGTGCATCCGTTCGAGAACCTGCTGATTGACTGCGCGCGCGACGTGGGCGCCACGGTGATCATCCGCGGTCTGCGGGCTGTCGCAGATTTTGAGTATGAATTTCAAATGGTTGGGATGAACCGCTCGATGGATAACTCGATCGAGACCGTGTTCCTGATGGCGGACGCCAAAAACCAAGCGATTGCGTCAAAGCTCGTGAAAGAGATCGCGCGGCTTGGTGGGGATATTACTAAATTCGTGCCTGCTTCCGTAAAGGACGCATTGCGTGCAAAGCTGGTTTAACGCGGCCCGTTGCGACCGCGTCCTACAGTTTAGCTATAAGCGCTGATATTCATGACGCGTGCGGCTTCTGCACGGCTGACGCTGCATGCGCATGGCTTGTTTGTTTTACCAGAGACGATAGTCGACAGGATTGTTTTCAAGAAGGTCATTTTACAAGTGTCCAAAAATGAGGCGTTACGGTGTTCTAAGGACCGCCTACGGCTCGAAATGCACGACGACAAATGCTGTTACGGACTACCCGCAATGCAACCAGCGCATAGGACAGCAAAAAGCCGGCCGCATGAACTGGGCCGGTTTTTTGTATTCTACTTTATTTTAAACGGGTTAGATAAGTTTGCCCATTGCAACAGCCGTGTCAGCCATGCGATTTGAGAAACCCCATTCGTTGTCGTACCATGTCAGAATGCGCACCATATTGCCATCCAAGACCTTGGTTTGGTCAAGGTGGAAGATCGAAGAGCGTGGATCATGGTTGAAATCGCAGCTGACGTTCGGCTGATCGGTGAAGCCAAGGATGCCTTTGAGCGGGCCGTTGGTGGCAGCTTCAATGATGGCTGCGTTGATTTCTTCGACAGTTGTCGCGCGGGAGGCTTCAAACGTCATGTCAACGACCGACACGTTCGGCGTTGGGACGCGGATCGCAACACCGTCGAGCTTGCCGTCGAGTTCTGGTAAAACCAGACCAACGGCTTTTGCCGCCCCTGTGGACGTTGGGATCATGGACAAGGCCGCCGCACGAGCGCGGTAGAGGTCTTTGTGCATGGTATCCAGCGTCGGTTGGTCGCCTGTATAGCTGTGGATTGTGGTCATAAAGCCCTTGGTGATTCCAACAGCGTCGTTCAAAACCTTGGCAACAGGGGACAGGCAGTTGGTTGTGCAAGACGCGTTTGACACGACGATATCGTCTGTGGTCAATGTTTTGTCATTCACGCCGTAAACAATTGTCTTGTCTGCATCTTTGCCAGGCGCAGAGATCAAAACGCGGCTTGATCCGTTATCAAGGTGGGCTTGGCATGCTTCTTTGGAAGTGAAAATGCCTGTGCATTCCAGCACGATATCCACGTCGCCCCACGGCAGGTCGGCAGGGTTGCGGATCGCGGTGACACGCATTGGACCGCGGCCAACGTCGATCGTGTCCTCGGTTGTGGTCACAGTTGCAGGAAAGCGGCCATGCACAGAATCAAAGCGCAGCAGATGTGCGTTGGTTTCAACCGGGCCGAGATCATTTATGGCAATGACTTCAATATCGGTGCGACCGCTTTCAATGATTGCGCGCAACACGTTACGCCCGATACGACCAAAGCCGTTGATTGCTACTTTGACTGCCATGTTGCGGTCTCCTGATAAATGAGGGGTGGGGCGAGCCCTGTCCTGTTTGCGCTAACATCGCGATTTTCGCTAAAAGGTCAAGGTTCAGACTGCCTCAAAAGAGCAGGTTACCGCCAGAATGCGACTTTATCGATAAGTTGAAGGATTCCGCGCAAAACAATCTCGATGGCGTTGAGGTGCAGCACAAAATGATCAAGGGCGAAAAAGCCGATGATTGTGAGGCCAAGCCAAATTGCGATTGTGTTTGTCATGGCTTTGTCTAGCGCGGGCTATGACAAAGCGAAAGGGGCGAGCATCAGCACGCCCCTAGAAATTTTAGTGCAACAGACGACCCATTGCAGAGGCAACATCGGCCATGCGGGCAGAGAAGCCCCATTCGTTGTCATACCATGCCAGCACGCGCACCGTGCGTCCGCCAACAACTTTGGTCTGGTCTGGCGCAAAAATGCAGGACTGCGTGGTGTGGTTGAAGTCGATCGAGACTTTTGCCTCGTCGTCATAGGCCATGACCATGCCCATGTAACCGCCTGCGGCTTCAGCCACGATGGCGTTAATGTCCTCAACGCTGACAGATTTGCCAGCTTCAAACGTCAGATCAACCGCTGATACATTCGGTGTCGGCACGCGCATTGCAGTGCCGTCCAACTTGCCTTCCAGTTCTGGCAAAACCAGACCCAGTGCTTTGGCAGCACCCGTGGAGGTCGGAATCATCGCCATTGCAGCGGCGCGGGCGCGGTAAAGGTCACTGTGGCGGCGGTCCAGCGTTGGCTGGTCGCCAGTATAGCTGTGGATCGTCGTCATGATGCCGCGCTCGATGCCAACCGCGTCATTGAGAACCTTAGCAAGCGGGGCCAAGCAGTTGGTTGTGCAAGAGCCGTTCGAGATCATACGCTCGTTGGCCAACATGTCGCGGTGGTTCACACCGTAGACGACTGTGCGGTCAACGTTGCTGGCAGGGGCAGAGATCAGGACTTTCTTTGCGCCTTGACGCAAGTGAACGTCTGCTTTGGTGCCGTCGTTAAATTTGCCAGTGCACTCAAGAACAACGTCACAGCCGGACCAGTCTAGCTCTTCCGGATTATAGGTCGACATCACATCAATCGGGCCGCGGCCAAGATCCATGGTGTTCCCAGAAACTTTGATAGGGCTGCCAAAACGGCCATGCACCGAATCGTATTTTAGCAAATGCGCGTTTGTCTCGATTGGGCCGGTGGCATTGATCTTGACGACCTGAACGTCGTTGCGTGCAGCTTCGGTGATGTGTGCCAATGTGCAACGTCCGATGCGTCCAAATCCGTTGATCCCGATGGTGACTGTCATTGGCTTTACCTCATTGCTGCGATTCCGTTGGCAGTTCTATGGCAAATGGAGTCCAATGCAGGAAGGATTAATATGAGTTTATCCAATATGTTAGCGATAAAAGGGATGGATTGTGTCTGGTGGCGCTAACGGTTTGCGATAACAATAGGATCTGCGGTTTCGTGAAAACGATGCGAATACGCGTAGATTAAGGAGTAGATCATGAGCGGATTATTAGCCTTATTGGATGATGTAGCTGCAATTGCAAAAGTGGCGGCCAGTTCTGTGGATGATGTTGCGGCGATGACCGTAGAGGCTGGCACCAAGACCGCCGGCATTGTGATCGACGATGCAGCGGTTACGCCGACCTACGTGCAAGGGTTCAAAGCCGAGCGCGAATTGCCAATTATTTGGAAGATTACCAAGGGGTCGTTTTTTAACAAGCTGGTTGTCTTGCTACCCTTGGCGATGCTGATGAATGCTTTTGCGCCGTGGTTGGTCACGCCGCTGTTGATGCTGGGCGGGGGGTATTTGTGTTTTGAGGGGGCGGAAAAGGTGGTGCATGCATTTGCGCCCCATGCAGACGCCCATGTCGCGGCGGACTTTGCGGTAGGTGATCCCGCGCAGCTGGAAGAGGCCCGCGTAAAAGGCGCGATCAAGACCGACTTTATCCTGTCCGCCGAGATTATGACGATCTCGCTGGCGGCGATCCCTGCCGCGACGTTTTGGTTAGAGGCGGCTACGTTGGCTGTGGTCGGGATTGCGATTACGATTGTGGTCTACGGCTCTGTCGCTTTGATCGTAAAAATGGACGACGTGGGTCTCTGGCTGGCACGTACGGGGCGCACCGATGCGGGGCGGCGCTTTGGGCGGGCCTTGGTCCGTGGCATGCCGAAGTTCCTGAAAGTCCTGTCCGTTGTGGGGACGGCGGCGATGCTTTGGGTCGGGGGCTCGATTATCCTGCACGGGCTGGAGGTCACGCATCTGTGGGCGACGCCTTATGAGGCGATCCATCATTGGGCCGAGGCTGTTGCTGCAAATGTTGGCGCTGGTTGGCAAGGATTTGCAAGCTGGGCAGTCACGGCTGTGGCCGATGGCGTGTTTGGCTTTGTGGTCGGGCTTTTGTTGATCCCGATTGTCACCCGCGTATTCGGGCTTTTTGCCAAAGCATAAAAAAATCGGGGCGCAGTTGCCTGCGCCCCGATCCAAGATGGGTGCATACCCGTACTGATTAGCCCAGCAGTGATTTCACCTGTGCGGCCACATTGGCGGCTGTGATGCCGAACTTTTCGAACAATGTCTCTGCTGGTGCGGATGCGCCAAAGCTATCCATGCCAACAAAGGCTGCTTTTTTGGCCTGACCGCGCTCTGCGCATAGGAACCGTTCCCAGCCCATTTTCACGCCTGCTTCAACAGCGACACGCACCGGACCTGCGGGCAACACGCGCTTGCGGTAGCTTTCTTCTTGCTCAAGGAACAACTCGTGGCATGGCATAGACACAACGCGTGTGCCGATGCCCTCGGACTGCAGCAGGTCACGGGCGGCAAGGGCAACTTCTACCTCGGATCCTGTGGCCATGATGATCGCTTGGCGTTTGCCTTCGGTGTCCGCCAAGATGTAGCCACCTTGGGCTGTCAGGTTTTTGACCTTATGCTCTAGACGTACAGTTGGCAGGTTCTGGCGCGACAGACACAGCACGGAAGGGGTGCTTGTGGATGTCAGGGCCAATTCCCAAGCTTCTGCAGTTTCCACAGTATCCGCAGGGCGGAAAACATGCGTGTTTGGCGTGGCGCGCATCATCGCAAGGTGCTCGACAGGCTGGTGTGTCGGGCCATCTTCGCCAAGGCCGATGCTGTCGTGGGTCATAACATAAGTCACAGGCACGCCCATCAGCGCGGAAAGGCGCATAGAGCCGCGTGCGTAATCGGTGAAGCACATGAAAGTGCCGCCATAAGCGCGCGCGCCGCCGTGCAGCGCCATGCCGTTCATGGCAGCGGCCATGCCATGTTCGCGCACACCATAGTAGATGTAGCGGCCTTCGCGGGTGTCAGGGTGGAACACGCCCATGTCACTGGTTTTTGTGTTGTTCGAGCCAGTAAGGTCGGCAGAGCCGCCAATCGTTTCCGCCATGATCGGGTTGATCACTTTCAACGCTTCTTCGGACGACTTGCGTGTCGCATACTTGGGCGCTGTCTCGGTCGCGTTCTTTTTAAACGCGCGGATCGCAGAAACCAGCTTCTTTGGGGCCTCGCCCGCATAAGCACGGGTGAACTCGGCCTGTTTGGTGCCAGACAGCTTTGCAAAACGGTCTTCCCACGCGGCGCGTGTCGCAGCACCACGGGCGCCGATGGCTTCCCACTGTGCTTTGATATCTGCAGGCACGTTGAACGATCCAGCCGGCCAGCCGTAGGCTTCTTTGGTTGCGGCCATTTGGTCGGCATCCGTCAAAGCGCCGTGGCCTTTGGATGTGTCTTGGGCCGCATGCCCCAGTGCGATGTGTGTCTTACACGCGATCATGGACGGACGCGGGTCATTCTTGGCGACAGCAATTGCTGCGTCAATCTCGTTTGGATTGTGACCGTCGATTTCCTGCACATGCCAGCCGGAGGCTGCAAAACGCATCATCTGGTTTGTTTTATCAGCGATATCGACAGTGCCATCGATGGTGATGTTGTTGTTGTCCCACAGCACGATCAGGTGGCCGAGTTCCTGCATACCAGCAAGGCCGATGGCCTCTTGCGATACACCCTCCATCAAGCAACCGTCGCCCGCGATGACGTAAGTGTGGTGGTTCACAACAGCTTTGCCGTAGCGTGCGCGCTGGATTTCTTCAGCAATCGCAAACCCGACAGAGTTGGCGATACCTTGGCCAAGCGGACCTGTGGTGGTTTCGATACCTCGTGCATGACCGTATTCAGGGTGACCTGCGGTTTTCGCCCCCCACTGGCGGAAGTCCTTGATCTGATCAAGCGTGATGTCCTCGTAACCTGTGAGATACATCAGGGAATAAAGTAACATAGACCCGTGGCCCGCTGACAGGATGAACCGATCGCGATCAGGCCAGTTCGGGGCCTTGGGATCAAAGTTTAGGTGCTTTTCAAAAAGCACTGTCGCAACATCGGCCATGCCCATCGGCATACCAGAATGACCAGAGTTTGCGGCGGCCACTGCGTCCAGTGTCAGGGTGCGGATTGCGGCCGCTTTCATCCAATGATCAGGGTGGGCGGTGCGAAGGGCTGCTATATCCAAGGTTTTCATCCTATGTGTTGGCGAATGTAAGTTGTTGTCAGCGTCATAACAGGGCAGGGACTAAGATCAAGCGTGCGGTGTAAGTCTTTCAATTCGTTGAGAGGTGCTTATTTGCTGGCAGGGCGCTGATCGCTTAGTCTGGAACACAAGAGGCACGATTCGGTCATGATAAGTACCTGCAAAAGGCAACGCGCCATGACATGGATGAATTTGCGCTCGAGATTCGGGCGTTTGGAAGGATGGGCAGATGAGTGACATTGACAAACTAGAGAGCCGGATCACGGCGGCGTTGGACCGCATTCGGCGGGGTGTTGCCGAGATGAACGCAACGGCAGCCCGTGCCGCCGAACCCGTCCCAGAGGTCGAAGACGAAACCGCAGCCCTGCGCTACCAGCTGGAAGAAGAGCAAACCGTCAATGCCCAACTCGAAGAACGGGTGCGGGTGCTGAAAGAACGCCAAGACAGCAATGTCGCGGCTCTTCAGAAACGGGTTGAGACCCAATCGGCACAGATTGCGGCGCTTGATGGCGATATTCAACGGCTGCGGGCGTCAAATGCGGATCTTACGGACGTGACGGCGCAATTGCGTAGTGCGGCGGCGAAAGATTCAGTCACACCAGAGCTGATCAACCGTGCCGCATTGGCCGAGGTCGAGGCACTTACGGCGCAACGCGCGGCTGATGTGGACGAAATGGACGCGATTATCTCCGAGCTGAAACCACTGATAGAGGAGGCCTAAGATGCCCCAAGTTGAAATAACCATTGGTGGACGGAATTTTGAAGTTGCCTGCCAAGAGGGCGAGGAACACTTTCTGCACTCTGCCGCCGCTATGCTGGACGTTGAAGCATCGCATCTGGCCAGCCAAGTCGGACGGATCACCGAGGCGCGGATGCTTTTGATGGCGGGCCTGATGCTGGCGGATAAAACTGCGGGTCTGGAAGACAAAGTCAAAGAAGCCGACGCAAAGGTCACGCAGCTACAATCGCAAATCAACATGCTGGAATCCCGGCCTGCCGCGCGGATCGAAGTGCCCGTCGTGCCAGCAGAAGTAACAGATACGCTGGCAGAGCTCGCCGCCCAAGCTGAGGCGCTGGCCGATCAGATCGAAGGCGAAACCGCGTAACGCCAGTCAGTAGACATGCAAAAAGGCGCAACAGTGATGTTGCGCCTTTTTCTTTGGGAAATCAGGTTTACCCGTTTGCTTCGCGGATTTTGTCTGCGGCGGCTTTGTCAAAAGTGACGCCGTTGTCTGTGAACAACGTGTCCAACTCGCCAGACAGCGTCATCTCTGTGATGATGTCGCAGCCGCCAACAAATTCGCCTTTGACGTAAAGCTGCGGCACAGTTGGCCAATCGGAATAGTCCTTGATGCCTTGGCGGATTTCTTCGTCTGCCAGCACGTTCACGTCGGCAAATTCCACGCCCATGAAGTTCAAAACGCCTGCGACGCGCGACGAGAACCCACACTGTGGCATGGATTTTGTGCCCTTCATGAAAAGCACGACGTCATTGGATGTGACGGTTTCTTTGATTTGGTCTGCAGTTGTCATGTCATATGTCCTTTATGCGGGCGCTTTGGTGGTCAGCGCCAAAGCGTGTAAATCGCCGTTACTGCCGTCCATTTTGCCCTTGAGGGCAGCATAAACGGCGCGTTGTTGTTGAACGCGGTTTTTGCCAGCAAAGCTTGCGTCGATCACTTCGGCGGCGAAATGCGCGCCGTCGTCACCTTGCACGGTGATCTGTGCGTCCGGAAATTCTGCGCGAAGCAGCGTTTCAATCTCTTGGGCTGTGATGGGCATAATGCGTCCTCTTGATCTGTTGCACTATAGGTAGGCGCGTGGGCACCAATCAGCAAGTGTTGGTGCCCATGGCGGGCATATTTTACCAAAGCAGGGGCTTAGGCCACCGCGTCTTGGAATGCGCTGCGGAACGTCGCGGCGAGCGTTGCCAAAGGCGCGTTATGATTGCCAAATGACACCATATCGCCACCAACCTTGCCGACCATCGCCAGATGGACGTCTGCGCGGCCTGCGGCGACCATCAGGTCTTCGGCTTGGTCAAAGTTGCACGCGATCAGGTAACGCGCTTGGTCTTCGCCAAACAGGGTCGGGGTGTCGTCTGCGTCTAGCGTGATACCAACGCCTGCGGCCTCTGCCATCTCGAATGCTGCCAAAGCCAAGCCACCGTCCGACAGATCAGTGCAGGCACGGATCAACTGGTGATTGGCGCGGATAAAGTCGCCGTTGCGCTTTTCAGCGGCCAGATCGACATGTGGTGCATCACCTTCGGCACGGCCGTAAACTTCGGCCAACAAGGCAGACTGACCAAGGTGCCCGTGGGTTTCACCGACCAAAAGCAGCACATGTCCGTCGCGGATTTGGCCCGTGATCATCAGATCGGGATGGGCGATAATGCCAACAGCGCCGATTGTGGGCGTTGGCAAGATACCTGTGCCGTCGGTCTCGTTATACAAGGACACGTTGCCTGACACGATTGGCATGTCCAGCGCTATGCAAGCCTCACCGATGCCTTGGATGGCGCCCACGAACTGACCCATGATCTCGGGCTTTTCGGGGTTGCCGAAGTTCATGTTGTCGGTGGTGGCAAGCGGTGTCGCGCCCACGGCGGTGAGGTTGCGGTAGGCTTCAGCCACGGCCTGTCTGCCACCTTCAACAGGGTTTGCCTTGACGTAGCGCGGGGTCACGTCGGAGGTGAAGGCCAGCGATTTATCGGTGCCGTGCACGCGCACGATGCCAGAACCAGCGCCGGGGCTGCGGGCCGTGTCGCCCATGACCTGTTGGTCATATTGCTCGTAGACCCACTGTTTGCCTGCGTAATTCGGGCTGCTGATCAGGGCGTTTAGACCGTCGATTGGGTTCACACCGACAATATCTCCAAGCGGGGCGGCGGCAGGGGTCGGCACCCAAGGGCGGTCATATTCAGGGGCAGAGCCTGACAGCGTCGCCAGCGGCAAATCCGCCTTCACCACACCGTTATGCATCACAAGGAAACGGTCCTCGGCAATCGTCTCACCGACAATGGCAAAGTCGAGATCCCATTTCACAAATACGGCACGCGCTTCGGCTTCAAGCTCTGGCTTCAGGACCATCAACATGCGCTCTTGGGACTCGGAAAGCATCATTTCGTAGGCGGTCATGTTTTCTTCGCGCTGCGGGACATCTTCGAGGTTCAGTTTGACGCCCAAACCACCTTTGTCGCCCATTTCAACGGCAGAACAGGTCAGACCCGCGGCCCCCATGTCTTGGATCGAAATCACAGCGCCTGTTGCCATGAGTTCTAAGGTCGCTTCCATCAAGCGCTTTTCAGTAAACGGATCACCGACCTGCACCGTGGGGCGCTTGTCCTCAATAGTGTCATCAAACTCTGCCGAGGCCATCGTCGCACCGCCAACACCGTCGCGGCCAGTCTTTGCGCCCAGATAAACAACGGGCATGCCAACCCCAGAGGCGGCTGAGTAGAAGATCTTGTCAGTGTCTGCGATGCCAGCCGCAAATGCGTTCACAAGGCAGTTGCCGTTATACGCTGGATCAAATCGGACCTCGCCACCAATGGTGGGGACGCCAAAGCAGTTGCCATAACCACCCACACCCGCCACGACACCATTAACCAACTGGCGGGTCTTGTGGTGGGACGGCTCGCCGAACGACAACGAGTTCATCGCAGCAACAGGGCGGGCGCCCATGGTAAAGACATCGCGCAAAATACCGCCGACGCCAGTGGCGGCCCCTTGGTAGGGTTCGATGTAAGACGGATGGTTGTGGCTTTCCATCTTGAAGACAACACACTGGCCATCGCCAATATCAACGATGCCTGCGTTCTCGCCTGGACCACAAATAACCTGCGAACCTTCGGTCGGCAAAGTGCGCAGCCATTTCTTGGAGGACTTGTAAGAACAATGCTCGTTCCACATCGCCGAGAAAATACCCAGCTCGGTGAAAGTCGGCTCTCGGCCAATGATTTCAAGAATACGCGCATATTCATCGGTTTTCAGTCCGTGCGCAGCAATTAGGTCTTCGGTGATGATTGGGTCTTGCATGGGGGCCTCCGAGCAGTTGACCCGCTTTTAACGAGGGATCGGACAAGGGGGAAGCGCCAATACCGCTGGAAAATTGTGCAAAACAAAAAAAATGCCGGGCACAAGGCCCGGCGAAGTCCAACAGGGAGGTTGAAAGTGATGAGCGTTAAAGCATCATCGCCTTCAGGGTTTCAAATAGTGCGCGATTTTTGACCAATCAAGAAAAAAAGCTTGAATCGCATGCAGCTCCGCTATGCGCTTGGTGCATAGCTTGCAGCGAAAGCCCTTATTTCGTGGCTATTCGCCTGCCGCGTCGCGTATTTTTCGGCGGTGCGCAAATATCTCTTCTTGCACAAAATCACGGAATGCGCTGATGCGTTTGGACTGGCGCAATTCTTCAGGATATGCCAAGAAAACAGGGACTTCTCCGGATTCCAGCTCTGGTAGAACGCGCACAAGGTCGGGGAAGTCTTCGGTGATGTAATCGGGCAAGATGCCTATGCCGAGGTTGTTCAGGACGCCTTGCAAAACGCCAAAGTAGTTGTTGACGGTGAACATGCTCGGGACGTCGAACGTCATGAGATACTGTAGCAAAGATGCACCAGCGGCAACTTGCGCTGACGACAGGCTTTGGCTGATCAGGCGGTGATTGCCGATGTCTTCGACTTGATTGATTTGGCCGTTCTTTTCCAAATAGGCAGGCGAGGCGTATAGCCGCATGCGCACCGACATCAGACGTTTGCGGATCAAATCAGCCTGTGATGGCTCTTTCATGCGGATCGCAACATCCGCTTCGCGCATCGGAAGGTCCAAAACGCGTTCTTCGAGCATCAAATCGATCTTGAGATCGGGATACTTCTCATAAAGTTTTGGCAGGCGCGGGGCCAACCAAAGCGTTCCAAACGCCGTCGTGGTGGTAATGCGCAGATCGCCAAAGACCTCTTCTTCACTGTCGCGAATACGGGCAGAAGCGGCCTCTAGGCGTTTGTTCATCGATTTGGTGGCGTCAAACAGTAATTCGCCTTGCTCAGTCAGGATCAGGCCGCGGGCGTGTCGGTGGAACAGCGTGGTGTTTAGCGATTCTTCCAAAGCACGCACTTGGCGGCTGACAGCTGATTGGGACAGGTGCAGCGTATCACCCGCGTGGGTCAGCGACCCCGCATCCGCAACAGCGTGAAAAATTCTTAGCTTATCCCAGTCCATGCGACTACTTCCTAAAGTCAAATACTCAACGACACGGATCAGTACGCGATCCAACTCTTAAATAGCAAACAGATGACAGCGGCCAATCGATCGATTTTCCAAGTCAAAGCCTTGGCGGTGGCGCTAACAAAACAGCTGCAACGCACATCTAGCACGATAAGTTTGAATGTTTCACCGCATGTTCTGCAAAAATTGAAAATAGTCGCCGATATGTTTGACGCGCAGCGATGGATTTCCCTCTCAAAGCACCTTATGCATATCAAATAAGCTGCTCGGCGCATCAATAAGCGCGGACAGCCGAGGCAATGGAATATGTAAGCGGCGAGGGCTTCAAAAAATGGCAGTTGGTATCTTTGATAGTGGATTGGGCGGGCTGACCGTTTTGGATGCGGTGCAGCAACGATTGCCTGATGTGCCGTTTGTGTATCTAGGCGATAGCGCCAATGCGCCTTATGGCGTGCGGTCGCCCGAAGATATCTACAAGCTGACAACGACTTCGGTGCAGCGCCTGTTTGACGAAGGCTGCGACCTTGTGATCCTTGCGTGCAACACCGCAAGTGCGGCGGCTTTGCGCAAGATGCAGGAAAGCTGGATCCCAAAAGACAAACGCGTGCTTGGGGTTTTTGTGCCTTTGATCGAGGCACTGACTGAACGGCAGTGGGGCGATAATTCGCCACCCCGCGAAGTCGCGATAAAACATGTGGCCCTGTTCGCAACGCCAGCAACCGTCAGCAGCCGCGCATTCCAACGTGAATTTGCGTTCCGCGCAATCGGGGTCGATGTCGAGGCACAAGCCTGCGGCGGCGTCGTGGACGCGATTGAAGACGGTGACTTTATTTTGGCAGAGGCCTTGGTGCGCAGCCACGTGGACGCCCTGAAACGCAAAATGCCTACGCCAGACGCGGCAATTCTGGGCTGCACGCATTACCCGCTGATGGCCGAGGCGTTCCAAGACGCACTTGGTGCGGATGTGGCGGTTTATAGCCAAGCAAACTTGGTCGCGGAAAGCCTTGCAGACTATTTGGACCGTCGCCCCGAAATGATCGGGTCTGGCACGCAAAGTGCGTATCTGACAACTGGCGACCCCAAAAAGGTCTCGGCGCGTGCGACCCAATTCCTGCGACGTCAAATCACATTCACCGCCGCCTAATTGCAGATCATCATCTCGCAACCTACATATATCCTAACCAAAGGATGACACTATGACTAAGAACGTCGCTATTCTGGGCGCATCAGGCTACACAGGCGCCGAGTTGGTGCGCTTGATCGCAATGCATCCGTCGATGAAAATCACGGCACTTTCGGGGAACTCCAAGGCAGGCATGGCCATGTCCGAAGTTTACCCGCACCTGCGCCACATGGACCTGCCACGCCTGACCACAATCGAGGACGTCAATTTTGACGATATAGATTTGGTATTCTGCGCGCTGCCACATGCGACCTCGCAGCAAGTCATAGCAGCATTGCCCGAAACTGTGAAAGTCGTGGACCTCTCTGCTGATTTCCGGCTGCGTGACCCCGCCGACTATAAAAAATGGTACGGTCAAGACCACGCTGCAGTTGATCTACAAAAGACCGCCGTCTACGGGCTGACCGAATTTTACCGCGAAGACATCCGCGCTGCACGCTTGGTCGCAGGCACAGGCTGCAACGCGGCGACAGGACAATACGCACTGCGGCCCTTGATTGCGGCAGGCGTTATTGACCTGGATCGGATCGTGATCGACTTACAGGCCGCGGTGTCAGGGGCAGGGCGTGCGTTGAAAGAAAACTTGCTGCACGCAGAGCTATCCGAGAACGCGCATGGTTATGCGATGGGCGGCACGCACCGGCACTTGGGGGAGTTTGACCAAGAGTTTAGCGCCATCGCAGGGCGCGACGTCAAAGTGCAATTCACCCCGCATCTGATCCCCGCAAACCGGGGAATACTGGCGACCGTCTATGTGGATGGGGACGCGAAGATCATCCACGAAACGCTTGAAAAAGCTTACGAAAACGAACCATTCATCGTGGTTCTGCCATTTGGCGAAACGCCGGCAATCAAACACGTGCGGGCGAGCAATTTTTGCCATATCGGCGTCGTGGCTGACCGCATTTCTGGGAGAGCAATCATCGTGGCAACCTTAGACAATTTAACCAAAGGGTCCAGCGGACAGGCGTTGCAAAACGCCAACCTCATGCTTGGGCTGGAAGAAACAGCAGGACTGATGTCCGCGGCGGTGTACCCATGAAGGGGCTGAAGAAAAAACGGCGCGTTCAGGTCATCACGTTGGCCTTTGTGGCCTTGGCGCTGTCCACGGGGCTGATTGGTTACGCGATGCGCGACGGGATCAACTATTTCAGATCGCCCAGCGAAGTGGCTGTTGCGCCGCCGCAACCGACCGAGCTTTTCCGGATCGGCGGGCTGGTGGCCGAAGGGTCGATCATGCGTGGAGACGGCGAACAGGTATCATTTGCAGTGACCGACGGCGGGGCCACGATCCCTGTGGTGTATACTGGCATTCTACCTGATCTGTTTTCAGAAAACCAAGGCATGGTCGGACAGGGTCGGCTCGTGAACGGCACCTTCGAAGCCGTTGAAATCCTTGCCAAACATGACGAGACCTACATGCCAAAAGAGGTCATAGATGCGCTGAAGGAACAGGGCAATTACGTTGATCCGGACGGTGCTGACGCGATCAATTAACACATCTTACGCCATCTTGTGGTCATCCCAATTGCGAGGTGACACATGCAGACGGTTAACGACATCGCAGCAGCAATCCTCGCCCGAGAGGGCGGCTATGTAAACGATCCAGATGATCCCGGCGGGGCGACAAACCACGGGGTGACTGTGCACACGATGCGCAGACTCGGGCTTGATCTGAACGGTGACGGTAAAGTGGACGTCGCTGATGTCAGGGTCTTGTCGGCGGATCGGGCGCTGCAAATCTTTATCGACGAATATTTCCACAGACCAGGCATCGACGCGCTGCCAGCGGCGCTGCAACCGTCGGTTTTTGATATGTATGTCAACGCGGGCAACAACGCTGTGAAAATCCTGCAACGGCTTTTGAACCAGATGCGTATTTCGGTGACCGTCGACGGGGCCATCGGGCCCCATACCGCAGCCGCAGCCGCGCAGGCGCTGAACGCAGCCCCCAATCATTTTGTTGATGCTTACGGCATTGCGCGGCGCAACTACTATTACGCCTTGGCCGACGGTCGCCCCGCCAGTCGTAAATATGCCCGCACCCGCAAGGGCGGCAAAGGCGGTTGGATCAAACGGGCAGAAGACTTCGTCGCTGACCGCTATCACCTTTCAGAAGACGCTCATCGCGCAAGGACAGCAAAATGGGGTTAATCGAGACAATGATGACCATGATCTTTGGGGGCGGGCGCAATGTCGTCGCTGAAACCGTTGAAGTTTTTCGAGAAAATAGCGAAAAAGGGGCCGCGCGGGATGCAGGGCAACGCAGGGCTGCGCTTGCGCAATTTGCCGCAGAGTTTCAGACGCTGCGGCCAAGTCGGTTTAACCAGTTTATCGACGGTATTAATCGCCTGCCGCGTCCGATGTTGGCGCTTGGCACAATCGGGTTGTTTGTGACGGCGATGGTCGATCCCATCTGGTTTTCGCAACGCATGGAAGGGATTGCACTGGTGCCAGAGCCGCTTTGGTGGCTGATGGGCGCGATTGTCAGCTTCTATTTTGGGGCGCGCCATCAGATCAAGGGTCAAGAATTTCAACGGCAAGTCGCCCAAACTGTCCTTGCAGCAGCGCCCTCGGCGCCCGTCGGAGACTTTGCCGATAACGCAGCGCTTCTAGATTGGCAGGCGCAACATGGACGCCTATGAGCTTGAACGCCGGATCACGGCGTTAGAGACCCGCAACGCGGTCGACGATGTGCACCGTAGCAATGTGGGCAACCGCCTTGCCGCGATCGAGGAAGCCTTGCGCTGGTTGGTGCGCCTCATCATCGGCGGCTTGGTTCTGGCGGGGCTCACATATGCGGTGCAGGGTGGATTTATGGTCTAGCCCTGCGGCGAAATGCGCAGCCCGATCACGAAATAATGCAAAAGCCGCATATGTTGTTTACCGTCTGCTTGCGTTAGCCTGCACGAATGTTGAATGAACTTGCACACTTTTCACTGATTCTCGCCTTGGGAATTGCCGTTGTCCAAATGATCGTGCCTATGATTGGCGCACAAACAGGGCGAAGGACATGGATGGCCATCGCGGAACCCGCAGCCACCAGCCAAGTCATTTTGGTTGGTTTCTCGTTTTGCGTCTTGATGTGGGCTTTCGTACAATCGGATTTCTCACTCGCTTTGGTCTATGAGAACTCGCACACCGCCAAACCGTTGCTGTATAAAATCAGCGGTGTTTGGGGGAACCACGAAGGCTCGATGCTGCTGTGGGTTTTGATCTTGACGGTCTTTGGGGCGTCTGCGGCATGGTTCGGCGGGAATTTACCTGATCGTTTGCGCGCGCGGGTTTTGTCGGTGCAAGCCGCGATTTCCGTGGCATTTTATCTCTTTATTCTTCTGACATCGAACCCCTTTACGCGGCTGGCCGTGCCGCCGCTGAACGGTTTGGACCTGAACCCATTGCTGCAAGACCCCGGCTTGGCGTTCCACCCGCCGTTCCTGTATCTAGGCTATGTCGGCCTCAGCATGTCGTTCTCATTTGCGGTCGCCGCCTTGATCGAAGGGCGCGTTGATGCGGCTTGGGCGCGCTGGGTGCGTCCTTGGACGCTGGCTGCGTGGATGTTCCTGACTGTCGGCATCGCGCTTGGCAGTTGGTGGGCGTATTACGAACTTGGCTGGGGCGGTTTTTGGTTCTGGGATCCTGTTGAAAACGCATCCTTCATGCCATGGCTCATTGCGGCCGCTCTTCTTCACTCGGCCATCGTTGTTGAAAAGCGCGAAGCGTTGAAAAGCTGGACCGTATTGCTGGCAATCCTTGCGTTCGGGTTTTCGCTGCTGGGGACATTCATCGTGCGCTCGGGCGTTATCACATCCGTGCATGCATTCGCCAACGACCCAGAGCGGGGCGTATTCATCTTGATGATCCTTGGCGTCTTCACAGGCGGCGCATTGACCCTCTATGCGGCGCGGGCAGGGACACTTGAGGCGAAAGGCGTCTTTGGAGCGGTCAGCCGCGAAAGTGCACTTGTGCTCAATAACATTCTGCTGGCCGTCAGCGCATTGGTGGTCTTTGTTGGTACGATATGGCCTTTGGTCGCGGAAATCGCAATCGGGCGGACATTATCCGTGGGGCCACCGTTCTTTGACGCGGCCTTCACACCCTTCATGATCGGGCTGGCACTTATTCTCCCGCTTGGGTCTATGCTGTCTTGGAAACGGGGCAGCCTGTCTAAAGTCGGCAAAACCATGTTGCCATTCGGCGTCCTGGCCATCGCCTTAGGCTGCTTGGCCTATGCAATGCAAACAGGGCGCTCGGCGCTTGGCCCCGTCGGTACCGCCCTTGGGGCTTGGACTGTCATGGGGGCGCTTGTCGATCTTTACCTGCGCACAGGACGTGGCAGCCTTGGCGCACGGTTCGGGCGTTTGATACGGCTTCCGGGTGCGGACTGGGGCAAAGCGACGGCGCACATCGGGATGGGGATCACCATCTTCGGGGTGGCCGCCATCACGGCTTGGCAGCAAGAAGACATCAGGGTCGCCCCTATCGGCGAAGCTTTCGATGTGGGTGCCTATACATTTGAGCTGCGCGATGCGTCTCAGGAACAAGGACCGAACTACCTGACCACCATGGGTGAAATCGTCGTGTCGAAAGACGGGCGTGACCTGACAACACTCTACCCCGAAAAGCGGTTCTATCCAGTAGCGCAAATGCCAACCACAGAGGCGGCAATCCGCAACGGCATCCTGCGCGACATCTACGTGGTGATCGGTGACGAACAGGCAAACGGCGGCTACGTCGTGCGGGTCTATATCAAACCCTTTGCCAACTGGATTTGGGGCGGGGCTATGCTGATGGCCTTAGGCGGTATGTTCTCACTTATGGACCGCCGGATGCGCATGGCCGCAGGGGCACGTAAAACCGCACCCGCCAAGGCGCAAACAACATGATGCGGCTGATTGCTCTGGTGATACTGCTGGCGTCCCCCGCGCTGGCTGTGGAGCCGTCCGAAATGCTGGACGATCCCATTCTCGAAGCACGCGCACGCGAGCTATCTTCAGGGCTGCGCTGCCCCGTGTGTCGTAACGAAAGCATCGACGAGTCCAATGCGTCCTTGTCCAAAGACCTACGGATCATCTTACGCGAACGGCTGGTGGCGGGCGACAGCGACGCACAAGCGGTCGACTACCTTGTGCAACGCTACGGTGAATACGTATTGCTGAAACCCAACACCCAAGGGGCAAACAGGCTGCTTTGGGCAGCGGGACCGCTCATGCTGCTAATGGCCCTTTGGATCGGTTGGGTGACCATCAGGCGACGCGGACAGACGGGCGAGACGGGGTTGGACCAAAAAGAACAGGCGCGCTTGGACAAAATCTTGAACGACTGACGCACCGTCCTGCTTTTCATTGCGGATGCGCACAGTAAGGTTGTGCAAACCGACATAAGGATCAGCGACATGGACTATCAGGCAATCACATTGGACATCACCGACGGCGTTGGGGTGATTACACTGAACCGGCCCGATCTGATGAATGCGCTGAACACTCAGATGCGCGCCGAAATCACCCATGCGATCAAAACGGCCGAGACCTCCGCACGCTGCATCGTGCTAACGGGGGCGGGACGGGCGTTCTGTTCCGGTCAAGATTTGGGCGACGGCGGATCAGCAGCAACGCTTGATCTGGAACGAACCCTGCGGGACGAATATGTGCCGATGCTGAAAGCAATCTTTGATTGCCGCGTGCCGACAATCGCTGCCGTAAACGGGCCCGCCGCAGGGGCCGGGGCAAACCTTGCACTGGCTGCAGACGTTGTGATCGCCTCGGAAGACGCCTTCTTTATCCAAGCCTTCACACGCATCGGACTGATCCCGGACGCAGGCGGCACTTACTGGCTGCCACGACAAATCGGGGCTGCACGGGCGATGGGGGCGGCACTCTTCGCAGACAAAATCTCGGCCAGTCAAGCTGCTGATTGGGGGATGATCTACGAGGCTATCGCCGCCAGCGAATTTGACGGCCACTGGCGGACACGGGCGGCAAGCCTTGCTAAAGGACCGACTGAAACCTATCGGCACCTCAAATCCGCGATCCGTGGATCATTCGAAAACACACTCGACGAGCAACTCGCGATCGAGGCCAAGCTGCAAGGCAAATGCGGCCAGACCCGCGACTTTCAAGAAGGGGTCATGGCCTTTCTTGAAAAGCGGCCAGCAAATTTCGAAGGCCGCTAAGCAGTCCTGCCGCGTATTTCGGCCATCAAAGCCAGCGCTGCCTCGGGCGGGGCTTGCTCGATTCGGGTGTAGCTTGAGCCGTCGATAGCACGTCTGACAAGGCGGTGATCAATCAAGGACCTGCGCAACAACACATGATCGCCAAAGCTGTTGCCAGCCTTCAAAATCGCATTCACTTGGGGTTCGTTGAGCGGCCTTTCAGCAGGCAACTGCGCCCAAAACACCCATAAACATAGGCCTTGTACAGATGTTTGGCTTGGCCAACGCGACATAATCCCTTGCGCGTCAAACGCCGCCAGCGCCTTGCGCAACTGCGGGTTCTTTGGGCTGGCAGAAGGCTTTGCCGCTTTCAAATGCTGGTGATTGTCAAAGCCTGCGGCCTTCGCAATTGCTGACAAAAATGCGGCATGAGACGGGAACTCTTCGCGGCGCATCATGTCACTGCGCAGCGCTTTTGCAAAAGAGGAAAGGTCAGGAATATTAAGCGAAATCAGGTCGCGGGCCATGTGGATGGATCCTTTCGAGATCGTGCCGGTCCTGCAAAAACAGGTGATGGTCGCCCTTGTCGTCCGGCTGAAAAGATCAGCAAGATGTCTCGCCATAAACAGGTTTAGCGTGACCCAAAGGGGTCGGCGACGCCTCGGTGAACTGCGGACCGTGGCGCGATGCTAGCGCGAGTTTGACCGCTAATCAAGCAGGGCGAGGCAGCGACAAATAAACACTATCAGACCAAACGCCGTTGATGAAAAAGGTGTTCTTCTCGCGGTGGGTTTCCGTAAAGCCAAGCTTTTTCAAGCAATTGACTGAGGCCTCATTCAGCGGATCAGCATCCGCTGTCAGCCGTTCAACATCCGTGACTGCAAACAAATGCGGGATAATCGCGCTCATCGCCTCTGTCACGATGCCTTGGCGCCAATGGTCAGGATGCAGGATAAATCCGACCTCATCGTCCTTATGCATCCCCGCCGTGCCAATAACGCGCCCGTTCATTTCAATTACAAAATAAACCAGCCGCTCTGCCGCACTCTCAATCATGCCGGTCAGGTTTTCTTGGGTGTGGGCGGGGCTGTCATGCGGAGCCGTCGACCAATATTTCATCGCCTCCGGGCTACGAAAAATCGCGTGCAGATCCATCAGGTCATTCGCTTTGGCGGCACGCAGGATGAGGCGGTTTGTTTCGAGCATCATAAGAAAAGGGCCGCGTCTTACGCGGCCCCCAATCCTTAGCGGTTTTCGATGTCGATGTAGTCGCGGGCGGTTTCACCCAGATACAACTGACGCGGACGACCGATCTTAAGTTGTGGATCAGCCAGCTGCTCTTTCCACTGGGAAATCCAACCAACCGTGCGCGCCATCGCAAAGATCGGCGTGAACATGGATGTCGGGAAACCCATCGCTTCCAGAATGATGCCGGAATAGAAATCGACATTCGGGAACAGCTTTTTCTCTGCGAAATACGGATCCGCCAGTGCCTGACGCTCTAGCTCTTTGGCGACCTGCAAGATCGGGTTGTTTTCAACACCCAAAAGTTCAAGAACCTCGTCGGCAGATTCTTTCAGCACAGTCGCGCGCGGGTCAAAGTTTTTGTAAACGCGGTGGCCAAAGCCCATCAAACGGTAGCTGTCGTTCTTGTCTTTCGCGCGCGCAATAAATTCAGGAATACGCTCAACTGTGCCGATTTCCTTGAGCATTTCCAAACACGCTTGGTTCGCGCCACCATGGGCGGGGCCCCAAAGACAGGCAATACCAGCCGCCACACAGGCAAACGGGTTCGCACCGGACGAGGACGCAAGGCGTACCGTCGATGTGGATGCGTTCTGTTCGTGGTCCGCGTGCAGCGTGAAAATACGGTCCATTGCACGGGCCAGCACTGGGTTGACGTTATATTCTTCAGCAGGGACCGAGAAACACATGTGCAAGAAGTTAGCGGCGTAATCCAGGTCATTGCGCGGATAAACGAACGGTTGTCCGATCGAATACTTGTAAGCCATCGCCGCAATCGTTGGCATCTTGGCAACCAAACGGATTGAGGCCACTTCGCGCTGATGCGGATCATCAATATCAGTAGAATCGTGGTAAAACGCCGACATCGCACCAACAACACCAACCATTGTGGCCATCGGGTGCGCGTCGCGGCGGAAACCACGGAAGAACATGTGCATCTGCTCATGGATCATCGTGTGACGCGTCACCAACGATTCAAATGCTTCCAGCTTTTCCGCGCTTGGCAATTCACCGTATAGAAGGCCGTAGCACACTTCGAGGTAATGCGATTGGCCAGCAAGCTGATCAATCGGATAGCCACGGTGCAACAATTCACCCTTATCACCATCAATAAAGGTAATTGTGCTGTCGCAAGCCGCCGTCGACGTAAAGCCAGGGTCATAGGTAAACACACCCGCTTGTGCATAAAGCTTTCGGATATCAATCACATCAGGGCCGGCAGTCGGCGAATATATGGGTAGTTCGTATGACTGCCCGTCGATGGTCAGCGTTGCGGTTTTGGTCTGTTCAGCCATTCTAATTCCCCAATGTATGCCACACACCGTTCTGGTGCGCGGGCGCATTCTTTCTGATCACTTGCCAATTCGTAACGCCAAAACGTAACGAAAAGGTTTCAGGCAGTTGCCTGCGTGATGCGCGCGATTGTTTCTTCGCGGCCAAGGACCAGCATCATATCAAAAACACTCGGTGAGACGGGGCGCCCCGATAGTGCCGCACGCAGCGGACCTGCCAGTTTGCCGAGCTTCATATCGTGGGTTCCTGCCACCTCTGAAACGATCCCCTCAAGAGTATCTCTGTCCCAGCTAGCATTTTGCAACTGCGGCGTCAATTCCGACAGTATACTACGGAATACATCGGTCAGGTGGGTGGCCGATTTTTCATCAGGTATAATTGGGGTGTCAGTTAGAACAAAGTGAGCCTTTTCAATAAGATCAGGGAAGGTCTTCGCGCGTTCTTTCAGGCAATACATCGCCCGCGACATTCCGTCACTTTGTGCGTCCGTGAAGGCGGGCTGCCCCGATGCCGCAAGGTAATCCTTTAACTCATGCAGCAGCGCAGCATCATCCGCAGCGGCCATATGCAGCCCACAAATGCTTTCCAGCTTTTTAGTGTCAAAGCGGGCAGGCGACTTGCCAATCCCGCTCAACTCGAACCATTCGCGGGCCTGGGCATCGGTGAAAAACTCGTCATCGCCGTGGCTCCAGCCCAGACGGGTCAGATAGTTGCGCATACCCGCGGCAGGATAGCCTAAGGCCTGATACTCGGCCGCACCCGTTGCACCGTGACGCTTGGATAGCTTCTTACCATCAGGGCCGAAAATCAGTGGGATATGCGCCAGCACAGGCTTATCCCAGCCCATGGCTTCGTAAATCAAGTTCTGACGAAACGCGTTGGCAAGGTGGTCATCGCCGCGCACAACATGGGTCACACCCATATCATGGTCGTCAACAACAACGGCCAGCATATAAACAGGGGTGCCGTCAGAGCGCAGCAAAATCATATCGTCCAACTGGTCATTCGACCACGTGACATCGCCTTGAACCTCGTCATGCAGGGTCGTCGTGCCGATCCGCGGGGCCTTGAGGCGGATCACAAACGGCAAATCAGGATAATCGGCCTCAGCCACATCGCGCCATGGAGACCGATATAAGGTCGATGTCTTTTCCTCACGGGCCTTTTCGCGGAACGCTTCGATCTCTTCTTGGGTCGCAAAGCACTTGTAAGCATGACCTGCGGCCAACATCTGATTGGCAACCTCGGCGTGGCGGGCGGCATTGTCATTTTGGCTGACAGGCTCGCCATCCCAATCCAGACCCAACCACGTCAAACCGTCCAGAATTGCTTGGCGATTCTCGTCCGTTGATCGCGTGCGGTCCGTATCTTCGATGCGTAACAAAAACGTGCCCCCGTGGCCACGGGCATATAGCCAGTTAAACAGCGCGGTGCGGGCACCACCGATATGCAAAGCGCCGGTTGGGGATGGGGCAAAGCGGGTGACGACGGGGGATTGGGACATGAATATTAACCTCTTGTTCACCAACATGAACGAATGATGACGGTGTCCCTGCGGGGATACTAAGCTCGGAGGGCTAAAACAAGTGCGCGCGCTTGGCATCATCGAAAATGCACTACTGGCGCAAAGAGGACATTTGTTCTGCTGGACACCTGTGTGCCTTGGGATCGGGATCGGGGGCTACTTCAGCCTGCGTTTTGAACCTGACTTGATGATCTTTGCGGCCCTTAGCATGGGGCTCGCGGTTTTGTTGATGATCGCGCGGCTCACAAACGTGGCAGTCGCGCCATTGCTGATCGCCATTGTTCTGATCGGCATCGGGGCCACAACCGCTAAATTAAGAACCGAAATTACCGCAGCCCCCGTGTTGGGGTTTCGTTATTATGGACCGATAGAGGGGCGGGTGGTCAACATCGACAGATCAGGTAGCGACGCGGTGCGGCTGACCCTGGACCAAGTCGTCTTGTCGCGGATGGACCCCGCAAAAACACCGCGCAAAGTGCGGGTATCCTTGCACAGCACAGCGCCCGAGATCCTTCCCGCAGACCGGATCATGACCACAGGTCACCTGTCGCCACCATCAGGTCCGGCTGAACCTGGCGGCTTTGATTTCCAGCGCCACGCTTGGTTCATGGAAATTGGTGGCGTGGGCTATACGCGCAACCCCGTCGTGCGGCTTGCACCCGCTGAACAGGGAGATTGGAAGCTCTGGATTTTCAGCCAACGTATGGCGCTCTCCAAAGCGGTGCGCGCGCAAATCGACGGTGAAGCAGGGGCCTTTGCCGCGGCCATCATGACAGGCGATCGCTCTGCTATGTCGCAAAAGACGCTCGGTGATCTGCGGGCCACGAACCTCGCACACCTTCTGGCGATCTCAGGGCTGCACATGGGGCTTTTGACAGGATTTGTCTTTGCCGTTGTGCGCTTTGGCTTGGCACTCATCCCCTTTATCGCGCTGCGGATCGCGACCAAAAAAATTGCCGCCGTTGTCGCGCTGATCATCGGGGCAGGGTACCTCGCGTTATCGGGGGGGAATGTCGCGACGGAACGCGCTTATATCATGGTCGCGGTCATGCTGGTGGGGGTGATATTGGATAGGCGGGCGCTGACTCTGCGCGCGGTGGCCATGGCCGCAACAGTCGTCCTGCTGATCCAACCCGAAGCCCTTATCGGCCCCGGTTTCCAGATGTCATTCTCGGCAACAACTGCGCTGGTTCTAGTGTTTAGCAACCTGCGAAAACTCAACACCCAAGCCCTGCCCAAATGGCTGCGACCTGTGTTTTCCGTGGTTTTATCCTCTGCCGTGGCAGGTCTTGCCACGGCGCCGTTTGCAGCCGCACATTTCAACCAATTCGCTCATTACGGCCTCGTCGCCAATGTTCTCAGTGTGCCTTTGATGGGGGTCCTCGTCATGCCCGCCGCCGTTTTGGCAGTCTGCCTCGCACCCTTGGGCGGCTGGGGGGTAGGGCTGTGGATCATGGAGAAAGGGCTTCTTTGGATCTTAGGCGTCGCGGACCGCGTGGCCAGCATCGAGAACGGCGTCAGCCATATCGCAGCCCCCAGCCCCTCCGTCTTGCCCGTCTTGGCATTGGGCCTGCTGTGGCTTTCCCTTTGGCAAGGCCGCGCTCGGATGGCGGGTATTCCAGTTGCTTTGCTGGCTGGCATGCTTTGGATACAAAGCGAAAGACCCGCCATTTTGGTCGCCGACAATGGCGGCTTGATCGGCGTCATGGGCGACGACGGGCGGGCGCTTTCACGGGCCAAAGGCAGTGGCTTTGTCGTGGGAATTTGGCTTGAAAACGATGGGGCACCAATCGCGCAGGATGTGGCTGCCGCAAAACTTCCGGAACAACCCGAGGTCAGACGGGTTGATGTGGCGCTTGGAGATTGGAAAATTACGCAAATATCTGGAAAAACCGCTTTGGCAAAGCTGCAAGGCTGCGGTGGGGCAGATGTTCTGATTTTGAACACTGAAGATACCGTTCAAAGGCCCTGTCAGACCTACGACCCGATTGCCTTGCGTAGCACAGGCTCACTGGCCATTGACCTGGATCAGAACGGAGACCTCATGATCGTGACCGCCAGCGACATCTCGGGACACAGACCTGGGATACCCGCCCGCCCCAAAGGGGCGGCAGGCATCGTGATTGCGGCTCAGGAATAGGTGCGGATCAACCCGACCAAACGCCCTTGAACTTTGACCTGATCATCGCGGTAAACTTGCGGTGACATTGTCGCATTCGCGGGCTCCAGCGCAATAGTGCTACCATTTTGGCGGAAACGTTTGAGCGTGGCTTCCTGATCTTCAACCAAGGCCACAACGATATCGCCATTACTGGCATTCTGTGTCTCGCGGATCACCACGATATCACCGTTATTGATACCGGCTTCGATCATCGAATCGCCTTTGACTTCAAGGGCATAATGCGATCCTTGGCCAAGCATCGATTGCGGAACGGCCACGTTATGGGACACCTCTGAAATCGCAGCAATAGGCGTACCAGCTGCGATGCGGCCCATAACAGGCAGCTCAATTGCAACATTCTCGACAACCATTGCAGCAGGTGGCGTGCTATCAGGGCGATCACCATCAATGACACGCGGGGCAAAGGCTTTGGCCTTCTGCATCGAGTCAGGCAGTTTGACAATTTCCAGCGCCCGCGCACGGTGGGCCAGACGGCGAATAAACCCGCGTTCTTCCAAGGCTGTAATCAGACGGTGGATGCCCGATTTTGATCGCAGGTCCAACGCCTCTTTCATCTCATCAAAAGAAGGCGGCACACCGTCGCGTTGCACCCGTCCATGAATGAATTCCAAAAGATCGAGTTGTTTCTTCGTCAGCATATCCTGCTCCCCCTTAAGGTGACACGTTTTGCCAATGTTCTATGCATGTTCTTGTTTTGTGTCAACTCTTTGATGCGGTGTTCTAGATCTGGATAATCTCAAGAACATCACCCGGTAAGCGCGGCCCGTCTTTCGGGGGGCGCACAGCTAGACAATTTGCATCTGCCAGAACAGTCAGCAAAGCACTGTCTTGGCGGTCAAAAACATGCAGACCATTCCCGTCCAATCGTGCGCGCATATAGTGCTCGCGTGGTCCGTTCGGGCTCAGAGAGTTGACAAGCGTGGCAGTGGTGCGGGGGGCTGCGGCTGCCGGATGCCCTAACATCTTACGCAACACGGGCAAAATAAAGATGTGCCCGCAAACCATTGCAGACACAGGGTTTCCTGGCAAACCAATCATCGGGGTACCGTTGATTGTGCCGGCCATAAGCGGCTTTCCGGGCCGCATGGCAACCTTATAAAACGCGCGGTCCATGCCTTGATCCAAAGCGACTTGCCCGACCAAGTCGTGGTCCCCGACAGACGCGCCGCCGATTGTGACAATCAGATCCGCACTGCGGGCCAGATCAAAGGCCAGTTCCAAGGCAGGCACCGTGTCTTTTGCAATGGGCATTAGGCGGGCATGACCACCGTTTGCGTCGATCAAGGCGGCAAGACCATAGCTGTTGGACGCAATAATCTGATCCGCGCTTGGGGTTTCTCCCGGCTGCACCAATTCGTCGCCCGTCGCAATAATCGCGACGACTGGTTTGCGGGTCACTGGGACCTGAGCTGCGTTCATCGCGGCCAATAACGCGACGTCGGACGGCGAAATCAGGCGGGGCGCTGCAATCTTGTCTCCTGCTTTAAAATCGGCACCTGCAGGGCGGACGTAGGCGCTTTGATCATAAGCGGCGTTCAAGGTGATCGTGTCGGCTTGGCGGGTCACATCCTCTTGGATGAGCACACGGTTCGCACCTTGCGGCAGGGGGGCGCCGGTAAAGATACGGGTCGCTTGACCAGCGCCAACAGCGCCAGCAAAGCCATGCCCCGCAGCGGCTTCACCAATCACGGCAAACGCCGCACCTGCAGCGACATCCATCGCGCGCACAGCATAGCCATCCATGGCCGAAGCAGCAAAAGGCGGTTGGTCACGGGTGGCAGTCACGTCTTGGGACAACGTGCGGCCGGCGGCGTGCCGTAAGGGCACCGTTTCCGTCGACAAAGGCGTTACCAACGCGAAAAGATGGGCAAGGGCGTCGGCAGTGAGGATCATGGGTTTTCGAACCGTCCCGATTTGCCGCCGTCTTTCAACGTGACCCGTATCCCGCTGATTTCCATATCTTTTTGAACGGCTTTGACCATGTCATGCACAGTCAAGGCAGCAACAGAGACAGCGGTCAGCGCCTCCATTTCAACGCCAGTTTGGCCTGTGGTTTTCACCGTCGCGCTAATCCGCACTCCGGGTAAATCGGGGTCGGGGGTCAAATCTACGGTGACTTTGCTGATCGGCAACGGGTGGCAAAGCGGGATCAGATCAGAGGTCTTTTTCGCCCCCATGATCCCTGCCAGCCGCGCAATGCCCAGCACATCACCCTTGGTGGCGCGACCCTCAGAGACCAGTGCCAGCGTCTCGGACGTCATCGTGATATGGCCCTCGGCCACGGCAATCCGCGACGTGATCTCTTTGTCGGACACATCAACCATATGGGCTTGACCAGCCGCGTCGAAATGCGAAAGTTTGCCCGTCATCACATGCCACCTGCGGTCAGCGGGTTGGCCAGTAGGGTGCGCGTGGCGGCCGTAACATCCTCTTGGCGCATCAAGCTTTCGCCGATCAGAAACGTCCGCGCGCCATAGCGGGCCATATCGGCAAGATCTTCAGGGGCCGACAACCCGCTTTCACAGACAATCAAACGATCTGCAGGGACCATGCGCGACAGGGTGCGCGTGGTGTCCAGCGTGGTCTCGAAGGTCTTGAGGTTGCGGTTATTGATCCCCATCAAAGGGGACTTCAACAAGCAGGCGCGTTCCAGTTCGGGGGCGTCATGGACCTCGAGCAAGACATCCATTCCCCACCCGATTGCGGCATCTTCCAGTTCCTGCGCTTGGGCGTCGGACACAGAGGCAAGAATGATCAAAATACAGTCAGCCCCTAGCGCACGGGCCTCGGCGACTTGATAGGTGTCATACATGAAATCCTTGCGCAGCGCGGGCAGAGACGTGGCGGCCCGTGCGGCCACCAAATAGCTGTCGTCGCCTTGAAAAGACGGGCCGTCGGTCAGCACAGACAGGCATGTCGCGCCGCCATCTTCATAGGCTTTTGCTAAAACGGGCGGATCGAAATCGGCGCGGATCAGACCCTTGGACGGGCTCGCTTTTTTGACCTCTGCGATCAACCCATAGCCTTGGCGGGATGCCTCGTGCAGGCGGTCAGAAAACCCACGGGTGGGTGATGCCTGGCGGGCGCGGGCTTCGACCTCTGCAATCGGGGTCGCAAGTTTGCGGGCGGCGACGTCTTCTAGTTTATAGGCTTTGATTTTGTCGAGAACGTTCATGACTTGCCTTGTGTAATTGTGGCCAGCGCTTCCAGCGCCTTCAGTGCGGCGCCGCTGTCGATGCTTTGTTTTGCGATGTCTACGCCTTCTGGCAAGGATTTCACGCGACCTGCGACCAAAAGAGCGGCAGCAGCATTCAGCAAAACCGCGTCGCGATAGGCCCCCTTTTGCCCATTCAAGAGCGCCAAAAGTGCATTTGCGTTTTCCTGTGGCGTGCCGCCGATAATCGCGCTGAACGGATGCACGGGCAGGCCTGCGTCCTCGGGGGTGATCTCGAATTCGGTGACTGCGCCGTCTTTGATCTGCGCGACCCAAGACACGCCCGTAATCGTCAATTCGTCAGTGCCGTCAGAGCCATGCACAAGCCACGCAGATGTGGTACCAAGTTGCAGCAATGTCTCGGCCATCGGGCGGATCAGGTCGCGGCTAAATGCACCTGTCAGCTGCTTTTTGACGCCCGCAGGGTTGGTCAGTGGGCCAAGAATGTTAAAGATCGTGCGCGTGCCCAGCTCGGCGCGAATGGGGCCAACATGTTTCATCGCGGGGTGGTGCATCGGGGCCATCATAAAGCCGATGCCAGCCTCCTTGATCGCGCGCTCAACCACATCGGCACCAACCATCACGTTGATGCCCATCTGGCCTTGGACATCAGCGGTGCCGGATTTTGACGACAGGTTGCGATTGCCATGTTTGGCGACCGTTACACCTGCGCCTGCAACGACAAAGGCAGTAGCGGTCGAGATATTCAGCGTGTGCTTGCCGTCGCCGCCCGTGCCCACGATATCCATAGCATCAGCAGGCGCGGTTACGGGCAGACATTTGGCCCGCATCACGCTTGCGGCAGCTGCATATTCATCGACAGTTTCGCCGCGCGTGCGCAGCGCCATCAAGAACCCGCCGATCTGGCTGGGCGTGGCATCGCCCTCAAACAGGATGTTGAACGCAGTTTCAGCCTGTGCGCGGGTCAGCGGGCCGTTGGCAGCGGCGTCGATCAGGGGCTTTAGTGTGTCACTCATGCGGGGACTTTCAGCAAATCAGTGAAGTTCTGCAACAGCTTATGGCCATGTTCCGAAGCAATGCTTTCAGGATGAAACTGCACGCCATGGATCGGCAAGGTTTTGTGCTGCAACCCCATGATGATGCCATTGTCCAACTCTGCGGTGATCTCTAGGCAATCAGGCAGGCTGTCGCGCTCGACAATCAACGAATGATAGCGGGTGGCCTCGAACGGGTTTGGTAGGTCCTTGAACAGACCTTTGCCCGTATGATGCATGGTGCCCATCTTGCCATGCACGATCTCGCCCGCGCGCACGACTTTGCCGCCAAAGGCCTCGCCGATAGTTTGGTGGCCAAGGCACACGCCAATCAGGGGGGTCTTCGTCTCGGCAGCAGCAGCGGTCAGCGCCAGACAGATGCCCGCTTGGGCGGGATCACAAGGGCCGGGGGACAGCATAATCCCCGCAGGGTTCATCGCCATCGCCTCTTGTACATCAATCGCGTCGTTGCGTCGCACAACAACCTCGGTGCCAAGTTCGCCAAGGTAATGCACCAAATTATAGGTGAAACTGTCGTAGTTATCGATCAATAGCAGCATGTGTTCGCCTAGCGTGGTCAATTAGGGGCTACCGATCCCTTGCGTGGTCACGGTATAGTGGTTCTTACATGGGCCGATAGGCAGGGTAGCGTCAAGGTCGGTTGGCGCGTGAAGCAAAAGCAAAGGGGCAAATCTGTGTTAAAGGGGCTATTTTCTGGCGGGTTTTGGGGTTTCGTCGTTGGCGGCGTGACACTTGGCGCCGTATCCTTGGTCACAGAGCAGCCTGCGGGCAATGCACCGCCTGCGCCCCCGCAAGTGGCGGCCCCCGAAAATGTGGCGGCTCCGACCGAAGGGTCCGAGCCTGACACAGCGACCCAAGACGATGTTGCGGTCAATGCATCCCAAGCGCCGCGCGTGGTGGCCCCTCAGGTCGAGATCACGCAGCCTATGGCCGATTTGGAACCTGCGGCGGTGCCACAGACAGGATTGGTTGCAGATGCGCTAAGCACGCCAGCGGCGCAAGAAGACGCCCCCGAAATCGTGGCCGCGATGGAAGAACCGGTTCTGCCCAATCCGCAGTCGATTGCTCCCCAAGTCCCCGCAGGTGAACAAGATCTGACCGTCTCGACACAGCCCGCGCCAGTCCCAGCACCTGTGATCGTGCAAGATGATCCGGCAGCCGAGGTCGCAGCAGCGCAAGCGCCAGCCGCCGAATTGCCTGTCGTTGATATCCCCGTGCCGCTGCCACTGCCTGTCACAGACCCCGCGCCGATCGAGGAAATCGCGATTGCGGTGCCTGCGCTCATCGCGCCTGATACAACATCCAGTCTGCCTGCGGGCGATAGCACGGTAAAAGTGAACCGGATTGTCGCTGACCCCGCAGAGTACCTCGCGCCTCAAGAGGTGATCGAGGCGATCCCCGACGATGCGCCCGCCTTGGTCCGGTATGGCACGAAATTTGAAAACACCGACAGCAAACCGCTGATGGCCGTGATCTTGATTGACGACGGGTCCATGGACGGAGCCGTGCCTGCACTGTCTGCCCTGCCATTTCCCGTGACCGTTGTGCTAGATCCGTCTTCGCCTGATGCGGTGGGTAAAATGGCCGAATATCGGAGTGCAGGCATCGAAGTTGGCGTCATGGCCGCACTGCCCAATGGTGCCTCCGCGTCAAACGTCGCAGTGGCGTTTGAGGCCACCTTTGCGGCCTTGCCTGAAACCGTCCTGATGCTGGATGCGGGGGAAGGCGGGCTGCAAAATGACCGTGCTGTCACTGAGCAAGCCGTGACCTTGCTGGCGGATGCTGGGCGCGGGTTGGTCACGGTATCCAAAGGGCTGAACATGGCTCTGCGTGCAGCTGAAGGGGCCGATTTGCCCGCGGTGGCAATCTACCGTGATTTGGATGGGGAAGGCCAAGATGCGCGCGTCATTCGGCGGTTCTTGGACCAAGCGGCTTTCCGTGCGCGCCAAGAAAGCGGCGTCGTGCTGCTGGCACGGGTGCGGCCCGATACGATCTCGGCGTTAATCCTTTGGGGGACAGCGAATCGTGCGGGCCAAGTGATGCTGGCACCAACTTCGGCCGTGTTGCAAGCGGCTGAATAGTCGTCAGCCAAACGCACACCCGTTGTTAATTGCCTGACCGGAACATCGCCGCATCTGCGGCCGCTTTGCGGATCGCGTTCGATTTATGCACGGTCTCTTGGTATTCAGCCTCTGGATCGCTGTCATAAACAACGCCGCCACCGGCTTGGATATAAAGCTTTTGATCTTGCAGCACAGCCGTACGCAGCGCGATGCACATATCCATGTCACCGTTGGCTGAGAAGTATCCGCAGCCACCGCCATAAACGCCGCGCTTTTCAGGCTCCAACTCGTCGATGATTTCCATCGCACGGACCTTGGGCGCGCCGGACACGGTGCCCGCTGGCATCCCTGCGAAAAACGCGGACAGTGCATCTTGGTCGTCGGCCAATTCACCCACCACATTGGACACGATATGCATCACATGGCTGTAGCGTTCGACGATGAATTGCTCGGTCGGTTTGACCGTGCCTATCTTGGACACTTTGCCCGTGTCATTGCGGCCCAGATCCAGCAGCATCAAATGCTCGGCCAGTTCTTTCTTGTCAGCCATCAAGTCCAGTTCGTTGGCTTTATCCTCTGCAGGGGTCGCCCCGCGTGGGCGGGTGCCCGCGATGGGGCGGATTGTGACCTCTTTACCGAAAACCCGCACAAGGATTTCGGGGCTGGCGCCGATCACTTGGAAGCCGCCAAAGTTGAAAAAGAACATGAACGGTGACGGGTTAGTGCGGCGCAAACTGCGATACAGCGAGAACGGCGGTTCAACAAATTCCTGCGTCCAGCGCTGGCTGGGAACCACCTGAAAGATGTCGCCTGCGCGGATATAGTCTTTGGCGGTCTCAACAGCGGCCAGATAGCCCTCGTGGCTGAAATTCGACACAGGCGGCGACACCTCGTGCGCCTCGCTTAATGTACGGTTTGCAGGCAGGTCGCGATCTAGGGCGCGGGTGGCGTCCATCACGCGCTCGGCGGCTTGGGCATAGGCCGCTTTGGCGGACAGACCCGAATTGGCCCAAGCAGGGGCCACAAGGATGACATCACCCTTAACACCGTCCAACACCGCCACTACAGACGGGCGCAGCATCATCGCGTCAGGCAGGCCCAGCGGATCAGGGTTCACATCGGGCAGGTGCTCGACAAGGCGGATCATGTCGTAGCCCAAATAGCCAAACAACCCCGCAGAGGCGGCAGGCAAATCCGCAGGCAAATCAATCTTGCTTTCGGCAATCAAGCCGCGCAATGCGGTCAACGGATCGGCGTCAATCTCGGTAAAACCCGCATCGTCAAATCGGGCATTGCGGTTGACGCGGCTGGTTGTGCCGCGGCATTCCCAGATCAGATCAGGGTTCATGCCCACGATCGAATAGCGCCCGCGCACATCACCGCCAGTGACCGATTCCAGAATAAACGCGTTCTTTCCAGCGTTCGCGAGCTTCAGCATCAAAGACACAGGCGTGTCCATATCTGCGGCAAGGCGGGCATAAACCAGTTGGTTTTCACCCGCGTCAAAGCTGCGCGCGAAACTGTCGAAATCAGGAAGCAGAGCCATATTTGCGCCTATTGAAGTTGGGCGTTCACGGCGTTCACCGCAGACTGGTTAAGGGTCACCTCGGTGCGGTTTTGCACCGCAATCGCGAAGGCATCAAAAATGTCTTGGCTGATGCCTGCGGCGGCTTGCTCTGCAGCGGCCTGCTTTTGCGCAGCGGTTTGCGGGTCGGCGGTATCTGCGGCGGTTATTCCGTCAAGACGGACGATGATGGCATTGGTGCCATTATCGACAACCTTTGCGCTGCCGGTTTCCATGTCAAAGACCTCTGAAATGAACGCAGGTGGCGTGCCGTTGATAAAGCTGCGGCGTGTTGTTGTCAGATCAGTGTTTGGCGTCAGGCCAAGCGTCTCAAAGCCGGTTAATGGTAGGATAGAGGCGGCAGTCTCGGTCGCTTGGGCCATCACGGCGGCCTGGGTCGCTTGCACGGACCATGCATCAGCAACCGCGTCGCGCACATCTGCCAGCGGCTTGACGGCGGGGGCGGTGATACTGTCCAGACGGATCGCAAAGACACCGCCATCAGCCAGTTCGGCCAGCTCGGGATAGGCACCCTCAGTGGCCACTGCTGCGGCTGCGCGGAATTCCTCGTAAGCTGCGATATCATCTTGGTCGTCGGCATCCCAAACAATGTTGCCCAAAACCATCTCGGTTTGCGCGGCCAAGTCCTCCAACTTTGCGCCACCCGCTAACAGATCGTTGATCCGGTCACGGCTGTCGTCAATCACACGGCGGGACCGCGCTGCGGCCAGTTCTTCGCGCAAATCGTCAGAAGCGTCCTCGAAGGTTATCGTCTGCGCGGCAAGTACTGCGTTCATACGGAACAGGGCAGGGCCAAGCGTTGTGTTGAACGGACCCACCACATCACCCGCGTTGGCCGCAAAGATCGCGTCAGCGGCAGAACCAAGGTCTTCACGGGCCACATCGCCCATGTCGACATCGGACAATTCCAAACCACGGTCACTGACCAAACGGTCAAAGTCGATCTCATCGCCCAGCGACTCTTTGGCCGCGATTGCCGTGGCCTCATCAACATAAACCAGACGTTCTACCAAACGACGCTCTGGCTGCACAAAGTCGTTGATGCGCTCTTGGTAAAGCTCTTGCAGTGCAACTTCGTCGATCTCGATCTGGTCTTGGATCATATCTGGGGTCAACCACGCGTAGGTTATGTCGCGCTTTTCCAAGCTGGTAAACATATCGGGGTTTTCGTCATAAAACGCCTGCAAATCGGCATCTGTGGCACCCGCAACAGGGGTTGTCAGATCATCGGCTGTGACAGTGGCCCAAGTGATCGCGCGGGTCTCTCCGATGAACTGCGCCAAAGCTTCGGCATAGGCGTCAGGCGTTGGCACACCGCCGACAACGGCACCTTGCAACATGGTGCGCGAAATCTCGTCGCGGATGCTGGTTTCAAACGTGGCTTCGGTCAGGCCGGACTGTTGCAAGGTAAAACGGTAAGCCTCGCGGTCAAAGTCGCCGCTGATGCCGCGAAAGGCGGGGACGCGCAGAACTTCTTCGCGGACACGTTCGTCACCCACGGAAACCCCAAGATTTGCCACTTCGTTATCAAGCGACCGCTCGGTGACGATTTGGCCAATGACCGCTTGGTCCAAGCCAATGGATTGGGCCTCTTGGAAACCGATCGTGCGTCCGGCTTGGCCTGAAAGGGCAGTCAATTGCTCGCGCATGGTGCGCTGGTATTGGGTGACGGTGATGTCCTTATCCCCGACAGAGCCGATGGTGCGGATGTTGCCGCCCACGCCGCCTGTGCCAAAGCCCAGCAGGCCCACGGTCAAAAGACCCATGATGATCCAGAGGAAATATCTGTTCTTGCTTTTGGTCGCCATGGTTTTGGTGCCTCGTCCGCGTGTAAATCTATGCCACAAGTGGCGTCGCAAATGGATAGGGTGCAACGGGGGCGGGTGCAAGTGGATGCAGGCGCTGGGGCCTAAACTTTGCGTGCATTTGGCGTGAAATGCTTGGACGGCGGGATTTTGCCTGCTAGGACAGCCATGGTCTTTGCGTCATTTCGCCCGAGGATCAATTTGAGTAGGTATCCGGCTTAGGATAAAAAGGATTTTGCGATGTCATTTCTTGGACGCAGTTTTGCAGTGGCAGTGCTTGCCGTTTTCACTGGGGGCGCTGTGCAGGCGCAAAGCTTTGCTCTGACTTTAGGTGACCGCAATTTGGGCACGCTGACCTATGCGCAGTCGGGCGGAGCCGCCACGATCCAGTCCAGCTTGGATAACACGCCAATGGGTGTGTTTAACGGATCGTTTTCGGCCAGCACCAAGGCATCGGGCACCAGCGCACAATATGAAAGTGCGAGCAGATCATCGCGCAAGACCCGCGATATCGCGGTCGGGTTTGCGGGCGGCAAAGTGGGACAAACTGTTGTGTCACCAGCCGATGAGATGACGGACCTTTCCGACCCAGCCGCCGCACCCGCAGGGGTGATCGACCCTGTGTCGGCCTTTGGACGGTTTGTCAGTGCAAATGGCTGCCCAGAGGCATTCCGGTTTTATGACGGGCGGCGGGCGATTCTTGTGCAGCCCGCAAGTCAGGCAACCGCGGACGGCATTCTGACTTGCGATTTAAGCTACCGCGTCAGCCACGGGCCTGGCCATTTGTCACCGCTCTACATCAAAAAGGCATCCGTCACACTGCGCTACGACCTGTCAGGGGCGCAGAGACTGCGCCAAGTCGCCTTGTCCGCGGCTGGCTTTTCCTTGGTGATGAACCGCCAGTAACGGCTAAGCCGCGAACTGCGCCAATCTGTCGATCAGTGCCTTGATGCCTGCGCGGTCGATGTTAGCAAAGGCAATGCGCAGATGTGCAGCACCGCCCGCCATATCATCAGGCATAAACATCGTGCCGGGTAAGGTTAGCACACCCGCATCACGCACCAGTTTCTGGGCCAAGACATCAGACGGCATATCAAACGGATGCGCGATATAGGCGAAATACGCGCCGCACCCCTTCAGCGTCCAGCCTTTGGCTGCAAGCGGGGCAAAGTAGCCCTCAATCGCGGCACGGCGGTCGAGGATTTCCAGCCGCTCACCCGCCAACCAATCGCCAAGGTTCTGCATGCCCCAAAGGGCGGCCCGTTGGCCGATCTGGTTGGGGCAAATGGTGACGGTATCAAGGAATTTTTCAACTTCGGCCAGTCGGGCCTGAGACGTGATGATCGCGCCCACACGGTGGCCGGTCAGGCGGTAAGCCTTTGAAAACGAATAAAGCTGGATCAGCGTGTCGGCCCAGTTCGGGATTTGGAACAGCGCATGCGGGGCACCGGTGCGGCTATCGAAGTCACGGTAGGTCTCGTCGACGATCAGCGCGATACTGTGCTTTTGGCAGAGGTCAAAAAATGCCTGCAACGTCTCTGCAGGGTATTCAACGCCGGCAGGATTGTTCGGACTGACCAATGCAATTGCGCGGGTGCGGGGCGTGATCAACTTAGCTGCCTCGGATGCGTCAGGGATTAGCGTCGGACCCGCATCTAACGGGACGGTTTTCACACCTGCCATATCCAGCCACATGCGGTGATTGAAATAATACGGCACGGGGACAATGACTTCGTCGCCTTCAGCGGTCAGGGTCGATATCGCGGCCGCAAAGGCTTGGTTGCAGCCCGAGGTGATCGCAACTTGGGCCTCCGCAATGGTCCCGCCATACGCGGCGTTCCACTGCTGCGCCACTTCGGCCTTGAGCGCAGGCAAACCCAGCACGGGACCGTAAAGATGGGCGTCAGGATCGTTGATCACGATCTGTGCAATCGCCTCGCGCATCACCAAGGGCGGCGGATCCACGGGGGCGGCTTGGCTAACGTTCAACAACGGACGGTCAGCGGGATGGGTCACACCGTCCAGCCAACGGCGGGCTTCCATGACGGGCGGGGAAAACGTGGCAGCAGTACGGGTCATAAGGCAGTCCTTTGGTGGGCTTTCCATTCGCGCCAGATCAACCAGATCACGACAATGTCGATAACGCTGAGGATAATCATCACGACATCCCCTGTGTGGGCATATTTATTCATCTGGTAAACGATAAAGGCAACCAACGCCCAGATCGACACCGGATAGGCCCACTTCAACCCCGCCAGCAGGGCCAGCACCAGCCCAAGGTTCAATCCGCCGTGTATCAGCAGGTAGATGGTATAAAAGGTCTCATTGGCGACATGGGTCGCGGCGGCAGCGGTGTTAAGCCACTGCGCCATCATATCATTTGGGTCTTCAATCAATTCCAGCTTAGCCAAGCGCAAGACAAGGCTGTTGAGCGTGCCATCAGGTGTGACCGCTAGGGCAAGCCCGCCAAGGATTTGACCCAAACCGAGCAAGCCCTTGCCAACCATCGAGATCAGAAAGCTAAAATGCGTCCATCGACTGATGGGGTGGGCCACGTCAGTTTGGGCCATTGGGTGAACTAGTCTTTGCCGCGATACGGCTCGACATATTGCAGCGCCATATCCCAAGGGAAGAAAATCCACGTATCTTGCGAAACGCCCGTTATGAATGTGTGGACCATCGGCTCGCCCTGCGGCTTGGCGTAAACAGTCGCACAATGTGCATTGGGATAGAGCGCACGCACAACTTCAAGGGTTTTGCCACTATCGACCAGATCGTCAATAATCAGGATGCCCGTGCCATCACCCATCATCTCGGCGTCTGGGTATTTCAACACCTCGGCCTCGCGTCGCTCGTCCGCCGCACCACCACTGGAATGGTAGGATTTGACCGAGATTGTATCGACGGTGCGAATATCCAACTCGCGGGCCACAATCATCGCAGGGGCCATGCCACCACGAGTAATCGCAACCACAGCTTTCCAAGCCCCATCGTCTGGGCCTTTGCCATCAAGGCGCCAAGCAAGCGCACGGCTGTCGCGGTGGATTTGGTCCCAAGAGATGTGGAAGCCTTTTTCGTGGGGCAGGCGGTCAGTCATGGTCGTCGTCCTTAAACGGTAGAAATATCGGGTGCATCGACGGCTTTCATGCCGACAACATGGTAGCCGCTGTCAACGTGATGGGTCTCGCCTGTGACACCACTGGACAGATCCGACAACAGGTAAAGCGCGGATTTGCCCACATCTTCAATGGTGACGGTGCGGCGCAGCGGAGAGTTCAATTCGTTCCACTTCAGAATATAGCGGAAATCGCCGATGCCAGAGGCGGCAAGGGTCTTGATCGGACCCGCAGAGATGGCGTTGACGCGAATGCCGTCCTTGCCCAAATCCTCGGCCATATAACGGACAGACGCCTCAAGGGCCGCCTTACACACACCCATGACGTTATAATGCGGCATCACGCGTTCGGCACCGTAATACGTCATTGTCAGACAAGAGCCGCCTCCGTTCATGATTTTTGCGGCGCGGTTCACAACTGCGGTGAACGAATAGACCGAAATATCCATAGATGTCAGAAAGTTCTGGCGGGATGTGTCCACATATCGGCCACGCAATTCGTTCTTGTCCGAAAAGCCGATCGCATGCACGATAAAGTCAAGCTTGCCCCATTTTGCTTCAAGATCGGTAAACAGTTTGTCGACGCTATCCATATCGGCCACATCGCAAGGCAACACAGTGTCAGACCCAAGCGAGGCGGCAAGCGGATCAACGCGCTTTTTTAGCGCGTCACCCTGATAAGAAAATGCCAGTTCAGCGCCAGCATCAGCCAACGACTTTGCAATTCCCCAAGCGATGGATTTGTCATTCGCAAGGCCCATAATCAGGCCGCGTTTTCCCTGCATCAGATTGGATGTCATTTTTACCTGCTCCCGCATTGGTCATTTGTTAAGATCGGTTTAGGTGATTGACAGCGCCACGACAAGACTTGAGCGTGGATTATGAACAGTGAGAGGGCAGGACCATGAGTGACCGCACAGGAATTTTTGAAGGCGACGATCCGTTTGTGATTGCACAGCGCTGGCTCGACGAGGCCGTCGCGGCAGAGTTGAACGACCCCAACGCAATTGCCCTGTCGACTGTGGATGCGCAAGGGATGCCGAATGCGCGCATGGTCCTTCTTAAGGAAATCGAAAGTAATGCGTTTGTATTTTACACCAATTATGAAAGCCAAAAGGCACAAGAATTGGACAGCACAGGTGTCGCCGCATTCGTCATGCACTGGAAATCGCTGCGACGTCAGGTGCGGGTGCGCGGCACCGTTGAAAAGGTAGAAGGGCCACAAGCGGACGAATATTACACATCGCGGTCATTAAAGAGTAAGCTAGGCGCATGGGCATCAAAGCAATCGCGCCCTTTGGATTCGCGGGCAACCTTGATGGCGCAAGTGGCTGCTGAAACAGTCAAGCAGGGTCCGAATCCGAAACGACCGCCGTTTTGGGGTGGATATCGCATCAACCCTATCGAGATTGAACTCTGGGCGGATGGAGCCTTTAGGTTGCATGACCGATTTAAATGGGCACGCAAAAGCGCCAACGATCCTTGGGATATAGCGCGTTTATATCCCTAAATTTTACGCTTCGTGAAATCTAGGGGCTTGAAATTGCGGTCATAACATGGTCGTGATCAGTCTTTAGGGGCGACCAGAAGGGTCGCGGCCGAGAGCGGAAAGATCGAGACAGCCACTATGACGGATGACATCGAAAGCGACACCGCACAGGTCATGACTGGCGTTGTGAAATGGTTTGACCCCTCCAAAGGGTTCGGCTTTGTCGTGTGCGATACAGGCGGTCCTGATGTCCTGCTACATGCCAATGTTTTGCGCAACTTCGGGCAGGGGTCTGTTGTTGACGGGTCGGTCATTTCCATGACGGTCCAGCAATCCGACCGTGGCATACAAGCCGTGAAGATCCTGACCTTGACCCCGCCTAAGGGCGACCAAAGCACCCCGCCGTTACGCGACATGGAAGAATTCACAGCAGATGAAATTGCAGCGCAACCAGTTCTACCAGCGCGCGTGAAATGGTTCGATAAGGGCAAAGGATTTGGATTCGCCAATGTGTTTGGCGATGCTGCTGACGTATTTGTGCACGTCGAAGTCTTGCGTCGCTGTGGATTATCGGATTTGCAGGCGGGCGAAGGTATTGGCCTGCGCCTGATTGAAGGCAGTCGCGGCCGTATGGCCGTGGATGTTGTCAGTTGGGAAACCGTTGCAAAATGAAATCACTTTTACTGGCGGCCCTGTTTGCGCTGACTGCGCAAAGTAGTGCCGCTTTGTGCGCCGATGACCGTGTGACGGTGATGGGCGCTTTCGGGCAGGCCCGTTTTGCCGTTGATGTGGCCGACGATAATCAAGAACGCGCCCAAGGCCTCATGAATGTCGAGCACATGGACACGATGTCGGGCATGTTGTTCGTCTACGAAGAACCGCAGCACGCTACATTCTGGATGCGCAACACGTTAATCGGATTGGACATGCTGTTTGCATCGCCAGACGGAGAAATTGTTGCGATTCACGAAAATGCGATTCCCTTGGACGAGACCGTGATCGATGGCGGGCAGGGCGTGAAGTATGTGCTCGAGATCAACGGCGGCCTTTCGGGGCGTCTGGGCATCAAAACAGGTGATGTTTTACAACATCCTAGCCTTGGCGCGGACGCAATTTCACCTTGTGAATAAAAAGACGATTTAGGGGTTTTCAAATCGTTTTGGTGACAGTAGATAGGCGCCAGTCGGGGCGTAGCGCAGCCTGGTAGCGCATCTGTTTTGGGAACAGAGGGTCGTAGGTTCGAATCCTATCGCCCCGACCATTTACCACCACGGCAACGTGGTTAGGAATATAGGCCAACCCTCGGGTTGGCCTTTTTCGTTTTGTAACCTCCAGTCATTTCACGGACCTTCAAGGTGTGTTTTTCACGCAAGACAGCACTTGTGACCGATTCTCTGGTGGGCGCGGTGCATAAGGTTCGTGTGATACCTGAACCCTTTGGGCTAAGTTTGCTGATTGATTGGGTTTTGCCAGTTGACCAAAAATTAACCTTCTGTGGACAAGTCGGGGGATGAATCGGCTTGCGCTGGATGCTTCAAAAAACGGGATGCCCGTCAACAACTTTAATCAACAATTTGGGTTAAAAATTCGTTGACCCCCTAGGGGTAGATGCGTCAGTTAGTGCAAGTCGGTAACGAGAGCACTACATATAGTGTCATCGACGCAGCAGGTCAGACGAGAGCAAACGCTTATAATCACGACCATATTGCAGCCATACTTTGGGTTTGGCGGCATATGCTTGCGGCACTAACCCGACCTACGCGATCCGATCTGGATCAGACATTTCGAAAAGCCGCATAGACGGCCGCCAACACAGGGGCAGACGACCATGAAAATCGAGCGCAATTTCACAGACGCGGGCCAAGATGCCTATGCATCAATTGCTTTTAAGACAACGACCTCAGAGATTCGTAATCCCGACGGCACGATTGTTTTCAAACTTGATGATTGTGAAATTCCAGACGCTTGGTCGCAGGTTGCCTCTGATGTAATCGCGCAGAAGTATTTCCGCAAAGCGGGCGTGCCCTCCGCCACCAAAAAAGTGAAAGAAAAGGGCGTGCCTGAATTCCTCTGGCGGTCCGAACCCGTAGAAGGCGCGACCTTCAGCGGCGAGACCTCATCCAAGCAGGTCTTTGACCGTTTGGCGGGCGCTTGGGCCTATTGGGGCTGGAAGGGCGGCTATTTCTCGACCGAGGAAGACGCACGCACTTACTTTGACGAAATGCGCTACATGTTGGCGACACAGCGCGCCGCCCCAAACAGCCCACAGTGGTTCAACACAGGCCTGCACTGGGCCTATGGCATCGACGGTCCGGCGCAGGGCCACTATTACGTGGACTACAAAACCGAAAAGCTGACCGCGTCCAAATCTTCTTACGAACACCCGCAGCCGCACGCCTGCTTTATCCAGTCCGTGTCTGACGATCTGGTGAACGAAGGCGGCATCATGGACCTCTGGGTCCGCGAAGCGCGGCTGTTCAAATATGGCTCTGGCACAGGTACCAACTTCTCCAGCCTGCGCGCTGCAGGGGAATCCCTCTCTGGCGGTGGTAAATCTTCGGGCCTCATGGGCTTCCTGAAAATCGGTGACCGCGCTGCTGGTGCGATCAAGTCAGGCGGCACAACACGCCGCGCGGCCAAGATGGTCATCATCGATGCCGACCATCCCGATATCGAGGAATTCATCAACTGGAAGGTCATCGAAGAGCAAAAAGTAGCCTCTATCGTTGCTGGCTCCAAAATGCACGAACGTCACCTCAACGCGATCTTTGCTGCGATTAAAGCATGGGATGGCGCGGTCGCTGATGCCTATGACACCAAGGTAAACTCTGGGCTGCAAGACGCGGTTCGCGCTGCGAAAAAATCCTGCATCCCTGAAACATACGTCAAGCGCGTGCTGGACTATGCCAAGCAGGGCCACACATCCATCGAGTTTCCGACATACGACACCGATTGGGATTCAGAGGCCTATTCATCCGTCTCTGGTCAGAACTCCAACAACTCGATCCGCGTGACAGATGCTTTCCTCAAAGCCGTTGAAAACGACGAAGATTGGAAACTGATCAACCGCAAGAACGGTGAAGTTGCCAAGATAATCCGCGCCCGTGATTTGTGGGAAACCGTTGGTCACGCCGCTTGGGCCTGTGCCGATCCGGGCATCCAGTATCACGACACCGTCAACGCTTGGCACACTTGCCCAGAAGACGGCGCAATTCGTGGGTCCAACCCTTGCTCTGAATACATGTTCCTTGATGATACGGCCTGTAACCTTGCATCCATGAACTTGCTGACCTTCTACAAAGACGGCGAATTCCAAGTCGAAGACTACATGCATGCCACCCGCCTGTGGACAATCACGCTCGAAGTCTCTGTGATGATGGCACAATTCCCATCCAAGGAAATCGCGCAGCGGTCCTATGACTTCCGCACATTGGGTCTGGGCTATGCCAACATCGGCGGCTTGCTGATGAACATGGGCTTTGGCTACGACAGTAAAGAAGGCCGCGCCATGGGTGCCGCTTTGACCGCGATCATGACGGGTGTGTCTTACGCAACATCCGCCGAGATGGCAGGCGAGCTTGGGCCGTTCCCGGGCTACAAAAAGAACGAGGCGCACATGCTGCGGGTCATCCGCAACCACCGTCAGGCGGCACTTGGCCTGTCTGATGGCTACGAAGATCTGGACGTCAAGCCAGTGCCATTGGACCACGACAATTGCCCAGACATCCGTCTGGCTGGCTTGGCCGTGTCCGCTTGGGACGAGGCGCTAGAGCTTGGCGAAAAGAATGGTTTCCGCAACGCGCAGGTTTCCGTCATTGCACCGACTGGCACAATCGGTCTGGTCATGGATTGCGACACCACAGGGATCGAGCCTGACTTTGCGCTTGTAAAGTTCAAGAAGTTGGCTGGCGGTGGCTACTTCAAGATCATCAACCAATCCGTGCCAGCGGCACTTGAAAAGCTGGGCTATGGGTCTGCGCACATCGAAGAGATCATTGCTTACGCGGTCGGCCACGGATCAATCGGGCAAGCGCCGGCGATCAACACCACATCTTTGATCGGCCACGGCTTTGGTCAGGCGGAAATCGACAAAATCGAAGGCTCGCTCAAAGCGGCATTCGACATCCGCTTTGTGTTCAACCAGTGGACGCTAGGCGAAGAGTTCTGCACAAAAACGCTGGGCATCCCTGCGCTCAAGCTGAACGACCCAACCTTTGATCTGCTGCGTCACCTCGGTTTCTCCAAGCAAGACATCGAGGCCGCCAACGACCATGTTTGCGGGACAATGACGCTAGAAGGTGCGCCGCACCTGAAAGAAGAGCACTATAGCGTCTTCGATTGCGCTAACGCATGCGGGAAAAAAGGTAAGCGTTATCTTAGCGTTGACAGCCACATCCACATGATGGCCGCAGCTCAGTCGTTTATCTCTGGCGCGATATCTAAAACGATCAACATGCCAAACGACGCGACAATCACCGACTGCCAAAAAGCCTATGAACTCTCATGGTCCTTGGGTGTGAAAGCGAACGCATTGTACCGCGACGGGTCAAAATTGTCCCAACCACTGGCCGCCAGCCTTGTGGAAGACGACGATGATGCAGCCGATATCCTCGAAAGCGGCAACCAGCACGAAAAAGCCAAGGTTCTGGCCGAAAAGATCGTTGAAAAGATCATCATCAAAGAGGTCCGCAACCGCGAACGCGAAAAGATGCCACAGCGTCGCAAAGGCTATACCCAAAAAGCCATCGTCGGTGGCCACAAAGTATACTTGCGCACAGGCGAATATGAAGACGGCCAGCTTGGCGAAATCTTCATCGATATGCACAAAGAGGGCGCAGGCTTCCGCGCGATGATGAACAACTTCGCAATCGCGGTGTCTGTTGGTCTGCAATACGGCGTGCCACTGGAAGAATTCGTTGATGCCTTCACATTCACCAAGTTCGAGCCAGCAGGTATGGTCCAAGGCAACGACAGCATCAAGAACGCAACCTCGATCCTTGACTACATCTTCCGCGAACTCGCTGTCAGCTATCTGGACCGCACCGATCTGGCCCACGTGAAGCCAGAAGGGGCTGCTTTCGACGACATCGGTCGTGGCGAAGAAGAAGGTAAGTCAAATGTCTTCACCCCGTCCGAGGCGGCAGCGAACAAATCCTTGGAAGTTCTGCGCCAGATCAGCTCGACAGGGTACCTGCGCAAGCGGATGCCACATGAGCTGACGCTGTTGCAGGGTGGTATGAATGTGGTGCTGGATGATGCGGTCGCAGACGTTGTTGGCAACACAGCCGTGGCCGTCAAGCCAGAGACCTCCATCTCTTCAGGCACCACAACAGCCACAGGCATCTCGGCACGCGACAAGGCCAAAATGCAGGGCTACGAGGGTGATCCTTGCGGCGAATGCGGCAACTACACGCTGGTGCGCAATGGCACCTGCATGAAGTGCAACACATGCGGCGGCACGTCAGGGTGTAGCTAAAGAATTGGGCGCGGTTGTGTCCCTCTGGGCATAGTTCTTCCCAATTTGGGCAAAGGTTTTCCCATCTGGGGGCAAAGTTTCTCCCGAATGGGTGAAGCACGTTAAAAATAAGGATCCGGGGCGGGTGCGCTCGCCTTCGGTGCAGATCGGGCCAGCAGGCATAAAAACACGAGCGGTATAATCACGAGCCCGATCATAGCAAAACTAACGGGGTCCCCTTGGGGGCCCCTTTTTTCTGCTGCCAGCGATGGGGGGAGGAACAATGCTTGTGGTAAGAAGCTTCTTGGTAAGTTCGCGATTATTTCGAAGTATTGCTTGCTTTGTTTCCTACCTCTGAGATTGTCGGGTTCGGTTTTTCTCCTAACCTCAGAGAATAGTAGGCCAGCAATTACCCATTGATATCAATCTCTTTTCCCGCAAGAGTTGCAAGGTGAAAACAATTGGTGATTTAAATGCCGAACAACGATACATCTGACAGCTTATTGGGGTGGCTGGGAATTTTGAATGCTCCCAATTGGAAGAATGGACGCCCACTCGGTAGACTGATTGGAATTTTGCTTACTGCCGTCGTGCCATTGTTGTTTCTATTTTCACTGGTCGCGGCATTCGCGGTCATGTGGCACACCATAAAGTCAGGAGCCACCAATGCAACGGGAGGAATCAACCTCGGAGCCGGTGCATTAATCGCTGCCATGTTAGGCGCACCATTTTTGATCTGGTCGACAATTTTAAAGCACCAGACGGTCCGATATCAGAAAGAAGGGCATATCACCGATAGAATTAACAAAGCGATTGAACAGTTGGGGGGGGGGAAGCGGTCGAACGGATTGGTCGTTCGGTGACTGTATGGGCCGGCAAGCCAAAGGTAATCAGTTATGACGCTGAAACTGCCGCGACATTAGCAGGTCGACCTCGCACAAAGCTTGCGCCTAAAGAATTGAGGCAACGCTACAACGAGGAGACTGACGAGGTTGACGAAGGTTACAGGCAAACGGTTTTTACTTGGCCTGAAGAACGAACCGTCATTCAATGGCAAGACAACACTTTGAATTTAGAACCAGAGGAAACTGTGGGAGTTGAGGGTTCTTGGCAAGTGTTCAAGGAAACAGCCAAAAACATCGAAGTCCGTATCGGTGCAATCCTCTCTTTAGAACGCATTGCGCAAGATAGCACCCGTTATGACAATGGCCGTGACCATGTGCGAGTAATGGAAATTCTATGCGCCTACGTCCGGGAAAACACCTTGATCCCGTTGTTAGATTCAGAATTTGACGAAAAATTGCGGATCACGCCTCGGACTGACATTCAAATAGCTATCGATGTGATTAAGAGACGAAGCCAAGAACAAATCGAAATTGAAGTGGTCAACAGATACCGACTTGACCTTCGCCGTTGCGATTTTCGAGGTGTTAATTTTGGACTAGGTTCATTTCGCGGCGCAATTTTCGCGCAGTGCCGGTTTGAATTTGCGTCCTTTCGTTCTTCGGATTTTTCAGGCGCACGCTTTCATGGTTCGATTTTGAATTATTTGGATTGCATGAATGCAAAATTCATCGGCGCCGATATGCGCAGCTGTCGAATTGATAAACCGGAACCAAAGGCAGGCGGCTTTCTAACCAGTATAAATATGGGAGACCTCTCCGGAGTTTCACTGATCTCTGCAAACATTTCAGCGATTCAGTATCTTGGAAATCAACAAAACACGTTTGGGACCAAAGACACAAAGCTGTATTGGGAGCTTGATGAGGAACGTAAAGCTGGCACAGGAATTGCAGAGAAAGTCCGCCGCGGTAAAGGCGAGAGCGATGCGAAAAAAACTTCCAATCCAGAACTTAAGCTTTCCGAAAACCCATTTATTCACTGGTCACCGCATGACGGGACCGACATGGTTACAGGCGACCGCCTTGCAACATTTCGAAAGTCACTATCGCTGACCGGTTGGCCTTATGAGGACTGACGCGATGTCGTGGTTAACCAAGTCAGCATGACAATTTCAAGTAATCGACTTCTTGAACTTCTGGAATTGAATAACGTTTGCCGAACATTCACCCACCACTAATTTGCGCTGCCAACACTTCTGTGGGTTCATCGCGAAATTCATGGCTCTGAATCAAGGGTCAGCTAACAAGCGAAATTGTGTTAAGTTTGTAACCATCAAAGGAAAGATCGATTGGAAATTCAACTTGCGATTAATGACAGGTCTTGGTGTTTTACCTCTGGTTGTGACTCGGCTATTGAAGGGCGGAGAGATCTGCGTCACTTTGAATTATTGAATTTTTAAGTAGGGCGCGTGAATGCCAGAATTAAGTGCGACTGTCGAAAACACAGCTTGAGGCGCTTCGTGGAGACAAGACGGCGCAAGAGATTGCAGCCAAGCACAAAATCCACCCAACGCAGGTCACGACGTGGAAACGGCAAGCGATTGATGGCCTGACGGGCGTCTTTTCTGACAAGGTCAGGAAAGCAGA
>JAIBDT010000031.1 GCA_024686085.1 Loktanella sp.
AGATCATAATCTTCCCTCTCATTTTTAAGACCCTTACCGCTTCGCTGGGTCTTAAAAATGAGAGGGAAGATTATAGTACATTACGCTAAAGCGGACCGGCTGGAAGCCGGTGGCTTTAATCCCGTTTGTGGAAAGTAAACAGGTCCTGCCTTGCAGCATCGCGTGTGACATATGTCCGCCGCCTGACGCGTTCCCGTTTCAAATGCTGGACAAAGCTTTCGGGCAGCCCATTTTCCGCCATTGGTCCGAGGACAATGGACGTGCGCTTTGTCATTGCAATCCTCACGCCTGCTCATGCTGGCAACAAGATTGCATTTTACAAGAAACGACAGCCACTCTTTGCTGGTGAATTGCGAACCTTGGTCCACTGACCGGTAGGGTATTGCGCAGCAATGCACGAGAGGGGGGAATGGACCATGACCTTGGTCTTTGGTTTGCGCCGCCATACGGCGCTCAACAGAGCCTGAAGCGCGAGGTCGGTTGTCATGCGTGATTGCATGGACCAACCGACAACGCGTCTTGAGAACAGATCGATGACGACAGCCAAATACGACCAGCCTTCGTGGGTTTTGATGTACGTGATGTGCTCGACCTTTGTGCTTGAACCAATGGCGAACAAGGTCTCGCCCATTTTTAAGATGGTGCGCTCTTCCGTGATCCGCGCCGGTTCCCGCTTCAACATTTTGATCTCTGTAGCCTGATCCACAACTTCAGCTCTTATATGCGGTACTGTGCCTTCCAAGTGTAAAGTGATTTGGTGCTAATCCCGAGCCGTTCAGCCACTTCGCTGACCGCGTATCCGCGCTCAACGACCTGCGCCACAGCGTCCCGCTTGAACTCGTCCGTAAACCGAATTCCCTTGTTCATATCCGTCTCTCTTTGGCTCCAAAATTGCCAAACAAAGCGTTTAGGAAACTAGGGGCACCTCCCAAAACCCGTTCACAACCCAATCAAATGCCGCGTCCGACGTCGGATGGGTCTTGACCCACCCTCCCATTGGCGTGACACCCGCCCCATGACCGCCCTGCCCATTGATCCGATCCTGCCCGAAATTGTGGCCGCCCTGCGCGTCCATGGCCGTGCCGTCCTGCAGGCGCCCCCCGGTGCCGGTAAAACCACCCGCGTCCCACTGGCCCTCTTAGAGGCGAACGATGTGCAGGGCCGCATCATCATGATCGAGCCGCGCCGCCTTGCCACCCGCGCCGCAGCCGAACGCCTCGCCGATACGTTGGGCGAGCCCGTAGGCCAGACCATCGGCTACCGGATGCGCGGCGACACCAAGGTCAGCGCCAAAACCCGCGTCGAGGTCGTTACTGACGGCATCCTCACCCGCATGTTGCAATCGGACCCCGACCTGAAAGGCATCGGCGCGATTATCTTTGACGAATTTCATGAACGGGCACTTAACGCCGACCTCGCCCTCGCGCTGGCATGGGAAATCCGCAGCGTGCTGCGCCCCGACCTGCAAATTCTTGTGATGTCCGCGACACTCGACGCAGGCCCCGTGGCGGACATGCTCGACCATGCGCCCGTCATCACGTCCCAAGGCCGCGCCTATCCCGTTAATAACCTTCACCTGCCCAAGGCCCTGCCCAAAGGCGCCCGTCTACCCCAAGCCACCGCCGACCTGATCGTGCAAGCCGTAGCTGAGACCACAGGCGGCGTGCTTGTCTTCCTGCCCGGCGAAGGTGAAATCCGCCAAACCCAAGCCGCTCTGTCAGGCCGCCTGCCCGCCGACTGCGAGGTGCGCCCGCTTTACGGCGCACTGCCCTTTGCCGCCCAACGCGCCGCCATCGCGCCCGTAACCCAAGGGCGCAAAATCGTACTGTCCACTTCCATCGCTGAAACCTCGCTGACCATCGAAGACATCCGCGTTGTCGTCGATGCAGGCAGGTCGCGGCGCGCACGGTTTGACCCCGCCTCTGGCATGTCGCGGCTTGTGACCGAAAAGGTCAGTCGCGCCGAAGCCACCCAACGCGCAGGCCGCGCAGGACGTGTGGCCGCAGGGGACTGCTACAAACTCTGGACCAAAGGCGAAGACGGCGCCCTGCCCGCCTTTCCACCAGCCGAGATCGAAGCCGCAGATCTCGCACCCCTCGCACTTGAACTGGCGCAGTGGGGCAGCGACGATCTGGCCTTCCTGACGCCGCCCCCCGAAGGCACACTTGCCGAGGCCCGCCGCCTACTCGCCGCTCTCGGCGCACTCGACGCGAGCGGACGCATTACCGAACATGGCCGCGCCCTCGGTACCCTGCCCCTGCACCCGCGCTTGGCACATATGCTGCTAAAGGCAGGCAAACAGGCCGCACCTCTCGCGGCCCTGCTTTCCGCCCGCGACCCCCTGCGCGGCGCACACGTTGACCTCTCGTTGCGCATCAGCGCCTTGCGCGGGCGCTACGATGGACCGGGTCAAGTCAACCAAGGCACACTTGCCGCCATCAAATCCGAAATCCCACGCTTGTCCAAAGGGTTACGCGACGCAACGCCAATGTCTTTGGCCGCAATGGCCGCCCTTGCCTACCCTGACCGGATCGGGCTGCGGCGCAAAGGCGACGCGCCGCGCTATGTGCTGTCTGGGGGCAAAGGGGCAATCCTAGACGCCGCAGACCCGCTCGCAGGACAGCGGCTGATCGTGGCAACCGACCTCGACGGCGACACGCGCGAAGCACGCGTCAGACAAGCCGCCACCATCTCAGAGGCCGAGTTGCGCGCTACCTTCCCCGACCAGATCAAATGGGTCGATATCTGCGAATGGTCACGGCGCGACAACAAGGTGCTGACCCGCAGCCAAGAACGGTTTGGGGCACTGGCACTCGACGACCGGAACTGGACCGATGCACCGCCAGACGCGATTGCAACAGCAATGCTCGACGGGGTGCGGCAACTGGGGTTGAAGGCCTCGGCGGCGGCAGACAGGTTTCGGGCGCGCGTGGCCTTGGTCGAAAACCTGCCCGCAATGGACAACGACAGCCTGATGGGCGACCTCGAGACATGGCTCTTGCCACATCTGACAGGCGTGCGGTCCGCGGGTGATTGGAAAGCTTTCGATCTATTGCCTGCGCTGCGGGCAATGCTGGACTGGGACCAAACGCAACGGTTGGACAAGGCCGCACCCGCGCATTTCACCACGCCACTGGGGCGCAAAATCCCCATCGACTACGCAGGTGACGCGCCCGAAATCACACTGCGCTTGCAAGAAATGTTCGGACAAACCACGCACCCGACCGTCGGTAAAACACCGCTGCGGGTCGTGCTTTTGTCTCCGGGGCAAAAGCCGGTGCAAGTGACACAAGACATCGTCGGGTTCTGGGCGACGTCATATGCGGACGTGCGCCGCGATATGCGCGGGCGCTATCCACGTCATCCATGGCCCGAAGACCCGACCCAAGCGGACCCCACTTTGCGCGCAAAACCGCGCGGCACTTAACGCTCGCTATCCCGTGAGTTGCATACATCAAACACCTGTGTTAATTAAAACGTAATAAAATAAGACTATTGGCAGGTTACTATGAGTACGATGCTCCAAATCATTTGGGCGAACGCTGTTCGTCCGCTTTTTCAACGTCCGCCTGTTTTGCAGTTGGCGGCGCTGTGCCACCGCGCGACCAAGAACGGAAAAGAGGTGCTTCTGGTCACTTCGTCCTCTGGACGGTGGATCTTGCCGAAAGGCTGGCCGATTGATGGCAAAACCGCCGTCCAAGCAGCCCAGCAAGAAGCGTGGGAAGAAGGCGGCGTAAAATCCTCCGTGTCCCACGGCGACGCCTGGGGCATGTTCCACGGCAAAAAGAACTACGACAGCGGGCTGTCCGTGCCTTGCGAAACTGCAGTCTACGAATTGCAGGTCGACGACGTTGCCAATGACTTTCCCGAAGCGCATAAGCGTGACCGGATCTGGGTGTCCCCCAGCCGTGCGGCCGAAATGGTCGATGAGGTTGGTCTAAAGTCACTTTTGGCCAAGTATTAAACCCAAACGCATCTGCACAGTTGATCTGTGCGCCTGACATGTTTACCCCCCGATCAAATACTAAGATTTGATCCAAATGGGGGATACCATGGCCGACGAAGAAACAGACCGTCATTGGCATACACTTGATCGCGACCTTGGACGCATCTCAAAGGTTGAATACGGCACACAGATGGCCGCGCGCCCAATGGTTGGGATCGGAATCGCACTTGCGTTCATCATTATTGCAGCCCTGTTCGCAGCGATATTTTTCGTAGGCCCATCAACATCTTACGTTGTTATCGCGGCAGCGGCGATTGGCGCTTATATGGCGGTCAACATCGGTGCAAACGATGTAGCCAACAACATGGGCCCCGCTGTTGGGGCCAATGCGATGACCATGGGCGTGGCAATTGCGATTGCGGCGATCTTTGAAAGTGCGGGCGCACTGCTGGCAGGCGGGGACGTCGTATCAACCATTTCCAAAGGAATCATCGACCCGCAAAGTGTGGCAGGACATGACGTTTTCATCTGGGCGATGATGGCGGCGCTGCTCTCTAGCGCGATCTGGGTCAATATGGCGACTTGGGTCGGCGCACCTGTCTCGACCACACACTCTGTCGTGGGCGGGGTGATGGGCGCAGGGATCGCGGCGGCAGGTTTCGCAGCCGTGAACTGGCCCACAATGGGCACGATCGCACTCAGCTGGGTAATTTCACCCGTGCTGGGCGGTGTGATCGCGGCGCTGTTTTTGTGGTTCATCAAATCAACAATCATCTACCAAGACGACAAAATCGCGGCAGCACGCAAGTGGGTGCCGGTTTTGATTGGTATCATGGCGGGTGTATTCGCGACCTATCTGACAATGAAAGGCCTCAAGAAAATCGTCTCTGTCGACTTGGGCACAGCGATCCTGATCGGTCTGGCCATTGCGGTTGTCGTCTATGGCATCTCGCGGCCATTGGTGCGCAGACAGTCCGAAGGGTTAGAGAACCGCAACAAATCCCTCAAGGTTCTGTTCTCGATCCCGCTGGTCCTGTCAGCAGCGTTGCTATCGTTTGCGCATGGCGCCAATGACGTGGCAAATGCGGTCGGCCCGCTGGCCGCGATTGTGCACGCAGAACAATTCGGCACATTTGCAGGCGAGGTAAACATCCCGCTTTGGGTCATGGTCATCGGGGCATTTGGTATCTCGTTTGGTCTGATCCTGTTCGGGCCAAAACTGATCCGCATGGTCGGCAGCCAGATCACCAAACTTAACCCGATGCGCGCCTATTGTGTGGCTTTGTCAGCGGCAATCACGGTGATCATGGCCAGCTGGTTGGGGCTTCCGGTATCTTCGACACATATCGCCGTGGGTGGTGTGTTCGGGGTCGGTTTCTTCCGAGAATACCACGCAGAACGCCAGCTGCGCAAATCCAAAGCAGCGCGCCCTGCCGCATCGCAAATCGCACCCGAAGAACGCCGCCGGCGCAAGCTGGTGCGCCGGTCACACTTCCTGACCATCATCGCCGCATGGGTTATCACCGTGCCCGCAGCCGCGATCATGTCGGGCGTGATCTTCTTGGCGCTTCACGCGATGTTCGTCTAATAAAAGGCGGGGAAGGACGTATCCTTCCCCTTCCCTCAATCGACAAAGGGCGGGCAATTTGCCCGCCCTTTTCTATGGATACCGCATCAACCCGTTACTTACTCAAGCAATGCCGCATAATCGCTTTTTGCACGTGAAGCCGGTTTTCCGCCTCATCAAAGATCACCGAATGCTTGCCGTCCATCACCGATGATGTGGCCTCGTCATCGCGGTGGGCTGGCAGGCAGTGCATGAACAAAGCATCACCCTTTGCCTTCGCCATCAGGTCGTCATTAACCTGATAGCCGCGCAATTGGTTATGGCGGCGCTCGCGGGCGGACTGCGGATCATGCATCGACACCCATGTGTCAGTCACAACCAGATCGGCACCTTTAACGGCCTCATGCGGATCACGCACAGTGGTGTAAAGTCCATCCAAAGCCCGTTCAGGATCCAGCGTTTCAGGCCCAGTGAACACCAGTTCAAAGTCGAACTGCTTGGCGGCATGGGCGAAGCTGGCAAAGACATTGTTGCCGTCACCCGACCAAACGACCTTTTTGCCTTTGATCGGGCCGTTGTGTTCTTCAAACGTCATGATGTCGGCCATGATCTGACATGGATGCGTGCGGTTGGTCAGCCCGTTGATCACGGGCACCGTCGCATATTCCGCCATATCCAGCAGCGTCTGTTCCTCAAACGTGCGGATCATGATCAGATCGACGTAGCGCGACAAAACGCGGGCCGTATCAGCGATCGTTTCGCCATGGCCCAACTGCATGTCAGCACCTGACAAAACCATCGTCTGCCCGCCCATCTGGCGCACACCGACGTCAAAACTGACGCGGGTTCGTGTGGATGGCTTTTCAAAGATCAGCGCGACCATCTGCCCCGCAAGCGGCTGGTCCGCATCAAGTGTTCCCTTGGACATGCCCGCGCGTGCGTTCTTCATGTCGCGCGCGTTGCTAATGATATCCCGCAGGTCAGATTGCGGGGTCGTATGGATGTCTAAAAAATGTGTCATAAGTCTATTTTCGGTTCGGGCTGGCAAGGCTGGGGGCTAGCCCCCAGACCCCCAGCATATTTCTACTCGGAAAAAATGGCGGTCGCCGCTTGGTCCAATAAGGTGATTGCGGTGCGAATATCGTCGTCGCTGATGTTCAGGGGTGGCAAAAGACGGATCACGTTGTCGGCGGCTGGCACCGTCAGAATTCCCGCATCATAACCGGCCTTCACGATATCGCTGTTGGTGGCTTTGCACTTGAGGCCCAACATCAGACCCGTGCCTCGCACACTCTCGAACACGTCCGGATGGGAAGATACCAGCCCTTCCAGCGCTTGGCGTAGCATCCCGCCTTTGCGGTTCACTTCCGCAAGGAACGCATCGTCGGCCACGATCTCCATGACCTTGCCGCCGACTGCGCAGGCCAGCGGGTTGCCCCCGTAAGTCGAGCCATGGGTGCCCGCGCCCATACCTGATGCCGCGTTTTCCGTGGCCAGTACAGCGCCCAGCGGGAAGCCCCCGCCGATGCCTTTAGCCACCATCATGATGTCAGGGGTCACGCCCGCCCATTCATGCGCGAACAGCTTGCCGGTGCGCCCCATGCCGCATTGCACCTCGTCGAGCATCATCAGGATACCGTGCTCGTCGCATAGATCGCGTAGGCCCTTCAGGCAGGCATCTGGCAGCGGACGAATACCGCCCTCGCCCTGAACAGGCTCGACCATAATACCCGCAACAGTGGGGGATTTAGCAGCCTCGCTCAGCGCCGCATGATCGCCAAATTCCAAGTGAATGAAACCGGGCAACAACGGGCCAAACCCTTTGGTCATCTTCTCGGACCCCGCCGCAGAGATGCCCGCAGACGACCGACCATGGAAGGACCCAGAGAAGGTGATGATATCCGTGCGCGCGGTCTCGCCTTTGTCATACCAATACTTGCGGGCCATTTTCACCGCCAATTCGCAGGATTCCGTGCCCGAGTTGGTGAAAAAAACGGTGTCGGCGAATGTCTTGTCGACCAGCGCATCGGCCAGCTTTTGCTGGGCAGGAATGTTGTAAAGGTTCGAGACATGCCAAAGGTTCTGCGCCTGCTCGGTCAAAGCTGCGACCAATTCAGGGGCCGCATGACCCAACGCATTCACTGCAATCCCTGCGCCCAAATCCAAGAAACGTCGGCCATCTGCTTCCGTCAACCAAGAACCTTCACCTTTGACAAACGTCAACGGGGCGCGCGAATAGGTTGGCAAAACAGATGGGATCATAGCGGATCAGCCTTTGCTGGATAAAAGAAGCCCGATTGGTGCCAATGGCAGGGCGTCATGTCAATGATTGATGAGGAAAGAAGTCACAGGATCGCTGACGCAAAATTTAGCGTCGACGTCGGATCACATATGTTGTGCGTGTCATCATACAGGTGACTTAGCGGAAAATTGGCACCCTGTGAAGCGCAATTACGCCTTCAGGCGATACCCACGATCCATCCAGTTCCAGCAAATGCCCAGCACAAGGGCGCAGGCGGCTGATACAACGATCAACCCGATCCACGGGCTGCTATCGGACACACCGATCATGCCACGGCGGACCCCGTCAATAATGTAGAAGAACGGATTGGCATGGGACATCGCTTGCAGCCAGCTTGGCAAGGCATCGATGGAATAAAACGTACCCGACAAAAACGCGAGCGGGGTCACAAGAAAGTTCGAGATCGCCGACAGTTGATCAAATTTATTGGCGAAAATCCCTGCGATCATGCCAAGACCGCCCATCAGGACCGAGCCCAACAGCACAAAAATCACAACCCACGCAGGGTTGACCATGCCAACGCCCAAGAACACCCAACAGCCCAACGCAATAACCACGGCGACCAAGGCACCACGGGCGACCGCACCACAAATATAGCCCGTGACCAACTCGGCAGCGGACAAAGGCGGCATCAATGTATCCACGATATTGCCCTGCACTTTGGCACTGGCAAGACTGGACGAAGTATTGGCAAAGGCGTTCTGAATAACTGTCATCGTCAAAATGCCCGGCGCCAGAAAGGTCATAAACGGCACGCCCATGACGTCGCCACGCTGGGGACCAATCGCAATCGTGAAGATCATCAAAAACAAACCGGCATTGATCAATGGGGCCATGACAGTCTGCGACCAGACGTTCATGAAACGCTTGACCTCACGGCGCATCAGCGTCCATGTACCTAGCCAATTGACCCGTCCAAAGCGGCGCATACCCATATCTGTTTGTTCATGCATTACATCACCCGTGTTCATTTCCGCAGATGCGCTTCACATCTGCCCTTACAATGCTTACAATAGGTGATTGAACAAATAGGCAAGGCCCGATGTGCGCGTGTACATCCCGCCAAGAACTCAAAGGAATTTGAATGTCCTGGACAGACGAGCGCGTCGAGACGCTTAAAAAGATGTGGGGCGAAGGCCAGTCGGCCAGCCAGATCGCAAAAGAATTAGGTGGCGTCACCCGTAACGCGGTCATTGGGAAAGTGCACCGTTTGGGGCTTTCCAACCGTGCTGGCACGACATCTGCGGCACCGTCAAAGGCAGCCAAAGAAAAAGTCGCGGCAAAACCCGCGACCAAGGCACCTGCCAAGCCAAAGCCGGCACCAGCTGCTAAAACAACTGCAGCACCTGCGGCAAAAGAGAAAAAGGAAGAGGAAGAAGTCCTCGAATTGGACGAGAACGGTATCCCGATCTCTGCGGCACGTCGGGCGATTATTCCAGCGGGGCAACCTTTGCCGCCGCAACCATCCGCCAACGAGATTTCGCCAGAAGCACTCGCAAAGGTCTCTGAGGTCGAGAAAACGGCCAAGCGGATCACGCTGATGGAATTGACTGAAAAGACCTGCAAATGGCCTGTTGGCGATCCGGCGACAGACGACTTCTGGTTCTGCGGCTTGAACGTGCAAACGGGCAAACCCTACTGTGAAGCACACGTCGGGGTCGCATTCCAGCCAATGTCGTCCCGCAGGGACCGCCGCCGCTAACGACCCGCGGAAAAACACATTTAAGGCCATCCACACCCGTGGGTGGCCTTTCTCATGGCGCGCTGCGACATTTTGACCTATGCTTAGAACGACCCAAACATAAGGATCCATCATGCCACAGTTCATTTTGACCTATCACGGCGGCAGCCAGCCCACGACACCCGAAGAGGGCAAAGCGCATATGGCGCGCTACATGGAATGGATGGGCGGGCTTGATATGGTCGTTGGCCAACAACCCCTCAAGAACACGACCGTGCTTGGGGCCGATCAGATCGGGACGCCAATGATGGGCTATTCTATCCTGAACGCAGCCGACATCGACGAAGCGCGCACAATAGCAGAAAAAAGCCCTTTCCTTGAGATGGACAATGCATCAATGCAAGTTTCCGAACTCATTGTGATGGGCTAATCACACGTGGGGGGCGCCTTTGACGCACCCCACCCTTCAAAATCAGGACAACGCATGACGAACACAGCTCTCATTACCGGTGCTTCCGGCGGCATCGGCGCAGAATTTGCACGCTACCACGCATCACGTGGCGGCGATCTGGTCATCACCGCACGGCGCGGCGATGCACTGGATGCGCTCAAAGCAGACCTCGAAGCCGCACACGGCGTCACCGTCACCACAATCGCCTGCGACCTTGGCGCAGCAGACGGGGCCGAAAAGGTTTATCAAGCGACCAAGGGCACGCGGATCGACATCCTAATCAACAACGCAGGCTTTGGCGGTCACGGCGCATTCGTGGACCGGCCACTGCTCGAAGACCTCGGCATGATCGACCTGAACGTCAAAGCACTGGTCAGCCTTTGCCACAAAATCGGCAACGACATGGTGGCACAAGGTGGCGGCAAGATCCTGAACGTGTCCTCCTCGGCCAGCTACATGCCCGGCCCACTTCAAGCGACCTACTTCGCGACCAAAGCCTATGTCTCCAACTTCAGCGCCGCTCTGGCCGAAGAACTCGGCGATAAAGGGGTGACCGTCACATCACTGGAACCGGGCTATGTGGAAACCGACTTTGCCAAAGCCGCAAATCTCGAAGGAACAGCCCTCGTAAAATCTGGGGCAGACGCAGCAAGCGTGGCAAAATACGGCTATGACGCGATGCTTGCAGGCAAAATCACTGCAATCCCCGATTGGAAACTGGCGATCCAGCTGCGCTGGGTCATGCCACTGCTGCCGATGAAGGCAAAGCTCAAATTCGTGCGGAAGATGCAGGAAAAATCGTAAAGGGAATGCGCCACTCACCACTCACAGCCAGTGGCGCACCACCCGAGAAGACTAATTCCCCACGGACCCTATAAACGACGGCAACGCAGGCTGATCACTTGTAATCCCTTGCGTGGCCACTGTCCGAAAATTGAACAAGCCGCCGCACAAACCTGCAAAACTAGTCAGCGCGAAACAATACCTTGCGCTTAGGTTAACAATCTCGCAGACTTCAAATACATAAATTGACATAATGTATTTTAAAGGTGCTTAGATCGAGCTTTCACTCACAGACAACGCAGTGATCGGAACCAAGAACGGGGAGATCACTCTCGAAGTGACCACACGCAAATGGGGGCTTTTTCTGACGTCATTGGCAGCACAACAACAGATCGCGGGGCCCGACGTGGCCTTTGACCACCTCTACAATCAGGCGACATTTTCGCAAGGGCGAAAAGGGCACAAAAACGCGCGCACGGTCTCGGTCGAAATCGACAACTTTCGACGGCAAATGAAGGCTGAAGGGCTCAACATCATAAAGCGCAAGCACGGCACCAAAACCACCTACGCGATTGACGGCACGACCTGCAACGTCTCAAAAACAGCCAACTTCACACTGCGGCTTAACCAACTGCGCGGCGGTTCTGATGCATTGGCCTTCTGGATCAAACCACAACTCGGGGTGCAACTTGCATGGGTTTTCGCCAGCATGCGTGCGAAAGTGGCCTTTGCCCAAGGGCAGATCGGCCAAGCACTGGCCTTTCAGCGTGATGCGCTTGCGCTAACCAGCGACCCGTTCCTCAATGCCGCGACCTATGCCGACATCGCGCGGATCAGCTACCGGGCCGACCGCGATACAGCGCTTGATATGCGTGACCAAGCAATGGACTTCGTCGAAAGCGGCAAAATGAGCGGGGCCATCGCGCAAATCTTCGTGCCGCGCATTCAGGTGTCCTACGCATTTCAAGATGACATCGGCGCAGATGTGCAATGCCAGAAACTAGACGCGATCGCGGCGGGCTACCTCACTCATGGGATCGACGTGGCAGGTCTGGCCCGCGCTCTGAACACACGCGGAAACATGCGCAGACGGGCGGTCAACGACAACGCAGGTCTGCATGATTTCCAACTGGGCATAGCACTCGCCATCACCACCAACGACCCCGATTTGATCCAAGCAAGCCTGTTCAACATCCTCGCCGCCCTCGAATTTAGCAACACCGTGCCGCCAGAGGTAAAGATCGAAGGGGCCGAACTGAACGAATGGTTCTGCCAGCAATACAATCTGGGCCGCGACAGCGCACAGGCCGAACTTCTGCACGCGCAATTCTATATCGAAGCGGCAGATTTCGACAAAGCTAACGCCGCCATCCACCGCGCCGCAACCATCCTTTCAGGCGAACGCAACGCTACAGACGTGGCTTTCTATTTCTACACACGGGCCAACTATGATCTGCAAAGACGCGACAAACTGGCATCGCTCAGACAAACCCTCGTCCGCGTCGCAAGGGCCGAGAAAATCTACAACCGCGTCGGCAACATCATCGGCACCCGCAAAATCGACAAACTCAAAGCGAAACTAACCCAAACCCCTTAACGAAGCCTGAACCGCTTGCGTAAAGCCAGACCAAGAAAGAACAACAGCGGGAGTGCGAGAACGGTCTGCGCCGCACCTATAACCTGAAGTAACGCGGGTAATTCCCTGATCTGCTCTGGCTCGAAATACAAACGGTGAAACCCGAACACTGTGAAGATGTTAGCAAACGACAACCCAACAGCGTCAATACCTCGCCATACGCTATCACCAAAGGAACCCACCCACGCGAAATAGCTAAGCAAAATTAACGCAGGCACCAACCAAAGTCCCAATAGCCATAACGAAGGCCGCGCAATGCTCTGCCCATACTCCGAAAACACCCCAAACAACCGATAAGGCAACCGCTGCCAAAACCCACCAATCTGCGCCGCAAACCCCATCTCGCGGCGGAAAAAGAAATGTTCGTCCTCAGGCAATCCCTGTTTCGCCAAGGCATGCCGGATCTTGGCACAAGACTCCTTGGCCATCTCCTTGATCGGCACATTCTTGGCGTCCTCAGCCGCCTTATCTAACAAGACCAAATCGGTTGCAGGCCAATTGGCGGGCTTCGCCGTCACCACCAAAGCCTCCCGAAACTCTGTGCCCTCCAACACAGGATAATGCGTCACGAACTCTGCATCCCGAAAACTCGCCAACCGCGCAAATGCCGCTTCGGTGAAAATTGGTACGCAAACCTTATCCGCGCCACGCACCCCAAACTTTGCCCCCACAAACTTAGCAGGACCATCAAAGGTGGCGGAGTAGAAATTGGCGGCCTGTGTGAAGGTGGCGGAGTCGAAATCGGCGGTTTGCGTGAAGGTGGCGGAGCTGAAATTGGCGGTCTGCGTGAAGGTGGCGGAGGAGAAATAGGCGCCCTGCGTGAAGGTGGCGGAGGAGAAATAGGCGGCCTGCGTGAAGGTGGCGGAGGAGAAATAGGCGGCCTGCGTGAAAATACAGTTTTTCAACACAACTTTGTTGAAAAACTGTATTTCTGAACAATTGATGTCGTCTTTAAAAACAGGAAACCCCGGATAGGCGTAATCCGCGACATCCTTACTCCGCTTTTTCATCGCCGCACGGTGCTGACGCTTCACCTTCGCGGCCATCTCAGTCCAACCGCGCGTCTCTGCCACATCGACATGCGCAAGCTTAGCTACCTCTGCCGCGGCATCCTCATCCAACCCCTGACAAGACCACGCATTCCAAACCGCACAGTTCTCCTCCGCTCGTTTCTGATTAACCTTTGGGTCAACATGATCCTGCTCCCCATACAACGTCATCAAAACATACCAAGGGTTCGAATTCGCGTCCCGTAACTCAGCCATAATCTCTCACTCTCAAAATACCACGGCCACCCTACCGCACAGCGCGGCCCTCACAATCCCCTTCTTCTGATCTTAAATACCTCCTTCCTTTGCCATCTTCCCCACGGCCACCGTTTCCCCTATATCCACTCACATGACACAAAACCCACCTTCCCTCCGCCCCGACCTCGCCCCAACCGCCCGCTTTAGCGAGCCCAAACGTGACGGCCAGCCCACCATCGGCATGGTCTCCCTTGGCTGCCCCAAAGCACTGGTCGATAGCGAACGCATCCTCACCCGCCTGCGCGCCGAAGGCTACGCAATTTCCCCCGATTACGCGGGCGCAGAAGCGGTGATCGTCAACACTTGCGGCTTCCTCGACTCAGCCAAAGCGGAATCCTTGGACGCCATCGGCGAAGCCCTCAAAGAAAACGGCAAGGTCATCGTCACAGGCTGCTTGGGCGCCGAGCCCGACTACATCCGCGAGCACCACCCGAACATTCTGGCAGTCACAGGACCACACCAATACGAACAGGTCCTCGACGCGGTCCACCTCGCCGTCCCACCATCCCCCGACCCGTTCATCGACCTGCTGCCCGCCACAGGCGTCTCGCTCACCCCGCGCCACTACAGCTACCTCAAAATCTCCGAGGGCTGTAACCACAAGTGCAAGTTCTGCATCATCCCAGACATGCGCGGCAAACTGGCCAGCAGGCCCCCCCACGCCGTCCTGCGCGAGGCCCAAAAGCTGGTCGAGGCAGGCGTGCGTGAACTGCTCGTCATCTCCCAAGACACCTCCGCCTACGGGCTCGACCGCAAATACGACACCAACCCGTGGGGCGACGGCGAGGTCCGCTCCCACATCCTCGACCTGTCACGCGAGCTAGGCAAACTCGGCGCATGGGTCCGCCTGCACTACGTCTACCCCTACCCGCACGTGCGCGACCTGATCCCGCTCATGGCTGACCCCGCATCAGGCATCCTGCCCTACCTCGACATCCCGTTCCAACACTCGCACCCAGATGTCCTGAAACGCATGGCACGACCCGCAGCAGGCGCAAAAACCCTCGACGAAATTCGGGCATGGCGCGAAATCTGCCCCGACATCACCCTGCGCTCGACCTTCATCGTGGGCTACCCGGGTGAAACAGAAGAAGAATTCCAACACCTGCTCGAATGGCTCGACGAAGCCCAACTCGACCGCGTCGGCTGCTTCCAATACGAAAACGTGGCAGGGGCACGGTCCAACGCGCTGCCCGATCACGTATCCCCAGAGGTCAAACAAGACCGCTGGAACCGCTTCATGGAAAAAGCCCAAGCCATCTCGGCCGCCAAATTAGAGGCCAAAGTAGGCAAAACCCTCCAAGTCATCGTGGACGACATCGACGAAGACGGGATTGCCACGTGTCGGACATGGGCCGACGCACCAGAGATCGACGGGAACTTGTTTATTGACGAGGGAACGGATGGGTTGAGCGTTGGGGATGTTGTGAAGGTGGTTGTTGAGGAAGCGAGTGAGTATGACTTGTGGGGGGCTTTGGAAGCGTGAGCAAAGGCTGGATTTACGCACTCCACTCAGAAAATACGCCATTCGTCAAAATTGGCCTGACAACCACTTCCCCTGCTCAACGCATAAAAGAAATTAATACCGACAAGAACTACGGCCCACTTGGGCCTTGGTCACAACTTGATGTTCGACAAGTCAAAGACGTGCGTCAGATCGAAACAGCGTTACATCGCAAATTGGCTCCCAATCAGGTGAAAAGCGTTCTTGGCACGCGGGAACTATTCAAAATTTCAACAGCGGAAGCCCGCATTGCGCTCTCATCGATTCCGCAAGCAGACCTAAACCGGCCGACGCCGATCAATAAATTAAACCTCCAGCCAGACTTTATGTCGTTTCTTCTCGCGTTGTTTCGTAACTCTGGCTTGGAAAACTTCCGTGATCTTCAAGAAAGCTGGACCTTTTCCCTCTTCCCATCAACGGGTGGCGGTCGCTTTTTCACGCTAAACATTGACCGACACGAGGTTGCGCTCAGCAGGATACCTCAAAAGGGTGATACTGAGATTTGGCACGCAATCACGGTTGATGAGATGGCGGCAGATGACCCGCAAGTTCGAGACTGGGTTTTCAAAAATGGTGGAGATTTTTATGAAACTGTATACCCATCAAACTGGGGAAACTCGGTTACCGTTGAATTCTGCGCAACCTTTGATGACAGCCTCACGCTTTTCGCAATTACTCCATTTCGACGCGCTCTAATCGCATACTGGTATGAAGCGCTCCTTCGCATGCAGGAACGACAAACGCGAAGCCTTCATGCACGACATCACAACTATGACGCCACCTCTGAAATCTTCAGGCACCTTCGCGAGACCAAGGACTTCAGAACCGTCTTGAAATAGCTTTATCAACCTTCGCTTTTCTCTCGCCCAGCTTCGCTGGGCTGCGCCCGTTCGGGGCTTCGCCCGTTTTCGGCTGAAACTGCCCTCGACAGTTTCCAAGACGCCTCAAACCCTCCGCCATGGGGAGGGCGCTTCGCACCCACCCCGAGGTAAACGCGCTGGCTGATAGAGAAGGTAAACAACGCGTCAAACGCCCCCCTGCGCTACGCGCGTTCAGCCCTGAAACTGTCCTCGACAGTTTCCAAGACGGGCCTCACCCCCACTCGGTCCACGCGCTGGCTGATAGCGAGGGTAAACTTCGCGTCTATCGCCCCCCTGTGCTACGCACGCATCCTTAACCGCATTGAAACCACCCTCCACCATACTACCTCAAAAACATGGAAAAACCTGAAACCACCGCCGTTCTTTTCAACGCCGAATGTCCCGTCTGCAACTTCGAGGTCACGCATTACGCGGACTATGCAGCAAAGAACGGCTTGCCGATCCGCTTTGACGACCTTAACTCCAACGCCTTGGCCAACTGGGATTTAACACCCGATCAAGCCGCCCGCAGACTCTACGTCGTGCATCAAGGCGAATTATTCTCAGGTATAGCGGGCTTCTTGGTCCTCTGGCGTCAGATGCCGCGCTACCACTGGTTAGCAAAGATTGTGGGCTTGCCTGTCATACGTCAGATCAGTGAACGCGCGTATGACTACATACTGGCCCCCGTGATTTATCGCTGGCATTTGCGACGCAAAGCCAAACGTTAACAAATACTTACCTTATCCGCGGATAAGGTTTTAGCGCTCCAGCCAAACCCGCACACATTCCTGCACATGGCGAAACCGGTCGCCGCCCAGATGCTTGCCGCCATACCACCGCGTCACAACGACAATTTCGCCCACACGGCCCTCGCGTTCCAGCATCCGCAAAATCACCATCCCCGCCCCGCTCTCGCCATCGTCGGCCTTCAGCGGCGTCCCGTCGGGAAGGATTACCCCCCACGTGTTATGCGTGGCCTTGGCGAATTTCTTATTGCGGCACAATTCCTTGATGAAGGCCGAAGCATCCTCGGCAGAGCCACAAGGCCCGCCCGACACCGCGTATTTCGATCCGCGATCCTTTACGACGTTTTCAATGATGCGCATGGGCGTCCGACCTTAGGTTCATATTGACGGCCCCGACCGGTCCGCTACCTAGACCTAAAGGAGATCGCCCATGTATCCAACCGCCACAATCCCCGAACGCTTTGCCGATGGGGTCATGCATATTATCGGCGTCGCAGGCGCAATTTACGGCACGGTATACCTGCTGAACATCGGCACGCTTACGCCCCAACTGGGGATCTACGGCGCGTCCTTGATCGTGGCTTTCTTGGCCTCAGCCGTCTACAACATGATCCCCTACGACGGCCCCCGCCCCATGCTGCGCCGCTTTGATCACGCGATGATCTATGCGTTGATCGCAGGCACATACACGCCGCTGGTTTTCATGCTGGACACCAAAACAGGCTACGCAATCCTCACCATCGTCTGGACCCTCGCCATCATTGGCGTGATCCGCAAACTGTTCTTCTGGCAGCACCCCGGAAAATTCGGCACCGTGCTTTACCTTGTCATGGGCTGGCTTAGCCCGATCTTGATCTACCAACTGACAGGCCGCGCGCCACAAAACATGATCTGGCTGATCGCAGCAGGCGGGCTGATCTACACGCTAGGCGTGCCCGTTTATCTCGCCAAGAAAATGCCCTTTTCCACCGCCATCTGGCACGGGTTGGTCGTTGTGGCATCTGCGTGTTTTCTGGCGGCTATCGCTATCGGCGCTCAAAATATCCAATGAAACCACCCCAAAGGTAAGGAATCTCGGACCTGACAACCCCGCCCCCGCTGCCCTAACGTAATATCATTAAAACCAACGGAGCCTGCAGGTCGCATTTTCGGCCAAACCGCAGCCCGCACATTTTTTAAATATGGGGAATTATCATGTCTATTGTCATGACACAGGTTTCGCCCGCACTGATCGACGCCATTGGGGTGGCTGGGTTCGGGTTATATGTTTTGAACTACACACTGCTCACATTCGGCAGGGTCTGCTCGCGGTGCATCACCTACTTCGCGATCAACTGGGTCGCGGCAAGTTGCGTCTTGGTCGGGCTGACCGCATCGTTTAATCTGGCGTCTGCCCTGATCCAAGTTTTCTGGATTTGCATCTCGACGGTCGCAAACCTGATCCGGTTACGCGGCAGGGTCCAGCCAAGATTACCCGCGTAAAAAGGGGTGGTCAGACCACCCCTTTCAGCCTTAGGCCGCCAGCGCAGCCCGCGCCTTACCGATCATCAAAGCAGCAGTCGCCGCCTCGCGACCCTTCTCGATGAAGTGCGCCTCATAGATCGCATTATGGTGCGCGGTTTCCTGATAATGATGCGGGGTCAGCGACACCGAAAACACAGGCACGCCGCTGTCCATGCTGGCGCGCATCAAACCGTCGACCACGGCCTGTGCTACAAAATCGTGCCGGTAAATCCCGCCGTCCACCACAAACGCCGCGGCAGCCACCGCTGCGTAGCGACCAGAGCTGGCCAAATCGCGGGCCAGCAGCGGCATTTCGAACGCGCCAGGCACGTCGAACACATCCACTTGGGACGCAGGTATCAATTCGCAAAATCCTTCCAAAGCCTTATCCACAATATGTGAATGCCAATTGGCCTTGATGAAAGCGTATCTGGTGAGTGTCATTTGGTTTCTCCTTCATTGCGACACGTCACTCGAAGGCGCGATCACACGTGCGAACACTCCCTTGACGGGACGGTCGCACGCGTTCTCTCTCATCCGGACTATGACCGTCGGTTCAGGAATTACACCTGATCTGCTGACCTTGGACTTGGCCCAAGCGCTCGCGGACTATAACCGCCGGTGGGGAGTTTCACCCCGCCCTGAGAACACCACTTTGATGCATGATTGATGCCGCCCGCACAAGCGCTTTTGCGGCGTTGTAGCGCAACGTCGCGACCTACATCTGGCTAGCGACACGCTGCACGGTGGCCAGACGATCGGCGTTGGCGGGATGCGAGCCAAGGAACTTGTTGCCCGGATCAGGGATGCGGAAAAAGAACTCTGCGCCCCTCAGCGGATCATAGCCGGCACGTTTGGCGATCACAGTGCCTAAGGCATCGGCCTCTAGCTCGAAACTCTTGGAATAGGTGCGCGCGCCGATCTCCGCGCCCAGTTCTGCGCCCATGCGAATTGATTCTTCACGGCCACCCGACAAGACAGACGCCAACCCGCCCAACAATTGCGCGCCCGCCATCGCACTTTGATTCTGGCGCACGATATGGCCAAGGATATGATGGGCGACCTCGTGGGACATGATAAACGCCAACTCGTCGCGGTTACGAGCCTCGGCGATCAAGGGCACGGTAAAAGCAACAACAGGCCTGCCCGTATCATCGCGGGTTTGAAATGCATTGGGCGGCGCACCGGGGGCTTCATCAACCACGATCAGAAAGTCGCAATTCAGTGTAGGCGCGCGTTCGCGACACAGCGCTTCTGCAACAGGCTCGACCGTTTCGACAACCGAGATCAGGTTCACAACGGCGGTGCGCGGCGGCACAGGGCCAGCCGCATCTACGGGCTGATCTACGGGCGCTGCCACGGGCACCTGCACGCAAGCCGCCAAGCCTGCCAAAAGAACAAAGGGAAGTATGCGCATGTGACCAATCGTGTTGCTGTGTCCTATGTCTAAATAAGGGCTGCACAGCATTACCGCTAGTCCCAAGGTACACGAATTATTGCACGTTTGCGCGATTGGCATGGCGCGGATGCTAGGCTAGGCTGGTCCCATGTTTACAATCGAACACGACTTTGACGCCACCGTCATCACCCTTGTGGATGAAGACAAAACACCGCTTTTAGAAGATGTGGTGATCAACACCTTTGAGGATCAGGTGACCGTTTCCCAATGGGACCCGCGCACCGATCAAATGCAGACCGTTACCCTGTCCCTCAGCCAAATGCGCGACCTAGAGGCGGCATTAGATTTGCCCGAAGGGGTATATAGGTTACGGCCAGCAGCGACTTGATTTGGCCTCATAAAAGTACCCGTTAAGGTCTGCTCTGCGGGACAAAGCCGCCATTGCCATTTGTGACTGCAATGTCGGCTTATCAAATTCATCTCACCACGGACCACAAGTCGATCCGGTGCAAGAGTGCATCCATAGGATATACGCTTCTGACGGGCTCTTATCGCCCCAACGACAGCCGATGGTAAGGCTTCGAAACCGATTCAAACTTGCTGAACGAAAACAATGCTTTCAAACCCTGCCCGATAATTGTCGAACCTTTTCAACTTCAGACATATCATAGGGTTGCCCGTTTTCATCGAGTAAATCGTGGAACCAGATCGTGCGGTCGGCTTCGCCACCATGAGCGGCGACCAGATCGGCGGGCCAAGGCAGGTGCGTTTGTGTGCGCCCTTTGACAAGGCCCCATTGGAAGCACCCGACATTGCGGGCGTGAAAGAGATCTAATTGCCCGTCAATGCGGCTTCCAATGGGTCGTGCCATCCATTCGGTGCAAAGCATGGGTCGGTTCAGTTTTTCGAGGTGGTCGATAAACTGCGCGACATGTGCGCAGTCCCAATAGGCGTGAAAGGTGATAATGTCCGAGAGCGCAAGCGCGTCTTGGTCAATAGCGGTGCGGTATGGTGCATCCGTTGATCCGGGTAGAGGTGTGACCCACGCCCCAACGGTGACGGGCTGAACAGGCCCTTCGCTGCGGCACCAAGCAAAGCTATCCTGCATGAGCTTGTGACTACGGGCCGAGAAATCGGGTTCATACTGGCGCGATCCTGTGGCCTCAAAAACCATCCGATTCCCAGGTTCATTGTAAAGGTCCCAAAAGAGGACGCGTTCGTCGCGCGCAAAGGCGCGGGTGATGTCGCGCACATATGTCTCGTAGCCGTCCCATTCGTTCCCATCCAACAGGCTTGCCCTGCCCGGGCTTGCGACTGCGCGGCTATTGTGGACGTCGGGCGTTGGATCAGGTTGCGGACCATATTCCGGCTCAAAACCACCAAAACCACAATCGTCGAAAAAGCATGGCACTGTTTTGAGGCCGAGGTCGGAGGCGGTTTGCAAAAACCACTCCAGCCGCGCGATCAGGCCGTCGGGGTCATGTCTCCAGATCAGATAATGGAGGTTCACCCGCAGCGCATTGAAGCCAAGATCACAGGCCCAGCCAAGCTCGCGCGCGATCGTATCGCGATCAAAAGTATCGACATGCCACATTTCAAGGAAGTTGACGGAGGATGAGGGTAAGTAGTTAAACCCACAGACCCAGCCTTGCGTTGCCCACCATGCGTTTGCTTTATCTGCGCTCCAGCGATCCAAAACGTGCTCCTCTTCAGGTCAAATGGTTCTGGCGAGACGCCTCGCCAGAACCGTTCTCATTTAGCGGTCCAAAAGGTCTTGGACTTCGATGTTCGCATCAGCAAGTGCTGCGTTTACATCTTTGTCCGTCAACCAAATCGCTTGTAGTTCGCGGTTCAACACATCTTGGATCGCGCCGTAGCGTGCCGAAGGCGGCGTGTCGCGTGCGATGGCAGCCGTGCCCGCATATTCGGAACGGTGCGGCAAGTTCGTATACTCTTCGCTATTCAAAACCGAGTTACGAACCGACATGTGACCCGTGCGCGCCCAATCGATGTTGTGATCGTTGATGAAGGCCAGAACCTTCAACGCGGCCGCATATTTCGCGGGATCGTTTGCCTTGAGAGATGCAGGGATCGCCCACATGTGGCTGTCTGCCCAAGTTGCGCCATCCGCAAAGAGTGTTGGGAAGTCAGCGACATAGTAACTCTTCAAGCCAACTTCTGGCTTTGTGGCCTCATCGGTATAGAAATCGACAACCCATGTGCCATTGACCAGAATCCCTGCTTCGCCGTTCAAGAAGGCTTGCTGGCTGTCAGCGTAGTTCAGTTGTGGGTCCGCAAGGCCAGCCCCAAACAGTTGCGTGATCGCTTGCACCGCATTCTTGGCCGCATCACTGTCAATTGTCGCATTATCGCCGTCAAAGATATTGGCGTTCTGCTGCCACATCAGCGCCAGAACAACGCGCACACCAATCGGGAATTGTGCGAAGTCAGCCGCCAGATAGTTTTGCCCCGTTGCGTCCTTGAACTGTTGCGCTTGCGCGAGCAATTCTTCGGGAGATGTCGGCAGGATCGGCTTGCCCTCAGCGACAAGGCCTGCCTTCTCCATCAGGTCCATGTTGACGTGCCAAAGATTGGCGTGGAAATCCATCGGCACGGCGTAAATGCCACCATCTGAACTCACGGCGGAAAGAGCGGCAGGCGCCCAATCGGCGGTATCAATACCAGCCGCGGCAAGGTCATCCGAGAGATCAGCAAGCGCGCCCAGACCTGCGAACTCGGCCAAGGAACTGCGGTGCAGAACATGAATGTCGGGTGCTGTGCCGCCTGCATAAGAGGCTTTGATCTGGTCGTAATAGTTGCCCCAGTCGGTGGGCAGAGTGGTGACCGTAACGCCGTCAATTTCGGCAGAAGCCGCGTTGATGATGGACTGGATAATGCAAGCCTCACCGACACTTGCTTTCGTGTCTGTGCCCGCATCCTCGCAGGCGCCAAAGAAGCGGCCGAGCGTGACGTCTTGTGCAGATGCCCCCGTTGCAATGGTGGCGGCGACTGCGGCGCCGATGATAAGGTGTTTCATTTCTTCCTCCCGTTTAGATGGGGCGCATATGCCCCGGTTTACCCCTTGCTTCCGCCCACGGTCATGGCTTTCACCACATACCGCTGGAAGATCAGGAACATAACGACGACCGGAAGCGAGGCGATAACACCCGAGGCCATAACGCGGCCCAAACCTTCCGATTGCGCGAAATTCGATTGAATGCTGGCAAGACCCAGCGTGATGGTGAAAAACTCGGGGCGCTGCGCGGACACAAGCGGCCACAGATAGTCGTTCCATGCGTAAAGAAAGGTCAGGATGGCCAATGTCATCATCGCGGGGCGCGCCAAAGGCAACATCACATGCCAGAAAATTTGCAGCCATGTGACGCCGTCCAAGCGGGCCGCTTCTTCGATATCGTTGGGGATGGCCTTGAAGAACTGCATCATCAAGAAAACACCAATCGGCACAGCCATGCGCGGCAAAACCATTGCATGATAGGAATTATGCCAGCCCAAATCCGCGAACATTGTGTAGAGCGGAATGAAGACCGCCTGCTCTGGCACCATCAATCCAACCAGGCAGATGAGCGTAATCGCCCGCTTGAATGGAAACTCAAGGCGCGCAAGCGCGTAGCCTGCGGTTGTTGATACCGCCAAGACGCCAAGGGTCATCGCGGTTGCAACAATCAAAGAGTTCATAAACCACATCGGGGTTTGCCCGAACGAAAACAGCGCCGCGTAATTGTCGAAGGTAAACGGATAAGGGATCAGTCCGAAGAAAGTCGTGGATGTTGTGCGCGCCAAAACCTCGTTGGGCTGGAACGACAGCGAGACCATCCAGATTGTCGGCACTAACCATACAAACGCGGGGGTCGAGAGGCCGAGAACCAGCCAATAATAAGAGCGGTTCATCAGCGATCCTCCTCACGCCCAAGGACGAATTGCAGCACCGAAAACGCACCCATGATCACGAAGAGGAACACTGCCATCGCGGAGGCGCGCCCCAGATCACTATCGCGGAAAGCCGTCTGATAGATGTAGCGCACCAAGACTTGTGTGGTGTCATTGGGTCCGCCTTGGGTCATCAGATGGGCTTGCCCAAATACCTGAAACTGCAAGATCACCTGCAACACAATGACCAGCGTCACAGTGCGCTTCAGATTAGGCAGCGTGATATACCAAAAGGCGCGGAGACCCGTCGCGTTATCAAGAGATGCGGCCTCATAAAGGTCTTTGGAAATATCCTGAAGTCCGGCCAAGAACAGGATCATCGCGATCCCGAGGCTCCACCAAATCGTCGTGATGACAATCGCCGCCATCGCAAAGCGTTCATCTGTCAGCCAGACGATTGGAGTGCCACCAAAAGCCTCTGTTACATTCGCGACAAGCCCTTGGCGCGGCGAAAACATGATTTGCCAAATCAGCGTGACCACAGTCACAGACAGGATTTGACTGAGGAAAAACAACGTCCGAAACACGGTCATCGCTTTAGTTTCGCGGTTGAGGGCCGCCGCAAGAAGCAATGCCGAAACCGTCACGCCTGGCACAGTAAGCCCAACAAACATCATCGTATTGCCGACCGTGGGCCAGAACCTGCGGTCATACCACCGTCCCCCCTCGCCAGGATGGAACCCAGGGAGGAAAACAAGCAAAACCGCCGCAATCGCAAGTGCAATCGCAGTGACTTTGCTAACCCGTCCCGTCCGGCGAAGGAAGATTGAAAGGGCAAGCCCAATGAGGCCCGAGATCTGCACCAGCGGGTTCACAAAGGCACCCCACGTGATGTTCTCGCCCCACATGACACGTTCGTAATTATGCAGGCCCACGAACTCTTTGGCGTCAGGATTGAAGGCGACGGCCATCAGGTTCCAGTCATGCAGACTGATCCAGATGCCGCGAAAGAACGGGTAAATCAGAAACAGCGCATAGGTGGCCAGAAACGGCAGCAACAGCACAAACGCAGCCTGCGTTTGGTTCATCCTCCATTTTTGCGGCGCGCTGCCTGACATGTTTCCCCTCCCGAAGCGAACGAATCCTCTTGTGCTAATATTATTAGCAATATTTATTAGCAGCACGCAACAGAAAGTTTTCAATGTCAAATTCATCACTCGATCAACAAGGCCGTGTCACGATGAAAGATGTGGCATTGCTCGCGGGGGTGTCGCAATCCACGGTGTCTTTTGTGCTCAATGGCCAAGAAGACATGCGCATCAGCAGTGAGACGCGCAAACGAGTGATGGATGCGGTCGCGGCACTCGGCTACCGCGCGCGGGCCGCTGGACGGCCCGTAAAAAACCGCAACCGTGTGATCGGCTTGATGTTTGACGAGGTCGCCACCAGCCCTTTTGCCGCGATTTCAATTGAGGGCGTGCAGGAAGAGGCATGGAAACAAAACGTGCTTGTCGAGGTCGTCATGACGGGGAGCGACAAGGCCTATGAGAACGCGATCCTGCGCAAATGGTCGGCAGACCGCGTCGAAGGCGTCATCTACGGCTCGATCCTGACACGAAAAGTGAAAGCGCCAGACGCCTTAATCAAACACAAAACGGTGCTTCTCAACTGCTACGAAGACAAGGAACACTACCCTTCCGTTGTGCCCGCAGAGCGGAGAGGCGGGGAGACTGCCGCGCGCATGTTGATCGAGGCGGGTCACCGCAAAATTGCGTTCATCACAGGCGAAAACTGGATGGAGGCCTCTGACCAGCGCCTTGAAGGCTATGAGCGGGCCTTGCGTGCTGCGGGCATTCCGATTGACCCCAATTTGATCGTTGAAGGCAACTTCTTACCCAGCGGCGGGCGCACCGCGACCTTGCGGCTTTTGGATGGTGCGACCCGCCCCGATGCAATCTTTTGCGCCAACGATTTGATGGCCGTGGGCTGCTATGAGGCGCTCAAGGAACGCGGTGAACGTGTGGGTGAAACCATTGCGGTTATGGGCTACGACGACCAAGAAATCGCACAACATTTGTCGCCCGCCCTGAGCACGGTTTTGCTTCCCCACCGCGAAATGGGGAACTGGTGCGCGCAATACTTGATCGACGGGGTATCTTCTGATGACACGAACCTGCGGATGGAATGCCCCGTGGTCAAAAGGGCCTCTCATGTGCGCGATATGGGCCGATAATCTCGCGTGCTGTTTTCGGCGATAGAGGAATAACCATATTCACAACGATGTCATATTTCTCATCGGTCTAAAGTATGCATCAGTTTAATTTTACAGGCTTTGGCTGCGTCCATTTGATTTAGCGGAAATACCACTCAACGGACGAATTTCGTATTTGAACAAAATCGCCTGGGAAAAGCGGATCTGCGCCTCCCAGCATACTTGAGCTTTTAGCTACTCCATTGATACTTTAGTCTCGTGATACCCGACCTTCGCGGCTTTGCAGAAAAACGTCAACATGGGCTCGTTCAGCACCTTCGCTGCATCTGGTTCGAACGACCGCTATCAAGCTAAAAGCCCATAGGCAAACCTGTCAAAATCAATGTAGCTATGCTGGGTTAATACACTAGGCTGCTGCGGACCATTCAAAATCGGGGTTTTTTGGAACGCTCATTGACTGATCGTTGTGCGGAATAATTGGTCACTTGCTGGTTAGATTATTCGCGGGCAACAGGGGCCATTCTCGAATCACGCTTGTAAAGATTGGGGTTTGCGCGTCACTTGTTTCTTAACAATAACACCAGAAAGAAACCCCATGACCATTGAGCACCTGATAGCATTTAACATTGCTCTTTTCGCAGCTATCGCCAGTCCGGGACCGGCTTTACTTGTCGCCATTCAAACGACTTTAAGTGCAGGTCGTCGAGCAGGCATCGCCATCGGATGTGGCCTTGGTTTAATGGCCGCAACTTGGACAATGTTGGCACTACTTGGCCTCGAAGCAGTCTTACAAGTCGTCCCATGGGCTTATGCCGTAGCTAAATTCGTCGGGGCAATTTACTTGATCTATATCGCATGGGGAATGTGGCGCGGCGCTCGAAACGAAGTTGAAGCAAAAATCACGCCTGCCCGACGCGCTTTCAGGCAAGGATTTCTCATCAATGTCCTGAATCCAAAATCGGTTTTGTTTGCGACGGCAGTCCTGATAGTTATTTTCCCCGCCAATATGACTTTGACCGAGAACGCGATTGTGGTGCTGAACCATCTTGTTGTTGAAGTGCTGTTCTATATTGGGCTGGCATTTGCGATGAGCACACCAGCGGTAAGAAACAGCTACCTAAGAGCAAAGATCTATTTGGACCGCACCGCGTCTGTCGTTTTGGGCGGTCTAGGTATCCGCTTGCTGATTAGTCGATAGCGCCGGTTGGGATCAACTAAGTGAAGTTCGTTAGGTTATCAGACATTCATGGAAACTGCTCTGCTCTTGAAGTGGTGCTTGAAGATATGAACAAACATGGCGTGTCAGAGGCAGTGAATCTGGGTGATAGCCTATCCGTAGGCTTGATAGGGGAACTAAATGGAAGACTTTGATCACAGCCGTTTCGCCGTTATTGCCGACGTGCACAGCAACTCGGACGCTCTTGCAGCCGTCCTTCGGGACATCGCCAATCAAGATATCGGAAGTATCGTCAATCTCGGGGATCATCTGAGTGGTCCGATGGCCGCTCGTGAAACCGCCGACTTACTCTTATCGACTGACATGTTCTCTATCTGCGGCAATCATGACCGCTGGCTTATTGAAAACAAGCGTGAGGAGATGATTTCAATTGATAAGGTAGCCTTCGATCAGCTTGAAGAACACCACCTTAGTTGGCTTCGGGATCTGCCACCGACGATTTTGTTATCTGATGAAGTTTTCGCCTGCCACGGCACACCGAATAGCGACACGACCTATTGGATGGAAAAGGTTTCGCCGATGGGTGAAGTCATTATCAGGCCACTGGAAGAAGTTGCTAAAGAGGCTTCGGGGATCAACGCTGGCCTGCTTTTATGCGGTCACACCCATCTTCCCCGTCGTATGGATTTGCCGGACGGTCGCGTGATCCTGAACCCCGGCAGCGTCGGCTGTCCGGGGTATATTGACAACACGCCCGTGCGTCATGTGGTGCAGTCTGGCACGAGTGCCGCCTGCTATGCAGTTGTTGAGAAGATGAGCAATGGATGGGCGACGATGTTCCGGCACATTCCTTACGACCCAACCAGAATGATAGAAATGGCGAAAGCCAACGACCATCCGAACTGGGAAGCGAGACTTGCAACAGGTTGGGTTAACGGTTGATGGAGTGCCCAAAATTACGTAGATTTCGACACGAACGTTTTAGCTAACTCATTTCACACCAGGTTCACTACGCAGATATGCTTAGGGTCATGAATACACTCTCTGGGTCTTCGTAGTAGTCGTCAAATGGCGCGCAATATTCGAACCCAAATTTTTCATAAATAAGGCGGGCAGCATCTGATGCTTTGCGGCTTCCGGTCTCCAATGACAGGCGTTCTAGGCCGCGCTTGCTGGCCTCATTTATCACCGCATTAATGAGAAGTGTGCCGACGCCATGGCCACGAGCCTGCTTCAGAACATGCATGGACTTGAGTTCGCCGTGGCGATTTGTGACGGACTTGAGGCCAGCAATTCCTACGCATGATCCGTCAAGCCACGCACCAAAGAGCTGAACGCCGCTCCCAGCATATTCTTCCAAATAGATATGATGATTGCTTTCTGTGGGGTAATGCGCGTCACCGTATGCAACGTGGGCTGCGATGATCCGGCTAACTTGGGGATCATTTGGATCAACGTGGTCAACTTTTATCATGATGTTCTCCATTTGTCCGAAGTATGCAGTTGGCACGAAGCCTTTCGTAATTTGTGGCAGAACGCATACCTTTCTGTCACCGGAAAATCACAGTTATTCCACTTGTCCAGAAAGCAGCCATAGCTTTCGCAGCGTTTACGTGAATGGCTGCAAACTGCAGAGCTTCAATTTGAGCTCTTAGATGTCATGTCTGTGCCTCTAACCAACTTGGAGCATCAATCCTTAAGTGCCCTGCCGGAAATCGCCAGCTTGGTCCTGCAGCATCAAGCTGCACCGGAAACCGTAAACGTCGCGACGGTCCCCAGCTGGTCAGTTCAACCGAGCCGCCAACATCCTTGGATGTTTCTCGGATCTCATTTCCGCGAAAGCTGCGTTGGTCTTGCGACATTAGAAGGGCAGCTGTGCGTGCCAAAGACAAACGTGCCGACAGGATCTTTCCGGTTCGGTTGCGAATTTGAATCGCTCGCAGAACAGCTGCGGCCATCAAATAGCCAGTGGCATGATCCAAGGCTTGGATTGGAAGCGGAATTGGTTGTTCCGCACCTTTGCGTTTCATTCCCTCTGCTGCAATCCCACAACTCATTTGTACCAAACTATCAAAGCCACGACGCGCGGCCCACGGCCCAGTCCACCCATAAGCACAAAGGCTTACATCAATCATGTGCGGTGCAAGTTTGCGCAAATGATCCGGGCTGTAACCGAGCCCTTGTAGCGCGCCAGGTCTATATCCGTGGACAAGAATATCGGCCTGCGCCAGCAACCGTTCAAAGGTTTTCCTGTCTTGCGTCTGCGTCAGATCAAGACTGGCACGCCGCTTTCCCAATGTGACCTCTGGTTCAACGCCGGGTTCACTCCACCACGGAGGGTCGATGCGGAGGACGTCTGCGCCAAAGCCCGCAAGAAACCGTGTTGCAACAGGTCCCGCGAGGACTCGTGTGAGATCAAGCACCTTGAGGTGTGCGATTTCGACAGGGGTTCCATTCTCGGCTTTTGTTGTCCACGCAATCAGAGGTTCAGCTGCCACGGCCCGCCCCTGTGGGTGTTTGCCCCATTCCTTCATACTATGCATAGCAGTCGCCGCACCGTTCTCGGCTACGATGGCCTCCTCCAGAGCGGTCTTGGACCATTGGGCCACAGCGAAGGCGACAGCGGTCTTCTCAGGTTCGCATCTCAAAACCCGCAAGGCGGCGTCGCGGTGATGCGGTGCGTTTGTGTGCAGACGTATCCACCCATCACGCGACGGATATACCCCTGCGATGGCATCCCAGGGAGACGGCAAATTCCAGCCACTGGGTCGCAAGGTCATATCAAACCAAAGTGCCGCGAGGCGTCGATCAATCGTTACCTCGCGTGCGCCGGTCAAAGTGGCGAGTTCAACTGCCGCAGCCCGAAAGCTGGATACGGCAAGATCGGTCACTGCAAAACATGAGGGCAATTCTGCATCGTTGGTCTGTGTCACTTTCGCCGATGTAACTGGGCCGGCGCCCAATGCCCGAATGATTTGCTGATCCAGTGACGTGTGCATGCGGTTCTCCTTCATTTGAACGGCACAAAAGCTGTCGCTTGCTTACAAGTAAATCTTGATCAATATAATCAATATGAATGAAACGGATTGGATAGACGCAAAGTCCGCGTGTACAGTGCTGGGCGTAAAGGCCCAAACGCTTTACGCATATATCAGCCGCCACCAAATTAAGGTGAAGGCTGATCCCCTAGATGCTCGGCAAAGTCTCTATTCGCGGCGCGATATCGAAACCCTTTTCAAACAGAAGCGACGTCCCAGAGCGCGGACAGATGTGGCAAAAGCGGCCATCCGCTGGGGTGATCCAGTCATGCCAACATCGATATCCGAAGTGCGCGGCGGCACAATCTGGTTCCGCGGGCATTCGATCGAGGACTGTGCTGAGGAGATGACGTTGGAACAAGTTGCAGCCTTGCTATGCTGCGCGCCGCGTATGATTTGCCCGACAACCCTTGCGCACATCTCGGGACCGACACCGTTCGCCCGAGCAATGAAAGTCCTCTTGCTGGAAAGTGAAACCTCGCTACCAATGTTGGCCGGTGATGCCCAAAACAATGCACAACTGGCGGGCCGCTTGATGTCCTTGGTCGCCGACGCGTGCCTTGGCCAAGGCTTAGAAGGGCAGATCCATGAGCGGGTTGGGACCGCTTGGAAGCTAGGCCCAAAAACGCAGGACGGATTGAGGCGCGCATTGGTGCTGTTGAGCGATCATGAACTCAATCCATCAACTTTTGCGGTTCGGGGTTGCGCATCAACCGGCGCAAGCCTGCCTGCAGCACTGATCTCGGGTATGGCGACATTGAGCGGTCCCAAACATGGTGGCGTCGCGGTTTTGGCTAATGATGCGCTGAATGCTGTAATTGATGGAAAGCTTGAAACATTTCTGCATGAAAATGCCAGACACGACGCTTACAGCTATGGGTTTGGACATCCTCTCTATCCAGACGGTGATCCGAGAGCCGTTCATTTGTTGAAGCAAATCCCTGAAAGAGCACCTGCAAGACTAGCTGTTGGACAATTGTCTGAACGCCTCTGCATCGCTCCAAACATCGATGCTGCTTTGGCGGCGTTTGCTTCACACTTCGGTTGCCCTCAGGATGCGGCCTTTACAATATTTGCTATTGCTCGAGTGGCCGGATGGATCGCGCATGCAACTGAACAGGTCGAAAGCGGCACAATGATCCGGCCTCGAGCGGAACACTATTCTAGACCCGTTCAGCGACAACGATAAGCGGACATCCAGATCCTACGCAGTGTTCGGTAAAATGGGCTCCAAGCAGACTTTCGTGGAATTTACACCTAGCCAATCCCCCGAACTTCCTTACATTTTGAGCCGAAGCAATTAGGAGCATATCATGACCACAGGATTTTTCTGGGACGAGAAGTGCTTTTGGCATGGTGGCGGCAATTATGCGGGGATGTTGCCTGTAGGTGGGTTGGTCCAGCCGATGCAGGGTGGCCTGCCTGAAAGCCCCGAGACCAAGCGCCGTTTGAAGAACTTGATAGATGTCACAGGCCTGTCGTCTGAATTGGCGATGCAGGGTGCGGCCCCTGCCAGTCGGGAGGATTTATTGCGCGTGCATCCTGCCCATTATCTTGATGAGTTTCAGGCCCTATCAGATGCGAACGGTGGCGAATTGGGCCGCCGAACACCCTTTGGCCCGGGAGGGTTTGAAATCGCAAGCCTGTCTGCAGGATTGGCCAAGGCTGCGTTGTTCTCCGTGCTGAATGGCGAATTGACCAACGCCTACGCCCTGTCCCGCCCCCCCGGTCATCATTGCTTGCCTGATTTTCCCAACGGGTTTTGTCTGCTCAATAACATCGGCATCGCGATTGAGGCGGCAAAGGCTGCGGGGTTGGCGCACCGTTTTGCCGTGCTGGATTGGGATGTGCATCATGGTAATGGTACTGAGGCGGTGTTTTATGACCGCGCAGATGTGCTGACGGTCTCGGTCCACCAAGAGCGCAATTATCCGATGGATACAGGCGATCTCGCGGATCGTGGCCGTGGTGAGGGCTTGGGCTATAACCTGAATATTCCGCTGCCCCCCGGCGTGGGCCATAACGGGTATTTGGCCGCACTCGATACGCTCGCCCTGCCCGCGATCCGCGACTTTGCCCCTGACGTTTTGATCATCGCCTGTGGCTATGATGCCGCGGCGAATGATCCGCTGGGCCGTATGTTGGCGACTGCTGAGACCTTCCAGATGATGACCCGCCGTGTGATGGACACGGTCGACAAGATTGTCATGGTCCATGAAGGCGGCTACTCCGAAACCTATGTCCCGTTCTGCGGTCATGCTGTTTTGCAGGAAATGTCAGGCAGTCAAATCACCGCCCCTGATCCGTTCGCCAACGTGTTCCCGCTGCGCCAACCTGCAGCGCATTTTGATGCTTATGTGAACGGGTTGCTTGCGGATATGGCGGCGATTTTGTGATCAAAATCGGCTTTGGCGGCGGTTGTCATTGGTGCACCGAGGCCGTGTTTCAGGCGTTGCGGGGTGTCACATCGGTCGCGCAAGGCTTTATCGCGGCCCCGCCACCGCATGACAGTTTCTCAGAGGCCGCATTGGTGGCGTTTGATCCTGATGTGATTCCGCTTTCGGTGTTGATCAACGTGCATCTACGCACCCATGCCAGCACCTCGCCGCATAAGATGCGCGGCAAGTATCGCAGTGCGATCTATCTGGATGGGACGCCCGAGGCGCAGGTGCGTGCGGTGCTGGATGCAGCACAACCGGACTTTGACGCGCCGCTGATCACGTCAGTCTTACCGCTGGTCGCGTTCCGTGCGTCGCCCGCACAGTTCCAAAACTATTATCAAACCGACGCCGCGCGCCCGTTTTGCACGACCTATATTGATCCAAAGCTTGCGAAGATCCGCAAAGAGTTTGCCGCTTTCGCGCGCTAGCTCTTTTTCATCGCTGCTTTTTCTTCTTTGGTATATTTGTTGTTCCACGTGTTGTTGCTGAGGCCGAGCTCTGGTGCCAGTGGCTTAGTCTTGCCTTTGGTCACTTTGCCGCCCTTGTCGAGGAACTGCTTGATCAGGTCGTCATCGGTGGTTTCTTTGGGGACGTGTTTCATGCTGGCAGCCTTTCGAAATATCCGTAGGCCCACCCTATCCCCTGCATCCCACCAATAACAACCACCCAGTATTTCCGGGCGTCGATGAAACATGCCGCGAAGTGCTGGCTTGAGACTTCATTCCCAGTTTTCTGTGTCGCACCGCATGACGGCTTTCTGGCCTTCATAGAAAATGAAGTAGGTTGCGTCATCTCTATGAGGCAACGGTATATCCAGCCGCGAGGCAAACCGAAGGCATGGTCAGACTTCGGGTTTGCCTCGCGGAAGCAGGTCGCGATCTAAGCGGGGGCTTCTTTTGCCCCTGTCATAAAGGCCACCGCGTCGGACATTGTATAGTCCTTGGGGTCGATGACGCAGAGCCGCTTGCCAAGCCGGTGCACGTGAATGCGGTCGGCAACTTCGAACACATGCGGCATGTTGTGGCTGATCAGAATGATCGGAATGCCACGCGAGCGCACATCGAGGATAAGCTCCAGCACGCGGCGGGATTCCTTGACGCCGAGGGCCGCCGTTGGTTCGTCGAGGATGA
>JAIBDT010000106.1 GCA_024686085.1 Loktanella sp.
AGCTGCGCGGTGCGAGCGACCCAAAGGGGCGTCAGCCAGGTCAGATAGTTTCCATGTCGGGGGTTTGGCGCAGGGGCCGGAAGAAAAACGCGCGTTTACAGGGCGCGTTGCAGGCTTAGTCATAACCATGTCTGGTATCCTTACAGATAAATGCCCTTCGTTGGGGAAGGGTGTCCCAACGGTGCAGATACGGGGCGGCTTGCCCTTCCACAAGCCACAAAAGAACGCTAGACCGCCGCTTGAGATGCTTTTTGCGACCACCTATGCGCCTATCGGAAACTTATGTGCGTAGAGTGGCTGTTCTTTTTGTATTTGAACAAAGCGAGGCAGCAACCTGCCCGAATTGGAGACCGATATGACCTATTACGTGACTCTTTTGACCGATCCGGCAGTGCCATCGCTTGAGACACTGCTTGTCGAGAATCTGCGTAATGCGTGGGGCGGGGGTGACGCGGTTTGGTTGTCGGTTGGCGAGGCGGCCGAGTTTGCTGTGCCTGATCTGCCTGATAACGTTGAAGCTGTCTGGAAAGACCTGCAAGGCACCTGTGTCGACCTAGTTGTGCTTCCCGCTGAAGGACGACGCAAAAAGATGCTGCTTGCGGATATGGACAGCACAATGATCCGGCAGGAATGCATCGACGAATTGGCGTTCGAGGCAGGGGTTGGTGAACACGTGGCGGACATTACCGCGCGGGCAATGAACGGCGAGCTGGATTTCGAGGCGGCATTGATCGAACGGGTCGGTCTGCTGAAAGGTCTGGACGAAAGCGTAATCAATCACGTGCTGCAAACGAGGATCACCATGATGCCGGGCGGCTATGAATTGGTGCAAACGATGAAAGCCCACGGTGGCTATGCAGCGCTGGTCTCGGGCGGGTTCACGGCCTTTACAGCGCGTGTCGCGGCAGGGTTGGGATTTGATGAAAATCGGGCCAACACGCTGATTGCGGAAGCGGGCAAACTGACAGGCGAGGTCGGGCGACCGATTTTGGGACGCGAGGCAAAGGTGCAGGCGCTTGCGGAAATTACCACGCGCTTGGGCATCTCAGAGGCGGACGTGCTGGCGGTCGGTGACGGTGCCAATGATCTGGGCATGCTGACCCGCGCAGGTACAGGGGTGGCGTTGCATGCAAAACCTTCCGTTCAAGCGCAGTGTAACGTGCGGATCAACCATGGCGATCTGTCCGCTTTGTTGTTCATCCAAGGCTATGCGCGTTCAGAGTTCGTGACCTAGATGTTTGAAGTCACCTATGAGGTGCTGGCCCTCTTGATGGCTGCAGCTTTCATTGCAGGTCTTGTTGATTCCATCGCGGGCGGCGGCGGGTTGGTCACATTGCCTGTCTTGGTGCTGGCGGGGGCGCCACCTGTGACGGCAATCGCAACCAATAAAGTGCAAGGCGTATTCGGGGCAGGGATGGCGGCATACGCCTACGCGCGCGGCGGGCATGTAGACCTGCGCAAACAGATCAAGCCGGCGCTTGTTGCGTTTATCGCAGCGGTGCTTGGGGCGCTTTTAACGTCGCGATTGCCGACAGATGTGATCCGCCTTGGACTGCCGGTTCTGCTAATCGGGATTGCGCTGTTCTTTGCGTTCAAGCCGGGATTGAACGACGTGGATCGGACCGAGCGATTGACGCCCGTCGTGTTCGCGCTGACAGTCGTGCCGCTTGTGGCGTTCTATGACGGGCTGATCGGACCTGGGGCGGGGGCGTTCTATATGCTCGGGTTTGTGGCACTTGGAGGGTACGGCGTGCTGCGGGCCACGGCGCATACCAAGCTGCTAAACTTTGCATCCAACGCGGGCGGGATCGCGACATATGCGCTTGTGGCACAGCCATGGTGGGCGGTCGGGCTTGCAATGGGGGTCGCGCAAATCGCTGGGGCTTGGGTCGGATCCAAACTTGCGATGCGGATCGGGTCAAAGCTGATTAAACCCGTCTTGGTAACAGCCGCAACGGCACTGGCGTTGCGGCTGTTGTGGGACATGTGGGCTTAGCTATCGACCTCTTGAGCCGGAGGGCTAGGCACATCCTCACATTCAAAACCTTGAAAGGCCTCATCTAGACAACTACTCGAATCACTGGAGGAGCTTGATATGCGAGGACATTCTTCAGAGGTGCTTTACTCAGAGTATATGAGTCATGCGCGGCATATAGAGGCTCAAAGGCAAGTATTTGCCACAGTGTTCACGGCCGTATTTGGTGGATTGATCGTTCTTGCTGGCTCGGCCTCTGCCGAGGCAACGTCAAACTATGATCTTGTTTTCTTCTTCTTGATCGTTTTCTCGATTTTCGGGTTTTGCATTACATCTGTGTGGAATGCATCTTTCGTAAAATTTACACGGCTTGCGGAGCGTATCGCAATTGAAGAATTTGAAACACCGCTTCAATATCAACGGTTCTCGAAGCACAGAAAGCTGCTATCTGCAGCGCGAATTTTCATCGCCTTTTATAGTTTGATGGTTGGGCTTTCTTCGACAATGCTGATTGGAGATATGTTCAAACACATTCATAATGGGATGCTATTGGGTGGAATAACGCTATTGATGCTGTGCATTTATCTGCTTTGGGTGGAGCGTCGCGTGCGGACGATTGACCGATTGCATCGACAGTTTGCAATAGACCTAAATGGTCGCAAATAATCGGGTGGAGACGGGCCACTTTTCTGTGGCCCATCCTGCAAGTTACTCGACCTCTTGGGTCGGGCCGCCTGCATATTTCCAATCTGCCAAGCCGCCAACATTGGTCACGTCAGAATAACCCATGTCTTTCAGCGTCTTGCCAGCCAGCGCCGCTTGACCGCCCGCGCCACAAACTAGGTAATATTTCGCGTCGGGCTTCATAAAGTCTTTGTGGAACGGCGACGCAGGATCGGCTGCAAATTCCATAAAGCCACGGGCGATGTGATAGGCGCCACGAATCGTGCCGGATTTAGCGATATCGCTGCTGTCACGCACATCAATCCATATGCCGTCGTCTTTGCCGTAACGGGCAACGGCTTCTTCTGCGGTGATACGTGGGACGGCGGCATTGGCTGCGTCGAGATAGTCTTTTGCGGTTTTCATGTGTTTATCCTTTTCTAGCGTTAAGCAACGAGGCGGTAGCCGCCTTGTTCAGTGACCAGCAAGCGGGCGTTCGACGGATCGGGCTCGATCTTCTGGCGCAGGCGGTAAATGTGGGTTTCCAGCGTATGCGTCGTCACACCCGCATTGTATCCCCAGACCTCGTGCAGCAGTACATCACGCGGCACGACACCGTCAGCGGACCGGTAAAGAAATTTCAATATATTAGTTTCTTTCTCGGTCAATCGCACCTTTTTGTCGTCTTCAGTAATGAGCATCTTTTGAGCCGGCTTGAAGGTATAAGGCCCCATCTGAAAAACGGCGTCCTCGGACTGTTCATGCGTGCGCAACTGGCTGCGGATACGGGCAAGCAGCACAGGAAACTTGAACGGCTTGGACACATAATCGTTCGCGCCTGCATCAAGGCCGTAAATCGTATCCGCATCACTGTCTTGCGCGGTCAGCATCACAATCGGACACTTCACGCCCTGTTTGCGCATCAGGCGACACAGTTCGCG
>JAIBDT010000096.1 GCA_024686085.1 Loktanella sp.
ATGAAAACAGCACCTGTTAGCGCAAAAACATGTGACATGTGATCACACCAGAAAATCTTGTGATCACAGAAGAGGTAAAATAGTTCATCAACCACTTGGGTTTTGAACAGGTTTTTTGGCAGCGGCAATCGAGGACTTTTGCTTGCATGCCAAAAAGGAGCGTTTTTGGCAGGGTCTTGCGGTCCGTTGCGCAAATGACTGCTTTGAAATTTGGCCGAGGACGCATGGGCGAAATTATGTTAAATAAAGATAGAAACTTGGTATTGAAAGAATTTTACGTGACAATTAGAGCATCCATTTTAACGTTAACGGCCGCGACTTTTTTCGCTACACCATTGATAGCCGATGAAAAACTCTCAATTGGATACTACAACGAATGGCCAACACCTAATTTATATGATGTCAATAACGCCGAGCTTGAGCGTGAGCTTGGTATGCCTGTTGAGTGGGTGCCAGTGGATAATATATTCATTATGGCCGCTATGATGGCAACTGAGGATATTGATCTAGCTTACTCAATATCTACAGATGCATTTGCTCATTTGCTTGACCAAGGAATGAGGGTTGAGGCCATCGAAATTCCAGCTGTTTATAAGTCAAAATCTGGTAATTCGGTTGAATTCGATGTGACTGTTGTCTCCAAAACTACAGGGCAGGATTATCCCGATATAATCGCTAGATTTCTCGCATTTAACCACAGAGCTAGTGAAAGGGCGCTAAGCGGTCTTGATCCTATGATCGAAGAAATAGCCGCAAAGTCCAAAATGAGTATTGAGGAAGCATTATTAGAGATGAGTACCGTTAGTTTTCCAACTTTGCAGTATCAAATAGATGCCCTTTCAGAGAACTCAACAGCTGCTAATATTGAGCTAGGTGGAAGTTTTGAGGAAATAAAAAGTAACTTTAATAGTCAGTTCCTAGATAGCGCTATCGCGGCTTGTCCAAGCGCAGGCAATGGGTGGATAAATTTCATCCTCTGCAAATTTGGGTGGAGCTAAATTATTTGGTAGTCTCAAAATCTAATCTTAACTGTATCAAGTAAACGACCGTATACTCGATACAGTTGCTCAGCCAAAAACGACCGTTTGCGGAACTTCTGCCGACCAGCAGGAATTTCGGCAAATTCTCACCAGCACGCACCCCCAATCAAACAGGCATCAACGCCCAGTAATCGAGATCAAGCAGCACCTCGGGCAGATACTTCCCGTCATCTCCACGCAAAGCCCCTGCCGCCCCTTTGGTCGCAACCAGCCGCAAACGAATGGCCCCAACACCCGCCGCCGACGTCTCGGCCTTATCCAAAACTTCAGTCCAAGCCCGCACCGTATCGCCTGCAAAACAAGGGTTCGCATGTGCGCCACCATTGAGCGCCACAATCATTTGCGCATTGGCCAGCCCGTTAAACGACAACGCGCGGGCCAGAGAAATCACATGCCCGCCATAGATCAACCGCTTCCCGTCAGGCCGATTGGTCGCGTCAAAATGCACCTTCGCCGTGTTCTGCCACAGGCGCGTGGCCAGCATATGCTCGGCCTCTTCAATCGTGACGCCATCCACGTGGTCAATCACCTCGCCCACGGCATAATCAGCCCAGCGATGCGGCTCACCCGCCTGCGTGAAATCATAATCCGAGAAATCGAGACCCTCAGGGATCACCAAATCAGCGGCATCCACAACGGACTTTAGCTCAGGAATAACCGCGTCAGGCGCATCCCCCTCCGCACGGCGCTTCACCATCACCCAGCGCACATATTCCAGCACAGCAACGCCATGCTGATTGGTGCCCGTGGTGCGGACCCAAACAACGCCTGACTTGCCATTCGAGTTTTGTTTGACGCCGATCACTTCGGATTGGCTGGTCAGCGTATCGCCGACCCAAACAGGGGCAAGCCAGCGGCCCTCGGCATAGCCCAAATTTGCCACTGCATTTAGCGATACATCAGGCACGGTTTTGCCAAACACCGTGTGAAAGGCGATCAAATCGTCCAGCGGACTGGCCGCCAGACCACAAGCGCGGGCGAATTCATCCGATGAATGCAGCGCACCACGGGCGGGATAAAGCGCGTGATACATCGCGCGTTCACCCCCAGAAATCGTGCGTGGGACCGCATGTGTGATCACATCACCAACGGCATAATCCTCAAAAAAGCGACCCGCGTTTGTCTTAGTCATCAGGCTTCGCCCAACTTCATGTCACGCGAATATTCGCCCTCGGAATCCTTGGTCACGGCCTGCCCGCAGCGCATCACGCCATTGGCCGCATCAAAGGCATATTGCGGATCGCCATGCAGCGACCAGCCCTTGGACAAAGCCTCGGTGACGCGGTGACAGAATTCCGACGTGTCGTCATTTGTGATGAAACGGTAAACAATCATATCTTATCCAAACGGGTTATAGCCAAGGGCAATATGGATGGCGGACACGACAGCCACCACAACAACAGTCGCAATCACAGCCGTGATCTCTTTCTTCACAGGGACCGCATGATACGGACCGCGCGGGCCAGTCGCGCGGTTGATCACGATCACTTCGGCCACAGCCCAAGCCAGCAAACCACCGAACAGAACAAAGCTAGGTGTATCGCCATTGACCAGCAAATGCGCGACAGCAAAGACCTTTACAGCGGTCAGTTGCGGGTGGCGGATCATTTTGGTGATCTTGGTTTTCGCGCCAGACGCCGCAAATAGGTAAAAAGATAATACCATCAACAGGTTATTGATCCCCGTCAGCGCAGGCGTGCGGCCCCAATAGACCGTACCTTCGGCGGCGCGGTAACCCAGCACCATCAAGGCAATCGACAGAACCGACACGACCGCAACAACCAACTTGCCCTTCTCGCCAAATTTAGCGCGGCTTGCAGGGGCGAGCCTTTTCCACAAATGAACAGCCGACCACGCGGCAATACCAACGATAAGTAGTAACATCCTAAGCCTCCAAAGCGGCGATTGCCGCAGCTTTGGCCAAAGTCGCCTTTGCGGTGACAATATGCAAGTTCTCAACGATCTTTCCGTCAACGACCGCAACACCGTCCGTTGTGGCCTCAAAGGCCTCAATCTGACGGGTCGCCAGATCAATCTCGGCGTCGCTTGGGCCAAAGGCCGCGTTGCAAATCGCAACCTGCGCAGGATGGATCAATGTCTTGCCATCAAAGCCCATATCGCGGCCCTCGGCACATTCCACAGCCAAGCCCTCGTCATCCTTAAAGGTGTTATAAACACCGTCCAGCACGACAATGCCCGCAGCTTTGGCGGCCAAAACAGACATTTGCAAAGCGGTCATTAAGGCTGCGCGCGATCGGCTATTGATATCTTTCGCCAAATCATTCGTTCCCATCACGAATCCGGCCATACGCGGATGCGCAGCAATAGACGCAGCATTCAAGATACCTTGCGGGGTCTCCATCATCGCCCAGAAAACCTTATCCGGGATAAGGTTTGCCAATGCATCCAGATCATCGGTCGAATTTACCTTGGGCAGCAAAACCGCGTCGCAATCCATCTTTGCGATCGCTTTGGCATCATCCTCACCCCACGGCGTATCCAGCCCGTTCATCCGCACAACACGCAAGCGCGCGCCATAGCCACCCTCGGCGAGGCAGCCCGCAAGGGTCTGACGGGCCTCCACCTTGGCATCAGGCGCAACAGCATCCTCCAAATCAAACAAGATCACATCCACAGGCAAGCCACGGGCCTTATCCAAGGCGCGTTCTTTCGAACCGGGAATATAGAGAGCCGAGCGGTAAGGGCGGTCGTGCATAGATTCTTCCTCGCAATATTGTTGCGCCAAAATGGACAGAAATCTCACAATCATTCAACCGGAAATTTGCCGCAATGCAGCATAAACCTGAAAACGTGACCACCGTGACGGTGCTTTAACCACATCGAGCAAGGTTGCTTTGGATACTGCCACAGGGAAGCAGATCAACTCATTGGCGAAAGGCAACACGATGAAACGGGACTTTTTTATTCTCTGGATGGGCATCGGGGCGGTCTTGCTTGCGACGCAAACCTTGCATGCGACCCCCGCGAACAATTGCGGTGACCACGGCGCGATTGTCGACAGGTTGGCCGCGCAATACGGCGAACGGCGGCGCGGCGTCGGTCTGTCTGGCGGGACAAGCCTACTGGAAATCTTTGCGTCCGACGAGACCGGCAGCTGGTCGATCACCGTGACCGCAGCAGGCGGGCCGACCTGCCTTGTAGCGGCGGGTGACTACTTCCAAGCACTCGATGACGCACTGCCGATCATTGACGAAGGCACCTAAACCAGCGCGATCCACATCAGCCTGATCCCCGTCAGCGTCAGCAGCACATAAGTCAGCCCAAAGAAAAGACGCTCGGGGACCAGATGGTGAAGCTTCACACCGATCCACGCGCCAAGCAGAGCGAATGGGGCCAAGACCAGCGACCCCATGAACGTATCCCATGTGAAAATGCCCACAAAGAAATATGGCACAAACTTCATCCAGTTGATCGCCCAAAACGTCACAACCGTGGTGGCCTGAAACGATAATTTGCCCAGCCCTTGCGACAGCATAAACACAGCAGCTGGCGGGCCGCCTGCATGACTGACAAAACTGGTAAGGCCCGCCACCGCCCCTGCGGACCATGCATAGCGGCGACGAAACGGCAAGCGACGGACCGTCAGAAGACCCCATTTCTGGGCCATCTGAAACGCCACAAACGCCAGACAAATTACCCCGATCAAGATGCGGAACACATCGGCATCAACTGCGGTGTAAATCCATGCCGCAAAAATAACACCGGGGATCGCGCCGATGATCATGCCCTTGGCCGACGGGCCATCCCACTTGCGCCAATAAGCTTTCAGCGTCGCGGCATCGACCAGCATATACAGCGGTAAAATAATACCCAGCGCCGCACCAGGAGGAACCACCAACGCCAGAATCGCGCCCGCAACAAATGCGGCCCCGGACCCAAAGCCCCCCTTGGAAATACCACCAAAAATGACCGCAGGGATGCCCAGCGCAAAAAATTGCCACCCAAAGTCCATCACATCAAATTCCTGATATCGCGCCCGTGTTAACAGGTCTTTAGCGCAATCAGGCGGAGTGACCTACCACGAATTTCGTGATGCTGCGGCGCGGCGCACTTGCTTTGCGGCGCACAAGGGCTTACCCAATGCTGCAAATTCAACCCAGATAGGACGCTTCAAATGGCCAGACCTAAGATTGCCCTCATCGGCGCCGGACAAATCGGCGGCACGCTTGCACACCTCGCAGCGGTCAAAGAACTCGGCGACGTTGTTCTCTTCGACATCTCCGAAGGTATCCCACAAGGTAAGGCGCTTGATATCGCTGAATCCGGCCCTTCGGCCAAGTTTGACGGCTCTTTCAAGGGCACTAACGACTACGCCGATATCGCAGGCGCAGACGTTTGCATCGTGACGGCGGGCGTTCCGCGCAAGCCCGGCATGAGCCGTGATGACCTGTTGGGCATCAACCTGAAAGTTATGAAATCCGTTGGCGAAGGCATCGCAGCCCACGCGCCAAACGCATTTGTAATCTGTATCACAAACCCGCTTGATGCGATGGTTTGGGCGCTTCAGACATTCTCTGGCCTGCCTTCGCACATGGTTTGCGGCATGGCTGGTGTTCTGGATTCGGCACGCTTCCGTCACTTCCTCGCAGAAGAGTTCAACGTCTCCATGCGCGACGTGACAGCATTCGTTCTAGGCGGCCACGGCGACACAATGGTGCCGCTAGAGCGTTACTCCACAGTTGCAGGTATCCCTCTGCCAGATCTGGTCAAGATGGGTTGGACGACACAAGACAAACTGGACACAATCGTTCAGCGCACCCGTGATGGCGGCGCCGAGATTGTTGGCCTGTTGAAAACTGGCTCCGCGTTCTACGCGCCAGCAACATCCGCGATCGAGATGGCAGAAGCCTACCTGAAAGACCAAAAGCGTCTGTTGCCATGTGCAGCGCACGTTGACGGTGCTTACGGCCTTGATGGTTTCTATGTTGGCGTGCCAACCGTGATTGGTGCCGGCGGTATCGAACGCGTTGTAGAAATCAAGATGAACAAAGACGAGCAAGCGATGTTCGACAAGTCTGTTGATGCCGTCAAAGGCCTTGTTGCAGCGTGTAAGGAAATCGATCCGTCCTTGGTCTAATCGATCCTCGGAAAAAGCGTAAGGGCGTCCCATCGGGGGCGCCCTTTTGCATTTGTGCGACAGTGAAAGCCACTCCGACGATGGACCTGACCCCGACAGAGGACAAAACACTGGAAATTACCCTCTCCGAATCGCCGTTTGCGCAAACACCTCAATTTTGTGATCACACCTTAAAAAACTGTGATCACAAATGTCGGATTTTCCCTCGTTGTTCATAAAACGTTGTTCTTTTACGCGGCGGACTGTGTTTCAAGGTTAGCTATACCCAGCAACGCAAGGGACGCATTGATGAACATTCACGAATACCAAGCTAAGGCGCTACTGCGCTCATACGGAGCCCCAGTCAGCGATGGCCGCGCCGTTCTTAAGGCCGAAGACGCCAAAACGGCGGCAGGCGAAATGGACGGCCCGCTTTGGGTTGTCAAAGCCCAAATCCACGCAGGTGGCCGCGGCAAAGGCAAATTCAAAGAAGCCGACGCTGGCGAAGCTGGCGGTGTGCGCCTTGCGAAA
>JAIBDT010000008.1 GCA_024686085.1 Loktanella sp.
TCGGCACTCGGCAAGACATAGCTGACACGCAAATTGCCCGGACCGTCAATGGGCCAATCCGCCGTGTCGGTCTTGGCCGGGCCACGGTGATCTGGGTCAGCCGCCATTTCCGCGCCAATACTGGCAGGTTGCGGGTCCTGGATCGCAGGATTTGCCAAAAACGCAGCCATCGCATCGCGCAAACCCTCACCATCATTGGGGTCTAGGTTGGCGTTGCCCAGCACAACAAAAGGACGATCCCTGCCCTTGGCAATCTCGATCTCCCACAGGCGCAGCTCGTCGCGGTTACGCAATCCATTGCGATCCTCAGGGCCATCAAAAACGGGGGTGGTCGCAGACCACGCCATCAGATCAAAGGGCGGAGCGTCGGGCGGATTAATCGGCACGATCCAATGGGCGCCATGCGACAACCGCTGCGCGGCTTGGGCGGTCTCGCTGGGAAACGGCTTGCCATTTAACACGGGCAGCACTGCGCCCTGCACATCGCGCCACAAAATCGCAGACAGGTCCGTCACAGCGCCTGCGTCAATCGGCCAGCGGGACAAAACCGCCATGCCACCATCACCCGCAAAGCGGCCATAGCCTTGGGCGTCGCGGGCGTCACCCAAATAGCCATTACCGTCCATATCAAGGCCAGTCGCCCACCCCGTATTGGGACGGGCGGCAAAGCGATACGGCAACGAAAGACCACGATCCGACAGGATCAGGGCAAAGGCCTGCAACGCCAAAGCATCATAATCATAATCAAAATTGGTCAGCAGGATCAGATCAGGGGCGGTCTGCACAACCGCACCAACAATCGCATCAATCTGGGGGTCGGCACCCTTGCGCAAATCGCGCATCAGCACCCCGGGGCCGTCACGACTAAGAGGGGCAGCAAAGGTCGCAATGCGCAGCGTTTCTGCACCCGCGACCCCAGCACTCAAAGTGATTATGCAGGCAGCAAGCCATCGGCAGCAGCTTTGGCATAAGCGCGCTTGCGCTGCACATAGATCATCTGTGCGACGCGGCTTAATGCGACGCCACGCATCAACAAACTGGCTGGCAAAAACGCCCATGCGGTAACCGCCCAAATCAAGGTCTGCGGATCATCCAGTGGAATTGGCCCAATGAAACGGGTCATCAACTGCACAATCGCTGGGACAATGAATGGTAAAAGAAACCCTAAGATAAGGTTAATTTGGCTGTCGCGGTTCAAACGGGCGACCACGTCACCACCCGCAGTCGGGTCAAACGTCGGCAAGTTCACCCAGACGTTAAAAGCGCCGGTCTGGCGCGGCCAACCACGCAAGCGCAGCAAGATCACAAAAATACCCAAAGACATCAACGAAATCAAATAGCTCAGACCGGCCGCAGTGCGGGCGCGCTCTAGTTCGGCAATCGACATATCCGCGGGCATCACCAACAATAGCAGGCGGACAGGCGAATATGGGAAGTCAATCGAGACGCCGATACGCTCACCCGCAGCTTGCAGGAACATGGTGATTGTGGACGCTTGGTTGGTCTCACGGAAAATAATGGAAAGGGTCATCACCGTCATCAAGAGCGCACCAAAGCGCAGACGGTTAAATGGCGGGGCAGAGCGGAATTCAACAAGACTGGGGCTACTGGCGCTATATTCGACAATCGTGAAACCAGCGGCAAATATTGCGACAAGCGTCACAATCTGCGACGCGTCAACACTCGACAACGGCAGCATGACCGATGGCGTGACCAACATCAGCACGACAAGTATCGCGCGCAAAATTGCACCTGGCAGACGTGAATACACTGCGTTACTACCCTCATTCCGGCTGGATACGATACGATGCCGCGTCCTTATTCCGTTTTGATCCTGCGCGATTGCGTCAGGTTGCCTCATTCTTGCCATAGTTCTGCCTAACTTCAGTTCACCCTTCAAGCCATTGATAGACAAGACTAAAAAACTGGGGCGGTTTTGGGGCGAAGGTGGTGCGAGATTGCAACCATTTAAAAGCGGCGACATGGCTATGCTGCGGTCAAACACAATATCTAGTGGAAACAGGCCGCTAGCCCCCTATCCCACGTAAATCATTGATTAACCATGATGTCAGTATGAGCACATTCGCAGATCAGGCGCGGCCTAGCGCCACAACCTCTTGATTCTGCCGATCAGGCTGGGCGGTTGCACAATTGGGCGCCTGTCCACCTCAGGAACACGCGGGAGGTCCGCAATTAAGGCACGCGACGCAGGCGCGTCTGTGTCGTCAATCACAGCGCGATAGCCGGCGACGATATCAAACAGCGGGCCCTCGGAAGGCATCTGCGCGCCATCCTTCAAGTAATCCGCCTTGATCGCAGCAATGGCATCGCACCCCCTGCCCTCGGCAATCAACGCGGCACAATACAACGCGGCCCAACGACTAGCCTTGGGATGCGCCACCACAACCTGCGAAAACGGCGCGTCTGCCACCGCAGCACGGGCCTCATCTGCCAGATCATTGATCGCAGCAACGACCGCACCGGCGGCCTCATGCGGATCACTAAACCCTGCCCTCAACTCACGGGCACCAATCGGCAGCGCAGGCACTTTCCACGCCGCGTTTGACCGAAACGACGGCGGCTTGGACAGGTTGCCATGCAGCCCCTTGGCGCGCCAGTTGATCGGATCAACAGACATCGGCTTGATACCCATCTCGACCTTCAAGATGTTCACCATTCCATCAGAGGTCGTGCCTCCGGTGACAAAAGCAGTCAGATACCAATCCTCCTCCACGCGAAACACCCAAGCCGAATTGCGCTTCCAGCCCGTGCCTTTGATATGGGCGTTGATCGCCTTCAACGTTTCTTTCTTGAACCGCTGACCGCATTGCTGACGCTGGAAAAGGGTCATGGCCTCAGTGGGAATAATCGGAAGCGGGGCTTTCATCATGGGGACACCTTAAACAAAAACACCCGTAGCGGACTACGGGTGTTCTCAAAATCATGGCACTTGGAATTAGACCCAAGGACGCGACGTTGCGGCGGCGGCTTCAAAGGCGTCAATCGAGGCGGCCTTCTCCATCGTCAAACCAATGTCATCGAGACCGTTCATCAAGCAATGCTTCTTGAACGGGTCTACGTCGAAGGTGAACACTTCGCCATCAGACGACGTGATTGTCTGCGCTTCCAGATCAACTTCGATACGGGCATTCGCACCCTTCTCGGCGTCCTTCATCAACACATCGACCTGCTCTTGTGGCAATGCGATCGGCAAGATGCCGTTCTTAAAGCAGTTGTTGTAAAAGATGTCGGCATAAGACGGGGCAATCACACATGTGATGCCAAAATCCGCAATCGCCCAAGGGGCATGCTCGCGCGACGAGCCACAGCCAAAGTTATCGCCAGCCACCAAAATCTGCGCATCGCGATACGCAGGCTGGTTCAGCACAAAGCTTTCGATCTCGTTGCGGTCGTCATCATAACGCATCTCGTCAAACAGGTTCACGCCCAAACCAGAGCGCTTGATTGTCTTCAAAAACTGCTTGGGAATGATCATATCAGTGTCGATATTGACCAAATCCAATGGGGCGGCAATGCCGCTAAGTTTAGTGAACTTTTCCATGAAAGGTGTCCTCTTCTAACACGTCTTGCGGTGTCTCTTCCGCAAATTCCGTGTCGATTTCATCTAAAGGGGCCGCATCATCGGCCTCCAAATGGTCCAATGCGGATTTCGCCGCGTCCGTGATCTTTGTTGCCAGACGTTTTGCCGACGGGTCATAGCTGCGCTGGATCGTGGGGTTTATCGCCCGCACAGCGCCGACCGCAGACTGGGCAATAGGTTGCACGATGCCACTTGCGGTCATCTCGCCCATCATTGCCTCGGCCTGCACCGCGCTGACACGCAGTTTCGCCATCAAATCGCCCGTCGACAGCGACGCCTTTGTGCGTGCGTGGAACACGGCAAGCCCATACATATAGCGGTTATAAACCACTGCCGCAGGGGCCGCCGCTGCACGCACAGGGATCATCGGGGCGACCGCAGCCGCACCCAACATCCCCAAAAAATTACGTCGCTTTAACGTCATGGCTTACATCAAATCCCGCACGTCCGTCAGGCGACCCGTGATTGCAGCAGCAGCCGCCATCGCAGGTGACATCAGGTGCGTGCGTCCGCCGCGACCCTGACGGCCCTCAAAGTTACGGTTGGATGTGGCCGCACAACGCTCGCCCGGCTTCAACTGATCTGGGTTCATCGCCAGACACATCGAACAGCCAGCCAAACGCCACTCGAAACCGGCATCGATAAAGATTTGGGCAATGCCCTCTTCTTCGGCTTGGGCACGCACAAGACCAGAGCCCGGAACAACCATGGCACGCATTCCGTCCTTGATCTTCTTGCCCTTCAGCACGGCGGCAGCAGCGCGGAAATCCTCAATACGACCGTTTGTGCAAGAGCCGATAAAGACCGTGTCGATCTCGATATCCGACAGCTTTTGACCTGCCTTCAGACCCATATACTCGATGGACCGCTGGGCAGCGCCCACTTTACCGCCCTTAAAGGACGCAGGATCAGGCACAACATCGGTGATCGGCAAAACGTCCTCGGGCGATGTGCCCCAAGTGACAAGCGGGGCAATATCTTCACCCTTGATGGTCAGAACCTTGTCGAAATGCGCATCTTCGTCGGTGAACAATGTCTTCCAATAGGTCAGCGCGGCTTCCCACTCGGCACCTTTTGGCGCGTGGGGACGACCCATGCAGTAGTCATATGTTGTCTGGTCAGGCGCGATCAGACCAGCGCGCGCGCCACCTTCAATCGCCATGTTACAAACGGTCATACGACCTTCCATCGACATATCGCGGATCACTTGACCGCAATATTCAATCACATAACCCGTGCCGCCAGCCGTGCCCGTCAGGCCAATCACGGCCATGGTCACGTCCTTGGCCGTTACACCAGGGGACAGCTTACCCGTGATCTCGACCTTCATGTTTTTGGACTTCTGCTGGATCAGGGTCTGCGTGGCAAGAACATGCTCGACCTCGGATGTGCCGATGCCGTGAGCAAGCGATCCAAACGCACCGTGCGTTGCCGTGTGGCTGTCACCACAAACAACAGTCATACCGGGCAAGGTCCAACCTTGCTCTGGGCCAACAATATGCACAACACCCTGACGGACGTCTGACACAGGGTAATAGTGCAGACCGAATTCCTTGGCATTGGTGTCCAAGGCCTCAACCTGAATGCGGCTATCCTCGGTCATGGTCGCGGCATTGGCACGATCCAGCGTCGTAGGGACGTTGTGATCAGGCACGGCAATTGTCTTTTCAGGGGCGCGCACTGTGCGGCCGGTCATGCGCAGACCTTCAAAGGCTTGCGGGCTTGTCACTTCGTGAACGAGGTGACGGTCGATATACAGCAAACAAGTGCCGTCTTCTGCTTCATGCGCAACATGCGCATCCCAGATTTTATCATAGAGCGTTTTGGGGGACATGGTCCTCTCCCGTATATAGGTGTGTTGAATTCGTAGGCAGGCGAAAGGGGACGACCGTTAGCCGTTTGCAAGAATGGTGCAAGACGCACCAAAGAACCGCCAAGGCAGTCGTGCGCGATCATCCATATCAAAAACCTGTTTCATACCTGTGCAGATATAGATCAGAACTGAGTCTCGCAAGAGCGTTAGCTTGATAGCGGCTAATCTGCGTGCAACACTGGGTAAAAGCGAACAGGGCAATCATGGCACAACACACCAGCGGCGGCGCAAACGGCAGCGAAATCATCCCAAGCGTGCCATTCACGCAACTGGTTGACGCAGGGCAGTCCTTGCTTGACCAAGCTGAAACACTGCTCATGACCCTGTTTCGGACGTGGAACCTTTATCAAGTGGCGATTGCGGTCGGGCTGTTTGCCATCGCACATATCCTGCGGATGGTCTTCGGGCCACGGGTGCGCGAATGGATGGCAAGCCGCGAAAACTGGCCCAAATGGCGGATGCGGATACTGGTGGTCATCCACCAACGACTGCGGGCGATCTTTTACGTCGGACTGATCTGGGCGGCCTACGGGATCATGCGCGAGATCACATGGCCCAGCCGCAGCTACCTGCTTGGGATTATCGCAACACTGGCACTGGCATGGCTGCTGATCGTCTTTGTGACGCGGCTAATCAAAAGCCAGTTCCTGCGCAAAATGGTGCGCTGGGTGGCATGGACCTACGTAACACTCGACGTGCTGGGACTGCTTGGGGTGGCGACACGCTGGCTTGATAGCGCAGGGTTCAGCATCGGCGACTTCAGGTTCTCGCTTTTGTTAGTTGTACAGGCCTTTATTATCATCGGGGCGTTGGTCGCCATCGCAAGGTTCGCCACAACCACCACCGCCAGCAAAATCAGATCGAACGAAGACATCAGCCCGTCCATGCAAGTGCTGATCGTCAAAGCGCTGCAAATCGGGCTTTACGGGGCCGCGTTCTTTGTGGGCGTCAAGGCGATCGGCATCGACCTGACGGGGCTTGCGGTGCTGTCAGGGGCGATTGGTGTGGGCCTTGGTTTTGGTCTGCAAAAAGTCGTGTCCAACCTCGTGTCAGGGGTCATCATCCTGCTCGACAAATCCATCAAGCCCGGCGACGTGATCAGCCTTGGGGAAACCTTCGGCTGGATTAATTCCTTGGGCGCGCGCTACGTCTCGGTTGTCACACGCGACGGCAAAGAATACCTGATCCCGAACGAAGACCTGATCACAGGGCAAGTGGTAAACTGGTCGCACTCCAACGACTTTGTGCGGCTCGATATCTTCTTTGGCACGTCCTACGGCGACAACCCGCACGAGGTGCGCAAACTGGCAATCGCAGCGGCAGGCGGCGTTGATCGGGTGCTGTCAACACGACCAACCGTCTGCCACATCGTGGGGTTCGGCGACAGCTCTGTGGATTACATCCTGCGCTTCTGGATCAGCGACCCGACAGGCGGGCTGACCAACATTCGGGGCAACGTGTTCTTGGCGCTATGGGATACCTTTGCCGAGAACGGCATCTCGATCCCATTCCCGCAACGCGAGGTCAAAGTGCTGAACGGCGGCAAGCACGACCTCGGGGTGCCCGACTAGCAACAGTCCCTTGTAGCGCGACCATTCAGACCTATCTCTAAAGTGAACATGAGATAGGTGAAAACATGGCATCTGGTATCAAACAAGTCATCGCGGCAAGCCTCGGACTGGCCAGCACCAGTGCGGCCGCCGAAGGCAACTATAAAGGTTACGAGGCCCCACCCTACACCGTTGAGCAGCAAATCGGCACAGCCGAAATACGGCTCTACCAGCCGCATCTGATCGCCGAAGTCACCGTATCAGGTCCGCAAGATCAGGCGCTGCGGCGCGGATTTTCCGTGCTGGCGGGATACATCTTTGGGGGGAACACCTCTGCGGCATCTATCGACATGACCAGCCCCGTGGCACAGCGGCCCTCCGAGAAAATCGCGATGACAACGCCCGTCACACAATCCGGCGGCGGCGATAGCTGGACGGTCTCCTTCACCATGCCCACGCAATACACGCACGACACGCTACCAACACCAAAAACCGATCAGATCCGGTTTGTGGAAACCACCCCCCAGCGACAACTCGTTTTGCAATTCTCGGGACTTGCAGGCACAGCCAAACTAGACAGCCGCGCAGCAGACCTGCGGACCATCGCAGACCAAGCAGGCGTGACCTTGGGCGCAGGGCCGTTCTACTACTTCTACGACGCACCCTTCACCCTGCCTTGGGCACGGCGCAACGAGGTCGCATTTAATGTGAATTAAGCCACGACGCGGGGCCACTTTTCGGCAGCCCCGCAAGATTTTTAGCCAAACATGTCCGCAGTAATACCCGCATACCAACCGACCGATTCCTCATAGGTCGCCTTGCGCAGGGCGTCGCTTTCGCCTGTGGACGATACAAAGCCATCAACCTTGGCAATCTTTTCCGCCGTCGCTTCATAGGTGGCACCGACCTTCACACCATTGTTGGTGTCGATCAGCGACCAGCAGGTGTTCGAAAACTTGGCAGGGAACACAGTCGAACCCGTCAGCGCGCCGCGCACCGCATTGGCGCAAACTTTGGCCTGACTATTGGCCGAGAAACCCGATTTGGGCATATCGCCTTGGTGACTTGCATCGCCCAAGACATAAATATCGGCATCCATCTTGCTGCTCATGTCTGCGGCATTCACAGGCGCCCAGTTGCCCTCCGTCACACCCGCAATCTGCGCAATACGACCCGCCTTCATCGCAGGAATAACGTTGCAAACATCAACCTTGTTGACGTCACCATCAATCGAGATGGTCATCGCATCGGGATCAACTGACACATTGGCACCGCCAAAATCGGGACCCACACGTTCAATCATCCCGGCGTAATGGGTGTTCCACCCTTCCTCGAACAGACCCTGCTTCGAGAAACTCTCTTTCGGATCCGCAATCAAGATCTTGGCCGTCGGGTTTTCCTTTTTGAGCAAATGGGCGGCCATCGAAATCCGCTCGTATGGACCCGGCGGGCAGCGGAACGGATTGGGCGGAGCCACCATCGCAAACGTGCCACCTTGGGGCATCGCCAAAATCTGGGCGCGCAAAAGCTCGGTCTGCGATCCGGCCTTATAGGCATGCGGCATGGCGTTCTGGGCACTCAAATTCCAACCCTCAACCGCACCATCTACAAAGTCGATGCCGGGGCTGAGGATCAGCTTGTCATATGGGACAGACCCACCACCCGCCAGCGCCACCGCCTTTGCATCGCGGTCCACATCCACCGCCCAATCATGCACCACATTGATGCCCTCTGCGGCGAGATTACCGTAAGAATGGGCCAGCGATCCGATATCGCGGAAACCACCTAGATAAAGGTTCGAGAAAAAGCAGGTGTAATAGGCGCGGGTCGGTTCGATCAGCGTAACCGCGATCTGGCCCTTGCTGTCCTTGGCAATATAGCGGGCGACCGTCGCGCCACCGGGGCCACCACCCACAACAACCACATGCGGCACGCCATGTCCGGCAGCAAACGCCATCGGGGCCGCAAGGCTGGCACCCGCCGCCGACGCCGTGCCCAAGAAACTACGTCTGTTCATCTTCATCGTTACGTCCTCCCTAATATTCACCTTGTCACTCAAGGTCTTTGAAATACGCCGCAAGCGCCGCGATTTCCTCGTCCGACAATCGGCCCGCCATCATCTGCATCACAGGATGCGTGCGCAGCTTACGCTTGTAGGCGTGCATCGCGACAACAAAGTCCTCCGCAGGCCACTGGGTGATCGACGGAATCCCGTCAGCACCACCATCCGCTTGGTGACACGTGGTGCATTCCCCCGCCAAATACGCGCCATACTCTGGGTCACCAACAATCGCCAAAATCGCAGGATCAATATCATGATCGGTGCCTTGGGCGGTTGGCATCGCCTCTGGAATATTCGCTGGACTGGCCGAGAAACTGCGCAAATACGCGATCACATCAGCACGGTCCTGCGGGTCAGCAAGACCGCGAAAGTTCATACGGGTCTTGGACACCAGCGACTTTGGGTTCTCAAGATAAACATCCAGCGTTTCCAAGTCCCACGTGATGCCATCAACACCGGCACGCACCAACCCCTCGGAATAGGGAAAATCATCCAGACTACCCGCTTGGCGCCCAAACACCCCATTCAACTGCGGACCGATGCGGTTCTTGGCACCTGCGCCGACCTGATGACAACTGGCACATTGGCGAAAAATGGCCTCGCCGCGGGTCACATCGCCCGCATCTTCGGCCAGAACCGCCGATCCCGCGAAAAAAGCAGCCAGCACAGTAAATCGCAAGTGACGCAGCAAAACGGGGCCTCCCAACCTTACATTCACATATTCAGGTTAAAGAATGGCGCCCATAAGTCAACTTTTCCGCCCTTCAACACAGTCATCGCTACGTGTTGAAATTACCATTTTGGGTTGTTAGCTTAGAACAAGGCTTGCGTTTGCTGTTAAAACTTGCGCAATACCTCTTTCGCCAGAAAACTGGCACCATCTTCATGGCCGTGATCGCGGCGCTTACAGGGACCGCCCCAATGACCACTCGTAAATCCGCCAATAGCGAAAGCATCTTGGCAGCTGTCCTGAAATCGCTCGACGACGACAAAGGCGAAGACATCGTGCAGATTAGCCTCGCTGGCAAATCCTCTATGGCCGACCACATGGTCATCGCCTCAGGGCGATCCACACGGCAAGTGACCGCCATCGCGGAAAAGCTGGTGGATCGGCTTAAGGCCGAATTTGGCGTGATCTGTAAGGTCGAAGGCCGCACAACCGGCGACTGGGTTCTGGTCGATGCAGGCGACGTGATCGTGCATATCTTCCGCCCGGAAGTTCGCGAGTTCTACCAACTCGAAAAGATGTGGCAGCCCGGCCTTGGTCCGGCATCCGAGCCCCCCGTCGAAGCCCCAACAGCAGACTAATGCGTGTGCACATCTGCGCTGTGGGCCGACTGCGTAAAGGGCCAGAGCGCGATCTTTACGACGACTACCTCACCCGTTTTGACCGGACAGGTCGCGCATTGGCCCTTGGGCCCGCGCAACTGATCGAGGTCGAGGACAAAAAAGGTGGCGGCATGCCCGCCGAGGCAGCGCTCCTCGAACGTGCCATCCCGACGGGGTCGCTGATCTGCGTGATGGACGAACGGGGCAAATTGCAATCATCCCCGCAATTCGCCGAAACCTTAGGGAACTGGCGCGACCAAGGACGGCAAGACGTGGCCTTTGTGATCGGCGGGGCAGACGGCATCGACCCTAGCCTGCGCGACCGCGCCGACGCATCCCTGTCTTTTGGCAAGATGGTCTGGCCACATATGCTGGTGCGGGTGATGCTAGCCGAACAACTCTACCGCGCGGCATCCATCCTGTCTGGCGGGCCGTATCATCGGGTTTAAGGCGCGCTTGGACAAAGGTCACTAGCTGATCTCTTGCTCGGCTTTGCGCGGACAGGCCGCACAATCGGCACCTGGCACACAGGCCAAGCCACCACACGATCCTTTGATCGGCGCGCGCCCGAAAATGACGCCCAACGAGAGTGCGACAAACGCAATCGCGATTATTCCCAAGCTCAGAATGAATGTGGCCATATCTGTTCTATCCAATCCGTCGTTTTGCGAAATCTGCCGTCATGACTTCGCGCAGGTCGACATGTTCCCGCACCAAAAACACTGCGGGAATTTGATGGTCGTGCGCGAAGTCAGGGCCGTCCCGCGGCCCCATTGCATATAGTGCGGTCGCAAAGGCGTCGGCAGTCACCGCATCGGGCGCAAAGACGCTCACGGATGCCAATGCGCTCTGCGTCGGGCGCTGGATTTGCGGGTCAATAATGTGGCTATAGCGGTGACCGGCGTGAAGATAGCTATTCACCGCATCACCCGAGGTCGCCAAGGCTTCGCGATCTAGCCGGACCGCCATTTGAAGACCACGCGCCCCTGCGATCGGGTGCTCAATGCCAGCGGTCCAAGCACGGCCTTCGGGGTGCAGACCATAGGCAAAAACCTCCCCGCCAAGCTCAACAAAAAAGTCGCGATGCCCAAGCCGCACAAGTGCCGCAGACATCTGGTCCAAAGCAAACCCCTTAGCGATCCCGCAAAGGTCCAAAGTCTGTGCAGGATGCGATTTTTGCAGTCCAGTCTTAGAGACGACGATGTCCTGAAATCTGCCCGCTGGCGCGCTATCGATGGGGCCAAACCCATAGCGTCCCGTTACGCCACCCAAGGTCGGATCAAACGCGCCATGCGTGATCTGCGCGATACGTTTGGCCTCGGTCACTGTCGTCAGGATATCGGCTGAAACGGGTTGCATCCGTGTCGTCAGGTTGCTGTTAAAGATCGAAATTTCAGACGTCGGTTTAAACGGCGACATCATCGCATCGACGGACATAATAATGCGGGTCAGCTTGGATGCGACCACATCCGCATTAGCACCAACCGGCAGGCTTACGCGCCAACGCGCGCCAAAGGCAGGCCCCTCAAGCACGACCAGATCGCCACCCTGCGCCCATAGCCTTGTCGCCGAAAGGCTACAGGTCGATCCAACAATAAATGCGCGACGTGTCAGGGTCATTTGTCAGGCTCCAAAATCATCGTTGAAAATCTGGTCTGGATCGACGCCCAAATCATCCAGCATCGCAAGGACTGCCTTGATCATCAAAGGCGGGCCACAAAGGTAGTATTCGCAATCGTGTGGGGCGGGATGTGCGGCAAGGCCACATCGTAAGGCCACCGCGTGAATATAGCCGACTTCTCCGTGCCAATTGTCTTGCGGGGCAGGATCCGACAGCGCAGCAGTCCAGTCAAAGTTCGGATGGTCTTTCTCCAAACGCGCGAACTCGTCTTCATAAAACAGGTCAATTTCGCTGCGCGCACCAAACCAAAAGCTGATCTTGCGGGTCGTCTTTTTGTTTTCCAACTGGTCGGAAATGATGGCGCGCAACGGGGCCATGCCCACGCCACCGCCGATGAAAACCATCTCGCGGTCGCTTGGTTGCGCCGCAAAGGTACCAAACGGGCCTGACACAGTCGCGGCGTCTCCGGCTTTCAGGCCAAACAGCCATGACGACACAACACCCGGCGGGACATCAGGCTGATCTTGCGGCGCAAGTGCAAGGCGGATCAGCAAGGTTATCTGCCCGCCCTTGTCATTGGCATGGGTCGCGATGGAATACGCGCGGGTTTGCTCTGATTTGCTGCTGGCGGTCAGCCCGCCAAGCGCCATCTCGGCCCACGCTGACTGATGCTCGGGGGCGATATCGTAGTCGGCATAGCGCAAGGCATAGGCAGGCGCAGTGACCATCACAAATTCGCCGGGCGTAAAAGTAAACGGTGTGCCAGCCGGAAGGTCCAAGACAATCTCGCGGATCAGCGGCGCAATCGTGCGGCTGGACGCAACGCGACAGTCCCATTCTTTAGCGTCAAGCACGGTATCAGGCAAAACGATCGACATGTCGGCGCGCAAAGCGGTTTGACAGGCCAACCGGACGCCATCTGCAATATCGCGACGCGACAGGATCGCCATTTCGGTTTGCGCGGGCGCAGGTCGGCCCTCCATAATTTGCACACGGCATTGGCCGCAGGTACCTGCACCGCCACAGGCGGACGGGATCGCAATCTTTGCTTGGCCCAGCGCCGACAACAGCTTGGTGCCTGTGGTTGCCGCAAGACGTCTGTCGTGATTGATGATAATCGTGACAGGCTTCGACGGCATCAGCACTGCACGCGCAGCCAGTACCGCAATCGCCAGCAGCAGCACAATTGTCACAAAAACCGCAACACCAAGGTAGACCTCTGTCATGGCAGGCTTACCCCCACAAAGGCCGAGAACCCCATCGACATCAGGCCCGTGACGATAAACGCCACCCCAAGACCACGCAGGCCCTCGGGCACATCAGCATAACGAAGCCGTTCGCGAATGGCGGCAAAGGCAACAATCGCAAGCGCCCAGCCGACACCGCTGCCGATGCCATAAACCAAACTTTCGGGCAGATCATAGCGGCGCTCAACCATAAACAAACTCCCGCCAAGAATGGCGCAGTTCACGGTAATCAGCGGCAAAAACACCCCTAGGCTGCGGTGCAAGGCAGGGGCGTAGCGATCAAGCGTCATTTCCAGAATCTGGACAGTAGCAGCGATCACGCCGATGAATGAAATCAGCTTCAGATACGTCAAATCTATCTCGGGCAGCCCCACCCATGCCCACGCGCCCTCGACCAAGAGGCCTTGAAAAATCAGGTGATTGATCGGAACGGTCAGCGACTGCACAACGATCATTGCAGCACCAAGGCCCAAGGCCGTTTCAACCCGTTTTGACACTGCCAAAAAGGTGCAAACCCCTAGGAAAAATGTCAGGGCAAGGTTTTCCTGAAAGACAGATCTGAGGAAGATTTCAATCACGATTTTTCCTCCCCGACCTGCAAGATAATCGGAAAATCATTGGGCTCAACCTGTGCCGGACGGCGGGTCCGAATGACCCAGATCAGCACCCCGATAATGAAAAACGCACTTGGCGCCAAAAGCATAAACCCAAGCGGTTCAAACCAGCCACCCTCGGCCGCCAGCGGCATGACCGTAACACCAAAAAGCGCGCCCGCCCCGAGCAACTCGCGGATCGCAGCCACGATCATCAAGATCAGCCCATATCCCAAGCCGTTGCCAACACCATCCAGAAAACTTGGCCAGACGGGGTTGTGCATCGCAAAAGATTCCGCACGACCCAGCACGATGCAATTGGTGACAATCAGCCCCACAAAGACCGACAGTCGCTGGCTGATCTCAAACGCGAAAGCACGCAGCACTTGGTCGGTGACAATCACCAAGGACGCGATAATCGTGATCTGCACGACAAGACGAATGGACGACGGCAGATGCGCCCTGATCATGCTGATCAACGTGCTGGCCGTGGCCAGAACTGTCAGCAGCGCAAGGCCCATGATCAGCGCGGTATCAAGCGCGGTTGTGACCGCAAGCGCCGAACAAATCCCCAGCATTTGCAGCGTAACAGGATTATTGTCGATCAATGGCGCGGTCAGATGGTGCAGGTTCGATTTGCGCATTTTCAGAACTCCTCTGCCTTGAGGCGCGCCAGAAAGGGACCGTAACCCAGATCGCCCAGCCAGAACTGCACAAGGTTCGTCACACCCGTCGTGGACCGCGTGGCCCCCGTGATACCGTCGACTTGGGTGGGCGTGCTGGCCGCGCCGCGCACAACCGTAATCGTGACCTCACCTTGGTCGTCCAAGGTCCGCTTGCCAGACCAAAGCGCCTGCCACGCAGGGTCGGTAATCCGTGCGCCTAGGCCCGGGGTCTCGCCTTGCTCATAAATGCTCAGCGCGGCAATCGTGGTCAGGTCACCATGCAATGCAAGATAAGCGCGGATCGTGGATTGATACCCCGTGCCATAGACTGGCAAAACGACAAGCGCCAAACCCTCTGTCCCGCGCAGGATATAGACGGGCGCAAGGTTGGGACGCTGTCCGATTTTTGCAGGGTCATCGGATGCGGCAAGGGGTTTGCTTTGGGTGACATCCGATTGCGCGGTCAGAAAATCAAATGTGGCGGCATCTTTTGTCGGATCAATTTGACCTGTGTCCATAGCGACGATGACGGTCTGCAACGATTGCGCGCCTGTCTCGCGCATCACGTCAGCCAAACCCGGCAACGTGGCAACCATCGCCGCAAGCTTTGCCTCGCGCGCGGCCTGAACATGTGCCTCTTGGCGCGACTTCAGAGCGACCGATGTGGTCGACACAGCGATAGCCGCCACCAGCGACACAAGGAACGCCACGCCAAGGGTTTTGGTGCGACTATCATTGGGCAGCGCAAGGAACCTGCGCCATAATGCAACGGGTGAATTACGGCTCATATCTTTGCCTCTTCGCCCTGCGCCGCACATTGGCATAAACCGCAATCTGGTCGAGCAACGGCGCGAATATACTGACTAGAAGTGCGGCAAAAACAACCGACGACAGCGAGCCAAGTCCAACACCTGCTTGGCCCAAAAGGATCACCAAAGCGCCAGCAAGCGCACCATACAGCCACCGGCCAAGATGTGTGCTTGCACCCGCAACGGGATCACCAATCAAGAAAACCAAACCCAGTATGACGGTCGCACTTTGCAGGTTTTGCAAGTCTGCTGAGGCAGGCAAGAACGGGACCAACACGGCAATGCATAGGCCAAACGCCGCAACGATCCGCCACGACAACACCCCATATGCCAAAAGCAAGGCACCACCCAAGCCCGCCACAATCGCTACCTGCGGGGCTCCGCTGTCAGGCTCTATCGCGGGAAACGAGAATAGCAAGAACGCCAAACCAACAACCGCCGCATTCAGAAAACCACGCCCGCGGACCCCGAAAATAAGATCCCCGAAAACCAGCCCAAAAGACAGCGAGATAACAAGCTGCCAAACGGGCGTCGCAACTGGCAAAAGCACTACAAAGATCAACGCGCTGATCAAGCTGTGCCACTGGACTGTCGATTTACGCAAAACCGAGAACACAAATGACCACAGCAGACCAAGACTTAGGCCAATTGCAACGGGGGCAAACATCTCAGGACCACGCAGAATAACGGTCGCGATCACTGGCAGCAAAAGCGCCACAAAGGTCGCGGCCGACATCCGATGGGCATCCCAGTGAAGTGGCGCGCTTTTCATCATGCGACGCCCTCGCTCAGGATCAGATTCAAGGTATGGCGCAAAAGTTGACCATAGTCGCAGCCCGACGGGCAAAGCCGCGTCAACGGCGCCATGTCCTCTTCGATAAGTTCCAAACAGCCCAACCGCTCTGCGGTTTCAACGTCACCGACAGCTAAGGCGCGCATCAACGGGACGGGCAAAATAGCAAACGGAAATGCGCGCTCGAACGCCTCCGTGGGCAGCGTGGCACCCGTCGGCGCCGCGGGAAGCGCATCCAATATGCGATGCCAGAACGACCCGCCCGCGCTATCCGTCTCTAGCGCCGAAATCTGCAAATCCCTGCGCGCCAAGTAATCGCACTTCTGGCCAGTCAAACGCGATCCAGAAAGCAAGTTATCAGGATCAAAATGATCCATCCCGCCCACCACTTCGGATAGCTTTGCGCCAAGCGGTACAATCGCGACTTCGGCCATTTTGGCACCCGATACCGACACAGACCTTGTGGTTTTGATCTGCGCGGTCGCCAAAAGATGGCCGATCGCCACGACATCCTGATACCCGATGTCCCAAACCATACGCTGGCGCGAAACGGGCATAAGGCGGTGAATTTGCGGGCCAGCATTGCCCGACGGATAAGGGCCAGAGAACGTCGCGATTTTCAGCCTGTCGCGCGGGGGGGACAACGGCGCGCCCTTGCGCTGACAGACAAAAACCGGACACGTCGTGAGCTGCAAAAGCGCCGCTACGCCACGCTCAAAATCCACGGTCTCGGTTGTCAAAACCACATGCGGATCGAGGGCTTGCGGGGTCGACTTTGTCGTGGTCACAAAGATGGCGGCAGGGGTGGCCGTCGGATCAGGGATCAGACCAAATGGACGGGTGCGAAAGCTGGGCCAAGCGCCCGCCTTCAACAGCAATTTGCGCAGATCGCCCTTGGCAAAGTTAACGGCGTCATCACCAGCACCCGTGATCTCCAACATCTCCAAGCGGCGGCGCGGACCAAGTTTAATCTGGCTGACATGGCCACTTGCAGCAGCCGCAAAACAGATCTCGGGGCGACGGCGATCCACGCAAAGCGTCTGACCCGCGCGAACCGCGTCACCCTCTTTGACACGCAAATCAAAGACGACATTGGGATAATCATCCCCCAGCAGCGCAACGGTCTTTACCGCAGGCGTCTTAAGCGGCGCACCTTGGGGTGTTGGCCCAAGCGGGGCCTCAATGCCGCGACGAGTGTCGTAGTGCATGGTCGCTCCTTTAAGGACGCTGAAATCCGGTTGTGTCGATTTCGGCGACTTCGGAAAGGTTCTCGATACTGTCGATCATCAGCTGAATGACGTAATGCGGGTTATGCGCAAATGCGCCGCTATCCTTGGCAACAAATTGATAGTTATAGGCCGCCTTCAACAGACGCGGGGTCCAAGATTGATACCGATTGGGGAAAACCGCCTCGATGCTATCTGCGGCGCCATCTGTGTTGAGATCACGAAAGAAGTAGGGATAGGCGACCTCTGAATAGGCAATCGGGTTATCGGTCACCTGTTTTGCGTAGACCATGATCGCGACCTTCAGCGCGGCGTGCAGGTCTTCGATAACCACGCCAATGCCCGCTGTGGGGTCACCATTCATCAAGATATCAAGTTGGGTTGTGCGGATGGCACGAAACTCGGTCACGCCTGCGTGGCAACTGGTGCAGCTTTCCAGCGCAACCTCTGTCTTGTGCGGGTCATGGCAGCTGACGCAGGTATCAAGACCCTCAACATGGGCAAACGGCCCCGCGTAACTGCGACCCTCATACTGATAGCCACCGCGCATGGTGCCGCCCAATTGGGTCGACGTCGCCGCCGCATAGTGGATATTGATAAACGCGATGTCGGGATAGACGGTATCATCCTCCAGATCGACTACACGCGCGTCGACTTGGTCCATCGAACTGCGGCCTTGGTGACAGACAGAACAAATCGCGGAACTATCTGGCACACTGACGGTTTGACCGTTCGGGAACAAAACGCGGTCTAACGCTTTTGCGTTATCATTGTGGCAGGCCGCGCACTCAACCGACGTCCCAACGGGAACGCTATGGTCAATCAGGCCTGCGGTCGTTGCGGGTGTGCTGAGATAATCAATGACGCCTGTGGCAGAGTGGCAAACTGCGCAAGTGCCGGGAATTTCGCCCTCAGTATCCCAATGGCGAAACGCTTCGGACGTTGAATCCGCATGCGGCGAAGACAGCCACGCATCAAGAATTTCAAGGTCGGTCGGTTTGTCATCCGCTGACACTGGCCCCGCAAAAATGACCCCAATCAACAGCAATAACAACGCTATAGCCCTTTTCGTCATAGCAGCACCTCCAGCAAAATTTTGAACCTTCCAACAACACATAACAGGTCTTTCACACGCTAGGATTGATCCACATCAACGTGGCCAGCCGAGGTCTATGCTTGGGTTGTCTGGCGACGAAATGCAAAAGGGGTTCAACATGACCGACATCAAAATTAAATTCTGCGGCGCGGCCGGACACGTCACAGGGTCCTGCTATCTTTTGCAAACCCCCCAAAGCACATTCTTGGTCGATTGCGGCCTGTTTCAAGGGTCCAAAAAAGTCAGGGCGCTGAACTATGAACCTTTCCCCTTCCAACCGCAGGACGTCGATTTTGTGCTGCAAACCCATGCGCATATTGACCACTCGGGGCAACTGCCCAAGCTGACGTCGACGGGCTTTAAGGGAAAGATTTTTGCGACCGAAGGGACGCGGGATTTACTGACCTTCATGCTGCCCGACAGTGGCTATATCCAAGAAATGGAAGTCGAACATCGCAACCGTCGCAATCAGCGGCGGGGGAAACCTGAAGTCGCGCCCATCTACACCCGCAAGGACGCAGAGGACTGTTTGGCTCATATCGTGGCCTTGGATTACGAAGACTGGGTGCAGGTCGGACCAGACGTCCGCGCACGGTTCTGGAACGCGGGGCACATCCTCGGGTCCGCCTCAATCGAGGTCGAAATCGACCAAGAAGATGCACCAGCACTGCGGCTTTTGTTTTCGGGCGACATCGGACCTGACAATAAACTTTTCCATCCCGACCCCGACGCGCCAGCCGACTTTGACTACGTCATCTCGGAATCGACCTACGGGAACCGAGAGCGGCCAGAAACATCGGTAGATGCGCGCCGGGCCGCACTGCAAACCGAGGTCGCCCGTGCGCTGGCAGGCGACGGCATGTTGCTGATCCCCGTCTTTGCGGTCGAACGGACACAAGAACTGATCACTGACATTCTGGCGCTGCAAAAAGCGGGTGACATTCCAAGCGCGCCAATCTTTCTCGACTCGCCATTGGCGATCCGTGTCACCAGAGTTTTTCAAAAACACAGCGGTGATTTAGAAGACCTCAGCGTCAGTCCACAGCTTTTGAATAGCCCGCAACTTCATCCCACCCAGACGACCGATGAAAGCAAAAGCATCGCAAAGATAACCGGTGGGGCGATCATTCTTGCGGCAAGTGGGATGTGTGACGCGGGCCGCATCCGGCACCACCTCAAGCAATGGCTCTGGCAGGAAAAAGCCACCGTTTTGTTTGTCGGCTATCAGGCGCAAGGCAGCATGGGACGTCGCATCAGCGAAGGTGCAAAACGCGTGACGATCCAAGGCGAGGACATCAAGATCAACGCAAAAATCCGCAAACTCGATGCCTATTCGGGACACGCAGATGGGGCCGAATTGGCGAGTTGGATTTCAGAACGCAAACCGATCCAAAAGGCGCTGATCCTGACACATGGCGAAGAAGACCAGATGGACGCATTGCATGATAAAGTCATCGCACTTGGGATCGACGCCCGTCGGATCGTGATGCCTGCACTGGACGACGAAATGGTCTTGTCGGCGGCGGGTAGTCTGACCCTTGTCCCTGCGCAAGAACAACGCGTCAAACCCGCCAAACCAAAGTCCCCCGATTGGGACAATGACCTTGCCGAACTGGTCAACGCGGTCAGAGACGGTTTTCACGCCGCCGCCGACGATAAGGCGCGCGCGGTATTTGTGCGTCAGCTTCGCAAATCGCTGGACCTCGACAAAGCGGGCTAGGCGCAAAATGCAGGCACCCTAGGGCGACATACTTGTCATACTGATCCTCTTGACCCGCTTGTCCTGCCCAAACGAGATCACGGCATACCAGGCAGCATAACTCCGCCGATCAGTCGCGCAGGACAGCATCGCAAACCTGTCCGCCGTCGGGGCCTCGCCGCTTGGGACACGGCCCAGAATACGGATCACCTCGCCACGGCTCAGGCCCACCTTCAGGCCAGAAGGCATCTGCCATTTGTGTTCGGTCGACTGCATGTCCGTCACCACACCACGTAGAACATCAATGCGCAGACCAATAAGATCCAAGCGGTCAATCTCGACGCCGCTGCTTGTGATCTCTCCAGTCCGCTCGGGCGTCCCCAACTTGCCCAGCCTGTCCATCGGATCAGCCATCTGCATACCAGCAAACACGAACTCAGCCGCAGGCAGGCATTCCTCAAGAACGCCATTGTATTCCTCATCCCGCATGATCGGATCTGGGGCATCGGTAAGCGTTGGCATCCATGTCTCGGACGCAGAATCCCACGTCAAACCCGCGTTCATTTTGGCGTCATGAATCCCGCCACCAAAACCATAGCTGACCGTGTCTGGGATACATTCAAGGCGACTTAATTTCTCACCGTTTTTTGCGACGTCAATCCAGCCCAGATGACGCGGGCCCAGCGCCATTTCCTCATCCGAAAACGGGCGGTCAAATCCACCCATCACCTCATAACTATAATCACCATTATAAAACGTGACGCTTTCTGTGATCGCTTTGCCAAGACCGTTCCACCCAGCAAAATCGACGCGTTCAATCGTCTCGGTCAGTACCAGTTCAGGCGGCCCGCCAATTGGGCCATACGCATAACGCGCAACCTGATCGTCAAAGCAGACAAACACCTCCGTACTGCGGCCCGCGATCTGGCAAGACGTAAACGGCTCTTGGCCCTGCGGACAGTCCGCATAAGCGGCACCAGCCGCTAAAACGTGCAAAACGACCACGCCAATTCCGAAATACTGTCCCAATACTCGAACCCCTGCGCTCATCAATCACGCAACGATGAACAGGTTCGATTTCAAAGTCTACCTCAGCTGCGCATATTGGCCCCGTTGGCATCATATATCGGACCACCCAGAACCTCGGCGTCATAAAACTCACCCAAGATTTCGACCTGCAACTTTGTGCCCGCCACCGCATTCTCGGCCGAGACATAGCCCATCGCCATGGACATCCCCGACCGATGACCAAACCCGCCAGAAGACACATAACCAACAGCCGCGCCATCCTTCAGGATCGCCTCGTCATTGCTGACGTCGATGCCGTCCACGTCAATGGTCATCGTGACCAGCTTTTGCGCAGGACGAGCATCGCGAATGGCTTGCGTCGCCTCTTTCCCAACAAAGTCCTTCTTCCAGTTGATAAACGCATCCATGCCACTTGCGACCGCATCAAAATCGGGGCGGAATTCCAGCGTCCAAACGCCCCAGCCCTTTTCCAACCGCATCGACATCAACGCCCGCGCACCATACCAGCGATACCCCAGATCAGCGCCCGCCTCTTCAATCGCCGTGGCCAGACGCAACAGGTATTGCGGCTTGCAGTAAATCTCGTAGCCCAACTCGCCCGAGAAACTGATGCGGCTCAAAATGACAGGCACGTCGCCCACAAACGTCTGGCGCAGATCACGGAACTTGAACGCCGTGTCAGACACATCATCGCGGGTAATACGGGATAGCAGCACGCGCGACTTGGGGCCAGACAAAGCAATCCCATGCCAGTCGTCACTGACATTCTGGTAGGTCACATCAGTAGGCAGGTCCTTTTCGAACCAGCGGCGATGCGCTTCTTGCATGGCCCCCGATCCGAACAACATAAAGTGGTCATCGCCCAAACAGGCCACAGTCAAATCGCCATACAACTTGCCCTTTGGCGTTAGCATAGGGGTCAGGGTCAAACGGCCGGCCTTTGGCACATACCCCGCCAGTGTTTTGTCCAGATAAGCCCGTGCACCCGCGCCCTTGAATTCGTGCTTGGCAAAGTTGGCGATCTCGATCCCGCCCACGGCCCCTTGCACCGCTTTGACCTCACGCGCGACGTATTCATGGGACCGGTTGCGCTCGAACGTCGGCGTCTCATGGGCATCCTCAGGGCCATCCGCGAACCATAGCGCGTTCTCCAGACCAAAGCCTTGGCCCATCCGCGCACCTTTCGCGACCAACCGGTCATAGAGCGCCGTAGTTTTCTGCATCCGCCCTTTCGGCAGCGTCTCGTTGGGGAAGGTCATCACAAAGCGACGCTCGTAGTTTTCGGTCGATTTGATCGTGCCCCAATCGGGCGTCGCAAATTCACCAAAGCGCGCCACATCCATCGCCCAAACATCAATCGAGGGCTCGCCGTCAATCATCCATTCGGCCATCGTCAGCCCGACACCGCCACCCTGACAAAAACCTGCCATGACGCCCACGGCGACCCAGTAATTCTTCATGCCCGGAACAGGGCCAATCATCGGGTTGCCATCAGGGCCAAAGGTGAACGGGCCGTTGATCATGTCCTTGATCCCCGCTTCGCCAATCGCAGGAATACGCTCGAACGACATCTCCAGACGGTCAGCAATACGGTCAAGATCAGGCTGCAACAACTCATGGCCAAAGGTCCACGGTGTGCCGCCCACCTTCCAAGGGGTGCCCTTCGGCTCGTAAGTGCCCAGCAGCATGCCTTGCCGTTCTTGGCGGAAATAGATGTTGGCCTCGTAATCAATCCCGGCAGGCAAACGACCCGCCTCGCCCATGCTTTCCATACGCTCTGCGATCAGGGGGATTTTGTCGGTGATCAGATAGTGATGCTCCATCGGCTGCACAGGCAGATTGACGCCCGACATCTGACCCACTTCACGGGCCCACAGACCACCGCAATTCACGATCTGCTCGGCATTGATCTGACCCTTTGGCGTGGTCAAATCCCAAGACCCGTCAGGGCGCTGCGATATCGCCGTGACACCGCAATGGGTGAAATACTGCGCGCCATGCACACGGGCGGCCTTGGCAAAGGCGTAAGTGGCACCGGACGGATCAAGGTCCCCATCTTGGTCATCCCACAACGCGGCATGATAATGCTTGGGATCAATCAGCGGATGACGCTCGGCCAGTTCTTTGGGGCTGATAAACTCTTGGTTCAGGCCCATATAGCGGGCCTTGGACCGCTCGCGCTTCAGGTAATCATACCATTCCTTTGTAGAGGCTGCATAAAACCCGCCCGTAATATGCAGGCCCACAGAATGGCCCGACAATTCCTCGATCTCTTTATACAGATCAATGGTATAGCTCTGCAGACGGCTGATATTCGGATCAGACGAAATCGTATGAATTTGACCAGCGGCATGCCAGCTAGACCCCGACGTCAGCTCGTTACGCTCCAACAAGACAACATCTTTCCAGCCGAACTTTGCAAGATGGAACAGGATCGAACAGCCAACCACACCGCCGCCGATCACCACTACCTTTGCGTGGGACGGAAGCGGCTTGCCTGTGGCAGTTTCATCATTTTGAATCTCGGGCATCGGTAGCCTCCTGAATTAAGTGGCAAGCGGTGCGCCCGCGACCTTTCCGTACAAATCCTACCCACAATCTATGGCACTGTGACGCTTGATAATTCCAATGCTTTGAATAATGTCAGCTTATGCAAAAACTCTGGTCCCAACTGTCCTCGCCTCGCCATCTCGTTGTATTCGAGACCGCCGCACGAACGGGATCATTCACGCTGGCCGCACAAGAATTAAACGTGCAGCAACCCTCGGTCAGCGCGTCGATCAAACAGTTAGAGACATCATTAGGCGTGCAATTGTTCCAACGCAGCCACCGTAAGATAACGCTGACAAATGCAGGCAGCCGCCTTTTTGCCGACGTCACGCGGGCGTTTGATCAGTTGGCGCAATCGGCCTCGGCCATCCAGCAATTCGCAAGCAACGACCACGTCACGCTCAGCGCGTCCTCTGCGTTCAACAACTACTGGATGCTGCCGCTGATCGCATCATTTCAACAAGCAAACCCCGACATCGACCTGCGCCTGCAATCCAGCGACCGCGAACCCGACCTGAACGGTGAGACAATCAGTCTCGCGATCAGGCTTGGCACCGGAGACTGGGCCGATTGCGATAGCCAGTTGATCGCAGACGAGGTCATTTACCCCATCGCATCACCACGCGTCATGGCCGCCGCCGTGACCCTGCACACTGTGCCAGACCTGCGGCAACAACGCCTGATCCATCTAGAAGAACCCATTCGCGCGCGCCCGTCGTGGCAGCAATGGTTCAACGCATTCGGAGTGTCCGAGCTACCACCGCGCAGCGGGCTGCGGCTCAATGACTATGCGCTCGTGCTACAGGCCGCGATGGCGGGCGAAGGCTTTGCCTTCGGCTGGCACCATCTGGTTGACCCACTTGTGCAACAAGGGATGCTCGCGGCACGACCCGAATGGACATGGAAGACGGGCAAAGGGATCTATCTGGTCTGGTCAAAAAGCCGACCACTGACGCCAAAAGCGCAAATCGTACGCGACTGGATGTTGTCAATACGGCCACCCAGTTGCGACCATCAAGATACGTGAAAGGAACGACATGCAAATAGGCGTCATCGGATGTGGAACAATCGCAAGCGCCGTGGTCCACGGGATCGCGGGCGACAGCCACCAGATCACTCTCTCACAAAGAAGCAGCCGCTTCACCGCCCCGCTTGCCGCAGCCTATGACAACGTCCAAATCGCGGACAATCAGGGCGTCATAGACGCCAGCGATGTTGTGTTTTTGGGGCTGATGTCAGACATCGCAAGCGCAGTCTTGGACACCCTCACCTTCCGCAAAGACCAAAGGATCATCACCTTCATGGCGGGCGCAACGCTGGCCGAAGTCGACGCCATGGTGCGCCCCGCCCGCGCCACCGCGATCATGATGCCATTCCCCGGAATTGCGCAGGGCGGAACGCCGATCATGATGCAAGGCGATACCGAACTGGTCGGCCAAATCTTCGGGGGGCGCAACAGCATCTTGCCCGTGAACGACGCAGGGGAAATGGACGCCTATCTCTGCGCCCAAGCGGTGCTATCGCCCGTCGCACGTATGGTCGCGGATGCAGCGGACTGGCTCGGCGAACGGGTCGCCGACAAAGCCCAAGCCGAGGCATTTCTGCGGACCCTGATCGCCTCAAACCTGTCAAATATGCCTTGCGAAACATTGATAGAGGCACTTAACACGCCGCAAGGCTACAACCAGCGACTGCGGCTGCATATGGAAGACAGCGGGATGGGTAATACGCTCAAGGCAGGGCTCGACAAAATGGCCGACTGACGTTCACCTACGCTCAGGCAGAAAACTTGTATTCAATCGCAGAAAACGCGTCTTCTCCGAAACCATAAGCGAACTTCAAACCCTCCGCGCCCGCGCGCACACCGTGCTCCACATTGCCTGGAACGAAAACCGCCGAACCGGGTGAAATGTGATGCGGCTGGCCATCCAGTGTCACAACGCCAGACCCCGAAAGGCAAAAGTAAAACTCTGGCGGCGCGTGGCGGTGCAGGTGCAAAACACCGTTTGCAGGGAACGTCGCGATCCCCAAAACCAATCCGGTAGAGGCCGTCTTGTCACCCGAAATCAATGTTTGCCATGTCACATCCCCAAACGCGGGATCAAACCCACCTTCAATCGGCTGGTCGTCCACCAACGTCACAAATCCAGCGGTGTTATCGTTTGCTGCAACTGGCTCAAAGACAGCGGCGTCGATCATAGGGGATATAGGCATCAGGCAGGTCTCCAAGGTTTAGCGTTGCAGTGTTGCCGCTAGATATCGGGCACTTCTGGTCAAAACAAAAACGATGAAATATACAATCTATAGGCAAATAAATTTGGTGATAGATCATGCTGGATAAACACATCAATCTCACTTGGCTGCGGACCTTCGAGGCCGCCGCGCGACACTTGAATTTCACCGAAACCGCAGCCGAACTTGGCCTGACCCAAACCGCAGTCAGCCTGCACATTCGATCCCTCGAAGAACGGCTCGGAAACCGCCTGTTTCACCGCCGCGCGCGTCATTTGTCACTGACCGAAATCGGACAGGCCTATGTGCCCACGGTCAGACAATCCCTGTCTGACATCAGCCTTGCCACAACCAGTCTTTTTGGGTCCGCAACCAGCCGGATGATCACGCTCAAGGCACCGATCTCGACCTCCGCCCTGTGGCTGGCACCGCGCTTGCCAAAATTCAAAGACCTCCACCCTGATATCGCGTTTCGCCTCGTCTCCAACATTTGGACTGACGCGACGGGATTTGATGACGTGGACGTCGAATTGCGCGTTGGACGTGGCGACTGGACCGACACGCCTTCGGAAAAACTATCCGATGAGGACATCGTTCCAATCTGCAGCATCAACCAACGGCACAACGCGCCAAAACTCAGCGACCTGCTCAAAGGGCCGCTTATTCGAATTCTGGGCCAAGAGGCAGACTGGGGCCGATACTTTGCCGCCCATGACCTCGTCATGCCAACAGACGTACCCGAATATTTCGTTGATACCATGACGGCAGCGATTGAACTGGCAGCAACGGGTGGTGGCTACGCGGTCATCATCAAGCGGCTGGTGGATATGGCAAACGCAGCACATCCACGCGTTCTTATCGCCGGAGACCCGATCCCGATTCCGAACGGGCACTACCTCATGCGACCACGGTCGAAACGATCCAAACGGCCCGAAGTACTACTATTCGAGAACTGGCTGCGCGAAGAATTTTCAACCGACACCACGCCAGATGCCTAGGTCACGCCCCCACACCGCGAAAATCAGCCGCATCAAAATGACACGCTATTCCGTGTCGGCAGAAAATACGTTAGATCAAACCAATCTAATGCAAGGAGCCTCCCCATGACCGCCCCCAAACCCGTCGTTTTGTGTATTCTCGATGGCTGGGGCCTGCGCGATGACCCGACAGGCAACGCGCCCCTGCTGGCCCAAACACCCAACTTCGACGCGATCATGGCGGGGCCACATGCGAAACTTTTGACGCACGGCAACGACGCGGGCCTGCCCACAGGGCAGATGGGCAACTCAGAAGTCGGGCACACCAACATCGGCGCAGGCCGTGTCGTAGCGATGGACCTCGGACAGATTGACCTGTCCATCGAAGACGGCAGCTTTCCAAACGCCGACGCACTCGTGAACTTTATCGCCACCATGAAATCTTCAGGCGGCACCGCTCACCTGATGGGGCTTGCGTCCGACGGCGGGGTGCACGGGCACGTCAGCCACATCATCGCTGCGGCAAAAGCACTTGACGACGCGGGCATCCCCACCGTGCTACACGCCATTACCGACGGGCGCGACGTCGCCCCGCAAAGCGCAAAAGACTTCCTTGCGCATCTAACCACGTACCTGCCAGCCGCCACCAAAATCGTCACTGTTATCGGGCGCTATTACGCCATGGACCGTGACAACCGCTGGGAACGGGTGCAAACCGCCTATGACGCCATGGTCTTGGGCCAAGGGGATGCGGCAGCAGACCCGCAAGCGGCAATCGACGCTTCCTACGCAAACGGGAAAACCGACGAATTCATCCCCGCCACCGTGATCGGCGACTACGCAGGCTTTGCCAAAGGCGACGGGCTGTTCTGCCTCAACTTCCGGTCCGACCGCGCCCGCGAAATCTTGGCAGCAATCGTTGATCCGGACTTCGACGGGTTCGCCCGCGACATGCCCGACCTCGCAGCCAAACTCGGCATGGTCAGCTACTCGGACGCTCACGACACATGGTTTGAAACCGTCTTTCCAAAACGGGACATCCCCAACACGCTGGGGGCATGGGTCGCCACACACGGGCTGAAACAGTTCCGACTAGCCGAAACCGAAAAATACCCGCACGTGACATTCTTCCTGAACGGAGGCGTCGAAGTGCCTGCCGCTGGCGAAGACCGTTTCATGCCAAAATCACCCAAAGTGGCGACCTACGACCTGCAACCCGAAATGTCGTCCGTCGAAGTCACCGCAGCTTTCGTCAAAGCCATCGGCGCAGGCTATGACCTGATCGTGACCAACTACGCCAACCCCGACATGGTCGGACACACCGGCGATTTGAGCGCTGGGATCGCGGCCTGCGAAGCGGTTGATCGGGGCTTGGGCGAAGTCCTAGCAGCACTCAAAGCGGCAGGCGGGGCGATGATCGTCACCGCAGACCACGGCAACTGCGAAACCATGATCGACCCCGAAACAGGCGGGCCGCACACCGCACACACACTCAACCCTGTGCCAGTCGCACTTGTGGGCGGACCTGCAAACGCGTCCCTACGCGACGGACGTCTGGCCGATCTTGCGCCAACGTTGCTTGATCTGATGGGTCTCGACCTACCGCCCGAAATGACTGGCAGGACACTTATCACCAAATGATCCGCCTGATCCTGATCTTGATGCTGGCAACAACCAGCGCGACCGCGCAAAGCACAGGCGAAGCCGCCATCGCGGCTGCCGAACGCTTGGCGATGGCAGGCGAAAGCCTGACCGCCGCGGGCAGCGCACGCGACCGCGTGAAAGCCCTGACCGAAACCGTGCAAGCCTACGAAGACGGATTGGTTGCGATGCGTGCAGGGCTACGGCGCGCCGCGATCCGACAAAAAACTGTCGAGGCCGAACTCGCTGCAAAATCGGGCGAAGTCGGACGGCTTTTGGGCGTGCTGCAAACCATGGGACGCGCACCAACACCGCTGTTGCTACTGCATCCCAGCGGGCCAACAGGCACAGCACGCGGCGGCATGATGGTCGCTGACGTGGCCCCTGCAATCCAAGACGAGGTCATGGTCCTACGCGCGCAACTCGAAGAAGTGGCCTTGCTGCGCGGGTTGCAAGAAAACGCAGCCGCAACCCTGCAAGAAGGGCTCGACGGGGCGCAAGCGGCACGCACAGCCCTTTCGGCTGCGATCTCGGACAGGACCGATCTGCCGCAACGGTTCACCGAAGACCCCATTCAAACCGCGCTGCTGCTGGCCAGCACCGAAACCCTTGAAGGGTTCGCCAGCGGACTGACCGAAGCCTTCATCGACGGTGTCACGCCCGTGGACGCAATGGCGCGCAAAGGCACGTTGCAAATGCCCGTGCAGGGCCAGCTTTTGCGGGCCTTCAACGCGCCCGACGCAGCAGGGATCAGCAGACCAGGGGTCATTGTTGCGGCGCGACCACGCGCCCTAGTGACCGCACCGGCGGCGGCCACGATCCTGTTTCGCGGCCCCTTGCTGGAATACGGAAACGTCATCATCTTGGAACCGGCCGCTGACGTGCTATTTGTCATTGCAGGGCTGGCAGACGTCTTTGGCGAAACTGGCCAAGTCATCCCCGAAGGGTCGCCCATCGGATTGTTGGGCGGAGAAGTGCCGAGCGCTAACGCGATTTTGACTGAAAGTGGGGCAAACTCTGGCTCTGTGGCCTCACAGACCCTTTATCTTGAGGTCAGAGAAGGGCAAAGTCCCATCAACCCCGCCGACTGGTTCGTGCTGGACGCCAATTAGGACAGGAAGACTATGAAAAAGCTGATGATCGCCGCCGCAAGCGGCACCATTCTCGGGCTGATCGCAACGACGCAGGTTGCAGGTCCACTTCTGGCGCAAGAAGCCGACAATAGCGCGAGCGTGTATGAACAGCTTGATCTGTTTGGTGACATCTTCCAGCGCATCCGGTCAGGCTACGTCGAAGACGTCGAAGAAAAAGACCTGATCGAGGCCGCGATCAACGGGATGCTGACCTCACTTGATCCACACTCCAGCTATCTGTCCGCCGATGATGCCGCCGCAATGCGCGTGCAGACGCGTGGCGAATTTGGCGGCTTGGGCATCGAAGTGACCCAAGAAGATGGTTGGGTCAAAGTTGTATCCCCCATGGACGGCACCCCTGCCGATGCAGCGGGTATTCTGGCAGGCGACTTTATCACTGCCGTCGACGGTGAAAACGTGCTGGGTCTAACCCTTGATGAAGCGGTCGACATGATGCGCGGGCCTGTTGGGTCCGAGATCATCATCACGGTCGTGCGCGAAGGCGAGATCGAACCCTTCGACGTGTCCATCATCCGCGACACAATCAAACTTACCGCCGTGCGCAGCAGGACCGAAGGCAACGCCGTCGTCTTGCGGATCGCGACCTTCAGCGATCAAACCTACTCCGATCTGGAAAGCGGGCTGCAAGAGCAAGTGCAAGAAGCAGGTGGCATGGATAATGTCGACGGGATCATCCTTGACCTTCGCAACAATCCTGGCGGTTTGCTGAACCAAGCAATCTATGTGTCTGATGCGTTCCTCGACGCAGGCGAAATCGTATCGACACGGGGCCGTGACGCCAATGATAGTGACCGCTTCAACGCAGAACTTGGTGATCTGGCCCAAGGCAAACCTATCGTCGTGCTGATCAACGGTGGCTCGGCGTCCGCTTCCGAGATCGTCGCAGGCGCGTTGCAAGACCACCGCCGCGCCATCGTCGTAGGGACCAAATCTTTCGGCAAAGGGTCCGTACAAACCGTTGTGCCGCTGCAAGGGGACGGCGCCATGCGCCTGACCACTGCGCGCTACTACACACCGTCAGGGCGCTCGATCCAAGCACTGGGTATCTCGCCCGACATCATCGTCGAGCAGCCGCGGCGCGAACCTGAAGTAGAAGGCGAAGAAGAAGAGACACGCGCACCACGCTCCGAAGCAGACCTGCGCGGCTCGCTCAACAACGACAGCCTGACCGAAGACGAAATCCGGCTGATCGAAGAGGACCGCGCACGCGCAGAAGCCGCAGCCGAACTGCGCGAGGAAGACTACCAACTGGCCTACGCAATCGACATCCTCAAAGGGCTGAACGCACTGGGGCCAAAAGAGTAATCAAGCGTCAAACCAAACAAAAAGGGCCTCAGCATCACACAATGCTGGGGCCCTTTTTGATCGCGCTATTCTGGGGGGACGCGCCAGTCATTGCCAGCCGCCAGCCACGCGTTAAACGCTGCGCGGTGATCCTGCGACGGCCCATGCGGAATAACGTCTCTCGGATCAGCGCTCATGACATATGCCATCCCCTCAATATACCAACGTGGCAAACCTTTTGACGACGGCAACACGCCAAAGTTTTCGGCCTGCCAGTGATGAATCAACTCGTGGCGAATGATGTAATCATGCCAACCGGTTTCATTGACAACCAAACGACCCGTGCCCCAGAAATACAAGCCCCAGACCTGCGGATTGCCAAACCTGGCAAAGCAATCGGTCGTGCTGCAAAACAACAGGCGCGGTGGGGCTTTAAACGGACCCACCCTTTCCGTAACAAAGGCCACAGCATCATCACGCAAAGCCCGCGCCTCTGCCAGACGCGTCCTATCATCGACACAAATGTCGTCATCAAAACAGGTCAGGCCATAAGCGGCTGGCATGAAAATACGCGCGTAGGTAAAGCCCGCACATGACGGAACCGCCGCCATCAAAATTAGCAAACCTGCCGCGATGATGCCTTTGCGCTTCACCAAACCTAGGCCTTAGCCCGTGCGCCTGTCGGATCATAAAAAGGCTTCAATGACGCCTCCGCTTTCACCCGCACACCCATAACATCAATCTCGTAAGTCGACCCCAAAACATCCGAAACACTCTCGCCCTGACAGGGAATATAAGCCATGCCCATCGCCGCCCCGAGGTGATGACCATAGACACCAGAGGTCATGTGGCTGACCACCTGGCCATCACGCATGACAGGCTCGTTGTGATACAACAGCGGCTCTGGATCAGTCAGTTTGAACTGCACCAATCGCTTGGATAGCCCCGCCTCTTTCTTGCGCAACACAGCATCGCGACCAATGAAATCGGGCTTGTCCGCCTTCACAGCAAAGCCCAATCCAGCCTCCAACACATGATCCTCACATGTAATGTCATGGCCAAAGTGACGAAAGCCCTTCTCGATGCGACCCGCATCCATCATGTGCATGCCGCACAGCTTCAAATTCATATCTTGCCCGGCAGCATGCAAGGTCTCGAACGCATGGGCGGCCATGTCAGAGGACACGTAAATCTCCCACCCCAGCTCACCCACGTAAGTTACGCGGTGCACGCGTGCCAGCCCCATGCCCAGCTCGATCTCTTGGGCGGTGCCAAACGGGTTGACCTTGTTGCTAAAATCATTGGGCGAAACAGCCTGCAAAAGCTGACGCGCATTTGGCCCCATCACAGCCAGAACCCCTTCGCCTGCGGTCACATCGGTTATCACGACATTAAACGTGCCGACATTGCGCTGCATCCAAACCTGATCAGCAAGGCGCGTCGCAGCAGGGGTGACGACCAAAAACGCCGCCTCCGACAGGCGGGTTACCGTGACATCCGCCTCAATCCCAGCGCGGGAATTCAGGAATTGCGTGTAAACGATCTTGCCCACAGGCACGTCATACTGACCGCCGCCGACATAGTTCATGAACGCGACAGCGTCACGGCCTTCAACGCGAATTTTGCCAAACGACGACATGTCATACATGCCGACATTGGTGCGCACGGCGGCCAATTCCTCTTTCACATTGTCAAAGAAATTCTGCCGCTTCCATGAGTATTCATATTCTGGGTTTTGCCCAACGCGCGCAAACCAGTTGGCCCGCTCCCAACCCGCCAGTTCGCCCATCACCGCGCCATTGTCGATAAGATGCCGGTGAAACGGCGTGCGGCGAATACCGCGTGCCGTCGCCTTTTGGCGGAACGGGAAATGGTCGGCGTAAAGCAGACCAAGCGTCTCTTTTGAGCGCTCGAACAGGTAATGCTTGTTGCCCTGAAACGGCTGCATCCGGCTGATATCCACATCACCCAGATCAAACGGCTTTTCGCCCGCATCCATCCATTGCGACAGCGCCATACCCGCGCCACCAGCAGATTGAATCCCGATCGAGTTGAATCCAGCCGCGACCCAGACATTCTCCATCTCGGGGGCCAGCCCAAGGTGGTAGGCATCATCAGGTGTAAAACTTTCAGGCCCGTTAAAGAACGTATGAATCCCCGCCTCGGCCAGCATCGGCATACGGTTCACAGCATTTTCTAAAATCGGCTCGAAGTGGTCAAAATCCTCTGGCAGTTGGTCAAATTCAAAGTCCGCAGGAATTCCGTCCATCGCCCAAGGCTTTGCATTCGGCTCGAACGCACCCAGCAGCATTTTGCCCGCGTCTTCCTTGTAATACGCACATTCATCAGGGACGCGCAGCACAGGCATCTGGGTCAGACCCGCAATTGGCTCGGTCACGATATAGAAATGCTCGCAGGCATGCAGCGGCACGTTTACGCCCGCCATACGCCCAACCTCATGGCCCCACATGCCGCCACAGTTCACGATCATATCGCAGTCGATCTGACCTGTCTCGGTGCCGTTGTTCCATTCCACCGACGTCACACGACGCCCCTCGCGGTTGATCTTTGTAACCGCCGTGCGCTCGATCACCTTCGCGCCGTTTTGCCGCGCGCCCTTGGCCAAGGCCAATGCAATGTTAGCGGGGTCACCCTGCCCGTCCAGCGGCAAATAAACCCCCGCCGTCACACCATCAATGTTCAGATGCTCGTAGCGTTCTTTGACTTCTTTGGGACTGATCTCCTCGACCTCAACACCAAAAGCACGCGCCATGCCCGCTTGGCGGAAAATCTCTTCTTTGCGTTCCTCGGTCAGCGCAGCCGTGATCGACCCAACGCGCTTGAACCCTGTCGCCACACCCGTCTCGGCCTCCAGATTTCCGTAAAGTTCTTGGGAATACTTCGCGAGCTTGGTCATATTGGCCGTCGCACGTAGCTGGGCAATCAACCCCGCCGCATGCCACGTGGTGCCAGACGTCAACTGCTTGCGCTCCAACAGCACAACATCTTTCCAACCCAGCTGGGCCAAGTGGTAGGCGACAGAGCACCCAATAACCCCACCGCCAATAATAACAACGCGCGCATGTGTCGGGACATTTGCCATCGTGCAGTTTCCTTATTTAAAACGTTTGGCCAAAGTTTGAATATGCGCAGGACCAACCTCGCAGCAGCCACCGATCAACGTGGCCCCGCCATCAACCCAAGTTTGCGCGAAATCAGCATAGCGATCAGGCCCCAAATCCGTGCGGGCGGACAGTACGTCGACCGTAGCACCGATATGGTCAAAGGTATCGGAAATACCGGTAAACCCGTTAGCATAAGCGCCAATCGGCACCCCTGCGCCGCGCAGCGACGGCAGTCCAGCCGTCACCGCCTCAGGCAATGAGCAATTGATCAGCACAGCCGCAGGCGAAAATTCGGCCAGCAGCGGCAAAACATCCACCAAAGGTTCACCCGACCGCAACTTGGTCCCGTCACGATCATCCACCGACAGCGCCAACCAAACAGGCTTGCCCGTCACCGCACAGCCCATCAAACCGCCACGGGCCTCGTCGATCGAAGACATGGTTTCCAGCAAATGCACATCAACAAAATCCGCGTGGATACGGGCCAGTTCGGCATAGGCCTCGGCGGCGCGATCAGAGGGAGGGGCAAGATCAGGCTGAAACGAAAACCCCAGCGGACCCATCGATCCTGCAACGATCCCCGCGCCATTTGCGTCCCGTGCAGCCACCGCCACCTCGCAGGCCAAAACGGACAGCTCTTGCAAACGATCGGCCATGCCATGCGACGCCAAACGGGTCGGCAAAACCGCGTAGCTATTGGTCGTGGCAACATCGGCCCCTGCGGCAAAATACGCGTCATGCACGGCGCGAACCATCGCAGGATCGTCCAACAAGGCTTGGATCGACCACAACGATGTCGCGCGGCCAGCGCGGGCGATTAGCTCTTGGCCCATGCCGCCATCCAGCAGGGTGATCATGCGCGAATCCGCGCGTTTTCAGGATCCCAGAGCGGCGCGTCTTCCTGAACTGTCGCCATGCAATCCTGACCAAAGATATTGATTGCAACCTTGGTGCCAGCCACCGCCAGATCAGGGCGGATCATGCCCAGCGCAATCGACTTGCCAACACGGTGACCAAACGCGCCCGAGGTCGTCTCACCAACCACCTGACCGTCATGAATAATCGTCGACATATAGGGCGCGTCAGCGGCAGGCACTTCATCTAGCGTCAAAGTCACAAACTGCTTGGTCACACCTTGCTGCTTTTCAGCCAGCAACGCCGCCTTGCCGGGGAAATCACCTTTGTCCCATTTCACAAACCGTTCCATGCCACCCTGCAACATCGTGTAATCGGTGGACAAATCGCCCTTCCAAGCGCGATAGCCCTTCTCGATCCGCAAGGAATTCAACGCATACATGCCAAAGGGCTTCAACCCATGAGCTGCACCCGCAGCCATCACCGCGTCATAAACCGCCGCCGTATCTGCGACCTTAGTATGAATTTCCCAGCCTAGCTCGCCGGCAAATGACACGCGCACCAACTGAACCCAAATGCCCGCAATCTGCGCCGACTGGTGGGTCAACCAACCAAGCGACAGATCAGCATCCGAACAATCCGCCAGCACATCACGTGCCTTTGGACCGGTCAATATCTGACAGCTAAAGTTCAGTGTCACGTCCGTCAGGGTAAACTTCGCATCCGCAGGCATACGGCCCTTCAGAAACTCGAAATCATGCCACTGCGCCGTCGCCGCCGTGATGATAAAGAACGTATCTTCGGCCAATCGCATCGCCGAGACTTCGGTCACAATGCGGCCACGACTGTCGGCAAAATAGATCAGACCAATACGGCCCACCTTTGGGATACCGCCTGTGCCATTATCGCGCAGGAATTGGGCAGCCCCCTCACCGTCCAGTTTATACCGCGAGAAACCGGGCAAATCGAGGATACCAGCGGCATCGCGGACCGCTTCGCATTCTTCCTTGATGCGAACTTCCCACGGGCCAGACCGTTCCCACGTATGGGTCGCGGCCTCGGACGTATCGTCGCCGTCCGCTGCATACCAATTGGCACGTTCCCAGCCGTTATAGGCCCCCATCAAGCCGCCTTGCGCAATCACTTTGTCATGCACTGCCGACAGCTTTTTATCGCGGGCAGCAGGCCATTCGTGGTGCGGGAAATGCATCGCGTATTCATGGCCGTAGACCTCTTTGGCCTTACGGTCACAGTAATCCTGATCGGTGTAATCGGTATAGCGACGCGGATCGACCGCCCACATATCCCACTCGGTTTCGCCTTCGGTAATCCACTCGGCCATAACCTTGCCCGCGCCACCACCTTGGGTGATGCCAAAGGTGAACACGCAGGCCTCATAGGCATTCGGCACACCGGGCATTGGCCCCATCAGCGGCAAACCGTCAGGCGCATAGGGGATCGGGCCGTTGATGACACGGCCCACGCCAGCCGTGCCAAGCACGGGCACGCGCGCCATAGCATCCTCGATATACCACTCCAAACGCTCCAAATCGTCAGGGTATAGCTGAAAGCTAAAGTCGTCGGGCATTGGGTCCTCAGGGGTCATCCAATGGCCCTTACAGTTCCGCTCGTACGGGCCAAGGTTCAGCCCGTTCTTGTCCTGACGCAGGTAATAGGAACTATCCACATCGCGCAGCAGCGGCACCTTACGGTTGTTGGCCTCTGTCCATGCCTTCAACTCGGGGATTTCCTCGGTCAGGAAATACTGGTGCGACATCGTGGCCATAGGCACCGTGCGGCCACCATATGGCTTGAACCATTCACCCACACGCTGGGCATAATAGCCCGCCGCATTCACAACCTTTTCGCAGCGGATATCACCCTTGTCTGTATGTACGATCCACTCGCCATTCTCGCGACTGACACCCGTTGCAGGGCAGAACCGCTCAATCTTGGCACCCAGCGCACGGGCGCCTTTCGCCAGCGCTTGGGTCAATTGCGCGGGGTCAATATCACCGTCGTCAGGGTCCCAAAGACCGCCCACCAGATCATGGGTTTCCAAGAACGGATAGGCCTCTTTCATGTCCGCATTCGACATCATCTCGACGCTCAAACCCTGATAGTTTGCCATACCGCGCGCGCGCTCAAACTCTTGCATACGTTCTTTGGAATGGGCCAGTCGGATCGACCCCGTGACATGGTAATTCATCGGGTAATCAACGGCTTCGGCCAAACCCGCATAAAGCCCTAACGAATAGCGCTGCATGTTCATAATTGCCCAAGATGTGCTGAACGACGGGCAGTTGCCCGCCGCGTGCCATGTGGACCCTGCGGTCAGTTCATTCTTTTCTAACAAGACGCAATCGGTCCAGCCCGCCTTGGCCAGATGATACAGCGTCGACACGCCCACAACACCGCCACCGATGATGACCACTCGGGCGGTCGTTGGAAAATCTGCCATGGTTTAGCTCCCTTGTTTTATTGGTCAAAACCTTATCCGCGGATAAGGTTTGCCGTTGATTTAGTAGACCGGCGGCGCAATCACCCAGATCGCCACACAAGGCACATCATGGGGATTGGACCACCGGTAATGTTGTCCACGGATACGAAAACTATCGCCCGCTTTAAGGTGAAAAACGGTGCCGTCGATCCACAGATCAAGCTGCCCCGACGCGATATAGCCCACCTCTTGCGTGGGCCGTACAATGGCATCAACCATCTCGGCATGTGGTTCAAACGTGGAATGCACGACCTCGAAATCGTCGGTCAAATCGGGGGAAAGCAGTTCCTCGACCAACCCCGCTTCACGCGATCCGATTGGCCTGCGAGCATCGCGGCGCACGATGAAACCTTCCTCTCCCGCCGCCGAAGCGGTCCTGAAAAGACTAGAAACCGACACATCCAAAAGCCGCGCCATGGCGCGAAGATCGTCGATTGCGGGTTCGGAAATATCCCGCTCGACTTGGCTCATCCAGCCTACCGACTTGCCCAAAACATCCGCCATCCCCGCCAGCGTCATGCCCCGCGACTTGCGCAGCGCGCGCAGGTCAGCACCCAATGTCCGCGCTTCGATTGGCAGGTCATGCAGCATGTTTGGTCCGTGAAAAAATGTCCTCAAATTTCACACTCACTGATTCGCATGAAATCTCAAAGCATTTTTTCACGCCCAATGCGCGAGCGTCATGATCTGCACATCGGCCAAGGCGGACGCGTCGGGGATCGGGTTCAAGCCGTGAAACGCAGTGATCGTCCCAAAGGCCTGTGCCATGTCGCGCCCGAGATCGTGATCGAGTAGAAAATTGATCTGGCCCTTGCGCAGCAGTGATGTGTTCTCGCCGTCAAGGTCATGGGCGATGTAGACCAGCGGGCGGTCCAGCGCGGACAGGATCGCGCGGTTGCCACCGCCCATCGAATAAACCCCGCGCAGATCATCCAGACACGCCCCGAGGCCAGCGATCTGAGAGGCAGTCTGCAACGCCAGCCCCGCGCCGCCGCTGATTTCGATCACGGCCATCTGCGGCAGATAGCGCGGCACCGCTTTGCGAAAGGCATCCGCGCGGGTTTCTTCGCCTTCAAAGGCGTCGTGACTTTGGTTCAGCAACACCGTCCCCGCCGTCTGCCCGCGCAAGGCAACCCCCATCAAATAAGCTGCCGTGCGCCCCGCCTGCGCGTTGTTCAGTCCGACATGGGCCAAGCGGCGCGAGGCGGCGATGTCGGTGAACAGGGTCACCACAGGAATACCCTTTGCGGTAAGGCTATCAACCGCGCCTCGGATCGCGGGCAGATCGCGGGCTTTGAGGCAAACGCCTTGGCTGCCGCGCTGTGCGATCCGCGCCAGATGGTCCAAGGTTTGCGCCTCGGTCATGGTCTCTTGGAATGTAAAACGCGGCCTTAACACTGCGGGCGCAAAGCCGGGCAACACCGCCTCGGAGGCCGCCCTGACCTTTTGCGAGAACCGACGCGGGGCCTCGACGACGACATCAATGAACATGCGACGACCGCGGGCAGCAAGCTGGCCTTCTTGGCGCTTCAATTCATCAATCGCGGCGGCAACGCGAGCCTTAGTCTGGGCGCTGACATGCGCACGCGCGTTGATCACACGGTCCACGGTGGCGGTGGAAAGACCAGCCTGCTGGGCGATTTCTTTGATCGGGAAGCGATGTGTCATTGATGGATTATTGATGTGTTTTGACGGCGCGGGCAAGACCCCTTCCCGCTAGGCTGGCACAAAGGGAGAGCCACAGATGACCGCATATTTTGACCCAGACGCCTGCAATCTAGATGATTTCAAAGTGCTGACGCAGCAAAAGCTGACCACCAAAGATGTGCCTTTGGCCGCTGACATTCAAAAGAATGCGCCGATCTATGATGTGTCCAAACTGGCAGATCACTTGGGCGATCCTGCTTTGCGCCGTTCGCTGATGGCCGAATGGGCGCAAGGGTTGCGCACAGGATCGGGCATCGTGGTGCTGCAAAACGCCTATGCCGACACCAGCGCGATTGATGCCGCGACCCAGATTTATAACGATGTTATTGCCGCTGAAAAGTTGGCCAATGGCAGCGCAGCCGATCATTTTGCCGCCGCTGGTAATAACGACCGCATCTGGAATTCGCTGCAAAAGCTGTGTTTGGCCGACCCTGCGACCTTTGCCCGATACTTTGCCAATCCTGCGATTGCGGCGGTGTGCGAGGCTTGGCTTGGTCCAAACTATCAGATGACAGCGCAGGTCAATTTGGTTCGCCCCGGTGGTGGGGCGCAACTGGCGCACCGCGATTATCATCTGGGGTTCCAGACCGCCGAGACATCCGCCAGCTACCCCGCCCATGTGCATGATCTGTCGCCTGTGCTGACGTTGCAGGGTGCGGTTGCCCATTCGGATATGCCAGTGGAAAGCGGCCCGACAAAGCTGCTGCCGTTTAGCCAAGCTTATGCTGCGGGCTATGCCGCGTGGCGGCGCGATGATTTCCGTGCGTATTTCGAGGAAAGCTATATCCAACTGCCGTTATCAAAGGGCGATGCGCTGTTTTTCAGCCCTGCCCTGTTCCACGGCGCGGGGGCCAATACCAGCGTGGATGTGCACCGTATGGCGAACCTATTGCAGGTCTCGTCGGCCTTTGGCCGCGCGATGGAAAACATCGACCGTATTGCAATGTGCAAAGCGATGTATCCTGTGATGGCAGGGTTGAACCTTGGGCCTGCTGAACGCGTGGCCGCGATTGCGTCTTGTGCAGAGGGCTATTCTTTCCCGACGAATCTGGACCTTGATCCGCCTATGGGTGGTTTGGCCCCGCAGACCCAAGCCGCGTTGTTTCATGCCGCGTTGCAGGATGGGTGGCCTGCTGAAAAGTTCAACGCAGCCTTAGACGCGCAAACCGCCCGTCAACGCGCCTGAGCGAAGGCCGTTTTGAGGATCGCGGCCAGTTGGGTCGCGTCCTCTTGCGTGAAGGCCGCGGGCTGATTGCTGTCGATGTCGAACACGCCCAAGAGCGTGTCTTGGTCGTTGAACACGGGCAGCACGATTTCCGACCGTGTGCTGGAGGCGCAGGCGATGTGCCCCGGAAAGGCATCAACATCATCGACCAGTTGCACCGCACCCGTGCGCGCCGCAGCCCCGCAAACCCCGCGCGAAAACGGGATCACAAGGCAGCCATGCCCGCCTTGGTATGGCCCGATCTTGAGCAGCTCTGGCGCCGTGGCGCGGTAGAACCCTGTCCAGTCAAACCGGTCGTCGCTGTGATGCACTTCGCAGGCCACGGTCGCCATGAGCGCGACGGTGTCGGTCTCGCCTGCCGTCAGCGATGTGATGGTTTGTGTCAGCATTGCATAGTCGGTGCGCATGGTCGGGGTCTTTTCGTTGGAAATGTTGCCTCAATTTAGCGCGATTGCGCGGGTTGCACCATAAAGATTTGAAAAGGCGTATTGCCCCAAAATGAACACGGTCTGATCATTGTGTCGCCCCGATCAAAGCTCAAAAGGGTTTCATAGCTGCATAGCTTTCCTCGGTATCCCGCATTTATAGCCCCCACCCAGTTGCGGGGTACCGAGGTTCTTACCCCCCCTGATACTTTGTCATTGCTTGAAACCGAAACTAGCATAGGTTTTGGCTAAGCTATTTCAGGAGAAGACATGCGCGATTTTCAAATCAATGGTCGGTCGGCCACTTATGCTGCCAACGGTATGTGCGCGACGTCTCATCCGTTGGCAGCCAAGGTAGCTGTCCAGATGTTAGAGGCAGGCGGGAACGCTGTGGACGCTGCAATTGCCGGCGCTGTCTTGTTGGGTATTTGCGAGCCACAGATGACGGGTATTGGTGGCGATTGCTTTGTATTGCTGACCCCAGCGGGTGAAGATCGCGTGATTGCTTTGAACGGGTCGGGCCGTGCGCCTGCTGGACTCGACGCTGCACAGATACGCGCCAAAGGTCTGTCGACGGTCCCTTTGGGTGGCCCGGAGGCGGTCACGATCCCCGGCGCGATTGATGCGTTTTGCAAGCTGTCCAAGGATTATGGCAAACTGGGCCTTAAAGCGGCGCTTGCCCCTGCGATCCATTATGCCGAAGCGGGCGTGCCCGTCGCCCCGCGTGTTGCATTCGACTGGGCGCAGGCGGTGGATGCGCTGCAAGGCACGGCCCGCGATCAGTATTTGCTGAATGGCAAGGCCCCTGTTGCGGGTCAGATGTTCCGTGCGCCGGGCCAAGCGGAGGTTTTACGCCGCATCGGTCTGGAGGGCCGCGCCGGATTTTACGAGGGCGAGATTGCCGAGGATATGGTTGCCGCGCTGACGGCTGCGGGCGGTGTACACACGATGGACGATTTCGCCAACTGCCGCGCTGATTATACCGATCCGGTCACGGGTGGGTATGGCGGCTTGGACTTGTGGGAGCATCCGCCCAATGGTCAGGGGGCCACGGCGATTTTGATGCTCAACATCCTGAAGCATTTTGAAATCGCGGGTATGGACCCTTTTGGCGCCCAGCGCGCCCATATCGAGGCCGAGGCTGCAAAGCTGGCCTATGACACCCGCAACCGCTTGATCGCAGATCCAGACCATACGCACCGTTTGGCGCATATGCTGTCAGCGGACACAGCCGCAAAGCTGGCGGGCCTGATTGATCCCAAGCGTGCGATGCCTGCCGATCTGCCGGGTGCAGAGGCGGTGCATAAGGATACGATCTACATCACTGTGGTCGACAAAGACCGCATGTGCGTGTCGCTGATATATTCGGTATTCCATTCCTTCGGGTCTGGCATTGCGTCCGACAAGTTTGGCGTGTTGTTCCAGAACCGTGGCGCGGGCTTTACTTTAGAGGAAGGTCACATCAACGAAGCCAAAGGCGGCAAGCGTCCGATGCATACGATCATCCCTGCGATGCTGATGAAAGACGGCAAACCTCATATGCCGTTTGGTGTGATGGGTGGGCAGTATCAGCCCAATGGTCATGCGCGGTTTGTCACCAACCTGACCGATTTCGGGATGGACGTCCAAGAGGCGATTGACGCGCCGCGTAGCTTTGCCGAGGGCTTGGATCTGAAGGTCGAGCGCGGCTATAGCGATGCAGTCCGTGCGGAACTGTCAGAAATGGGTCATAACGTCAGCATTCCCGACGGCCCAATTGGCGGCGGTCAGGCGATTGAATTGCGTGATGATGGTGTGCTGGTCGGCGGATCTGATCCGCGCAAGGATGGCTGTGCGTTGGGTTACTAACCCGACGTATCAGTTCAGTTGCACCTGTAGCGGGTATTGTCCGTCTTCAAACGGTCCAAAAAGATCATCCAGATCGGGGTGTTCAACAGGCTGGCCTGAATAGTCGGCGACAAGGTTCTGTTCGGACACGTAAGCCACGTAGTAACTTTGGTCATTTTCAGCGAGCAGGTGATAAAACGGCTGGTCCTTTTTGGGACGGCTGTCCTCTGGGATCGCGTCGTACCAAGCATCTGTGTTCGAGAACATCGCATCCACGTCAAAAACAACCCCACGAAAAGGATGCTTGCGGTGGCGGACGACTTGGCCCAGATGATATTTTGCGCGCGTTTTGAACATATACTTTTGTCCCCCGCCTGCTTAGTAAACCCCCAGCGTGGGCAGTGTCTATCCTCTGCGGCTTAATTTGAAGGAAACAGTCTGTGAACCTTGCACTGACAGTACTGAATATCACCGCCCCAGTCTTCATTCTGGGTGCAGTCGGTTACCTTTGGGTCAAGATGGGGTTCGAGTACCGCGTCGAGTTTGTGACCCGCCTGACGATGACCCTTTCGGTGCCTTGTCTGATCTTTGTGGCCTTAATGAAAGCGGATATCGATCCGCAGGCGCTGGCGGCCTTGTCCCTTGCCAGTTTTGTGGCTTATGCAATTGTTTCCATTGTGTTTATTATCATTCTCAAGTTGCGCGGCCTATCGTTTTCGACCTATCTGGCCCCTTTGGTTTTCGGCAATACGGGCAACCTTGGCCTGCCCTTGGCGATGTTTGCTTTTGGTGACGCGGGCCTAAGTTACGCAGTTGTCGTCTTTGCCGTGATGGCAATTTTGTCGTTCACGATTGGTGTTTGGGTGGTGTCAGGCGGCGGGTCTTTGTTGCGCGTTATCAAAGAGCCAGTTGTCGCCGGAACCGTCCTTGGTGCGTTGTTTTTGTGGCAAGGGTGGACCACGCCACAGTTTTTGACCAACGCGTTAGAGCTGATTGGCCAGATGGCGATTCCCATCATGTTGATCACGCTTGGCGTCGCTGTTGCCCGTCTTGAAACCCGCGATATGGGCCAAGCAATCTGGCTGTCGGTCATCAAGGCGCTGATTTGTGCAGCCGCCGCATGGTTTGCCGCCCGCTGGTTCGGGTTGGGCCCCGTGCCTACGGCCGTTTTGATCGTGCAAGTCTCGACTCCTGTGGCGGTCACGTCCTACCTGTTGGCCGAAAAATACGGTGAGGACGCCCAGCCTGTGGCGGGCATGGTTGTTGCCTCGACGATTCTGTCGGTGATCACTTTACCGCTTATTCTTGCCTTTGTGATCTAGCCGCTGCGTGAAGACGGTTCACAGCACATCGAATCTGCGCTAGGCTACCTACAAAATAAACGACAAAAGCGAGAGGCATATGAGCAGCATCTTTCGCGCATTGATACTATTGGTAGCTTTAGGTAGCTGCGGGTCCAAGAATTTCTCGGCCCCGCGCAACCTCGATAACGCGTGTTCCATTGTATCCGAGCGCCCCGCGTATTTACGCGCTTTCAAAGCGGCCGAGCGGAAATGGGGCGTTCCCGTTCCTGTTCTGATGGCGATCATCTATCAGGAAAGCAAATTCATCGGTAACAACCGCACCCCGCATCAATATGCGCTGGGCGTCATTCCGATTGGTCGCCAGTCGTCCGCCTTTGGGTATTCCCAAGCCCTTGATGGCACATGGAAGGAATACAAAGATCAAGAAGGTGGTCGCCGCGCCCGTCGTGATGACATCAAGGACGCCACTGATTTTATGGGCTGGTATATGGCCCAGACCAAGGTATCGACAGGCGTGTCTTTAAGTGACACCCGCAACCAATACCTTGCCTATCATGACGGCCGATCTGGCTATTTGCGCGGCACGTGGAAAAGCAAAAGCTGGCTGATCCGTATCGCCAATGAGGTGGATAACCGCGCGATTACCTATGACGCCCAACTGCGGTCCTGCCGCAAGAGATAGCAAAAAGGCGCCCCTGATCGGGCGCCTTTTTTATTACTCTGCCAGAAACACCGATTTGACCCAGCCAAAAACGTAGTCACCGGTTTCGTCCCAGACCACTTTGGTCCAGCGGTTGTTTTGCTCGAAGGGCGTCAGGTCGACGTTGCCGTCGCAGCTATGCACTGGCACGCTGTCGATGTTTTGCACGCCCGTTGCATCATGGGGCAGCGCCCCGATGACCGAAAATCCCAAGCTAGGCCCCGACCGCACGTTCAGCACATCGTCTGCTGCAACCCCAACCACGCGGTAGCTGTCCGGCCCGTCCGCGCAAGCCAACAGCGGGCTTGATAGCCCTGCTGCCAGAAGCGCGCCTAGGATGAGTGGTTTCAGCCTCATTTGTTCCAGTTGTTCATTTCGTTTTGGATGTTGAACTTCACCTCGGGGATTGATCCCCCTGCGATCATGTCATTCAGGATCACTGTCGTTTGGCTGCCCACATCGTCGGTCACGATCCATTGGCGTAGTTCCACAGGGTTGGCCGTGAAGACCATCTGGATATTCCCGTATTGCGGGTTTTCGGGGTCTTGTGCTGTGATCGTCGTGGTTGTCCCATCCGAGGTATGCCCCGTCACCATGCGCGCCGCCCCGAGGTTCACGTTTCTTTCCAGAATGATCTTGAGCGGGGTTTGGTTCAGTGGGTACCGGTCCGGCCCGTTGTTGGACCGTGGATCAAAGATCGCCACTTGTCCGCCCCCCGCCAGCACCAGCGAATTGTCGGGCGCGTTATATTCGAACCTGATCCGTCCGGGCCGTTTGATGTAGATTTGCCCCGTCGACAAAGTCCCGTCCGCATTGATCTGCGTGAACCCGCCCTGCGCGGTTTGCAGCCCGTTGAGGTAGCTGGACACTTGGTTCAGCGAAAGCTGCTCTGCCATCGCTGGAAGCCCTGTGACCGCAAGTGCCGCTGTGAGTGTCAAAAAGAGACGTCGTTTCATCATAATCTTACCTTTGTTGCGCAGGGTCTTCGTTGCACCCTGACAGATAAGCACCAGATAGCCCTATGACCAGATGTTAAGCGATAACAGTGCCGTTGTCGGCGGATAACAACGTGTTTTAATGGATTAATCGCGTGGCACACCTATGACCCCAGCGCAGTCGCCGATCTTGATCAGCCCCGGGAAATGCCGCGCGATCAGGATGCCGTGGCCTGCCGCATGTAAAGTTTGCGCGGGCTGTCCTGTGTGCTCTGTGTTCCAGATCAGTCCGATGGGTTGGTCCTTTTGAACGGTGTCCCCGAGGTCGATCAGTGGCTCGAACAGGCCTGAATGGCTGGCGAAGGTAAAGCTTTCGCCGTCCACCATGTCGATGGTGGTGCTGGGTTTGAGGTTCATTTCGCCGCCCAAGATGCCCGCGTGGATCAGCACGTTACGCAGTCCAGTCTTGGCGATCTGGATGGATTTCGCAGTGGCCGACCCGCCGCCCCCAAGTTCGGTCGAGACGAAGACCTTGCCCATGTCCTCTACGGCAGTGTCATACATGCCCACATTGTCGATCTCGCGCAGCATCACCGAATAGGGCGCGTTGAACGCCTGCATGGCTGCGATGCAAGCGGCCTGTTGGCCCGCGTTATCGAGCAGGTGAGCGGCGGCGAATGGCACAAAATCAAGCGTCTTACCGCCCGAGTGAAAGTCCAGAACGATGTCCGCGAGTGGCACAAGGGTCGTCTGAAAATAGGCCGCGATTTTCTGGGTGACGGTGCCTTTTGCATCGCCCGGAAAACTGCGGTTCAAGTTGCCTTTATCGATAGGCGAGGTGCGGGTACCTGCCAGAAAAGCGGGGTGGTTCATCTGCGGGATGATAATGACGCGGCCTGTGATCTGGTCGGGGGTCAGGGTCGCCGCCAAGTCGTGCAGCGCCACTGGTCCCTCGTATTCGTCGCCATGATTCCCCCCCGTCAGCAAGGCGGTCGGCCCTGCCCCGTGTTGGATCACGGTGATCGGGATCATCAAGGCCCCCCATGCGCTGTCGTCGCGACTATAGGCGAGTTGTAGATGGCCGTGATGAATGCCGTTTTGGTCGAGCGGAATGGTTGCTTGCATCGCTTAGTCCTTTACCACCATTTGACGCGGCACATTGGCCAGACATTCAGGCCCATCCGCGCCGATCCGAATGCTTTCGGTGATCTCGAAGCCCCAATCGTCCATCCACAGACCTGTCATGAAATGAAAGGTCATGTTTTCTTGCATCACGGTTTTGTCGCCATCGCGGATCGACATGGTGCGCTCGCCCCAATCGGGCGGATAGCTGGACCCGATCGCATAGCCCGCGCGGCTGTTTTTCTCGATCCCGTGTTTCTTGAGCGTGCCAAAGAAGGCGTGCGCGATATCTTCGCACAGGTTACCAGCGCGGGCCTTTTCCAGCCCTGCCTCCATCCCTTCGAGAACCGCCTTTTCGGCGCCGATGAAGGCTTTGGTCGGTTTACCAAGGAACACTGTGCGCGATAGCGGGCAGTGGTAGCGGTGGTAGGCGCCAGCGAGTTCAAAGAACGTCCCTTCGCCCGATTTCAGCGCCGTGTCATCCCAAGTCAGATGTGGTGCGCTGGCGTCTGCGCCTGACGGGAACATCGGCACGATGGACGGGTAGTCGCCGCCGCCGATCTCATTGTTATAGCGCAGCGCGGTATCGTAGATTTCTGCGGCCAGATCGCACTTGCGCATCCCCGGTGTAATGATCTCGGCGACGCGGTTGTGCATCGATGTGACCCGCTTGCCCGCGATACGCATATAGTCCAGTTCGGTCGATGATTTGACGGCCCGCTGCCAGTTGACCAGACCTGTGCTGTCATGGAATTTCGCGTCTGGCAGGTGGCTTTGCAGAGATGCAAAGGCCGCGGCCGTGAACCAGTAGTTGTCCATCTCAACCCCGATGCGCCCGCGCCCCATGTTGCGGTCGATCATCTGTGCGCTGAGGTAATCCATCGGGTGCCGCGAGGTTGATTGCACATAGTGGTCGGGGTAGCCGATGATGTTTTTGGGGTCCATGTAGCAGGTCCGCCGCGCCCCGTTGCCGTCCATGTCCCGCCCGAACCAGATAGGGTCGCCCGACAGCCCCAAGACCACGCATTGGTGCACATAGAACGACCAGCCGTCATAGCCTGTTAGCCAGTTCATATTGGTGGGGTCTGTGACGATCAGAACATCGACACCTGCCGCCTGCATCGCGGTGCGTGTTTTAGCGATCCGTGCTGCATATTCGGTAGGCGTGAAATAGAGCGTAGGCTGTGACATGAGCTATCCCCTGTGTTGCGTTCCCCCGATTAAGCGGCGCGTTTACCAAGGTGTCGCGACCAAAAGCGACATGATGCGTCGATGCTTAGGCCACCATCCCTGCCCGTCGTAAGCGCAATGCGTTGGTAACGACAAAGACGCTGGACAGCGCCATGGCCCCTGCCGCCAGCATCGGTGACAGCAACATGCCGTTGATCGGGTAAAGCACCCCTGCGGCGACGGGGATCAGGGCCGCGTTATAGGCGAAGGCCCAGAACAGATTTTGCCGGATGTTCCGCATGGTCGCGTGCGAGATTGCAAAGGCCCGCATCACGCCCGACAGGTCACCCGACATCAAGACCATATCCGCGCTTTCGATGGCCACGTCTGTGCCTGACCCGATAGCGATGCCGATGTCGGCGCTGGCAAGGGCTGGCGCGTCGTTGATCCCGTCGCCGACAAAGGCCACGATGTCTCCGTCTTTGCGCAAGCCGTCGAGCGCCGCCACTTTGCCGTCGGGCAGCACGTTTGCGATGACGGTGTCGATGCCAAGGATGCCCGCCACGTTTTGCGCAGTGCCTGCGTCATCCCCTGTGATCATCGCGACCTTAAGATCCATCGCGTGCAAGCCCCGAATGATCTCGGCGGCGTTGTCTTTGATCGGGTCGGTAACGGCAAAGAGGGCTGCGAGTTTGCCGTTGATTGCCATGTAGAACGGGGTTTGGCCCTGCTGTGCCAATGTGTCGGCTTGGTCCGCAAGCGATGCCCTGTCGATGTTTTCGCGGTCCATCAGCCGAGCAGCCCCGATCAGGATTGTATCCCCGTCGATGGTCGCTTGCACGCCGTAGCCTGCGATTGCCGAAAAGCTGTTGGGTTTGGTGATTTCCAATCCTTTGTCGGTGGCGGCTGTGACGATGGCGCTGCCGATGGGGTGCTCGGAAAGGGCCTCTATGCTGGCGGCTTTTTGCAACACGTCGTTGTCGTCATGCCCGTCTGTGACGCTGAATGTCGTCAGGGTCGGCTTGCCTTTGGTCAGAGTGCCTGTTTTATCAAACGCCACGATTGTCGCTGATTGCAACTGTTGCAGCGCGTCGCCTTTACGGAACAAAACGCCCATTTCGGCAGCTCTGCCTGTCCCCACCATGATCGAGGTTGGCGTCGCCAGCCCCATCGCGCAGGGGCAAGCCACGATCAGGACCGAGACCCCAGAGACAAGGGCGAGGCCAAGGGCGGGATCTGGTCCGAAGGTCAGCCAGACGATGACCGTTAGGGTGGCAAGCACAAGCACCACAGGCACGAACCAGCCTGTGACCTTGTTGACGAGTTCTTGGATTGGCAGCCGCGCGCCTTGTGCGTCTTGCACCATGCGGATGATCTGCGCCAGCGTGGTATCTGCGCCGACTTTGGTGGCCTCGACAAGGATCGTGCCGGAGCCGTTGATCGTGCCGCCTGTGACTGGATCGCCGATGGTTTTGCGCACGGGTATCGGTTCACCCGTCAGCATGCTTTCGTCAATCAGCGAGCTGCCTTCGGTGACTGTGCCGTCCACCGCGACCTGTTCACCAGGTTTGATTTCAACGATGTCGCTGACCACGATCTTCTCGATGGCCAGGGCTATGACCTTGCCTTTACGGATTACGTTGGCTTGCTTGGGCGCGAGGCCGATCAGCTTGCGGATAGCGTCGCCTGTTTGCCCTTTGGCGCGAGCCTCTAGCAGGCGGCCAAGAAGGATCAGGGTGATGATGACTGCCGCCGCCTCGAAATAGACGCCGCGTGATCCCGCGGGCAGGATGCTGGGCGCGAAGGTCGCGATGGTCGAGAACCCCCATGCCGCAAGGGTGCCAAGCGCCACCAGCGCGTTCATGTCGGGCGCGCCTTTCAGCAGCGCGGACACGCCTTTGCGGTAAAAGTCCGCACCGGGCCAGATCATGATCAGGGTGGTCAGCGCAAACTGGATGACCTTGTCGGCCTGTGCGCCGATGGTGCTATCGATCCAAGTCGCGACACCGGGGATGAAGTGCGCGCCCATTGCCAGCGCAAACACGGGGATCGTTAGGATCGCGGCGATTTTAACACGGCGCGACAGTGCGATTGCTTCGTCCGCTTTACGATCTTGTTGCGCTGCGGGGTCGATTTGCACCGAGGCAGGATAACCCGCTTTGGTCGAGACTTTGGCGATCTCGATGGGGCTGGTCAGGGTCGGGTCAAAGTCGATCGTTGCGGTTTCGGTCGCAAGGTTGACCTGCGCTGTGCTCACCCCTTCGGCTGTGCCAAGCGCCTTTTCCACGCGCCCGACACAGGACGCACAGGTCATGCCTTGAATCTCGATGCGAAGCGTTTCGGTCATAGTTTCTTTCCCGTTTATAGCGCAGAGAGGACTTCGTGCGCGGCCTCTTTTGCGACAGCTACAATATGGTCGACCTCTGCGGGTGTGACGCAAAGCGGTGGTGCGAAACCGACGATATCGCCTTGGGGCATGGCGCGCGCGATCACGTCCCGTTTGGCCATAGCCGCCACGATCGACGGGCCGATTTTCTGGGCAGGATCAAAGAAAGTTAGCGGCGCGCTGGAGGCTGCAAATTCGACGGCGGATAACAGCCCTTCGCCGCGGACCTCGGCCACGTATTTGTTGTCGCCGAAAGCCTCGCGTAGCGCGTTGTTCAGGTAAGCCCCTGTCTGCCGCGCATTGTCGATCAGCCCCATTTGGTCGATCAGGTTTAGGTTGGCGACCCCAGCCGCGGCCCCGATGGGGTGCGCGGAATAGGTCCAGCCGTGCCCGATGGCCCCGTTCTCGTCGGTGCCTTGTTCGAGGACTTTCCAAACTTTGTCGGAAATGATCGACCCAGACAGCGGCGCATAGGCGGATGTCAGTCCCTTGGCGATAGTAATGAAATCCGCCTCGATGCCGTAGTGATCGCAGCCGAATTTGCTGCCCAAACGGCCAAAGCCTGTGACGACCTCGTCGACGATCAGCAGGATGTCGTATTTGCGCAGCACCGCTTGGATCGCAGCCCAGTAGCCTACGGGTGGCGGTACGATGCCCCCTGTCCCCAAAATGGGTTCGCCAATGAAGGCCGCGATGGTGTCTGGTCCCTCTGCGAGGATCATTGCCTCTAGCTTGGCTGCGCAATCGGCTGTGAAGTCGGCCTCTGACATGTCACGGTTTTCGCGGCGCAGATAGTAAGGCGCTTGGGTATGCAGCACGCCCGAAAGCGGTAGATCGAATTTGTTGTGGAAGAATTCCAGCCCTGTCAGCGACCCTGTCATCAGGCCCGACCCGTGATAGCCGCGCCAGCGCGAGATGATCTTTTTCTTCTGTGGCCGCCCGAGGACGTTATTGTAGTACCAGACCAGTTTAATGTTGGTCTCGTTGGCATCCGATCCTGATTGCCCGAAATACACCTTGGACATATTCGCGGGCGCACGGTCCATGACCATTTTCGCCAGTGTGATCGACGCCTCTGTGCCATGTCCGACATAGGCGTGGTAGTAGGCCAATTCGTGCGCTTGTTTGGAAATCGCGTCGGCAATCTCGGTCCGTCCGTAGCCTACATTGACGCAGTAAAGTCCTGCAAACGCATCCAGCATCCGCCGTCCGTCGCGGTCGGTGATATAGACGCCCTTGCCAGACGAGATGACCCGTGTTGGTGTCTCGCCGCGTGCATGTTGTGCAAGGTGGGTCGAGCTGTGAAAAAAGTTTTCACGGTCCCACTCGGCGAGTTGGTCATTATTCAGCATGGTGTATGTCCTTTGAACGTCGTGGCGAGGCCTGCAAGATCGGCAATGCTGACTATTCTCCCGCGGCGTGCGGATTGCAAGTGCGGCCTTTGGTCTATTTGGCAAATCACAACGCTTGACTAAAAATGTATAATCTTTGTACACAATATGTACAAAGGGAGGATTCTTATGTCCAAGACCAAAAAGTCATTGTGTGCCGCTGATCTGCGCAATCGCATATTGTCGCAAGATATCGCACCGGGATCGGATTTGGACGAAGCGCGCCTGTCCGAAGAATACGGGATTTCCCGCACGCCCTTGCGCGAGGTTTTGCAGCGTTTGGCGGGGGATGGTTTTGTCCGTCTGGAGGAAAACCGTGGTGCGAAGGTCGCCTCGATGGACCTGTCGGTGATGCGCGTGTTTTTCCAGACCGCCCCGCTGATCTATTGCTCGATTGCCCGCCAAGCCGCCGAGAACCGCACGGGTCCGCAGCTGGATCAGTTGAAGGATATTCAAGTGCAGTTTACCGCCGCCATTCGTGCGGGTGATACCGACCACGTGGCCCTGCTGAACCATGCGTTTCATGAACAGATGGGCGAGATGGCGCAGAATCCGTATCTGCTGGTCAGTCTCAAGCGCATGTTGATCGACCACACCCGTTTTAGTCAGACGTTTTTCCGCCCGCAGACCCCTGCTGATAAGGACCGTATCGAAAAGGCGATTGCCCAGCATGATGCGATGATTTCAGCGATTGAAGCCCGCGAGACTGCTCTCGCGATTGATCTGACGTTGCAACACTGGGATCTGTCCCGCGACCAGATCGAAAAATATGTCCGCCCCGACCCCCTACCACTTGATGTGATTTCAATGAAAGACCGCCGCAATGCAGTTTGAAGGTATCTACACCCCGATCGTGACCCCCTATCACGACGATTTTTCCGTCAACGAAGAGGCATTGGCGTTGACGGTGGAACACCTGATTTCGTCGGGTGTGCATGGCATAATTGTTGCGGGGTCCACGGGTGAATATTACGCCCAGACCGCTGAGGAACGCCTTTGGATGATGGATCGCTGCGCGGAGTTGATCGCAGGTCGTGTCCCGATGATTGTCGGCACAGGCGCTATTCGCACCGAAGATAGTGTAATGTTTGCGCAGGCCGCCAAAAAGGCGGGCGCTGATGCCTTGCTGGTCGCCACCCCGCCATATGCTTACCCCACGGGTCGCGAGATTGCGCTGCATGCGCTGGCCGTGGACCGTGCGGCGAATTTGCCTGTAATGCTGTATAACTATCCGGGTCGTATGTCGGTAAATATGGACGAGGAGACGCTGGATCGTTTGGGCCGGTCTCCGAATTTCTGTGCGATCAAGGAAAGCAGCGGCGACATCAACCGTGTCCACATGCTGGCCCGTGATTATCCGCATATTGCCCTGTCGTGCGGCATGGATGATCAGGCGCTCGAGTTCTTTGCATGGGGTGCGCGGTCTTGGGTTTGTGCGGGGTCCAACTTTGCCCCCGAAGCGCATCTTGCGATGTATCAGGCCTGCGCGGTTGAGGGTGATTTCACCAAGGGCCGCGCGATTATGTCGGCAATGTTGCCGCTGATGAGCGTGCTGGAACAGGGTGGCAAGTTTGTGCAGTGCATCAAATACGGCCTGACCCTGCGCGGCATTGATGCGGGTCCACCGCGCAAGCCGCTGCAACCGCTGAACAAGGATGACAAACGCCAGTTGGCCGAGGTCATTCGCACCATGAACACCACCATTTCCAGCATCACCGGAGTCCAGCTATGACCGATCTTTTGACCCACGCTGAATACCAAGCGATTGCAGCGGACCTCGAATTTCCGCGCACTGCGTTTATTGATGGCAAGTATCGCGCAGGCACGGGTGCCAAGTTTGCCACGACGAACCCTGCCACGGGTGAGGTTTTGGCGGAAATTTCGGGCTGTAGTGCCGATGATGTGGATTTTGCGGTAGCGAAAGCCCGCGCCGCTTTTGACCAAGGTCATTGGTCCAAGATGCACCCGTCCGACCGTAAGGATGTGCTGATACGCTTGTGCAAATTGATGACGCGCAATCGACGTGAACTCGCCGTGATGGAGAGCCTTGATAGCGGTAAACCGATCATGGATTGCGAAACGATTGATGTGCCCGAGACGATCCATTGCATCAAATGGCACGCCGAGGCTGTCGACAAGATTTACGACCAGACCAGTCCTACGGGTGACGACGCGATCTCGATGATTGTGCGCGAACCGATTGGCGTGGTGGGCGCTGTGCTGCCGTGGAATTTCCCGCTGATGATGCTGGCGTGGAAGATCGGTCCCGCGCTGGCGGCTGGGTGTAGCGTGATTGTGAAACCTGCCGAGCAGACATCGCTGACCGCCCTGCGTGTCGCAGAGTTGGCACATGAGGCAGGCGTGCCGCGTGGCGTGTTTCAGGTATTGCCCGGCGATGGTCCGACAGTGGGTGAACCGCTCGGCCGTCACATGGATGTGGATATGGTCAGCTTTACCGGATCGACGGAAACGGGACGTCGGTTCTTGCATTATGCCGCCGATAGTAACCTGAAAAAGATCGTGTTGGAATGTGGTGGCAAGAACCCTGCGGTGGTGTTTGATGATGCCGAGAACTTGGATCATGTCGCATCCCATGTTGTGAATGCGGCGTTTTGGAATGCCGGGCAGAATTGCTCTGCTGCGTCCAGATTGATTGTGCATAAAGCGGTGAAAGCCCCGTTGATGGAGAAGATCACCGCTCGTTTACGCGATTGGAAAACGGGTGATCCGTTGGACCCGAACACGCATATCGGCGCGCTGATTGATGCTGACCATTGCGCGAAAGTGCGCAGCTTTCTGGATAAGGCCGACAAGGGTGATGGCCCGTTTGTGTCCCCTGTGGTTTACGAGGTTAAAAAGGATGATCCCCGCGCGAGGGACGAGATTTTCGGCCCTGTGCTATGTGTGATTGAGGTCGCCAGCAATGACGAGGCGATTGAGGTTGCCAATCAGACCGTTTACGGGCTGGCTGCCTCGGTCTTTACGGCCAATACCCGTCAGGCGATCCGTGCGGCGCGCGATATTCGTGCGGGCACTGTCACGGTCAATTGCTATGGCGAGGGTGATATTGCGACACCTTTTGGCGGCTATAAGCAGTCAGGCTTTGGCGGTCGTGACAATGGCATTCATGCCCATGATCAATTCACCGAACTTAAGACAATCTGGATTGACCTGACTGATCCCACCGAGGGAGATAACGTCGCATGAGCGTTGATGCAGTTGGCACGGTCCGTCGTGGCCGTGGCGCGCGCACAGCGTTAAGGCAGACCCGCGACATCAAGATGCTGCCGTCGCTAAAACGTGGCATTCCGCTGACCGAACCGATGTCAGCCGAGCGTATTGCGCAGATTGATAGCGCGTCGATGGACATTCTCGAACAGGTCGGCGTGGTGTTTCGCGATCCGATTGCGCTTGAGGACTGGAAACGTGCTGGCGCAGATGTGCGCGGCGAGACTGTGTTTCTGGACCGCGAACTGGTCCGCGGCTTGATCAAGTCGATCCCGTCGTCGTTTACCTATCACGCGAGAAACCCCGCCAATAATCTGCCGTTTGGCAAGGATCATTCGATTTTCGTGCCAATGACAGGTGCGCCGTTTTTGCGCGATCTGGATGATGTGCGCCGCAATCCCACGTTAGAGGATTTGGCGAATTTTCATAAGCTAAGTCATATGCTGCCTGCGATGCATTCAAGCGCGCATCATATTGTCGAACCCTATGACCATCCGATCAGCCAGCGCCATTTGCGTATTACCTATTCGTCGATGAAACATTCCGACAAGACGTTCATGGGTATGACGACCAGCCCGAAGAATGCCGAGGATGTGCTGGAGATGGCGGCCATTTTGTTTGGCAAAGACTTTATGATGACCCACCCCGTTGTGACGGGCAATTGTAACGGCAATTCGCCGCTCGTCTGGGACGAGACGATGCTGGGCGCGATGCGTGCCTTTGCCCGCTATAACCAGCCTGTGCTGTGCTCGCCGTTTGTCTTGGGTGGGGCCAATACCCCTGCCAGTGTTGCCCCGACGGTTGCGCAGTTGAACGCCGAGGCGCTGAGTGCGCTGGCCTATACGCAGGTCGTCAACAAGGGCACCCCTGCGATTTACGGGCATTATCTGGCGACCGTTTCGATGAAGTCGGGTGCGCCGATGGCAGGCACCCCCGAGATCAGTTTGATGAACATGATGATCGGCCAGATGGCCCGATTTTATGACATTCCTTGGCGCACGTCCAATACCCTTGGCGGGTCCAAGACGTTTGATGCCCAAGCGGGCTATGAAAGTGCCAGCACGATGATGGCTGTGCTGATGTCGGGCGCGAATTACATCTGGCATTCGGCGGGTTGGAACGAGGCGGGCATGCATTGCTCGATGGCCAAGTTTGTTGTTGATGCCGAGCAATGCGCGATGGGGTACCGCATGGCGCAGGGCGTCAACTGGGACGACTTTGACGCGGCCATGCAGGCGGTGCGCGATGTCGGCCCCGGTGGGCATTATCTGGGGCATCCGCATACGCTAGAGAATTTCCAGCGCGCGTTTTTCATGCCTGACATGTTCGACAACAACTCGATTGAACAGTGGCAAGCCGAAGGGTCTGTCGAGATCACCGAGCGCGCGTTGCAGCGGGTCCGTGCCATGCTTGGCGAGTATGAAGAACCGAAACTGGACGCGGGCATTAACGATGAATTGCTGGACTATATCGCGCGTCGCGAGCGCGAGATCCCCGCAGCAGATGCATTGAATCAGGATTACTAATGGCGCCGATTACTGTCTCTCAATTACCTGTTGATCCAGGCCCTGCGGCATGGAACTGTATTTTGCCTGAGCCTGCGGCCGCACAGGTTGTCAGTGGTGATCTGACCGCCGATTGGATCGTGATTGGTGCAGGCTATGCGGGCTTGGCGGCGGCGCGTCGTCTGACCCAGCTATGTCCGTCGGACCGCGTGGTGGTGCTAGAGGCCTGCCGCGTGGCGGACGGGCCTGCGGGCCGCAACTCTGGCTTTATGATTGATTTGCCGCATGATCTGGCCTCGGACGATTACGGCGGAGACTTGGCCCATGATACTGCGTTGACGGTGGATAATCGTGCTGCGATTGATTTTGCCGCAAGCATGGCGGCGGACTATGGGCTGGGCGCAGAGGCCTTTGTGCGCAGTGGCAAGATCAACGGTGCCGCGACTGATAAGGGTATGCGCCACAATGCCGAGTATGCGCAGCATTTGGCGCACATGGGCGAGCCGTCCGAGATGCTGGATGCCGCCCAGATGCGCGACATGACGGGCATTGATTACTACAAAGGCGGGCTGTTTACCGCTGGCACGGCGATCATCCAGCCAGCCGCGTTTGTGCGCGGGGTTGCCCGTGGCCTGACCCAAGATGGCGTGCAGGTTTTCGAGAACAGCCCTGTGACCCAGCTGGACCGTACCGGCAATTGGCGTGCCACGACGCCACAGGGGTCGGTGACCGCGCCCAAGGTGATTTTGGCCGTGAACGGGCATTTAAACAGCTTTGGCTTTCTTAAGGGCCAGTTGATGCATGTGTTTACCTATGCGTCGATGACCCGTCCACTGACGGCGTCTGAGATGGATGCATTGGGTGGTGCGCCGATTTGGGGGCTGACGCCTGCGGACCCGATGGGCACAACTGTGCGCCGTATTATGACCGCTGATGGCTACCGTTTGGTAGTGCGCAACCGCTTTACGTTTGATCCCACGATGCAGGTGGATCAGGCGCGGATTGCCGACGTGGCCAAGGATCATGACAGGTCGTTTGCCGCCCGCTTCCCGATGCTGCCCGATGTGACGATGCAGTATCGCTGGGGTGGCAGGCTATGTCTGAGCCGCAATAACGTCAGCGTGGTGCGTCCCTTGGACGAGGGGTTGTTCTCGGCGTGCTGTCAGAACGGATTGGGCACGACGCGCGGGACGTTGTCGGGCATGTTGGCTGCTGAATTGGCAACAGGGACGATGTCGGACAGGTTGATCCGCGCGATGGCGGCCCCCGAACCGCGCCGCCTGCCACCGCGCCCGATTGCGCAGCTGGGTGCCAAGATGGTCCTGAAATGGCAAGAACGTCAGGCGGGTCTAGAGCTTTAGCGTTTAAACAGCCGTGCAGCGATCGGTGCGCCCAAGATGACAACAACGATCCGCAAGACGTGGTGTGCGATCACGAAGGCCATGTCGGCCCCGACGATCAGCGCCAGAATGGTCATTTCTGCCTGCCCCCCCGGTGTAAAGGCAAGCAGGGTTTCCAGCGGTGGCGCGAGATCGGCCAGATGGATGATCTCGGCGAAGATGATGGTCAGCACGATCAGGATCCCGCAGAACCCAAGCGCGGCCACGACGTCGCGCTGCACCTCGTGCAGGGTGACGCCTGCGTATTTGGTCCCCACGGTCATGCCGATAAAGAACTGCGCCATCCAGATCGCCTCTGCTGGGGGCCTATGTTGCAGGATGCCAAGTAGCGCCAAGATGGCCGCCAAGATCATCGGCCCTAGGATGGATGCGCCGAACATGCCGACCGCCTTGGCCGCTTGCCAACCGACGATCCCGCTGACGGCCATGATCAGCAATTGCGACGGCGCGATGGTGCTGGCGGGTGCACCCGGTGCATTGGACAGGTCCGCCCCCCAGTAGCCCTGCAAGATGAACGGCAGCGCCACAACGACGACCATAACCCGTGTCGCGTGGATCAGGGACAGGGCGCGCACGTCGCCGCCTGCTTCTTCGCCAAAGGCCAGCATGTCTTGCAAACCGCCGGGCATGGCCGAGTAATAGCTGGTCGCAAAGTCGAACCCCCAGATCCGTTGGAAATAGGGCACGCCGATGGCCCCGACGCAGAGGATCATCACAGGGATCATCAAAAGCGTGGGCCACATCGCGGCCATGGAAATCAGCAAGGCGGTGGTGAAGGTCGCCCCGACAGCGACCCCCAATATGGTCCGCATGACGTGGTTGACCGTTTTGTTTCCCGCCATGGGCACGCCCGCCATTGCTGCGATCAGGCAGGCAAAGATCGGTCCCAGCAGCCACGGCAACGGCACACCAAGCAACAAGAAGGCCGCGACCCCGATCCCTGCGATAACGTACGTGACTGCGAGGGTGATCATGGGCGGATTATGCCAATCTTATTGTTTAAATGCGGTCGATTCTGTCCCAAAGGGCGTCCGAAAACCTAGCCCCCTTATCAACCCAAACCGCGAATCCAGTCAAAGCCTAATCGTGATCGCCGAGATTCCCGACAAATTTGATCTGCATCAAGAAAGTTGGGCTGTTTTTGTTGTGCCTGCGCAAAGAGCGGGCTGTTTGAGGGGGTTAAAACAGGGGCAATCGAACACGAAAGGAAAACAAAATGTTTCGAATGATTGCCTCTGGTCTTGCACTGAGCGTCGCCCTGACTGGCGCTGCTGTTGCTGAAGATTTCGAAGTGAAGATGTTGAACCGCGGTGAAGCCGGATCGATGATTTTTGAACCTGCGTTCCTGCAGATCGCGGCGGGCGACACCGTTAAATTCGTCGCCGAAGATCGTGGTCACAATGCGGAAGCCATCCCCGAGATGATGCCCGAAGGTGCAGAAGCTTTTGAAGGCAAGATCAACGAAGAGATCGCAGTAACCTTCGATGTGGACGGTCTGTATGGCGTCCGCTGCAAGCCGCACTATGCCATGGGCATGGTGATGACCATTGCTGTGGGTGACGCGGTGCAGATGCCTGACGACTACCTTGAAGGCCGCATCCCAAGAGGTGCCAAGAAACGCTTTGAAGAACAGCTTTCCAATCTTTGACTTTACCAGCGCGGGCCGCATGTGCCTGCGCGCCCCTTGCCGAACAGGAGACGAAAATGACTAAGATTTATAACCCCGGCTTATTGCCAACCAGCCGTCGCAACGTTTTGCGTGGCTCTGTGCTTGCGGGTGCTGCTGCAATGACAGGTGGCACTGCTTTTGCCGCCCAGCGCCGTGCCCCATTGCCAAAGACACACGCCCCAATGGCGTATTTTACACAAGCGGCTGATCAGCAGACTGCGGCCGAATCCGCCCCTGCGGATCTGACTGGTTTCACCCGCGTGAAGCAGGAATTGGTCGCCCCACCCTTTGCCCCTGCCCACGAGCAGGTTGCCACGGGCGGCCCGAAGATCATCGAGATCACAATGGAAACCACCGAAGTTCTGATGGTGATTGACGAGGACACGGGCGCCGAAGTTTGGGCGCTGACCTATAACGGCTCTGTCCCGGGTCCGCTGATCATTTGCCACGAAGGCGATATGGTCGAGCTGACATTGCGCAACCCGTCCGAAAGCCAGATGGAGCATAACATCGACTTTCACGCCTCTACAGGTGCGCTGGGCGGCGGTGGTTTGACCCACGTTTATCCGGGTGAAGAAACCGTGCTGCGCTGGAAAGCGACTAAAGCAGGTTGCTTCACCTATCACTGCGCCCCCGGTGGTGCGATGATCCCGTATCACGTCACACACGGCATGAACGGTGCGGTAATGGTGCTGCCACGTGACGGTCTGAAAGACGCCGAAGGTAATGCCCTGACCTATGACAGCATCGCCTATATCGGTGAGCAGGATTACTATCTGCCGAAAGACGAAAACGGCGATTACAAGACGTATGAAGTTGCAGGCGAAGACTATGCCGACAGCCTAGATGCGATGCGCACGCTGATCCCGACACATAGTGTGTTCAACGGCGCAGTTGGTGCCTTGACTGGCGACGGTGCCTTGCGTGCCAAAGTTGGCGAGACCGTCTTGATGATCCACAACCAAGCGAACCGCGACAGCCGTCCGCACTTGATCGGTGGTCACGGCAACTATGTCTGGGAAACCTCGTTCACCACCCCACCGCTGAAAGACGTCGAGACATGGTTTGTGCGTGGCGGCACGGCGATGGCGTCAATGTACACGTTCGAGCAGCCAGGTGTTTACGCCTATGTGAACCACAACCTGATTGAGGCCACCTTGCTGGGTGCCGCTGCGCACTTTGTGGCTGAGGGCGAATGGGACAACAACCTGATGGAACAGGTCGTAGCCCCGCGCGCGTTTGAAGCTTAACCGGAGCACTGATAATGAAAACCACGGCTGCCAAGACATCCCCTTTCCTCCTTAGTGCGGTGATGGGTTTGGCAGTGGTGGCGCTGGTCGGGGCCGCGCTAATGTTGCGCGGCCCCGATCCCATTGACGCCCCGCAGATGGCCGAAAGCCCTGGGGTGATGCCTGATGGTGCTGCGCTGTTTGTGCAGAAATACGAGGTCACGGTGGCCGAATGGAATGCCTGTCATGCCGCAGGTCGGTGCGAGCTGGCACTGCGTGTCGCTGCAAACCGCGATGCGGCAACGATGCCTGCGACGGGCCTGTCCTACATTGATGTTATAGAATATCTGGCGTGGATCAAAGACGCGACCCGCCATGATTTCCGCCTGCCCACATTGGCCGAATGGGAATTTATGGCCGCCCCCGTTATGCCCAAGACCCCCGATCCTTTCTTTACCGATCCATCGCTTTCATGGGCCTCTGCGTATTTGTTAGAGCCGCAAACCAAACGCGTGTTGCGCCCCCAAGGTGCCTTTGACACCACCCCCGAGGGCATTGTGGATCTCAATGGCAGCGTCTGGGAGTGGACGGCGGAATGCTATGCTGGTGCCAGTGGTATCGACATTGATCCTGCCCGTTGCCCCGCCTTTTTCGTCGGTGGTGAACATGTTGCCGCGATCCCGTTTTTGGTGCGCGATCCTGCCCGTGGCGGCTGCGCTGTCGGGACCCCGCCTGCGCATTTGGGTCTGCGGCTGGTGTCTGACAGATCGTGGCGCATAGGCTAGCACTACGACACGTCCGCACCGCACAATCCAAACTGGTCTCAATGGCGACTGGGACTGCTTGCCGCCACGAGGTCGAAAACGTTGCTTCGATTCGGCAGATACCTTTGGATGGGATTGCTTTGTTGGCAGCGACAAGAAACCCAAGTGGTTTTCCAAGACATCGAGACACGCGAAACTACTTCGATCTGGTAAATTGGGATATACGCAATAACGACCTTACGCTGGCAGAAAAATATACCTGTGCGCGATTTAACGCATAATCCGTATTTTGATAATTTTGCGCCGCGAGAGATCGTGTTTTGCCCGCATCCCTGCAGCGCAATTTCTTGCACATAAACAGGGGCTTGCGTCATCAAAAAAACATTTCGCACCTGACGTACGGCAACTTTATTAAAGGTTTATCACCAATATCAAAAAACAACTTCTAGTTGCTAAGCTGCAATTGTGATAAAACCTTGAAAATCAGTTAACGAGTTTTGGTTGGAGTACGAGTTTAAAGGGACAAAAGGCTTTTTCAGGGGGAATACCAATGACAGTCAATGTTAATTTAAGCGCGAATCTGGTCGTAGGAGGCGCGGTTGTTCCGCTCTCGACGCAAGATCTGGACATGTCGAAACTCAGCCTAGATGACTTGAATGCCGCGATTAAAGCAGGCATCAGTTTTGGCCTTCCGGCGAATTCATCGATTTCAACCAACCTTGGCGGATTGGTCGATTGGCTAAAAACCAAAGCAGACAAAACCTTTACGATGCCCGACGCGATTGACAAAATTCTCGGCGACGCGGCAAAAGACCTCAATTCGGTGTCCATCACCATCATGTCGTTTCATGTCAATACCGCAGGTCATTTCGACATTGCCATCATTATCCATTTTGAAGGTGGACTTGATAAGGTTCTGCATCTGCCACCCGCCGTTTCAGAAATTATCGACATCAACGATATCGGCTTTAGCTTCAGCTATGACAAGACAACAACTGTCAATCCGGCAGCGCAAACTAGCGTCACCGGTGGCCAATAGCCCAATTGTTCCTGCGACATACTTGACGGAACACTTAACTGCCACTGGCCCTGATCTGGACATTGTCGCTGTCCCTTCAGGTTTGGAACAGGCAACCCGAGAACAATTGCAGGCCGCGTTTGACAAGCGCGTGGCCTTTCAATGGAACCGTAACGGGGACCCGTCGGTGACGGTCGCACAGGGCATTGAATACCTCAGCAAGCAGCTGAAAGTCTGGGGCATTTCCTTTGATCCGATCGAATTGGGCGACGGGGTAAAGGCGTTGTTTGCACCATTGGCGGCGGTTTCTGACGATGTCAGTGAACTGGTCGCGGATGTGACAACGCTGACGTTGACGTCAAAGCAGGTGATCGTGCTGTCGTTGAAATTCACCTCCAATGCGCAAAACACAGTGCTGCCGTTTCAACCCTTTGTCCAAGACCTGCTGGACGGGTCGTCGCTGGGCATTTCCATCGCGTATCGGCCATGAGTGAAATTCGCACAACAATTGGCGGTTCTGGCACTTTGTTTGGTGTCGACGTCGAGGTGGACGCCGACATCACAAAGACGCAAGGCGAGACGGGGCTGGACTGGCGGGTGCGCATTTTGCCCGATGCAACAATCAATCTTAGCCAGTCATTAGAAGCCCTCGCCGAACAGCTGTCATTGTCGGTCACCCTGCCCGACAGTCTTCAGCTTAGCGCAACCATCGAGGCCATGGTCGGCGAGGTCACTAAGCCCGCCAAAGGGCCAAGCGGTTTTGACGTGGCGGCGCGGTTCAAACTGGAAGTGTTGAAGCATCATTTTTGGCAACTTGATCTATCATACACCAGCGGCGCCAGCATCAACGGCAAACCCGCGATGGTGAACGGCAAACCCGCCTATGTGTTCGGGATGAGCATGGCCGGACCAATCGAGCTGTCCCAACTGCCCCTGATCGGATCCGTGCCAGAAATCGGCGATCTGATCATCGAAAAGATCGGGTTCTTCTACAGCAACGCCGAATTTAGAAGTGCGGATGATAAGCTAGACTTCACGCTGCCCAATTTCGGCACCGACACAACGCTGGCCCCCGCAGGCACCAAAGTCACATTGGATCATGGTGGTTTCAATCTGGCCGCGATGTATCAACACAAAGGCCACGATGCCCAGACAATGGCCGTCCCCATGGCCACCAGCACAAAACCCGCAGGCGAGGTTGCAAAGTTTTCAACGACACCCTCGGTGGCCCAATCTCCAATCAAGTGGATCAACATCGGTAAAACATTCGGTCCAGTGGGCCTGCAAAAAATCGGCCTCGGGTTTAGCAGCGCATCTGATCCTGACACCCAATCTGGGTCGGTTGGCATTTATGTTGACGGGATGTTTCAGGTTGCAGGGCTGGGGCTGGAACAGTTGGGCTTTCGCTTTGACATGCCGAAATCCACGAACGGCAAAGTCAGCTTTGATCCGCTCAAAGACATCCATTTCCATCTGGGCGGTTTGCTGGTCGATTACCGCACGCCAAGCTTTCAGATCTCTGGCGGCTTTGTCACGCTACCGGGCGGATCGGTCAATTTTGTCGGCGAGTTTATCCTGAATGTCGGCGAATTTGGCATTCAAGCCTATGGCGGGAAGAGAAATAGTTGACGTAGTTCAAAATGTTACTAAAAAAGCCGCCCCCGAAGGAGCGGCTTATTATGGTGGACTGGGGAGGATTCGAACCCCCGACCCCTTGATTCGTAGTCAAGTGCTCTATCCAACTGAGCTACCA
>JAIBDT010000102.1 GCA_024686085.1 Loktanella sp.
CCCTATCTGTGGCCGATCAAAGTTGTGATGATTGTCGGTTTTTTCATGATGTTGCTGCAATGCATTTCCGAACTGTCCAAAGATATCCTGCGTCTTAAAGGGGCCGAAATCTGATGTCCTATGAAATGATCGCAACTTTGATGTTCTCGACCATGATGCTAATGCTACTGACCGGCCAGCGCGTATTCGGGGCGATCGGGTTTGTGGCTGTTGTCGCAGCCTTGCTGCTTTGGGGGGACAGAGGCGGGTTTGACCTTGGCTTCGCTGCCGCTATGAAGCTAATGAAATGGTATCCTCTTTTAACGCTGCCAATGTTCATCTTCATGGGTTACGTGCTAAGCGAATCCAAGATTGCCGATGACCTTTATAAGATGTTCCATGTCTGGATGGGCGGTGTGCGCGGAGGGCTTGCCATCGGGACGATTGGCCTGATGGTACTGATTTCAGCGATGAACGGCCTCAGCGTTGCTGGCATGGCGATTGGCGCCACGATTGCTCTGCCAGAACTGCTGAAACGGGGTTATGACAAGCGGATGGTTACTGGGGTCATTCAGGCGGGGTCATCGCTTGGAATCCTGGTCCCCCCGTCCGTCGTGCTTGTGCTCTATGCGATGATAGCGCGGCAACCGGTAGGGCAGTTATGGCTGGCAGGCGTTATTCCCGGGTTGATGATGGCCGCGATGTTCATTCTTTATATCGTGATCCGGTGCTGGAAAAACCCTGCACTGGGCCCGGCACTGGATGCAGCGGAACGCGACATTCCGATGGCGGAAAAGCTGCGATTGCTGCGCTCGGGTTTGCTTCCACTGGTCATTTTTGCAGTGATGATGGTGCCTTTTGTGAACGGCTGGACATCGCTGGTTGAAAGCTCTGCGATTGGCGCAATGTCGGCGTTTCTTGCGGCCGTCCTCAAGGGGCGCATGACACGGGAAGTGTTTGAGAATTCGGTCCGCAATACGCTGGGCATTACCTGTATGTTCATGTGGATCATTCTTGCGGCCCTTGCATTTGGCGCTGTGTTTGACGGATTGGGCGCCGTGAAAGCGATTGAAAACCTATTCACGGACCGTCTTGGCCTAAATCCTTGGGTCATTCTTATTTTGATGCAGCTTTCGTTTATCCTCATGGGGACTTTTCTGGATGATACAGCGATGCTGGTCATCGTTGCACCGCTTTATGTCCCGCTGGTCGGCGCGCTCGGGTTCGATCTGATCTGGTACGGAATTCTTTACACGATCACCTGCCAGATTGCTTATATGACGCCGCCGTTCGGGTATAACCTGTTCCTGATGCGCGCCATGGCCCCACCAGAGATCAGTATTCAGGATATCTATCGATCCATCGGGCCGTTCGTGCTGGTAATGTTCGGTGCGCTGATCCTTGTAATGGTTTTCCCGCAACTGGCACTTTGGCTGCCTGACTACGTTTACAGTAATTAAATCCAAGAACTCCACCAACGGAGCAAAAATCAAACTAGGAGACTATCATGACCACAAGACGTAATTTTATTCGGAAAGCGGGCCTTGTTGGCGCTGCAACATTGGCAGCACCTTCAATTGCCCGCGCGCAGGAAGCGATCAAATGGCGCTTTCAAACCTACGCGGGATCGGCACTTGGCGAACATGTAACGAAGCCGGTCATCGATTATATCAACACGGCTGCCAACGGAGAGTTGGAGATTGAACTGTTCTATGCCGACCAGATCGTCCCGACTGGCGAACTGTTTCAGGCGTTGCAGCGCGGCACCATCGACGGGGTTCATTCTGACGATGATTCGATGGCCTCACCCACGCCATTGCAACAATTTGGCGGGTATTTCCCTTTTGCGACCAAACACATCCTTGATGTTCCTGTGTTGTTCAACCAATACGGACTGAAGGAAATCTGGGAAGAAGAATACGCCAAAGTCGGCGTCAAATGGTTGTCGGCGGCGGGCCAAGATCCGTGTAACTTCAACACCACCAAAGAGATCACAAGCGTGGCTGATCTTGATGGCCTGCGCCTTTACACCTTCCCAACAGCGGGGCGGTTCCTGACGCAATTCGGCGTTGTTCCGGTGAACATCCCTTACGAGGACGCCGAAGTTGCCGTGCAAACAGGCGAGTTGGACGGCATGGCATGGTCCGGCATTACCGAAGACTACACTGTTGGTTGGGCCGATGTGACCGATTATTTTCTGACCAATAATATCTCGGGCGCATGGATCGGGTCATGGTTCGTGAACGAAAAGCGCTGGGCTGATCTGCCAGAGCACCTTAAAGCCATCGTGATGGCCGCAACTGAGGCTGGACATACTTACCGCAACCAGTGGTATTGGGGTGGCGAAGCAGCCCTGCGCGCCAATGGCGATAAGCTGCAATTGCGCTCGGTTCCTGCGAACGAGTGGGCCGAAGTTGAAAACGCCGCCAAGGTATTCTGGGAAGAAGTGGCGCAAGAAGGCGAAGTGCACCAGAAAGTTGTGAACATCTTCAAAGAGTACAACGCCGTCATCAATCAGGCCGGTGCCCCTTACAATTTCGAGTAACACACCACAGAAAACAATCTACCATCCCGCAATGTCTGTGGGATGGTCCGAACGCACATAAGGATACAACTCATGGCAGGCAATCTCACGTTTGAGGCACTCGAAGCGGCCGTCAAAGATGGCACGATCGACACCGTTCTGGCCTGCTTTCCTGATATGCAGGGTCGTTTGATGGGTAAGCGGTTCCATGCCGAGGGGTTTCTTGAGATCGCCGAGGGAGAAACCCATTGCTGTAACTATCTTCTCGCTACTGACCTAGAGATGGCAACACCGAGTGGCTATGCCTCGACCAGTTGGGAAAGTGGCTATGGTGATTATGTCATGAAGCCTGATCTTACCACGTTGCGCCCTATGCCGTGGCTTGAAGCCACTGCTATGTGCCTATGCACCGTAGAAGACCACACTACCCATGCGCCAGTGGCTCATTCTCCGCGTGAAATGCTGAAAGCCCAAATTTTGCGCGCTGCAGCATTAGGTTTTGATGCTGTAATGGCGACGGAGCTGGAGTTTTTCTTATTCCAAGGCACCTCCGATGAGATAACGAAGAGCGGTTTTGCGCTCAAACCGATCTCTAATTACAATGAAGATTATCACATCCTGCAAACTTCCAAGGAAGAATATGTGATGCGTCCAATCCGCAATCATTTGCGCTCGATGGGCCTGCCAATCGAAGGCTCTAAGGGTGAGGCCGAGGCTGGCCAAGAAGAGCTTAACATCAAATACGCGGACGCTTTGGCCACCGCAGACCACCACACTATTGCGAAACACGCGATCAAAGAAATTGCCTATCAAAACGGTGTTGCCGCTAGTTTCCTCCCAAAATGGCACAAGGATCGCGTTGGCAGTGCAAGTCATGTGCATCAGTCGTTATGGAAAGATGGCAAGAACGCGTTCTTTGACCCAGATCGGCCACATGCAATGTCAAAACTGATGGAAAGCTACGTCGCTGGCATGATGAAATATGCTGCTGACTACACCTATTTCATGGCACCCTACATCAACAGCTATAAACGGTTTGCAAAAGGTACTTTTGCCCCGACGCAGCTGGTATGGTCCATTGACAACCGTACGGCAGCTTTCCGTCTGTGCGGTGCCGATACTAAAGGCGTGCGTATTGAATGTCGCGTGCCGGGGGCGGATATGAACCCCTATCTGGCACAAGCTGCGATGTTGGCTGCTGGACTTAAAGGAATCGAAGAAAAACTCACGCTCCCTGCGCCATTTACGGGTGACGCCTATGCGGATGATGACAAGCTGCACATCCCACGCACCTTAGGCGATGCGCGTGAGGCATTGATGGCGTCTGACATGCTCAAGGCAGCATTCGGCGAAGATGTTGTCAGGCACTATGCCCGCGCTGCGGAATGGGAAATTGAAGAATTCAACCGCGTAGTCACCGACTATGAAATCGCTAGAGGATTTGAAAAAGCATGACTATCCAATGTATCTCGCCCATCGACGGGTCGGTTTACGCAATGCGCGAAATACTTTCACCGGCTGAGGCTCATGCGGCAGTTATCCGCGCAAAAAACGCGCAGTCCGACTGGGCTGCGCTTCCGTTGTCGGATCGTATAGAGCTGGTGCAAGCGGGTGTTGCCGCTGTAGGCGCGATGAACGACGACATCGTGCCAGAGCTTGCGTGGCAGATGGGGCGTCCTGTTCGCTATGGTGGGGAGTTTGGCGGCTTTAACGAACGCGCCAGCTATATGGCTGACATTGCGCAAGACGCGCTTAGCCCGATTGAGGTTGAGGACAGCGACGCGTTTCGCCGTTTGATTAAACGTGTCCCGCATGGTTTGGTTCTGGTAGTGGCTCCATGGAACTACCCGTATATGACGGCAATCAACACAGTCGCCCCTGCGTTGATCGCTGGCAATGCTGTGATGTTGAAGCACGCCTCCCAGACGCCGTTAGTCGGCGAACGGATGGCGGCGGCGTTTCATTCCGTAGGAATTCCCGCGGATGTGTTTCAAAACGTCTTCCTGGATCACACCACTACGTCCGGTCTGATCGAAGACCGCGCCTTTGGATTTGTGAATTTCACAGGCTCCGTTGCTGGCGGCCGGGCGATGGAGGCGGCAGCCAGCGGTACGTTCACTGGCATAGGGCTTGAGCTTGGCGGTAAAGATCCCGGCTATGTCATGGAAGACGCTAATCTGGACGCTGCCGTAGAAACGCTGATTGATGGCGCGATGTTCAACTCCGGCCAATGTTGTTGTGGGATTGAACGGATTTACGTACATGAAAGCCTGTTCGAACAGTTTGTTGAGAAAGCGGTTAATATTGTTAACGGTTACAAGCTGGGCAATCCATTGGACCAAGAGACCACGATCGGGCCTATGGCGCATGTCCGTTTCGCAGACGAAGTACGCCATCAAATTACTGATGCTATCGCCGCAGGTGCAGTTGCGCATATCAATCCGGTGGATTTTCCTGAAGATAGTGGTGCCTATCTAATGCCGCAAATTCTCTCAAACGTTACCCATGATATGCGGGTGATGCGCGAAGAAAGTTTCGGCCCGGTGGTCGGCATCATGTCCGTCAAAGACGACGCCGAAGCAATTCAGCTAATGAATGACAGTGAGTTTGGCCTTACTGCATCGCTATGGACGCAGAACACTGCGCGCGCTGAAGCCATAGCCGATCAGATTGAAACAGGCACCGTATTCATGAACCGAGCTGATTATCTTGACCCCGGCCTGTGCTGGACGGGCTGCAAAGACACTGGGCGTGGCGGGGGATTGTCTGCCATCGGCTATCATAATCTGACTCGCCCCAAATCCTACCACCTGAAAAAGGTTTAACCACATGTCCATCACTGCCAATTGGTCTTATCCCACCGCTATCCGTTTTGGAGCAGGACGCATTTCTGAAATTGCGGATGCCTGTGCTATAGCAGGCATCAAAAAACCACTCCTTATTACTGATCGCGGTTTGGCGGATATGGATATTACGCGCAAGACCCTGGACCTGCTGGAGGCTGCGGGCCTCGGTCGCGCGATCTTTGCCGATGTAGATCCGAACCCCAACGAAAA
>JAIBDT010000094.1 GCA_024686085.1 Loktanella sp.
ACCGTCTATTCCGCGACCCCTGCGATCATCGACCAAGCCCTCGCCGCCGCCAAACGCGCAGGCAAAGAATGGGCGGCCATGACAGGCACGCAGCGGGGCCGCGTCTTGCGCCGCGCCGCTGACATCATGCGGATGCGCAACCATGACCTCTCCGTGCTGGAAACCTATGACACAGGCAAACCATACCAAGAAACCTCTGTCGCCGACGCCACATCAGGGGCCGACGCGCTGGAATACTTCGGTGGTCTGGCAGGGGCAATCACAGGCGAACACATCCAACTTGGTGACGATTTCGTCTACACCCGCCGCGAACCCCTTGGCGTTTGCGTCGGCATCGGCGCATGGAACTACCCGACCCAAATCGCCAGCTGGAAAGGCGCGCCAGCACTGGCTTGCGGCAACACAATGGTGTTCAAACCGTCTGAAACAACCCCGCTCTGTGCCCTGAAAGTCGCCGAAATCCTCTACGAGGCAGGCGCACCCGCAGGCGTCTACAACGTGATCCAAGGCTACGGTGCCGTCGGCGCATCCCTGATCACGGACGACCGCGTGGCCAAAGTATCCCTCACAGGTTCTGTGCCAACAGGGCGCAAAGTCTACGCTGCGGCGGCCGAAGGTATCCGCGCTGTCACAATGGAACTCGGCGGCAAATCCCCGCTCGTGATCTTCGATGATGCAGACTTAGAGAACGCCGTCTCAGGCGCAATTCTCGGCAACTTCTATTCCTCAGGCCAAGTCTGCTCCAACGGCACACGGGTCTTTGTGCAAAAAGGCATTAAAGACGCCTTCCTTGCCCGCATCGCTGAACGCCTGAAGGGCGTGAAAATGGGCGACCCACAAGACCCCGACGTCAACTTTGGCCCCATGGTATCAGAACGCCAACGCGACATCGTCGAAGGCTTTATCGCCAAGGGCAAATCCGAAGGCGCACGCCTGATCACAGGCGGCAACCGCGTAGATGGGCAGGGATATTTCCTTGAACCCACCGTCTTTGCGGACGTCACCGACGACATGACAATCGCGCGCGAAGAAATCTTTGGACCAGTCCTGTCCGTGCTCGATTTCGATACCGAAGAAGAGGTTTTGGCCCGCGCCAATGACACCGAATTTGGCCTTGCCGCAGGCGTTTTCACCGCCGATCTGACCCGTGCACACCGCATGGTCGCAGGGTTTGAAGCAGGCACATGCTACATCAACACCTACAACCTCGCACCCGTAGAGGCCCCATTCGGCGGCTCCAAACTCTCTGGGGTAGGCCGCGAAAACTCGAAAGCGGCCATCGAACACTATTCACAAATCAAAGGCGTCTATGTCGCCATGGGCGATGTGGAGGCTCCATTTTGAACGCTGATTACGTCATCATCGGCGCGGGCTCTGCGGGCTGCGCCATCGCCTACCGTTTGGCTGAAGCAGGCAAAAACGTCCTCGTCATCGAACACGGCGGATCGGACGCGGGACCATTCATCCAGATGCCTGCCGCGCTCTCTTACCCTATGAACATGAAAATGTATGATTGGGGGCTGAAATCCGAACCCGAACCACATCTCGGCGGGCGTGAAATGGTCACACCGCGGGGCAAAGTCATCGGCGGATCATCCTCCATCAACGGCATGATCTATGTGCGCGGCCACGCCCGCGACTTTGACCACTGGGCCGAAAGTGGTGCGCATGGCTGGTCCTACGCCGATGTGCTGCCTTACTTCAAACGTATGGAAAATTGGCATTCAGGCGGACATGGTGGCGATAAAACATGGCGTGGTGATAAAGGGCCTCTGCATATCACACGCGGCCCGCGCAAAAACCCTCTGACCCAAGCCTTCGTGAAAGCAGGCGCGCAAGCAGGCTATCCGGTCACCGACGACTACAACGGCCAGCAACAAGAAGGCTTTGGCCCTTTTGACGCAACCATCTGGAAGGGGCGGCGTTGGTCTGCGGCAAACGCCTATCTGCGCCCCGCGCTCAAACGGCCAAACTGCACATTGACCCGCGCATTCGCCCGTAAAATCGTCATTGAAAACGGCCGCGCAGTCGGCGTCGAAGTGACCCGCAAAGGCAAGACCGAAGTGATCCGCGCAGGTGTCGAAGTCATCGTTGCGGCCTCATCCCTGAACTCGCCCAAGTTGCTGATGCTGTCAGGCATCGGCCCCGCCGCGCATCTCGCGGAACACGGGATCGACGTGATCGCAGACCGCGCTGGCGTCGGGCAAAACCTGCAAGACCACCTAGAACTTTACGTGCAACAAGCCGCCACAAAACCCGTGTCGCTCTTCAAACACTGGAACCTCTGGGGCAAAGCGAAAATCGGCGCGCAATGGCTGTTCACCAAAACCGGCCTTGGGGCATCCAACCAGTTTGAAAGTACAGGCTTCATTCGCTCACGCGCTGGCGTCGACTACCCCGACATCCAATACCACTTCCTGCCCATCGCGGTGCGCTACGACGGGAAAGTCGCCGCGGAAGGGCACGGTTTCCAAGCCCATGTTGGCCCGATGCGGTCGGTTTCACGCGGCCAAGTGACCTTGAAATCAGCCGATCCCGTGGACAACCCGCGCATCCAGTTTAACTACATGTCCGACCCGTCCGACTGGGAAGACTTCCGCAATTGCATCCGCCTGACCCGCGAAATTTTCGCGCAAGACGCCTTTGCGCCCTACCGCGGGCACGAAATCCAACCAGGTGACGCTGTGCAATCTGACGAAGATCTCGACGCGGTCATCCGCGAACACGCCGAAAGCGCCTATCACCCTTGCGGGACCTGCAAAATGGGCAGCGTGGACGACCCGATGGCCGTGGTTGATCCCGAATGTCGGGTCATCGGGGTGGAGGGCTTGCGCGTCGCCGACAGCTCTATTTTCCCAAGGATAACAAATGGTAACCTAAATGGGCCGTCAATCATGGTTGGCGAAAAAGCGGCTGATCACATTCTTGCACGCGCGCCGCTGCCTGCGTCCAACGACGCGCCTTGGATCAACCCAAACTGGGCAACATCCCAGCGTTAATCAACCTGATACGGCAGGACCCCGCGCATGTCGGGGTCCACCCGCAAGCGTCGTTCAATCGGCGGCACCGACCGCTGGTGGCATTGCTTGCGCTCGCAAATACGGCATGAAATTCCGATCGGCGCATAGGCATTCGTCGCGGCAATATCCATGTGATCGGCGTAAACCAACGCATCCGCATGGCGTATCTCGCAGCCCAAACCAATCGCATAACGGCGCATCGGGGCATGATACGACCCACCTGATCGAGACACATCGCGGGCAAGGCAAAAATACCGCGCGCCGTCAGGGGTTTCGGCCAATTGGCGCAAAAACTGACCCGGTGTTTCAAACGCAGCATGCACATTCCAAAGCGGACAGGCACCGCCGTAGCGGGCAAATTGCAATGTCGTGGCAGAGTGCCGCTTGGTAATCGTGCCCGCCTGATCGACACGAACAAAAAAGAACGGAATCCCCTTGGCTGTAGGGCGCTGCAGCGTCGACAGGCGGTGGGCGACCTGTTCCAAAGACGCGCCAAAGCGGGTGCAAAGCAATTCCAGGTCATGGCGGGTTTCTTGGGCGGCGGCCAGAAATGCGCCGTATGGCATCAAAGCCGCCCCAGCAAAGTAATTGGCCAGCCCGACCTTGGCGATGCTGCGGGCCTCAACCGACCCAAAACGGGCCAAATCCAACGTGGCTTCTAACAGCGGCTCTTGGGTCACCAGCGCCAATTGCAGCAACAACTGGAACGTCTGCGTGGCCTCAGCCGCGCCTGTCGAAAGGGTCAGAACCTTTGTAGCGGGATCAAAACGGCGCAACGGACCGCTTGGCGTAAAGCCAACGCTAATGCCATGCGTGCCTAGGACGCGGATGGCTGCTGCTGCTTTGGTTTCACCCGCCGCGCAAGTGCCCGCAAACCTCTCTGCCGCGCGATCCACCGCATCAATGTAATTGTCGCAATAGTGAAAGAAATCGCGCACCTCTTCCCACGGGCTGGGCTGCAAACGGGCATCTTCACGACCCAGGGCTTCGTCCAAACTGGCAAGGCGTTCGTGGGTCTGACGGTAGGCGGCATGCAGGTCCAGAAACGCGCGCGCCAAAGTGGGGGCATTTGCTGCGGCAAGTCGCAAATCTGCAAGCGCGGGACTGTCGCCTGCAAACACTGGATCAGCTAAAGCCTCGCGCATGTCACCCACCAAACGGGCCTCATCGCCCGACTGTAACTCGGTCACGTCAAACCCGAACTCTTGCGCCAACCCCAGCACCACCGAGGTGCTAACAGGCCGGTTGTTGTTCTCCATTTGGTTCAGATAGGGCAGGGACACGCCCAGCTTTTCAGCAAACAGCTTTTGGGTCAGCGCCAAACGCCCGCGCAACTCGCGCAGCTTTGCACCCGCATAGATCTTCTGAACGGCCATGTGTCACCTTTGCAAACTATTCGCAGGGCTATGCATAGCGCCTGCAAAGATTGCAAATCAAGTGGTTAGGCGACCCGCTTTTCGCGCCAGATCACAAACAAGACACTCAGCAAGGACGCAATCGCTGTCAGAAACGTCAACCATTGCAAAGGCACAGCACCCGACTCTGGGTTCAGCAAGGTGCCTGCAAATTGCGCCAGCGCCGCGCCGCCGCCAACCATCATCGCGCTGCCAAGGCCTGACGCCGTGCCTGCCAAATGCGGTCGCACCGACAACAGGCCTGCGGTGACATTGGGCAGGGCGATGCCGTTGCCGAGGCCAAGAAATGTGCAGCAACCAAAGAAGATCAGCGCATGGTGGTAGCCCAGTAACGCAAGGCTCAAAGAAAACCCTAAGCCCGCGATAATCAACAGCGATCCGGTGACCGCCATGCGGTTGATACCGTATTTCACCGAATAACGGCCCGCGATGAAATTCCCAAGACCATAGCCGATCGCGGGCGCGCCCAGTGCGATCCCGGACCACAGTGGCGACAAGCCAAAAACCGTGCTTGCGACAAAAGACGCGCCTCCCAGCAGCGCGAAAAATGCGCCCGACGCAAAGGCGGCACAGAGGGCATAGCCCCAAAAGCGGGGCGAGGCAAACAGCTCTGGATAGCCTTTTAGTTGCTCGCGAAACGACATGCCGCCCTCGGCCAAGGTCTCGCCTTGATCGAAATAGCACAGAACCAGCACCGCAGACCCTGCGACCGTCAGGAACAGAAACGTCGCGTGCCAGTCAAAGAACTGGTCAATCGCGCCACCAATCATCGGGCCGACCATTGGGACCAGCGACATGCCCATCGTGACGTAGCCGATCATCGACGCGGCCTGAGCTTGCGGGACCATATCGCGCACAATCGCGCGGGACAGCACGATGCCTGTGGCCACAGCGGCTTGCAACATGCGAAACGCAAGGAACACGGTGACGGACGTTGCGAAATAAGCGCCTAGGCTCGCGACCACAAAAATGACCAAAGAGGCCAGCAGCACAGGCCTGCGGCCATAGCGGTCTGAAATAGGGCCGATAAAGATTTGCAGCACCGCCGTTGCCGCCAGATAACCCGACAAGGCCAGCTGCATCGTCGCATATTCCGTGTCGAAATAGGCAGTCATGGCCTGCAAAGAGGGCAGGAAAATCGACATATTCAACGCGGAAATCCCCGCAATCAGAATAAGCGTCGCAATATGTGGCGGGGTGCTGCGGTCTAAAAACCGCACAACATGTATAGAAGTCATAGAATGGACATAGGTCGCAGGTGTTTGGCTGTCCAATGGTTTTGATCCATTGGTTGGAGGTTAGCAAATTTGCAATAATTACATTTTGCGAAGCGTATAGTTTGCAAATATCCTCATTGCTGCTTCTCAACCGAGGTAAGGGGCGTTACTGTTGACCCTAGGATAAGGGGAGCCCCATCATGGACGTTATGCAAGAGCTTGAAACACGCCGCGAGGCTGCCCGTATGGGTGGCGGCGAAAAACGCATCGCAGCACAGCACGCCAAAGGCAAGCTGACCGCGCGCGAGCGCATTGATTTGCTACTCGATGATGGGTCGTTCGAAGAATTCGATATGTTCGTCGCACACCGCTGCACCGATTTCGGCATGGAAAAACAGCGCCCTGCGGGTGACGGTGTTGTCACGGGCTGGGGCACAATCAATGGACGACTGGTCTATGTGTTCAGCCAGGACTTCACGGTCTTTGGCGGGTCACTGTCAGAAACACACGCGCAGAAAATCTGCAAAATCATGGATATGGCGATGCAAAACGGCGCGCCTGTGATCGGGATCAACGATTCCGGCGGTGCGCGCATCCAAGAAGGGGTGGCCTCGCTTGCAGGCTACGCCGAAGTATTCCAGCGCAACATCATGGCCTCTGGGGTTGTGCCGCAGATCAGCCTGATCATGGGGCCATGCGCGGGCGGGGCGGTCTATAGCCCTGCGATGACCGACTTTATTTTTATGGTCAAAGACAGCTCTTACATGTTTGTCACAGGGCCTGACGTGGTCAAAACCGTGACCAACGAAGTGGTCACCGCCGAAGAACTGGGCGGGGCTGGCACGCATACCAAGAAATCATCCGTCGCCGACGGCGCGTTCGAGAACGATGTCGAGGCCTTGGCCGAATGTCGGCGCTTGGTCGACTTCTTGCCGCTCAACAACAAAGCCAAAGCGCCAACGCGACCGTTCTTTGATGACGTGAACCGGATCGACGAAAGCCTCGACACAATGATCCCCGACAACGCCAACACACCTTATGACATGAAAGAACTCATTCATAAGCTGGCCGATGAGGGCGATTTTTATGAAATCCAAGAAGACTACGCACGCAACATCCTGACTGGCTTTATCCGCCTTGAAGGGTC
>JAIBDT010000107.1 GCA_024686085.1 Loktanella sp.
TCGAAAACGGGGTAGGCGTTATGCCCGCGCCCCGCCATGCCGATCACATCGTTGACCTGCACTTCGCGACATGCACGCACGCAAAGACCGCATTGGATACACGCATCAAGGTTCACCGACATCGCAACGTGCGAGCTGTCGAGCAGCGGAATATGTTCGGCATCCATCGTCGGAAAACGGCTCTCAGACACGCCCTGCGCCTCAGCCATATCCCAAAGGTGGGACGACTTATCATGCGCGACGTCGCGCTCTGGCTGGTCCGCCACGAGCATCTCCATCACCATCTTGCGGGCCTGCACTTCGCGCGGCTTGTCAGTTGTGACAACCATTCCCTCGGACGGTTCGCGAATACACGACGCAGCCAAAGTACGCTCGCCCTCGATTGCAACCATACAAGCGCGGCAGTTACCGTCGGACCGATAGCCCGGCTCTGGCTTGTGGCACAGATGCGGGATCACAAGGCCGCGACCATTGGCGACCTCCCAGATGGTCATGCCTTTTTCAGCTTCGACCGATTTACCATCAAGTGTGAATGTAATTTTTGACATCAGATTTCATCCTTGAAGAAGGCCATGACCATTTTGATCGGGTTCGGTGCCGCCTGACCAAGGCCACAAATCGAGGCGTCGACCATAGTGGTGTTGAGCTCCTTGAGCAGCGCTTGGTCCCATTTCGGGGCCTGCATCAACTTGACCGCTTTCTCGCAACCGACGCGGCATGGGGTGCATTGACCACAGCTCTCGTCTTCAAAGAACCGTAGCATATTCAGTGCGGCATCGCGGGCGCTGTCACGTTCAGAGAGGACGACCACCGCAGCAGATCCGATGAACGTGCCGTGCGGTTGCAGCGTGTCGAAATCAAGCGGGATGTCACACATGGAGGCGGGCAGCAAACCAGAGGACGGACCACCCGGTTGATAGGCCTTGAACACCTCGCCACCGGCCATGCCGCCAGCGGCTTCAATGACGTCAATAATCGTGGAACCAGCAGGAAGAAGATAGACGCCAGCGTTCTTGACGCGGCCTGAAACCGAGTAGCTGCGCAAACCCTTGCGGCCATTCTTTTCGACCGAATTGAGAACCTCTGGCCCTTCGCGCATGACGCGGGCGACCCACAACAAGGTCTCGACGTTATGCACCAACGTTGGTTTTCCAAAGATACCGACCTGCGCCACAAATGGTGGACGGTGACGCGGAATGCCGCGCTTACCTTCGATGCTTTCAATCATCGCGGATTCTTCGCCACAGATGTAGGCACCCGCACCACGGCGAACCTCGATATAGCCAGCCTCGACAATACCAGCCGCCTCAAGTTTCGCGATTTCCACAGCCAAGATATGCAGCACAGCTGCATATTCGTCGCGCATATAAATGTAAGCGCGTTCTGCCTCGACGGCCCAAGCGGCGATCAACATACCCTCTAGGAACAGATGCGGCGTGCGCTCTAGATAGTAGCGGTCTTTGAATGTGCCCGGCTCGCCCTCGTCGCCATTCACAGCAAGATAACGCGTGCCTTCATTGGCGCGGACAAAGCCCCACTTGGTACCAGACGGGAAGCCAGCGCCACCAAGACCGCGCAAACCGCTTTCCTTGATCTTAGCTTGCACGTCTTCCCAGTTGCCGTCCTCGCGCAACGCCTTCAGTTCGGCGTAACCACCAGCGGCAACATAGGCGTCAAAACCTTCGTAGTCGGGGATTACTGCGTGGGTATGGCCACCCGCAATTGCGGCCTCGACCTTTTCAACAGTGGCGTGGTCGATATGGGCGTGGCCGATTTCCAATACGGGCGCCGTATCGCAACGGCCCATACAAGGGGCGCGCAATACACGGACCTCGCCCGCATCAAGCCCGTCTTTAAGCGCCTTCTGTAACGCCTGCGCACCAGCCAGTTCGCAAGACAGACTGTCGCAAACACGGATCGTTAGCGCGGGCGGTTTGGGCTCACCCTCTTTTACCACATCAAAGTGGGCGTAGAACGTCGCGACCTCATAGACCTCGGCTTGGCCAACGCGCAATTCCTCTGCCAGTGCACGAAGATGCGCTGCTGACAGGCAGCCGAATTTATCTTGAACCAAGTGCAAATACTCAATCAACAAATCACGCTGCACAGGGCGATCGCCCAAAAGCGCGCGAACTTCGGCGTGTGCGGTGTCATCCAGTTGACGGCCCTTGGTCGTATGACGACCCTTGCCTTTTCCGGATTTCCAAACACCCTTGCGTTCATCTAATGCCATTCCGACCACATCCCTTGGTTCACCACTTGCAACAAATGTGTAGCGGGCGACCAGACAGCACAACAGCGCAAATACGACACTCGGGCGTCAAGTTGCGTTGCATGACGTGGTTGATTTGTGAAAATGGTTTCCGATCCGCTCATTTAGCAGAACGTAAAGCCAGCTGTCGTTACTGTGACATTCGTCAGCCGACCCGTCGCATATGCACCGGTATCAATCGCGACACAGCCGTTCACAATGGATGGTTCGTCCACGATCGTATGACCGTGCACCACCCACATTTGGTCAAATCGCGGCCTCGCGCCAAAGTTGGCATGACCCCAGGTTAGATTGCGCACAGGTTGGTCATCAATCGGCAAGTCAGGATCAGCACCTGCATGCACAACTGCAACATTTCCACTGATGAAATAGTTCGGCAATTGGCGCAGCCATCCGATCAACTCGTCCCCCATCGCTTTGACCAGTTCGTCACGGGCGATCCGCATGGCCGCACCGTCCGCAAACTCGTGCACACCACCAATGCTGAAACTAGCGATCGTTTGTAAACCGCCATAACGCATCCACCGCGCTCCTGACGTTTCAGGATTGTCGATAAAATTAAGCATCATTTCTTCGTGGTTGCCGCGCAAACACACGATGTCAGGCCGCCGAAAGAGCACACGTAGAACATCAGCACTGTCATCGCCACGGTCGACATAGTCACCCACGCAGATCAGCTGAAAGCCATCATCGCTTTCGGCAAGAAGTCGCTCAAGCAGGTCCATTCGACCATGAATATCGCCTATTACGCTCAGTGGGCTTGCAGGTGAAACCTCTTTGGGCGGCTGGAAGGTGACGCCTTGAGGCTTCTTTGAAAACCATTTTAGCATAAGAAAACCCTTAATCTGCGGCTGACACGTTTCTATTGCCAATCATCGTGAATTGAATTTTTAAAAGAAACCAACGTACTTTAAAAGCCCGCAAGAATGGCATGACAAAACTGGTCATACATGCCAACTTTGCCGAGTGAGAAAAATGCTCAGATTTGACTGCCAATGGCGATGTCGAAAAGACACCGCTAGCTGCGAAGATATCATAAACGTCAATCAGCCCTTTGAAAATCTCTTTTAGCTGCTTATTAGCGATGCAAAGATCGTCCAATCTCGACAATGGACGTGTGACAAAATCGGCTCGGTCGTCTAGTGCGACGGACCAAATCGTTAGAAATTGCAGGTTATTTGAGAGCCCTTTGAATTTAGCGTTACGGGCCCATTTAAAAGAACTAAGAGGGATTGGTTGTGAAAAATACTCTATTGGCTGGCATTGTTTTCGCGTTGGCAAGCTGTGGAACAGCATATCAAA
>JAIBDT010000072.1 GCA_024686085.1 Loktanella sp.
AACGATGCCTTTGGACCGACCTGCGCCGTGCCACCTGTCGATGTGGTCACAGAACGGGTCGCGCGCGGCACGACATCAAACAAGGGCAGGTCTGCAGCCATCCCAAAACCACCATCGAAAGTGATACCAAAGACTGGCTCTTCACCCGGACGGAAACATTCGGCAATCACGTTGTCGCCGCCAGCGCCATCAGGCAAACGGGCGCCTGTGAAACGGTCAATTTTGATGAACTGGCAATCGGCAGGCACGTTGAATTTACCACCGCCGTATTTCTTGATCGCTTGGGTCATGAACTGGTTAAACACAGGTCCACACATCGTGCCACCGTAAGCGCCTTGGCCCATTGAACGCGGATTATCAAAACCGATATAGCAGCCTGCAACGATATTACTTGAGAAACCAACAAACCAAACGTCTTTGGCGTCGTTCGTCGTCCCCGTTTTACCAGCAATTGGCACTGGCAAGTTGACGGTCTTGGATGCCGACCCGCGTTGCACAACACCTTCCATCATTGATGTCAGCTGATAGGCGGTGATTTCGTTCATCACACGTTCGCGGCTCGAGATAATCCTAGGGGATTGCCCCAGCGGCAGAGCCAAGTTCCCACAATCGTCACAGATGCGTTCATCATGGCGGTAAACCGTTTTGCCGTAGCGGTCCTGCACACGGTCAACAAGCGTCGGCTCGACCCGCTCGCCACCATTGGCAAACATCGCATAGGCTGCGACCATCTTGAACAATGTGGTCTCGTCTGACCCCAACGCCGTGGACAGCACGCGGTTCATATTGTCGTAAACGCCAAACTTTTCTGCGTAGTCCCCGACAACTCCAATACCGACCTCTTGGGCCAGACGAATGGTCATCAAGTTCCGTGATTGCTCGATCCCTGTGCGCAGCGGGGTTGGACCATAAAACTGGTTGGAAGAGTTCTGCGGACGCCACACACCCTGCGGGGTGTTAATCTCGATCGGCGCATCGACCACGATCGTCGCAGGTGAATAACCGCTGTCCAAAGCGGCCGCATAAACAAACGGCTTAAACGACGAACCAGGCTGACGGTTTGCTTGGGTGGCGCGGTTAAATACCGAATTCTGGTATGAGAACCCGCCCTGCATCGCGATCACACGGCCCGTGTTGACGTCCATCGCCATGAAACCGCCCTGCACTTCTGGAACTTGGCGCAACGTCCAACGGATAAAGCTGCCGTCGGCATCGGTCGTCATGCGGCGCACATGCACCACATCGCCGACTTCAAAGTTGTCAGCAAAGCCGCCGCGGATCCATTCGATATCCTTGCGCGGGATGATCTGCGGCTCGGCCTCGGTCTGCACAACGTCTTCGATACCGACACGCATCTGGTCGTCACCAATTTCCAAGACGACCGCAGGGAACCAAGGGTTCTCAAGCGTAATATCACGGGCCACAACAACATCCCGTAGGGCGGCGCGCCAGTCGTCTTCGGTTGTAAGCGTTTCGGGCGCGATCGTTTTGCCAGTGCCCGTCCAGCGACCGCGGCCACGGTCATAGGATTCCAGCGCACGCTGCAACGCATGGGCCGCCTCGATTTGCATTTCGGGATCAACCGTCGCACGGATCGACAGACCACCGTTAAAGAATTCGTCCTCACCAAAGTCTTGGCTCAGCTGACGGCGAATTTCGTCTGTAAAGTAATCACGCGGCGGGCGCTCTGACCGGAAGCTTTCGAAATCGCCAGACTGCACAGTCTTAAGCGTTTCATTGCGTGCCGAATTATACGTGTCATCATCCAGATAGCCGTTTTCCCACATCTCGCGCAGAACAAAGTTGCGGCGCGGAATGACGCGATCAAGGTCGCGGACAGGGTCATAGCGCGAAGGGGCTTTGGGCAGCACAGCCAGATAAGCCACTTCACTTGCGGTCAAGTCAGACAGCGGTTTGTTGAAATACGTCAGTGCCGCAGCGGTAACGCCAAAGCTGTTTTTCCCCAAGAAAATCTCGTTGAGATACAGCTCTAGGATACGCTCCTTTGGCATCGATTCCTCGATGCGTACGGCCAGAATGATCTCTTTGATCTTCCGTTCGGCGGACCGCGATCCGTCAAGCAAGAAATTCTTCATCACCTGCTGGGTAATCGTCGACGCACCGCGCACATCAGCGCCACGGCTTTTGACCGCATCAACCAAAGCCGCAGCCATCCCGCGCGCGTCAAAGCCGTTGTGGGTATAGAAATTCTTGTCCTCTGCCGAGACAAACGCCTGCTTGACCAGATCGGGGATTTCCTCGGCAGGGGTGAACAAACGACGCTCGGTCGCGAACTCGTCGATGATGTTCCCCTCGCCCGAATAAATCCGGCTGATCGTCTTGGGTGTATACTGCGACAGGACCTCGTAAGACGGCAAATCACGGCCATACATGTAGAAAACCGCACCAATGGTCAGAGCCATCATTGCAAGGCCCAGTGTCAGCATCGAAAAGATGCCGCCAAAAAATGACATAATAAAGCGCAGCACGGCCAGTAGCCCCCATCAATAGTTAGCTGGCTTATAGGACGCTACAGCCCAATGGTCAAAAGCGGAAACACCCATTTTGGCGCGATTTCGCCGTTGAGCTTATCACTTTTGTGATCAAGCGCGTTACTGGCGCACAAGCGGTGCCGCAGCGGCCTGCGCGTCGGCCCATTTTGTCAGCGCAGCCGTGATCCCTGCTACCATCGGCGCACGTGAGATCGGACTACTTAACGCTGCGCGATCCTTGGCTGATGACAAAAACCCCAACTCGATCAAAACGCTTGCAAAATCAGGGGCATTTAGCACTGCCAACTTGCCTTTTCGGCGCGGACGGCTGTTCAAAGTCACCCCTGCGCCGCGCAGTCCAGTGACCATCGCATCGGCCAGACGATCACCCGCCGGGCCTGTTTCCAACCGCGCCAAATCCATTAACACGGTCGCAATCCGGTCGTCATGCCCGTCCAAGTCCAAACCCGCTAAAAGATCACCGCGATCATGGCGCTCGGCCATACGCGTCGACGCAACATCAAGCCCCTCGTCCGACAAGGTATAGACCGACGCACCACGCGCGCCGCCGTCTTCTAGCGCATCTGCGTGCAACGAGACAAAAGCCGCCGCACCTGCGGCCCGCGCAATTGTCATACGTTCCTCAAGCGGGACAAAGAAATCGGCGTCTCTGGTCAGGATCGCGCGCATTTGACCCGACCTATTGATGGCATCGGCAAGCTCGATCGCAAGCGCCAACACGACATCGGCCTCCCGCACGCCTTCGCGCTCGGCGCCCGGATCAATGCCGCCATGCCCCGCATCAATCGCGACAATCATCGGGCCGTCAGGCGCTTTAGGTTCAATTGCAGCAGTATCCGCCTGCGCCAACGCCTGCCATTCAGCATCATCAGGGGCGCCCGCACTTTGTGCAAAATCAACCGCTGACACCGGCGCCAATGCGACATGCAATACGGCAATGCCAGTCTGCTCTGTGACCTGCATCCCAGCCTCTTTGACCTTCAAGGGTGACGCCAAATCAATCACCATACGCGACCATCCGGGGCGCAGCGGACCAAAGCGCAGGTCGCTGGCATTATCCGCGTTCAACATCGCCTCGCGGCTGGCCCCGCGCCAATCAACCTCGCGAAAGTCCAGCACAAGGCGGCGCGGATCATCCAGCGTGAACACGCGGTAAGGCACAGCTTGGGACAGGTGCAGATCAACCGCAATGCCCCGCCCCATATCCGAGACCTGACTTTTCGCGGCATCAATCCGCGCCAGGGCACTGAAATCCTGCGCAAAGCTCGGTGTCGCCAACATCAGACACAAAACAAGGTAACGGATCATTGGCGCGCCTCCATGAATGTTTTCAGGCGCTCGACACCCTCGGCAATGTCGGCAGTGGCGCGGGCATATGACAAGCGCAGCCATTTGTGCCCATCAACGGGGTCAAAATCCAAACCGGGCGTGACCGCCACATCCGCTTTATCTAAGATTTCAGCCGCAAAAGCACGCGCATCGTCGGTATAGTCCGACACATCTACATAAACGTAAAACGCGCCATCAGGCGGCGCGCATTTGGTCAGGCCAGCAGCCGCCAACCCATCCATGATCAACGTGCGATTGGCCGCGTAGACCCCGAGATGGCCGTCCAATTCCTCTTTGCAATCAAACGCCGCCAAGGCCAAAACTTGGCTGGCATGGGGCGCGCAGATGAACATGTTTTGTGCCAAACGCTCGACGCGGCGGACATGATCGGCAGGGACAATCATCCAGCCCACGCGCCATCCTGTCATCGAGAAATACTTGGAAAAAGAGTTCACAACATAAACATCATCGGTGACCTGCAGGGCCGTGATCGCATCGGTGTCATAGCTGATGCCATGATAAATCTCGTCGGATATAAATGCAGCGCCTTGAACGGCACAGGCATCGGCCAACGCTCTAAGCGCGTCCGCATCTAGCATTGTGCCGGTGGGATTAGCAGGCGAGGCAACGATCAACCCATCAAGGTTATAGTCAGCAACATCAGCAGGTTGCGGCTGGTAACGCCCCGCATCCGTTGTTGGTACCTCGACGGGCGACAGGCCAACGGCCTTTAATATCTGGCGATAAGACGGATAGCATGGCAGGCCCAACCCTACGCGAGCGTCGTTGTCAAACAAGGCCGAGAACGCGAGCAGAAACGCGCCCGACGCGCCCGACGTGATCACCACACGCGCAGGGTCAAGATCGACGCCGTAAACATCCATGTAATGCTGGGCAATGCGTCCACGCAGCGCAGGCAAGCCAAGACCAACGGTATATCCCAAAGGGTCAGACAGCTTTTCCGCCAACACAGCACGCGCAGCCGCAGGCGCACCCGTTCCCGGTTGACCAACTTCCATGTGAATAATGTGACGGCCTGAATCTTCGGCTTTGCGGGCCGCTTCCATGACGTCCATCACAATAAAGGGATCAACCTCGCCTCGGGTTGAATGTCGCATGTCATGCCTCGTATGTTTTGAACACTTGTGCCTGCGTGATGCAGGTGCGTCAACAACCGACCTTGGCACAGGCGCGTAGATGTGATCTGTCCGCGACCAAAGCAGATGAAAGAGACCAATATGAAACGCATTGCCCTTGCACTCGCCATGACACTGGCCAGCCCCACCTTTGCCCAAGAGGCGATGACCGAAGCGGAACGGACCAGCTTTCGCGCCGAAGTCCGCGCCTACCTGATGGAAAACCCAGAGGTACTGATGGAAGCAATCGGCGTGTTAGAGCAGCGCGAACAAGCGGCAAAGGCAAACAGCGACGTGACCCTTGCGCAGACCTACGCAGGGCAATTGCATGATGATCCGAACTCTTTCGTGGGCGGCAACCTTGAAGGCGACATCACCATTGTCGAGTTCATGGACTACAAGTGCGGCTACTGTAAAAAAGCCTATCCCGAAGTGGCGCAATTGCTGACCACAGACGGAAACATCAAATATATTGTCAAAGAATTTCCGATCTTGGGCGACCAGTCGATGCTGGCGGCACAATTCGCAATCGCGACCAAAATCGTGGCAGGCGACGATGCCTACGAGACCGTTCACAATACTTTGATGGAATTCCGTGGGGACATCACGCAGGATTCGCTAAGCCGGCTGGCTGCATCTCTTGAACTCGATCTCGCGTCGATATCCGTTGAAATGAATGGCGCCCAAGTTGCGAAAATTATCAACGATAACAGACTCTTGGGTCAAGCCATGCAAATCAGCGGTACGCCGACATTTGTCGTCGAAGACCAAATGCTGCGCGGCTACGTGCCATTCGACCAAATGGTACGTATAGTCGACGCGATCCGGTCCGAGGGATAATTTTACAAAGGTTCGGGATTTGTATGATGGGCGCACTAGTTGTTAATTGAACTTGCAACAATGAGGACACCATCATGCAATCGCGTCGTCAATTTCTTAGCACCACCGCCGCACTCGGCACCATCACCCTGATCCCATTTGCGGCACACGCGGCAGGCCATAGCGCAGACAGTTTCGAAACTGCCAATGGCACAGTCACCGTGCACCCTATCGCACATGCGTCGATTATTCTAGAAACACCGGCAGGTGTGATCTACGTCGATCCGGTTGGTGATGCGGCGGTCTATGCGGACAAGCCAGCCGCCGATATGATCTTGATCACCCACGAACACGGCGATCACTACAACGCCGATACCCTCGCAGTCGTCGCAGGCGAAACAGCTCCATTGATCGTGAACCCCGCCGTGCTTGCGCTGCTGCCAGAAGCCATGCAAGCCCGTGCGACCGCGCTGGCGAACGACGACGCGACAGAATGGAACATGGTGAACGTAGATGCGATCCCAGCCTATAACACCACGGAAGAGCGCCTTAACTTCCACCCGCAAGGCCGTGATAACGGTTATGTTTTGACCGTCGACGGGATGCGCATCTATATCTCGGGCGATACCGAAGGCACGCCAGAAATGCGCGCGCTTGAAAATATCGATCTGGCGTTTGTCTGTATGAACTTGCCGTTCACTATGGACGCAAAAGCCGCTGCCCAAGCGGTCAGCGAGTTCGCCCCAACTTACGTCTACCCCTATCACTACCGTGGGCGCGACGATGGCACGCAAGATCCTGCACAGTTCGCAGAAATGGTGTCAGAGGCCGTCGAGACCAAGTTCGGCAACTGGTACGGCGCCTAAGACAAACAACACCGTCGGGGGTAACCCTCGGCGGTGTTTCACAACTGTCAGCGTGTATGAAATGTGCCCCTAGATTTCAGCGCAAAAGCAGCTAAAGCTACCTGCAATAATTATTAATCAGGCAGGCGGCAATGACACCTTCAAATCTACGCATCTTAACGACGGTCACGCTTTGCGCGACGTTCGTTTTGTCGGGCTGCTCTGTAGCCAAAGAACCCAAAGCACCACAATCCGTCAGCAGCAAAGACCTGAACTGCATGTCACGGGCAATCTATTTCGAATCCAACAGGTCTAGCCGCGATGGCATGATTGCCGTGGGATCGGTTGTGATGAACCGCGTTTATTCGGCGAAATTCCCCAACACAATTTGCGGGGTTGTGGGTCAAAACAATCAATTTGCACCCGGGGTTATGACACGGTCGATGGAACACAGCGGCCTGCCACTGGCCCAAGAAACCGCCCGTGCCGTGCTACGCGGAGAACGGCACCCGCTGGTGTCAAAAGCCAGATTTTTCCATCAGGCAGGCTACAGTTTTCCCTATGACAACATGCACTATGTTGTGACTGCAGGCGGCAATGCGTTCTATGAAAAACGGCCACGCAGACAAGTGACACAACCCGTCCCGCTTGCCCCCACCGAAGGGATCACACCTGCGATGTAGCGGCTATTCGGCCGCCGCAGCTTCAATCGCGGCGGCCTTTTTCTCGACCTGCTCGACGATATGTTCGATCATCCCATCATTGCCCAGCTTGTGGCTTTGCTTGCCCGCTAGATAGACCATGCCCGACCCTGCCCCGCCGCCAGTGAAGCCGACATCCGTCATCAGCGCCTCACCGGGGCCATTCACAACACAGCCGATAATCGACAGGCTCATCGGGGTTTTGATATGCTCCAGACGCTTTTCCAGCGCCTCGACGGTTTTGATCACGTCAAACCCTTGGCGGGCGCACGACGGGCAAGAAATGATGTTCACACCGCGGTGACGCAGGCCCAAGGACTTTAAAATCTCAAAGCCCATCTTCACTTCTTCTACGGGATCAGCCGACAAAGACACGCGGATCGTGTCGCCGATCCCAGCCCATAGCAGATTACCCATGCCAATCGCCGACTTCACGGTGCCGGATATCAAACCACCAGCCTCGGTGATCCCAAGATGGATCGGCGCATCTGTGGCATCGGCCAGCTGCTGATAGGCGGCGGCGGCCATAAACACGTCAGACGCCTTGCAGCTAATCTTGAACTCGTGGAAATCATTGTCTTGCAAAATCTTGATGTGATCGAGACCACTCTCGACCATCGCGTCAGGGCATGGCTCGCCATATTTATCCAGCAGATGCTTTTCCAACGATCCAGCGTTCACACCGATACGGATGGAACAATTGTTATCCTTCGCGGCTTTGATCACCTCTTTAACGCGCTTTTCGTCACCAATGTTACCTGGATTGATGCGCAGACAGGCAGCGCCCGCCTCGGCGGCCTCAATACCGCGCTTATAGTGGAAATGGATGTCTGCAACGATTGGCACAGATACCTCGGGGACGATCAACTTTAGGGCCTTGCTTGATGCCTCGTCAGGGACAGAGACCCGCACAATATCCGCACCCGCATCTGACGCCGCCTGAATTTGCGCAATCGTGCCTTTGACATCCGTGGTCAGCGTATTTGTCATAGTCTGCACGGTAATCGGCGCGTCGCCACCCACAGGCACGTTTCCCACCATAATCTGACGGGACTTACGGCGTTCAATATTGCGCCACGGGCGGATATGATTAAGCGACATGGGGGCTGCTTTCGACAAGGATCAGACAAGTTTTATCTATGCAGCCAAAGGCACATCAGCAACCTTAAAGCAGAATTTATTCGACAGGTGCCACAACTTCGGCGACAAGGCTAACGGCATCAGCCAACCCTTGATCGGCGGTCAAATCAGCTTGCGCATAAGTTTCCAGCAAATTCGTGGACGACAGCGCAAGGTTCGACGTAACCGTGCCATTGCGCCCCGCAGGTCCGTAATGTGTGCCATTCACAGCAAAGTAAATCGCACCACTTTCACCAACACGCAGGGTGGCAGGCTCTTCTGTGGATGGCAGGGCAAACTTGTCACCCGCATCCATGATACCTTCAAAAATGACAGACCCATCAGCCGCGCGTACACGCACCCACGCAGGACGGGCAGCGACAAGTTGGACCTCAGGCACAGGGCCTTCGTTCACTTGGATCACGGAAGGGGCTTCAGCGGCAGGCAGACTTGCCATCAGAACCGAGCCATCAGACCCAGTCGTACGGATGATATTGGGGCTCAGTGTCGAGATCGGACCATCACGCGCCACCAAAACAGGCACATCTAGCGCCTGCGGGCGATACAGACGGTCAAGCGCCTCCGTCGTCGGAGCTTCAAATGATGCCAGCGTATCGGATTGCTCGATCGCGTTTGTAGCCCCTGCCAAAGGATCAAGATCGGAAATCACTGTCGGTGTCTGCTCAACTGGCGCAAATTGCACTTTTTGCACTTCTTGCAAAACGGTCCAACCGCCATAACCCAATCCACTGATCAAGGCGATCAACACGGCCACAGATCCTACCGCACCCGGTTCGATGCGCGACATCATGGCTTCGCCAGCAGGAATGAACGGGGTCGCAGAGGATGCAAAGATGTCCTTGCCCGCGCCGTTCACGCCAAAATCGTTGCGCGCGGGTTTCGCAGCAGATGCAGCCGCAGACATACCATGAGCAGTTGCAAAGCCACTTTCGCGGCAGAATTTATCAAAAGCCCAATCAGGATCCATATTGAGGTAACGCGCATAAGACCGCACATAACCTGCGATAAAACCGGGCGTGTCAAAGGCGGAAGGATCGGCATTTTCAATCGCTGCAATATATGCTGCTTTGATCTTAAGCTCACGCTGAACGTCCAACAGGCTTTTGCCCATTGTCGCGCGCTCACCGCGCATCAGGTCGCCTAAAAGCAAATCAAAGCCGTCAAATCCCTTGGATTTAACGTCCTCAGCTGCTTTTGCGCGTCTGAAGCCCTTACCGATCATTCTATTTCCCGCAACGTGCCCAAAATTAATAGACGAATCGCGACGCCTATTTGCCTTAGGAAAGCCTTACCACAGCGCAATTGCGTTTGCACATGCAGAAAGATTAACCGGCTAATTCGGCACGATTCAGCGCACAATGCGACCAGAGACCATCCAATGCACCGACCAACGCATCAATCTCGCGCGGACCGTGTACAGGAGACGGCGTAAACCGCAGACGCTCGGTGCCACGTGGGACCGTCGGAAAGTTAATCGGTTGGACGTAAATGCCAAAGTCCGCCAGCAACATATCCGATAGTTTTTGGGTATGTTTCGGATCACCCACGATCAGGGGTACAATGTGAGAGCCGTGATCAATGATTGGCAGACCCAGCCCCTTGAGGCGCAGCTTGAGTATCTTCGCTTGCGTCTGGTGATCATCACGCAGCTTTTGATCAGTCTTCAAATGCCGCACCGACGCCGCCGCCCCTGCGGCCACTGCTGGCGGCAAAGATGTCGTGAAAATGAAACCAGGCGCATAAGAGCGGATCGCATCACACATCTTAGGCGATGCCGCGATATAGCCGCCCATCACACCATACGCCTTGGCCAATGTGCCGTTAATGATATCCACACGGCCCATCAACCCGTCACGCTCGGCAATACCACCACCGCGCGGGCCATACATGCCAACGGCGTGGACTTCGTCCAAGTAAGTCAGCGCGCCAAATTCATCAGCCGCATCACAAATCTCTTTGATCGGCCCAAAATCGCCATCCATTGAATAGACGCTCTCAAACGCGATCAGCTTAGGTGCAGCAGGATCATCAGCCGCCATCAACTCACGTAAATGTGCCACGTCATTATGACGGAAAATCCGCTTCGCCCCGCCATTACGGCGCACGCCCTCAATCATCGAGGCATGGTTTAAAGAGTCAGAATAAATAATCAGACCCGGAAACAGCTTTGGCAGCGTGCTCAGCGTCGCATCATTGGCGATATAGGCGGATGTAAACAACAACGCCGCGTCCTTGTCATGCAAATCCGCAAGCTCGGCCTCAAGACGCTTATGATAAACTGTCGTCCCAGAAATATTGCGCGTGCCACCCGAACCGGCACCCGTCGCCTCAAGGGCCTCATGCATCGCCGCAAGCACAACAGGGTGCTGGCCCATGCCAAGGTAATCGTTTCCACACCACACTGTCACGGGCGTCGTCGTGCCATCGGGCTTGTTCCAAACCGCATGTGGGAATTGACCACGTGTGCGCTCGATATCAATGAACGTGCGATAACGGCCTTCTGTGTGAAGGTTATCGATAGCTTGGCTCAACATTTTATCGTAATTCAAAAGACTTCCTTTCGTCTCTCGCCCACGCCAACAGGTGCGCGGATTAGAATTATCCTAAACCCCATATAGAGCCAATTGCCAGCGGGCAATACGCTACAATCTGTCGCCCCCTGCTTGGCCTTATGCACTGCGCGGGCTAGGCTTTGGTTGATCCACATCAATAAAGCGTAAAAAGGCCAATAAACATGACCCTAGATCCTGTCCTCGCGAGAATCGACGAAAACCTAGATGCCGCAACGGAAAGGCTGCTCGACCTTCTGCGCATTCCGTCCATCTCGACCGATCCCGCCTATAAGGCCGATTGCGACCGTGCCGCCGATTGGCTTGTCGAAGACCTGAAATCCATAGGCTTTGAGGCCTCCAAGCGCGCGACACCCGGACATCCAATGGTCGTAGCTCACTCTGGCGGCGATGGCCCACGCATTCTGTTTTACGGACACTACGACGTGCAACCCGTGGACCCGCTGGACCTGTGGGACAACGACCCGTTTGATCCGCAGATCCAAGACACCGCAAAAGGTAAGGTCATCCGCGGGCGCGGGTCATCCGACGACAAAGGGCAGCTCATGACGTTCGTCGAGGCCTGCCGGTCATGGAAAGACATCCACGGCACCCTGCCCGCGAACATCACGATCTTTTTCGAGGGCGAAGAAGAATCAGGCTCGCCGTCGCTCACCCCGTTTATGCGTGATAACGCCGAAGAGCTGACAGCCGACATCGCCCTCATCTGCGACACAGGGCTTTATGGCGAACACACACCCGCGATCATCACACAGCTGCGCGGGCTGTTGGGCGAAGAAATCACCATCACAGGGCCTAACAAAGACCTGCACTCAGGCATGTACGGCGGCATCGCCATGAACCCTGCGCGGGTACTGGCCAAAATCATTGCGTCCCTGCATGACGAAGATGGGCGCATCACAGTGCCAAACTTTTACGACGGCGTGCCAGAACTCTCCAATGAACTCGCAGCTGCTTGGGACGACCTCAAATTCGACGAGAAAGATTTCCTTGGCTCTGTAGGCCTTTCCGAACCTGCAGGCGAAAAGGGCCGCCGTCCGCTGGAAATGATCTGGTCGCGCCCCACTTGCGAAGTCAACGGGATGACATCGGGCTACACAGGGGACGGGTTCAAAACCGTACTGCCTTCAAAAGCTTCCGCAAAAATCAGCTTCCGGCTTGTGGGCACCCAAGACCCGCTAAAAATTCGCGAAGACTTCCGCAAAATGGTCTCCGCGATGATCCCTGCCGATTGCTCCGTCACCTTTAGCGACCACGGCGCAGGGCCAGCAGGGCAAATGTCCACCGAAGACCCTGCCTTCTCAAAAGCACGCGAAGCGCTTACCGATGAGTTTGAAAAAACGGCGGCCTACGTCGGCTGTGGCGGCTCGATCCCGATCGCAGGCTACTTCAAAACCATCCTCGGCATGGATGCGATGCTGATCGGATTCGGAAAGGACGACGACCAAATCCACTCGCCAAACGAAAAATACGACCTGTCGTCCTTCCACAAAGGAACACGGTCATGGGCGCGAATCTTGCATAACCTGACCAACTGAACGACTACCGGCTGACGCCGGTAGGTTCCCTTTTTGAATGTAATTCAAGATACTGAAGTATGACAGCGTCAGTGACATTTCCGCTGGTTGTTGAGAAAAATC
>JAIBDT010000103.1 GCA_024686085.1 Loktanella sp.
GGGGGCCATATCGATGATGGATGTGCGCCACCAATTACGGATTGCATCTGCGTCGTCGCTCATGCGGGGACCTCTTGGGTAAGTGTGTGGAAATGCGCGGTCATGCGAGCGACATCGGCTGGCAGCCCTGTGAACAGCTCGAACGCCGCCGCCGCCTGACCAACCGCCATGCCACCGCCTGTCATGACATGCAGGCCACGCGCGGCGGCGGCGTGCAGCAACGGGGTTTGATGAGGAAAGTAGACGATATCCCCGACCCATTTGGCGTGCGGAACGTCGTCCAGATCAATCGCCTGACCGGGGTGGGACGCCATGCCCATCGGAGTCGCATTAATCACCCCGTCGATGAGGGTTGCCCCCGACCAGACTAAAACCTGCGCTTGTGGGCGAAGCCGTACCAGCCGCGCGCGTAAGGCATCGGCCACACAGGCATCGCGGTCGTAAACGTACAGGCAAGAAACACCCGCATCCAGCATCGCCAAACCAACGGCACTGCCCGCTCCACCTGCGCCGAGCAAGAGGACCGTGTCGTGTTGCAACGGACCGATCTTGGCCACGAAAGCCCGATGAAAACCTACATAATCGGTATTATGCCCGACGGCTCTGCCGTTCCGAAATACCACCGTATTGACGGATCCTATGTCGCCCGCCCCATCGCTGAGGTCATCCAGCAGCGCGATGATCTGTTGTTTGTAGGGATAGGTCACATTGACGCCCACATAGCCCGCAACCTTGGCTTCTGTCACCGCATCTTGCAAGGCAACCGCAGGCTCTGGCGCACCCGCCATATCAAAGCGGCGATAGCGATACGCCAGTCCATGCGCGCGCCCTTCGGCTTCGTGCAGAACTGGTGTCAGCGACGCCGCAATCCCGTTCCCGATCAGTGCGGCTTTCACGATGCCACCGCCGCACGCACTTTGGATTGTGCCGCCAACCTGACGGGCGCATTGCGCGCGCCGTACCCTGCATAGCGCCCTTTGCGTTGCACGATTTCAAAGAAGAACCCGTCAAAGATCGCCTGCCCGTAAAGCTGATAATACCCGCCATATTCGTCTTCGTCGTACAGGATGTTATGGGCCTGTAATTGGGCTGTGCGCGCGTCGTCCAGATCAAAGGCCGCCTGCGTATCGCTGTAATAGTTGCGCGGGATGTGCAGGCGCGCGAACCCTGCCTCAGCCAATTGGCTGGATGTTTCAAAAATATCATCGGTCTGGACTGCGATGTGCTGCACGCCCGCACCTGGTCTGCCGCTCACGAACGATCCCGCCATGGTCTGCGCATCCGCTGCTCCGTTCAGGTTCAACCGCACGTCGCCCTCGGGCGTTTCAATCGCCTGACTGCGCACGATGCCAGACGGGTCCGCCACGTTGACGATGGGCGACTTGGTCATTTCGAAGGTCGACAAGTAATAGAGCAGCCAGCTTTGCATCTCACCGTAGCGCATCGTCTGCGCCACATGGTCGATCCGGCGCAACCCTGCGGGCGGGGTCGCCTGTGTTGTCCCGACGGGTTCAAATTCGATGTCCCAGACACGGTGCAGGTCGGATTGTTCATCGATGAAATGGATGACACTGCCGCCAACGCCGCGAATGGCTGGAATGCTAAGTTCGCCAAGACCGACCGCCTGCGAAAAGTCGTGTGTCCCCAACGCGCGGGCCCGTTCCACCGTTTCGGCCGCATTGTGAACCCGTAGCCCCATGTCACAAACGCACGACCCATGTTCTGCGAACGCGCTGCCTGCGTGACCTGCTTTTTCTTGGTTGATGACGATATTCACCGCACCCTGCCGCCAAAGCGTGACAGCCTTGGTCAGGTGGCGGCGTTCGCGTCGAAACGCCATGGACGTCAGGGTCGTCTCCAGGTCCTTCGCGCCGTCTCCGTCCACCGCGAATTCGATAAACTCGAACCCTCTGGCCGGTACTTTGGGTGGTAAATCCGGCGTCGCGCTGCGCAGCAAGGGTTCCGTCGCTGCCGCATCTGACAGCGTTGTCACCAGTGAACGGTACGCATTAAGCACCGTGTCGCGCCCCTGCGGTTCAACCCCGACAGACCAAGGGCCGACGTATCCGGCACGCGCCAACACGCGGGCGAAGCCGCCCAAGTTCAAAGTGCCTTGCCCAGGCAACATCGGCAGGCTTGGCCCATCCCACAGACTGACATGAAAGACAGTCGCGCCGTCCAGATCCCGCAACCGCGCGGGGCGTGATCCGTCGCCAAGCGCGTGGAATGAATTGTAGCCAAGCCCGATAGATGCCTGCGCAGTCTTTGCCACGTAGTCACGCACCGCATCTTCGGCATTGCGCGCCGGGCGCAAGGCGATGCGAACGGCACCAAGGGGATCAAGGCTTTCGGGCAGGCACGCTGCGTCTGCCACATCAAGTATGAGCAGATCACTGCCCAGCTCTTTCGCCAAGGCGATCTTTGCTGCGAGCTGCGCCGGATTCACCCCCGCATCAAGCGGCCCGACGGACGCAATTTTCAGGTCCGCACCAGATACCATCGCCGACAGGTCCGCCAATGTCCCGTCAAACTGCGTAATGTCCGTTAGGCTCAGGTCAATCGCTTGGAACCCTGCGGCTTTGATGGCCAGCAACTTGGCTGCCATATCGCCCGGAACGATATGTGTCGGGATCGTCAGCATCAGCCCTGATAGCCAAGCAAACGCGGCAACCACAGCACAAGATCGGGCGATAGCATCATGACGATGAGTGCTCCGATCAAAACCGCCAAAAAGGCCCAGATTTCTGCGATGATCTCGCGTAGGGGGATGTCTGTCACGGCATTAATGACAAAGAGCAAAATCCCGTAGGGAGGCGTGATCAGACCGATCATCGAATTGACCACGACCAACACGCCGAAGTGGACCAGATCAATCCCCAAGGCTTCGCAGGTCGGAATGAACAGCGGAACGATCACAAGGATGATCGTCGTGGCGTCCAGAACGCACCCCAACAGCAAGATCAGCACATTGACCATAATCAGGAACATCAGCGGGCTGATGTCGGCCCCTTCAAGCGCCCCTGAAATGGATTGGGGGATTTGTTCTGTGATGACGATGAAATTCAGGATGAACGCACCGCCGATCACGATCCCAACAGCCGCAGAGGACCGCGCAGAGTCTACGAACACCTGATAAAGCGCCTTGAACGACAACGACCGATAGAACAGCGCCGCCAGCATCAGCGCATAAAACGCGGCGACAGCAGCGGCTTCGGTTGGGGTCGTGACGCCCCCATAAATCCCGTAGAGCAAGATCACAGGCATCAACAGGGCCGGAAACGCATTCGCGGTGACCCGCGGCAATTCTTTGAGCGGCACTGTTTCTTCGACCTCGAACCCGCGTTTGTGGGCCAGATACCCGTTCATTGCCATCAATACGGCGCCCATGATCAGGCCCGGTAAAATACCCGCAAGAAAGAGCGACCCGATGGATGCATTAGACACCAGCGCGTAGAGGACCATCGGGATGGACGGCGGGATGATCGGGCCAATCGTGGCCGAGGCAGCCGTAATCGCCGCCGCATATCCACGGCTGTATTTGCCGCTATGTGTCATCATCGAAATAATGATTTTGCCGATACCCGCAGCATCGGCCACGGCGGACCCAGACATGCCCGAAAAGATCAGCGACGCCACAACGTTCACATGGCCCATGCCGCCCTTGAAGCGGCCGACAATGGCGACGCAGAAATTCAGCAGCCGGTCCGTGATCGACCCCGCATTCATGATGTTGGCGGCGACGATAAACAGCGGCACAGCCAGCAGGATCGCACTGCCATAAAACCCTTGCAGGATCTTTTCACCGGCCAGCGCGACATCAAGTCCAGACAGACCGAGATACACAATCGAGGCCAGCAAAATGGAATACCCGATAGGCGTGCCGATCCCTGCCAGCACGAACAGGGTTACAAGGAGGGAGGCGAGTTCAAAGCTCATGTCGATTTCTCCGCTTCTACGGCGGCTTCGGCCTCAAGCACGATTTCAAGTTCGGTCTTGGGCGAGCCGTTGCGGAACGTATCAACCACCAGCCAAGCATAGCGTGCTGCGACGACGACCATAAAAGCACCATAGACGCTGAAGATCGTGCGCATCGGAATTTTACCCCCCGTGAACGGGTTGCGCACTGTCGATGTTTTCCGAATTTTCATCCAGTCGATGTAGTCCAACGTTGGAAGCAACGCATAAAGCATGCCCGCCACGATTGCTGTGGCTGACATAATCGCAAAAATCGTCCTCGTGCGCCGCGACACAGCCAGATAAATAATGTCAAATTTCACATGATCCCATTCGCGTACCACAAAAGCGCAGCTAAAAAAGATCACCCAAACCCACAGGATCGCGATCAGCTCAAGCGTCCATCCAAGGGGTTGAATTGTTCCCAGCGTGGGAAAGGTCTCTGCCCAGCCGAAATAGCCGATGATCTTGGGTGAATACCGCGACCCGATCTGGAGCAGGAAAATAAAGAAAATCGCAGCCAACAATGTGGCTGCGATTGCGTCAGAGATGCGAGAGACCCACTGGAATACAGATTTCATGGCAGGTCTCCCTTTTAGGTCTTAGTTGCCGAGTGCGTTGATCGCGTCCAGCACACCTTCGGGCCAGCTGGCGGCGAATTCGCTGCCGACATACTGGGCCTGAACATGGGTGCGGAAAGCCGCCAGATCAGGTGCATAGACTTCCACGCCATTCTCTTCGAGGAAAGCGGTCAAGCTGCCTTCCAACTCCAACTGACGCAGACGACCCACAGACGCCGCCGCATCGGCCGCACGCTGAACGGTCAACTGCTGCTCTGGTGTCAGCGCGTTGAACGTCGCGGCAGAAATCGCAATGTAGTTCAGGTCAACAAGGTGTGACGTCAGAGCGATCTGCTTCGTCACCTCATAGAACTTGCGGTCCACAACGGTTGGAAGCGGGTTGTCTTGACCATCAATCGCGCCGGTGGACAGACCAGTATAAACCTCGGTGAAGGCCATTGGCGTCGGTGCTGCACCCAATGCGGCCCCAAGGAACTGCCACGCATCGGTGCCCGGCATCCGCAGGTTCACGCCAGCAAGGTCGGCAGGTGTCTGCACGTCCAGCTCTTCGCGGGTCTGGCGCAGGTTTACGTGGCGCTGGCCCAGATACATGAC
>JAIBDT010000058.1 GCA_024686085.1 Loktanella sp.
CAAAAGTCCTCGATTGCCGCTGCCAAAAAACCTGTTCAAAACCCAAGTGGTTGATGAACTATTTTACCTCTTCTGTGATCACAAGATTTTCTGGTGTGATCACATGTCACATGTTTTTGCGCTAACAGGTGCTGTTTTCATGATTTATGAACATGTGCCTGCGTGACTCTGCCGAAGCTTTGGTGCAAAAAGAGACAAATCGCGCTGATGCGCAATCGTTTAGGGAGCTAAAAATGGCTGATGTGAACAGGGGTAACCGTCCGTTGTCGCCGCATTTGACGATCTACCGTCCGCAACTGACATCCATGACATCAATTTTCGTCCGTCTCACAGGCAACGCCCTGTTGGTCGCGATGTTGATGATCGTTTGGTGGTTTGTCGCGGCAGCCGCAGGTCCAGAGGCATTTGCCACCGCTGACGGGTTTGTCCGCAGCTGGTTTGGCGATCTGGTCATGTTCCTGTCCACGTGGGCGATCTGGTATCACATGTTCGGCGGCATTCGTCACCTGATCTGGGATCAGGGTCATATGCTGGATGTTGAACGGTCTGAAACTGCTGGTTTGATCATGATTATCGTCTCTGTGCTGATGACCATTTTCACCGCAATTGTTTTGTAAGGAGCGACGACTATGGGTTTTATGACAGACCGTAAGCGCGCCGTAGGGCATGGGTCCGCCAAATCGGGCACGATGGCTCATTGGCATATGACGATCAGCTCTGTTGGGTTGCTGATTTTGATCCCGATCTTCATTTTCCAGTTTGGCGCGATTTTGGGCCACTCTTACGAAGAGGTGGTTGCCTATTATACCCGCCCTGTTCCCGCCGCGATTGCCGCGATGACGATTGCTCTGAGCTTTATCCACTTTCGTGGGGGTGTTCAGGTATTGATTGAGGACTACATTCACGGTTCAGCCCGCAAGGCGCTGATCGTTGCGATGACTTGCCTTTCCTATGGTGCTGCTGGCCTTGGCGTTTTCGCCGTGCTGCGCATCGCGCTTTAATTTCGCCGGAGTAGATGACAATGGCCGCTTATGAATATGAAACCCACACCTATGACGCCATCGTAATTGGTGCTGGCGGTGCGGGTCTGCGCGCAACGCTGGGCTTGGCTGAGCAGGGTCTCAAGACAGCCTGTATCACCAAGGTTTTCCCGACCCGTTCACACACTGTTGCCGCCCAAGGCGGTATCGCTGCATCCCTTGGAAACATGGGGCCGGATAGCTGGCAGTGGCATATGTTTGACACGGTCAAAGGCTCTGACTGGTTGGGTGATACGGATGCGATGGAGTATCTGGCGCGCGAAGCCCCCAAGGCGGTTTACGAGCTAGAGCATTACGGTGTGCCGTTCTCGCGCACCGAAGAGGGCAAGATTTATCAACGCCCCTTTGGTGGACACACAACCGAATTTGGCGACGGCCCGCCAGTGCAGCGCACATGTGCTGCTGCTGACCGTACGGGTCACGCGATTTTGCATACGCTTTATGGCCAGTCGTTGAAGGAAAAGGCCGAGTTCTACATCGAGTATTTCGCAACCGATCTGATCATGTCTGAAGACGGCCAGTGTCAGGGCGTTGTGGCGTGGAAGCTAGATGATGGCACGATGCATGTGTTCAACGCCAAGACGACCGTACTGGCGACGGGCGGCTATGGCCGTGCGTATTTCAGCGCCACATCTGCCCACACCTGCACTGGTGATGGCGGCGGCATGGTGGCCCGTCAGGGTCTTGCCTTGCAGGATATGGAATTTGTGCAGTTTCACCCGACTGGAATTTACGGCGCTGGTTGCCTGATCACTGAAGGCGCGCGCGGCGAGGGTGGTTATCTGACCAACTCTGAAGGCGAGCGTTTCATGGAGCGTTATGCCCCGAACTACAAAGACCTTGCCCCGCGTGACTATGTGTCCCGCTGTATGACGATGGAAATTCGTGAAGGTCGTGGTGTCGGCACTGGTGGCGATCATATCCACCTGAACCTGAACCACTTGCCTGCCGAGGCGCTGAACCTGCGTTTGCCGGGTATTTCCGAATCTGCGCGCATTTTTGCTGGCGTTGACGTGACCAAAGAGCCGATCCCTGTGTTGCCGACGGTGCACTATAACATGGGCGGTATTCCGACGAACTATCATGGCGAGGTTTTGAACCCGACCAAGAAGGACCCTAACGCGATTGTGCCGGGTCTGATGGCTGTCGGCGAAGCTGGTTGTGCGTCCGTTCACGGTGCGAACCGTCTTGGGTCTAACAGCTTGATCGATCTGGTTGTGTTTGGTCGTGCGGCGGCTATTCAAGCAGGCAAGGTTGTGGACAAAGATGCGTCCAACCCAGTGCTGAACCAGGCGTCGATTGACTATGCGTTTGATCGTTTTGACGGTCTGCGTCATGCGTCTGGCGATATTGGCACGGCAGAGTTGCGCCTTGAGATGCAAAAGACAATGCAGGCTGACGCGGCTGTATTCCGCACCGACAAGACCCTCAAAGAGGGTGTCGAAAAGATGACAGCTGTTGCCGCCAAGATGGACGGTATCAAGGTGACGGATCGGTCGATGGTCTGGAACTCTGACCTGATGGAAACGCTGGAGCTGACGAACCTGATGCCAAATGCATTGGCCACGATTGTCGGCGCTGAGGCCCGCAAGGAAAGCCGTGGCGCACATGCCCACGAGGATTACGCCACACGCGACGATGAAAACTGGCGCGTGCATACGATCAGCCGCGTGGATGGCAATAAGGTCAAGCTGACCCATCGTCCTGTGATCACCGATCCGCTGACGACTGAAAAGGACGGTGGCATTAGCCTCAAGAAGATCGCTCCAAAAGAGCGGACATTCTGATGTTGCGTTTTGCTTCATTTGTGGTCACCGCAGTGGCGTTAGGGGCTTGCACCGCGCAAGGCCCGACGCTGAACGCGCAGGCCGAACAGATGGAGTTGGCGATTGTTGCGTGCAAGGCGCAGCTTGGGTTGGGCGGTCAATTGCAGACGGAAGTGACCTTTGACGGTGGTATTGCGCGTGCGCGGGCTGTGCCGTTTGACAAGATCACACCCGCTGACGCCGATCAGATCAATGCTTGCGCGGGGCAACCTGTTACGCTGTCGGATGGCATGGAAGTTGTGCCATTGAACGCAGCCCCTGTGGCGACGGTGCCTGTTGCCGCCGCGCAATCGACTTTGCCTGTTGAAACCCCTGTCGAGACGGCGCCTGTTCACAACGGCCCGTGTCCCGTGGGCTATACGGGTATGTATGCGGGGACCCTTTATTGCACGGATGGGTCTTTATGATCCGTGCTGTTGTCTTGATGGGATTGCTTGGCCTTGCTGCCTGCAACACCCCTGTTAGCCCAGAGCGGGCTGCTGATATGTGCGAGGAGCGCGCCCGCAAGGCCCAAGGCCCGACAGGCAGTGTGACACTTGGTGTCAACAGTAACTCGGGCGGTTTTGCCAATGCCGAAGTTGGCGTTACCAGCGACTTTTTGCGCGGGACCGATCCCAACTTGCTATACGACCGCTGCGTGATTGAATTAACCGGTGAGGGCCCAATTCGGCGCCCTGTGCTGCGCTAGAGATAAGGTTTGGGGATTTCCCCTAAGGAGACAAGACTATGGTAGAACTGACGCTTCCTAAGAATAGCCGCATGGTCACAGGTAAAACTTGGCCAAAGCCCGAGGGTGCCAAGAACCTGCGCAAGGTGCAGGTGTATCGTTGGAACCCTGATGATGGCAAAAACCCAAGCCTTGATACATATTTCATTGATATGGATAACTGTGGTCCGATGGTTCTGGACGCGCTGATCAAGATCAAGAACGAGATTGATCCGACGCTGACGTTCCGGCGGTCTTGCCGCGAAGGTATCTGCGGATCTTGTGCGATGAACATCGACGGGATCAACACGCTGGCGTGTATTTACGGCATGGATGAGGTAAAGGGCGACGTCAAGATTTACCCGCTGCCACACATGCCTGTGGTCAAGGATTTGATCCCTGACCTGACGCATTTCTATGCCCAGCATGCCAGCATCATGCCATGGCTTGAGACCAAGACTGCTGCGCCTGCAAAGGAATGGCGTCAGTCGATTGAGGACCGCGAAAAGCTGGATGGTTTGTATGAATGCGTGATGTGCGCATGTTGTTCGACGTCCTGCCCATCATATTGGTGGAATGGCGACCGCTACCTTGGACCAGCTGCATTGCTGCACGCATATCGTTGGATCATCGACAGCCGCGACGAGGCAACAGCAGAGCGTTTGGACGAGTTGGAAGATCCGTTCAAGCTGTACCGTTGCCACACAATTATGAACTGTGCCAAGACCTGCCCGAAGGGTCTGAACCCAGCCAAAGCAATCGCACATATCAAAAAGAAGATGGTCGAGCGCGTCGTATAACGCAGCATCATCGGGAACTTTTCAAAACGGCGGCACAAAAGTGTCGCCGTTTTTTGTTGTCTCGCTAATCGTCTCGTCCTGGTTCGTTGGGGTCAGATGAGAAGAGCGCGATTTTGTTGCCTTGCGGGTCGCGCAGGTAGCTGACGTAAAAATGCGGTCCGTAAGACACGCGAAAACCGGGGTGGCCTTCGTTGGCACCGCCTGCTGCAAGTGCTGCGGCGTGCAGGTCGCGAACTTGGGATTGGCAGCGCGCCTCGAATGCGATCATTGCCCGTTCCCAACGGAGGCGGGGCGACCGTCAAAGGTAGGTTTGACATAAAAATCGGGCAGGGTTGATGCCTGACCCGCCGCAACAGGCAGTGCAAAGCTAAGACCTTCTGGACCCTCGGTGATGTTGTAATCAAGCGCTGGTAGGAATGCGGAGTAAAACCGTTTCGCAAGCGCGATGTCGTCAGCGCCGACAGTGACATAAGCAATCATACGGCGTGGTCCTTTCGAGACGCGGCGGCATAGAGGTATGGTATGCGATCTTTGCCTTCTGCTCAATAACTGTTGAAACGCGACCTATGATTTGGACGCTTTGCCCCCTAGGTTGGGGTCAAATGGTTAAGGGAATTTCAAATGTTAAAGTCTGCTGGTGGTCGGTTCTTTGTTGTCGGGCTTTTGGCCCTATTGATGTATATCCCGATGCTACTGGTCGGCGGTGTGATTAATGAGCGATCGCATTATTCGCGCAACACGGTGATGAATGTTGGCGACGAATGGGGTGGTCGGCAGACGATCAATGGCCCTGTTTTGGTGGTGCCTGTCACCGGTCCTGTGACCCGCAAGGAAGTCCGTGAAGTGACTGATCCCGAGACGGGTGCTATCACCAAGGAAACGTTTGAAGTCACCGAGGTGAAATACAAATCCTCGATCTATGTGCTGCCCACCCGCTATGATGCCACGTTTGATACGGTGACCGAGGAACGCAAACGCGGCTTGTTTGCGGTGCCTGTTTATACGGCTGAATTGAGTGTCGACTTTGATTTTGACCTGACCGAGCTGGATGACTGGCTGCGTGATGGCGAACAGATCATTTGGAACCGCAGTTTTTTGCAGGTTGGCCTGACGTCCAATAAAGCGCTGCGCGGGGCTGCGGATTTGCAAATTGATGGCGCCGCGTTTCCCCTAGAGCCGCTGGCGATTTCGGGCGCTGGCAACAGTGGTATTCGGTCCGATATTGGTGACCCGCGTGACATGAAATCCTTTCGTTTGGCGCTAGGGTTTAATGGTGCCGAGACGTTGCAGATCACCCCTGTAGGCCGCGTGTCGAATGTGCAGATGAACAGCGATTGGCTGCACCCCAGTTTTTTCGGAGCCTATTTGCCCAATAGTCGTGACATCACCGAGACAGGGTTTTCCGCGAATTGGTCGATCCCGCATTTGGCCCGAAACCTGCCGCAAATAGCGCGCGAGAATAGCCTTGAGAGTGCAGGGCAGGCTGGGTTCGGCGTCCGCTATTACCAGCCCAATGACTTTTACCAAAAGGCATATCGCGCCGCAAATTACGGCATTTTGTTTATTGCTCTGACGTTTCTGACGGTTTTGTTGATTGAAATCCGCCAAGAGAAGAAAGCCCATCCTGTGCAGTATGTTCTGATCGGTTTGGCGCAGGCAATTTTCGTATTGCTAATGGTCGCTTATGCCGAGCAGATTGGTTTTGCCTATGCTTACTTGCTGGCGAGTGTGGCCACGGTTGGTTTGATCATTTTCTACGGCCTGATCGGGTTGAAACTGGGCCGCCGCACGTGGGTTTTGGGCACGATGTTGGTGGTGCTATATGCCCTGCTTTATCTGATCCTACGCTCTGCGGACTATGCGCTTCTGGCTGGATCGACGCTTGCATTTGCGGCGCTTGGTGGCACGATGATCGCGACCCGCAACGAGGATTGGAGCGGTCCCCCATCGGACGGAAAAACGCGGTTCTGGGGTCGCAAGTCTGAGGCAAAGAAGGATGCGATTGATGGCAAGTAAAGTGATCCTCGCCGATGCGCAGGCCCGTCGCGCCGTGAAGCCTGTGATTTGTTACCCGACCGATACGCTGCCGCAGCCTGATATGCCGCTTTATGATGCGGCACGGGTTGGGGCGGTGAAGGTGTCAGAGGTTTTGGTGCAACCGCGCGAGGCCGCGGCGATTGAGGTGCCAGCAGGCCATTTCCTGCGGATGAGCGCAGTGGATGGACCGCAGGTCGGTGATTTGAACGTGTTCGCCAAGGGCAATCTGGCAGAGCGGTTTTATTCAGGCAAAACCCGCGCACTGCATGGCACGCATATTACCACAGGCGACCGCATGTGGTCGTGTTTTCCGTATCTGCGCCCGATGGCCACTGTTTGCGAGGATACGCTGGGCTGGTATGGCATGGATGAATTTGGCGGCTCTGTGCATGATGTGATCGGCACGCGTTGCGATCCTTATACGGGCAAGTTGTTGTCGGGGGCTGATTATCACCACTGCTGTCATTCGAACCTGACCCGCGCTCTGGCGGATTATGCGGGGCTGTCGTTGACCGAAGCGGAACCGCATGTGCATGACGTCATGAACCTGTTTATGTGCACAGGTTTCACGCGCGATACGGGCCAGTATTTTATGAAAGCCAGCCCTGTGCGGGTTGGCGATTATTTGGAGCTGTTTGCAGAGATTGATCTGGTCGCGGTGCTAAGTGCCTGCCCCGGTGGCGATTGCGCGTCCGAGCATACCAGCGATACGGCCACTTGCCATCCGCTGCGGATGGAGGTTTTCGCGCCTGTTGCAGGTGCCTTGGATGGATGGGTGCCGCCGCAGGTCAACGCCTATGACCGCACCCACGGGCGTTAGCAGTAACGCTCTGCCGTGCTGGATTGTGCCACGCTATAGCGGTCACCCCATGCCCAGCCAATGGGCAGGATGGCCTCGATTTCTGATGCGAGGTTGGGCGAGATTGTGATCTCGTCTGCCTTTGCCCAGTCGCCCAAGTGGTCGATGGATCGCGTGCCTGGGATCGGCACGATGTGATCGCCTTGCGCCATTGTCCACGCCAGCGCGAGGGCAGGGGCCGTAAAACCGTGATCTTGCGCGAGGGCGTGAAAGCGTTTTGCGATCGCGACGTTTTGGTCCCAGTTGCCGGCATGAAAGCGTGGCATCTCGGCGCGGAAGGGGCCGAATTCAGGGCTGTCTGGATCGATGATGGTCCGTCCGAAGACACCGCGTGCGAGAGGTGAAAAGGCGACGAATGTCACGCCGAGGCGCGCGCAATCTTGGATCAGCCCCAATTCGGGTTGCCGTGTCCAAAGTGAATATTCGTTTTGCACGGCGCTGACGGGGGTGACTTTGTGGGCGCGGCGCAGCGTCGTCGGCGAGACCTCTGACATGCCCCACCCTTTGATTTTACCTTTGGCGATAAGGCCCGCCATAAAGCCTGCGACGTCCTCGATCGGGATCGCTGCCTCGTGGCGGTGGATGTAGAACAGGTCCACATTGTCGACGCCTAGCCGTCGCAGTGATCCGTCGAGTTCGGCCTCGAGATAGGCCGGGTCGTTGTTGACGGGGCGGTTTGGATCGCGCTGGATGCCTGCCTTGGTCGCGATGACGGGCCTGTGTTTGCGCGAGGCCAGCCATGTGCCCATGACATCTTCCGAGATATGCGGGCCATAGACATTGGCCACGTCAAGAAAGTTGATGCCTGCGTCCCAGACCGCGTCCAAGGTGGCGTGGCTTTCGGCCTCGGTGCAGTCGCCCATGGCGCGGCCAAAGGACATGCAGCCAAGGCCGATTGCGGAGATTTGCGGGCCCGTCGCGCCGAGTGTTTTCATCTTCATGCGAAGGCAGCCTCGAGTGCGATTTCAACCATGTCGCCAAAGCTGCTTTCGCGCTCGGACGCAGGTAGCGCCTCGTGCGTGATCAGATGGTCGGACACTGTGAGCACGGCCAAAGCGCGGCGTTTGTGGCGGTGCGCGAGGTTGTAAAGTTCGGCGGCTTCCATTTCGACGCCCAAGATGCCGTGGCGGATCATTTGCTCATTCAGGTCCGGGCGTTCGTCGTAGAACACGTCAGCGGAATAGATGCCGCCGACGTGAGTTTTGACGCCTTTGGCAGTTGCTGCGGCGTGTGCTGCGGACAAGAGGCCGTAGTCGGCGCAGGGGGCAAAGTTGAATTCTTTGAAGATACCGCGTGACGGGGTCGAGATGTTCGAGGCGGTCATGGCGAGGATTACGTCGCGCATGCCCACGTGGTCTTGCATCCCGCCGCAGGATCCGATGCGGATCAGGGTTTGCGCGTTGTATTCGGTGATCAGTTCATTGGCGTAGATCGACAGTGACGGCATGCCCATGCCCGACCCTTGGATCGTGACGGGGTTGCCGCGCCATGTACCTGTGAAGCCAAACATGCCCCGTACTTCGTTGACCAAACGGGCATCGTCCAGAAATGTCTCGGCCGCCCATTTGGCGCGATATGGGTCGCCGGGCATTAGAACGGTTGGTGCGATGTCGCCAGACTTGGCGCCGATGTGAATTGTCATATGTGGCATCCTTTCGATTTGATGCTATCTTAGCCCAATTGATCCATCGGGTAGAGGCTAAATGCGCGTCAGCTTTTTGATTTTTGCAGTTCTATTTGGCCAAGCTCTGCCTGCGCAGGATGCGGAGGAGTTGGCGATTGCGCAAGACGTTTTGACCCGTTTGCAGCCCATCTCGTTTGAGAAGCGCCGCGAATATTGCGGCTATATCGGCTATGACGAAAAAGGCCAAATGATCGCGACCCCGCCTGTGTCTGGCACGCAAGACAGCTGTTCAGCGCCGTTCCCGCGCAATGTGGCGATTACCGCATCTTATCATACCCACGGCGATTTTGATCACGGTTACTTTAACGAGATCCCGAGCGATGTGGATATTGAGGGCGACAAGAAGTTTTATATGAACGGCTATGTTTCCACCCCAGGTGGGCGGTTGTGGTTCATTGATACGCAAATCATGGTGACCCATCAGGTGTGTGGTGTCGCTTGCTTGCCGTCCGCCCCGAGGTTTCGCAAAGGGGCTAAGGGTGATGTTGCCGAGAGCTATACCTATGAAGAATTGCTCGAAAAGTTGGATCATTAATGCGGTTATTGTTTGTTTTGGCGATTTGCCCGAGTTTTGCTGTGGCGCAAGACAATGCTGAGGTTGCCTTGGTGAAAGCGACGTTGAATGAATTGCAGGTGGTCTCTATCGCCCAGAACGTCGAATACTGCGGCTATATCGGTTTTGACGCGCACGATAATCTGATCGTCACGCCACCTACGCGCGGTGACGAGGGCAGCTGTCTGGCCGATGATCCTGATGCGTTAGAGATTATCACCGCGTCCTATCACACCCACGGCGCCCATTCGCCCGACTACTATAACGAGGTTCCTAGCGGTGAGGATATGGAAGGCGATGCAGATCAGGGGATCGACGGCTATGTGGCGACCCCAGGTGGTCGTCTGTGGTATATTGATAGTGTCGATATGGTAGCGTCTCAATTATGTGGTCTTGAGTGTTTGCTTGCCGACCCTGCGTTTGATCCAACCGACGACCCGGAGGTCGCCGAAAGCTATCTGTATGATGATTTGGTGGTGAAACTGGCGGAGTAATTACTCTGCCGCCAGTTTGCGCGGGTCCACAAGGGTGATGATGTCACCCATGATCTTGTTTAATTCAAAGTCTTTCGGCGTATAGACTGCAGCGACCCCCATTTCGCGCAGCTTTGTCGCGTCATCCTCTGGGATGATGCCGCCTGCGATGACGGGGATGTGGGATAGGCCCGCCTCTTTGAGTTTGGTGATCACGTCGCCGATCAGCGGAATGTGTGACCCTGAGAGAATCGACAGGCCGATGACATGGGCGTCGTCCGCGGCGGCGGCGTCGACGATTTCTTGTGGCGTCAGGCGGATCCCCTCATAGGCGATGTCCATGCCGCAATCGCGCGCACGGGCGGCGATTTGTTCGGCCCCGTTAGAGTGCCCGTCGAGACCGGGTTTGCCGACAAGGAATTTGAGGCGGCGACCAAGGGCGTGGCTGACCAGATCGACCTGTTCACGCAGTTCGTCCAGTCCTTCGGTCCGGTTGGACGGGTTTTTGCTGACGCCCGTGGGGGCGCGGTATTGCCCGAATGCCGCGCGGATCACGTCAGCCCACTCGCCTGTGGTGGCCCCTGCGCGCGCGCAGGCAACGGACGGGATCATGATGTTCGTGCCATCAGCCGCAGCGGCGCGAAGATCGGCAAGGGCAGATTGCACGGCGTCATTGTCGCGGCCGGATTTCCATGCGGCAAGGCGGGACAATTGATCTGCTTCGGCGTCTTTATCCGCGACCATGATCGCGTCATCGCCTGCGGTCAGCGGTGAGGGCTCGCCAGTGGTCCATTTGTTCACGCCGACAACCGTGGTTGTGCCGTCCTCGATCCCTGCGATGCGGGCGGCGTTGCTGTCGACAAGGCGGCCTTTCATATAGGCGATGGCCTTAACAGCGCCGCCCATGCCGTCGATTTGTGCGAGTTCGGCACGCGCACCTTCTTTGAGGGCGTTTACCTTGCGGTCAATGGCGGGGTTGCCGTCGAACAGATCGTCGAATTCCAAAAGGTCGGTCTCGTAGGCGAGGATTTGTTGCATCCGCAGCGACCATTGCTGGTCCCAAGGGCGGGGCAGGCCGAGCGCCTCGTTCCATGCTGGCAGTTGCACGGCGCGCGCGCGGGCGTTTTTGGACAGGGTCACGGCAAGTGTTTCGAGAAGGATGCGGTAGACGTTATTCTCTGGCTGCTGCTCTGTCAGGCCCAGCGAATTGACCTGCACGCCGTAGCGGAAGCGGCGGTATTTGGCGTCTTCAACGCCGTAGCGCGTCGCGCAGATTTCGTCCCAAAGTTCCACGAAGGCGCGCATTTTACACAGCTCTGTCACAAAGCGGATGCCTGCGTTGACAAAGAAAGAGATGCGGCCAACCATTTCGGGGAAGTTTTCCGCAGGGACCTTGCCGCGCAGATCATCGAGAACGGCTGTGGCTGTGGCCAGCGCGAAGGCGAGCTCTTCCTCTGGCGTCGCACCCGCCTCTTGCAGGTGGTAGCTGCACACGTTCATCGGGTTCCATTTGGGCAGATGCTGCCGCGTATAGGCCGCGACATCGGTGATCATGCGCAACGATGGTTCGGGCGGACAGATATAGGTGCCGCGCGAGAGGTATTCTTTGATGATGTCGTTTTGGACGGTGCCTTGCAGGGCGGTGACGTCGGCGCCTTGCTCTTCGGCAACGGCGATATAAAGCGAGAGCAGCCAAGGCGCTGTCGCGTTGATCGTCATCGACGTGTTCATTTGCTCCAGCGGGATATCTTTGAACAGCGCACGCATGTCGCCCATATGGCTGACGGGCACGCCGACTTTACCGACTTCGCCTTTTGCCAAAATGTGGTTGCTGTCATATCCTGTCTGCGTCGGTAGGTCGAAAGCCACGGAAAGACCCGTTTGACCCTTGGCTAGGTTGCCACGGTACAGTGCGTTCGATGCCTTCGCTGTGGAATGGCCAGCGTAGGTGCGAAACAGCCAAGGGCGATCTTTCTGCGGTTGCGACATGAGGCGGCTCCTTAAGTTTTTCTGCGCAATATAATTACGCGTTGATCCTATTATTGGTCATTTTCTGGCGTTGTCAATTCGCTGCGTTGCGGCATGACAGGATTTACCTCTGATGTGTTCCCTGTCAGTGTCGCGGGATGACGCAAACGATTTCCATGCCGCTTTGGGCTTTTGCTCTGATCCTGCTCTTTGCGGCGGTGACATTTGCGTCGCATTTTTTGTTCCCATCCGTACGTTGGTTTTTCCGCAAACGCGCCGAGCGGGTGATTGCGCGTTTGAACACGCGGCTGCAAAGGCCAATTGAGCCGTTCAAGCTGGCGCGGCGGCACGATATGATCCAGCGCTTGATCTATGATCCGGAAATCACAAAAGCCGTGCTAGATTATGCCGCTGAAGAGGGCGTGCCTGAGGACGTCGCTTTTGAGAAGGCCCGCGTTTATGCCCGCGAGATTGTGCCGTCGTTTTCAGCAACAGCTTACTTTTCAATCGGGACGCGGTTGTCGAAATGGCTCTCGAAATCTTTGTATCGCATCAGGCTTGGCGCGTTCGAGCGTGAGGAGCTCTCCGCACTTGATCCCAATGCGACCGTGATCTTTGTGATGAACCACCGTAGCAACATGGACTACTTGTTGGTGACTTATTTGGCGGCGCGTGCGGGTGCGCTTTCCTATGCTGTGGGCGAATGGGCGCGGGTCTGGCCGTTGTCTTCGGTGATCCGTGCGATGGGTGCCTACTTTATCCGTCGCAAGTCGCGTGGGGCCTTATATCGTAAGGTTTTGGCCCGCTATGTGCAGATGGCAACAGCCGGCGGCGTCAGCCAAGCGGTGTTCCCTGAGGGCCGTTTGAGCGTCACAGGCGCGGTGGATGTGCCGAAGCTTGGGCTGCTGAGCTACATCGTTGGAGGTTATAAAGAAGGCGGGCGTGACGTGGTTTTTGTGCCCGTTGCGTTGAATTATGACCGCGTTTTGGAGGATCGTTTTTTGATTAAGGCGGACAAAACGGGCGAACGTAGGTTCCGCCCACCGCTTTGGACGATCATGTCGGGGACGATGAATCACCTTTGGGCGCGGGTGACGCGGCGGTTCAAAAAATTCGGGACGGCTGCTGTTAGTTTTGGCGCGCCGTTGAAGTTGTCGGAGTTTGCGCAGGGGCAATCGAGGGATTTTACCGATGGTTTGGCCAATGAGATGATGCAACGTATTCGCAATGTGGTGCCTGTTCTGGCGGTGCCTTTGGTGGCGCGTCTTTTGTTAAAAGGTGGTCCTATCACGGAGGATACCTTGGTCGCACAGGTGGCCGCAGTGAAAGCCGACCTAGAGGCAAGGGGCATTCCTGCACCGCGCCGTGATCCGAAAGTAGCCGTCGCTGCAGGTTTGGCTGATCTGCGGGCGCGGGGCGCATTGGACGAATCTGGCACCAAAATTGCGGTAAAGGCGAGTGAGGTTGATCTCGTTTCTTATTATGCGCGGTCAATTGAGCATCACTTTGATGCACCTGCAGCAGGAATTTCTGCAACTGCTGGGTAATTAAATTACAAAATAGTCTCAATTGGGGTTGCATTCTTTCTTGGCGAAAAGTTATCCATGATCAAACGCCGCGATTCTGCACTGCGGCAATCATGTTGATTTCTACCTCAGGAGACTGAAATGGCCCTAGATATACAAACACCCATCGCCGCCTATGACGCCCCGCAAAAGGACCTTTATGAGGTTGGTGAAATGCCACCTTTGGGCCATGTGCCAGAGCAGATGTATGCATGGACGATCCGTCGCGAACGGCACGGCGAGCCAGAGAAGGCGTTCCAGATCGAGGTTGTAGATTGCCCGAAGCCTGACAGCAACGAAGTGCTGGTGATGGTGATGGCGGCTGGCGTGAACTACAACGGCGTTTGGGCTGGACTTGGCATCCCGATCAGCCCGTTTGACGTGCATAAAGCGGAATATCATATCGCTGGGTCTGATGCGTCGGGTATCGTTTGGGCCGTGGGCGACAAGGTTAAGCGCTGGAAAATTGGCGACGAGGTTGTGATCCATTGCAACCAGGATGACGGCGACGATGAGGAGTGCAATGGCGGCGATCCGATGTTCTCGGAAAGCCAGCGGATTTGGGGTTATGAGACCCCAGACGGGTCTTTCGCGCAGTTTACTTGCGTGCAATCTCAACAGCTTATGCCGCGCCCTCAGCATCTGACGTGGGAGGAAAGCGCCTGCTATACTCTGACGCTTGCGACCGCTTACCGTATGCTTTTTGGCCACGAACCGCATGATCTGAAGCCCGGACAAAACGTGCTGGTTTGGGGTGCGTCAGGTGGTCTTGGGTCCTATGCGATCCAACTGATCAACACGGCGGGCGCCAATGCGATTGGCGTGATTTCTGAAGAGGACAAGCGCGAGTTTGTTATGGGGCTGGGCGCCAAGGGCGTGATCAACCGCAAAGACTTTAACTGCTGGGGCCAACTGCCGACGGTCAACACGCCAGAGTACAATGCTTGGCTCAAGGAAGCGCGTAAGTTTGGTAAAGCGATCTGGGAGATCACCGGCAAGGGCAACAACGTCGATATGGTGTTCGAGCATCCGGGTGAGGCGACGTTCCCTGTGTCTTCACTGGTTTGTAAAAAGGGCGGCATGGTCGTGATTTGTGCGGGAACCACGGGTTTCAACTGTACCTTTGACGTGCGCTATATGTGGATGCACCAGAAGCGTTTGCAGGGCAGCCACTTTGCGCATCTCAAGCAGGCATCCTCCGCCAACAAGTTGATGGTCGAGCGCCGTTTGGATCCTTGCATGTCCGAAGTGTTCACTTGGGCGGACATTCCTGCCGCACACACAAAGATGCGCAAGAACGAGCATAAGCCGGGCAATATGGCGGTGCTGGTTCAGAGCCCCAAAACTGGTATCCGGACCTTTGACGACGCGATTGCCGAATCACAGCGTTAAAGAGTTGTGAGACCAAGGTGCGAAAGGCGGTAGCAAAAACTTGCTGCCGCCTTTTATTTTTCTTGCATCGAATAATTTCAACACATTGAAAAATATGGATTCCCTATAAATGGGGGAGGTAAAGGAGTGAGTTTTTAGTTAACAAGTTGAATGCTACTATAAGTTGTTAACGCTTCGTTAATGAAATTGTTGGAGGTTTGTAATGGGAAATGATTGGATCATCGACGTGCTCGCTGACCTACGGACATTTGCACAAAAGAACGACCTGCCGTTATTGGCTGTTCAATTGGATGAACTTGCACTTGTAGCAAAGGTCGAGATAGCGGAGATGGCCGAAAGGGCACCATTTGGGGTGCGAGGTGAAAGCGCTGAAACTCGATCCTTTTTTGTCCAAGCTGCAGGAAGCAGACGCTCTTGAAAAAATCCAAGATCTTATTCAAGAACTTCGCGAAACGCTAGCAATCGACCATGTCGTTTACCATTGGGTAAGCGCTGATGGTGAACAATACGGCTATGGCACTTATGACCCGATTTGGGTTCAGCACTATATCGATCAGGATTATTTAAGGGTCGACCCTGTTGTCCTCGGCTGTTTTCAACAATTCCATCCCGTTGACTGGAAGCGCCTCGATTGGTCACACCGCGCAGCACGCGCATTTCGAAAAGACGCAATTGACCATGGTGTCGGAAATCAGGGATATTCGATACCGATCCGTGGGCCAAATGGCCAATTCGCCCTATTTTCCATTTCCCACTCAACCGATGATGAATCTTGGGCACGGTTCACTGCCGAAAACCAACGTGATTTGATTCTGATTGCGCATTTCTTGAACCAAAAAGCGTTGGAACTGGAGAAGGACCGCGCTCCAGAGCCAATTCGCGCGTTGTCTCCACGAGAGATCGATACGCTGACGTTTTTGGCGATGGGATACAGTCGCGGGCAGGTCGCAGACATGCTCGAAATTTCCGAACATACGTTGCGTGCCTACATTGAGAGCGCGCGATTTAAGCTGGGTGCGCTGAACACAACACATGCGGTTGCACGCGCACTTGCCGAAGGATTGATCGTTGTCGGTGGCGCGTCACGTGCAGCGCACGGAAACTGGCCCGGACGACGTAGCGAAAAAAACGCAGCGGCGAATTAACAAAGCCTTACAGCAAGGCTACGGAGAGATAGCAATCCCTTAGGGTTTATCAACAATCTTCTGACTGAATGTTCAGTTGGAAGGAACGTCGAATTGCTAAGATATCTGAATGGAGATGCGCTCTCCAATTTCCCAAAATTACGCGACGGCATGCATCGTGACCGCGCCGCGCAATTCCGAGACCGTCTTAAATGGGAGGTCCAAGTGGATGCGGCTGGGTTCGAGCGCGATCAATATGATGACCTCAACCCACTCTACGTGATTTGGGAAATGCCGGACGGGACTCACGGCGGCTCCATGCGGTTTCTACCCACATCGGGGCGGACGATGGTGCATGAGCATTTCCCCACACTGTTAGGCGGCGCGGATATCCGTTCAGATCACATTTGGGAATGCACGCGTTTTTGTATCGCTAAAGGCGCTGGCGCCAATGTTGCGGCGGCGCTGATGCTTGCAGGTGGCGAATTGATGCGGGCGTTTGAATTGACCCATCTTCTGGGTGTCTTTGATGCGCGGATGGTGCGGATTTATAAGATGATTGGCGCGTCCCCGCAGGTTTTGGGCAGCAGCGGTGAGGGCCGTGACAAAATCAGCGTTGGCCTTTGGCAGTTCATACATACAGACCGTGCCAAGGTGTTACGGCGCGCAGGCGTTTCGTCCGACATGTCGGAGTATTGGTTCAAGCGCTCCCTTGGCCATGCGATAAAGCGGTCAATCGCGGCATAAGCTCTGGCAGCCCCGCGCATGGCCAGATAGTGTCGCCGCCATGAGCAGCGCGCCAATAATTTTCTCAGACGACCAAGCAGAAGCATGGGATGCCGTAGCGGCGATGCTGCGGCATGCTGGCGTTGATCTGACCGATGATCTTTTGAGCCCCCCGCAAACCGATGCGCCGTCTGTCATGGCGGTGATTGGCAAGGCAGGGTCAGGCAAAACAATGTTGCTCGCGAAAATCTACAAAGCGTTGGAGGATGCCGGTGTCGCCGTAGTTTCGGGCGATTGGGAAGGTAAAAAGACCAAGGATCGCAGGACCTTGGCTATTCTGGCACCAACGAACAAAGCGGCGTCGGTTTTGCGTAATCGCGGCGTGCCTGCCACGACGATCCACCGCATTCTTTACACACCTGTGTACGATCCTGAATATGAAAAAGTTGCTGAGTGGCTTGCGGGCCAAGGCGAGCGGCCAGAGATTGAAGGGCTGACAGACGTCGCCTTGGATCGCGCCTTTGCAAGCTTTCAAAATCACAAATCAGTACCTGCTGCATTGGCCGCAGCAGGCTTGCGCGGAAGCGATTTTATCACGGGCTGGAAGCGCCGCGAAGAGGCGCTCGACATCGGTTTTGTCGATGAAAGCTCGATGCTCGACGCCAAGCAATTTGCCGACCTGCAAGAGATTTTCCCGACCTTGGTCTTGTTTGGTGATCCTGCACAGTTGCCGCCTGTGCAAACATCTGGCGGCATGGTGTTTGAGACGATGCCGCCTGAAAAGGTCAAGTCGTTGAGTCGCGTACACCGCCAAGATGCGGACAACCCGATCCTTGATCTGGCCCATGCCTTGGCCGACCCGATGCTGGATTTCTATACCTTTGAAAAGATGATTGCAGAGGCTGCAGCGACCGATGAACGGGTGGTGATGGCGCAGCGTGTTGAGGCCGATCTCATGGCCCGCAGCCCTGTTTTGGTGTGGCGCAATGCGACGCGGATCAAGCTGATCCACGCGTTCCGCACAGCGTTTGATGCGCCGATTGATGAACTGCTAGCAGGCGAGCCGTTGATTTGCGATGGTATTGAATTGCCCATGAAGCACCGCAAAAAGCGCCTTGATCTGGAGGCTCGTGGCCTCATCAAGGGCGCCCAAGTAATCTACCTTGGACCTGGCCGTAAGCCCGGGTTTTCGCGTCTGCATGTGATGGGTGCCGAAGATCCACAAGTCAGTGCCGCCTCTATTGTGAAGATCGAGCAAGAGGGCGACGCCGAACCTTTTATCCCATTCGCCGCGCGTATGGGGGCCACGTTTCTGCATGGTGCCGCTGTGACGATCCATAAGGCGCAGGGCAGCCAGTGGGACACCGTGCAAGTCTTTGCACCCGACATCGAGATCGCAGCCAAGATGGGGCGCGTCGAGGCGGGTCAACCGTTGTGGAAGCGTCTTGCCTATGTGGCGATCACGCGGGCGGAAACGCAGCTCCGATGGGTCGTGCGGAACCGTTTGGCGCGACCAAGCAACCCACTGACGGTTGACGATCTGGATGTCCCTGTCGTGGCCTTGGAATTGACCGCGCCCGAAGCCGATTAACGGCGTAGCAAGCCAAAAGCCGCAGACGCCAACCATCCCGCCGCGACCGCAATCGCAAGCGACATCAACCCGTAGAGAACCGCTTGTTGATGCGCGAGGTTATAGAGCCAGCGCTCAAGCCCGACCTTTTTAACAGGAATTGTGGTCATGTAGCTGTCCACTACATTCCCGTCACGCGTCAAGAAAATGCGCGTACTATAATAGCCCTCTGTCAGATTTGCAGGCATCGCAATTCTGGTTTCAAACAAAGTATCGCGGGACAAGTCAACCGCGCCTTCAAGTGTCAGATAGCTGTCATTCGCCTCGCGAATGCGCGTCAAGGCGCGAGAAAAGCTGCGGCTATCAAGCACGTTGGTCCCGACTTCACGGATAACTTGCGGCAAAGAAATACGGTTGTGTAAATCTTCGGAGGCGCGCAAAATTTTCTTGAGAGGGGCACTTGTTGCAACCGCATAGAATGAAGGTGCCGCGTCGATCTTCACGTCGTCGACATTGACCCAAATTCCCAACCGTCGATCTTTTCGGCGCACCACAATGGGAACGTTGGGTCCAGCCACGGTCACGATGACCCCAAGTAGACCAGACGGCAGTGGGCTATCACGTCGAATGGCGCCAAAAACAAGGATTTCGGATCCCTCAAACGTCGCTGTAATCGCCACTTCGTCTTGGCTGAGGCCCAGCACGATTTCTTCTTCAGCAAAGGCAGGTGCCGCGAGTAATATCAGCAGGGAAAGGAGGCGCATCATCATACCGTCCCCACCGCAATAGAGTAAATTTCGGTAGGTTTGATCAGCAGATCAAGCCCAAGCTTTATACAGACCGCAAGCACCAGAATTGCGAGAAGAACGCGCAATTGTTCGGCCTTCATTTTCAGGCCGATCCGAGTGCCGAACTGCGCCCCGATCACGCCACCGATGAGAAGGAAGAGCGCAAGGACCACATCCACAGTTTCATTGGTGATCGCATGGGAAAGGGTCGTGAAAGTCGCCACAAAGATGATCTGGAAAAGCGATGTGCCAATGACGACTTTTGTGGGCATACCGAGCATATAGATCATGGCGGGCACCATGATAAACCCGCCGCCAACGCCCATGATGCCCGCGAGAACGCCAACAGCCCAACCGACCATAAGTGGCGGAATGACCGAGATATAGAGCCCCGAAACACGGAACTTCATCTTGAAGGGCAGGGTGCTGACCCAGCCGTGTTTGCGTCGCGTGATTTTTGCGCCGGGCTTTTTCGCGCGCTGCAAGGCGCGCAGGCTTTCGACAAGCATCAAGGCACCAATTGTACCAAGGAAGACAACATAACAAAGTTGAACCAGCAGATCGACTTGTCCAAGCGCGCGCAGGTGGTTGAATATCGCAATGCCCATCGCCGCGCCAAAAAGCCCGCCGATCAGCAGAACCGTTCCCATCCTCAAGTCAACGGTCTTGCGTTTGAGGTGCGCCAGCAGACCAGAAACAGAAGAAGCCACAATTTGGTTGGAGCCAGTCGCAACCGCGACCGCTGGTGGAATGCCTATGAAAAAGAGGAGCGGGGTCATTAAGAACCCGCCGCCCACGCCAAACATTCCAGACAAAATACCGACGAGCCCACCCAGTCCGAATAATAGAAAGACGTTCACCGAGACCTCGGCGATGGGCAGGTAAATTTGCATGA
>JAIBDT010000039.1 GCA_024686085.1 Loktanella sp.
CGATCTGGCCGCCCAGATGAACATGAGCCCCGCACATTTTCAGCGGCTCTTTTCGCAATGGGTGGGCGTGTCACCCAAACGGTATCAGCAATACCTTGCGCTGGATCACGCCAAATCGCTGCTCGCCGACCGGTTCACCACGTTAGAAACCGCCGAGGCGGTAGGGCTCTCTGGCTCTGGTCGCCTGCACGATCTTTTTGTCAAATGGGAAGCCATGAGCCCTGGCGACTTTGCCCGCGCCGGCGAGGGCCTGACAATCAACTACGGCTGGTTTGATAGCCCCTTTGGCCCTGCCCTTTCCATGGGTACGGATCGGGGGATCTGCGGGCTGGCCTTTGCGGCAGAGTTCGGGCCCGAGGTTGCGATGGCAGACCTGCGCGCACGCTGGCCAAAGGCGACGTATATCGAGAACCCAGACGCAATCCGCGCATGGACAACCGCAGCCCTTGGGCTGTCGGGCGACACCGCCCTGCACATGATCGGCGCTCCGTTTCAGTTGCAAGTCTGGGAGGCCCTGCTGCGTATCCCTTCGGGTCACGTAACGACATATTCCGAAATCGCCCAATCGATCGGCAAGCCAAAAGCCGTGCGTGCGGTTGGCACGGCGGTCGGGCGCAATCCCGTTAGTCTGCTGATTCCTTGCCACCGCGCCCTGCGTAAATCAGGGGCGTTAGGCGGGTATCACTGGGGGTTGCCTGTGAAACGTGCCTTGCTTGCATGGGAATCAGCACGGGCCGACAGCGCCGCATAACAGGCGGAAATAAGCGGAAAACAGGGCGGTCTTGGAACGATATTGGATAACAATCAGTATTCCTTCATATCAATTGCTATCCACACCGCGCTACGGCGCATCCCATGATTGGAATGAAATATGACACTGAAGAAAATCCCATTGTTGCTCGCAGCCGCCAGCCTGACACTTGTTGGGGCCTGCGCGACATCTATCCCGAACGACGGAATCAAGACACGTAACGGGGCTGCCCTTGGCGCGGGCCTTGGCGCACTAGCGGGCATCGTAGGCGGAGACACTGCCAAAGAACGCCGCGAGAATGCCGCCAAAGGCGCGTTGATCGGCGGGTTCATCGGGGCCGGGATCGGCAGCGCACTTGACCAGCAAGAAGAAGAACTGCGCGCACAAATGGGCGGAAACGTCGGCATCGTGAACAACGGGAACAACCTTGTCGTTACATTGCCACAAGACATCCTGTTCGCGACAGATTCGACAGCTGTATCCGGCGCATCACAATCCGACCTGTTCACGCTGGCAAGCTCGATCAACCGGTATAGCAACACGACCGTGAATGTCGTGGGCCACACCGACAACACAGGCGATGCATCTTATAACTTTGACCTATCCCAGCGTCGGGCACAGTCGGTCACATCCGTGTTGATCAACGCAGGTGTCGCACCACAGCGCATCCGGTCTATCGGACGCGGCGAAGACGCGCCTGTTGCGTCCAATGCCACCGCCGCTGGACGCCAGCAAAACCGTCGCGTCGAGATTATCATCACGCCAAACTAGGCCAGCGCGGGTGACAAGAAACGAAGGGGTCGCCAACAGGCGGCCCTTTTTCATTGCCGAAACATAGGTTTGGTCATACAAAGTTACCAATCAAACCCATGAGGACCGCAATGCCTTTCGAGACAATTCAACAAGAGAAACTGTCGATGGGGGTGGTGCGCCAAGTCGAAGGCTTGATCCTACGGGGTATCCTGCGGCCCGGAGAACGGCTTCCGTCCGAGCGCGAGTTAAGCGAACGTATGGGGGTCTCACGCCCTTCCTTGCGCGAAGCACTCAGCGACCTGCAAGACCGTGGGCTGCTGGCCAGCAAAGCGGGCGCAGGGGTGTTTGTAGCCGACGTTCTTGGCAGCGCATTCTCCCCCGCGCTGATCAAACTTTTCTCATCACATAGCGAAGCGGTTTTTGACTACCTCAGCTTTCGGCGGGACTTGGAAGGGCTCGCTGCAGAGCGGGCGGCAAAGCTGGGATCAGATACCGATTTGAAAGTAGTCGGGACGATCTTTGCGAAAATGGAGGCCGCGCATAGCAAGCGCAATCCAGCAGACGAAGCACGGCTCGACGCGGATTTCCACCTTGCGATCATTGAGGCAAGCCACAACATCATCATGCTGCATATGATGCGGTCGATGTTTGAATTGCTGCGCGAAGGGGTCTTTTACAACAGAACAATCATGTTCAAACAACGGACCACACGCGATACGTTGCTGGATCATCACCGGATGATTAACGACGCGCTACAGGCGCGCGATGCCGACGGGGCCAAGGCTGCGGTCCACCTGCATCTCGACTTTGTCGGGCAAGCGCTGTTGGAGCAACAAAAGTCCGAGCGCAACGAGACCTTTGCGCAAAAGCGGTACGAACACGAAGCAAAGCGGTAAGACGACAGCCTTCGTAACACCAGATTTTCAAGACAATACCAACGCCTCAAACGACTTTGTCGTCGGGCGGGCGGACGGGCCGTAAGCATCACTCTGCACGTCAGCTAGCTGCGGAAAAATCGACAACAGTTCGTCTTGTGCGGCACGCTCCATCGAACAAATCGCCTTTTGGCCAGGATGAAAGCTCTCGGATGGAATACCCGCGGCAAAGATCAATTCGTGGGTGTCGAACATCAAATGGTAATAGGTAAAGCTGTCCTGCTGGACTTGACGGATAGACTGATCGTTGACCAATTGAATAGCAGGAACCAGAACCTCGTCCTCACCCATATACAACTCGGCCCGCCATCCCGTCAAAAGCATCCGGTGCTGCGGGGACACGAGCAATGGCGCAGTATTGCCCAAAGCACCCACCTCAAAGCGGATAGGCGCGGCCTCTGGGCGCCCCGCGATAGTCGATGATGCGATCCAACGGATCGGCTGTAGCCCTCTGTCCATCGTCGGGATCAAATCACCAATCATCAATTCCTCGATCCGGCGAGGACCATGCGCAGTCTCGATCTGCGTGCCCGCCAAAAAGCATGTGACGTAGTTCCAGTCACCTTGATCCGTTGGTAAGCTCGGCGATGCATCAGCAACACTGTCAAAGGTGATCGACTGTAGCGGACCAGCCTCCAACGCAGCAAGATCCGCACCCGTGCTGGCACTTGGGACCAAAAACAGATTGCCACTTGTGTCTTGGGCCACAGTGACCGTGACGGACGCCGTTGTGCCGTCGGCGTAAGTAATCGTTGCGGTATATGAAACGGCACTATCAAATTTCTCTGGGTTGCCACCATCGACCTGAAAATTCTGTGTTGGCTTGCCTGAGGACTGATATTCGTCCCGCGCTTTACCAATGGCGGACCACTCCACGAACTCATTAACCAGCGGACTGCCAATGCCACCAACAGTCACGCCAACAAGAGCCCCTGCATTTTCTGCGGTGCTGTTCCCCTCATTAGGGTCAAGATCGGCGAATTGGCCAAGGGACACCGCGGTAAACGTGGTGGACATTGCGACTTACCTCAAAATTTCCGGACTTTTGCCAGATTGAGGTCACATTAACATTTTCCTGAACCTTTTCGAATCAGAAAGTCAAAGCCGTCGAAAATTTCAAAAAAGACTGGCAAATTCGCACCAAAAAAAACCCACCGCCAAAGCGATGGGTCAAATTTTTTGACGGGCAAAACCCATTCTACACAATAGCTGACTTAGTGCAGCTTTGCTTCGACAGTCGCGATTGCGTCTGCGATCAACTGGTTTGCGCCTTTGACATCCATCTGGGCTGCGATCACGTCTTTTGCTGCGCCGACAGCAACAACAACAGCCTGATCTTTTACAGCCTTGATAGCACCAGCCTGTGCGCTTGCGATCTGCTCTTCAGCAGCAGCAAGACGACGGGTGATTGACGCAGCAATGTCAGCTTTCGCAGCAGTCGCGGCAAGTGATGCCTCTTCCTTTGCAGCTTCCACGATGCGGTTAGCCTGTTCTTGCACTTCTTTCTGCTTGCGCTCGTAAGAGGCCAACAAAGATTGTGCTTCCTCGCGCAGGGCTTTTGCCTCGTCGAGTTCAGACTTAATCGCAGCAGAGCGGCCATCAAGAATTTCGCCAATCTTGGATGGAACCTTGAAGTAGAACAAGATGCCGATGAACAGCAAGAAAGCCAGCAACACGATAAAGTTTGTGTTGCGCAGCGACACAAACGGGCCACTTGCAGCGAATGCAGGGGACGCCATCACAGCAAACAGGGCGGCGGTCAGATGTTTCATGTCCTTAACCCTTCATGCGGGCGGCAACAGCCGCTGTGATCGTTTTCGCATCCGCAGTGCCACCCATCGCCGCAACCAATTCCTTGGCTGTGTCTTTGGCAACCTGTGTCACGCTTTTGACAGCGCCATCACGGATCTCGGCAATAGCTTTTTCGCTTTCGGCTGCTTTTGCAGCAATCTGCGCGTCGGCCTTCTTGATCTCAACATCAAGATCGGATTGAATTTCTGCTTTGGCGTCGGCAACAATTGCTCCAGCCTGTGCGCGGGCATCTGCCAAAGCCTGCTGGTAGGCAGCTTCTGCTTCAACCGCTTTTTGCTTCAGCTCTTCAGCTGCGGCAATATCATTCGTAATTGTGCCCGAACGTTCCGCAAGAACCGCGCCAATGCGTGGCAATGCGATGCGCGACAGCACAAGGTAGATCACCACTAGGGTGACGACGAGCCAGAAAATCTGGTTCGGAAAGGTCGAGAAATCTAGCTGCGGCATACCCGCAGACGCTTCCGCCCCGTGTTCGACAGTCTCTGTTGCCATGGTGGCCCCCGATTACCTTTGGTTTTACCGACCTGCGCACCCGTCAGAGGCGCGCAGATCAGCCGTAAGGATAACGGTTTTACTTATACAGCGAACATCAAGAGCAAAGCTACGAGGAACGAGAAGATCCCCAGAGCTTCAGCAAATGCGAGGCCGATGAACAGTGTTGCAGTCTGCGACGCAGCTGCGGATGGGTTGCGCAATGCGCCTGCGAGGTAGTTACCAGCGACGTGACCAACACCGATTGCGGCTGCGCCGGAACCGATTGCTGCGAGGCCTGCGCCGATGAATTTGCCGAGTGCGGCTGCTGCTACGAGTTCCATGAGATTCTCCTTACGATGGAATAAAGTTGTAGTGACGTGACTAACTTAGTGTGATGGGTGCAATGCATCCTTCAGATACACACAAGTCAGAATGGTGAAAACGTAGGCCTGAATGCCGGCCACCAGAACTTCGAGACCATAGATGGCGGTGATCGCCAGAATGGATACGGGGCTGATGGCTGCGATGGCAGCAAAACCTGCGAAAACTTTGATCACTGCGTGGCCGGCCATTACGTTACCCGCAAGACGGATAGAGTGGCTAACAGGGCGCACGAAGTACGAGATAAGCTCGATCACTGCGATGACAGGGCGCAAGATCAGCGGTGCGTCAGACATCCAGAACAGACCCAAGAACTTAGGACCGTTCAGCACAAAGCCAAGGATCGTGACGGCAAAGAACACACCAAAACCGAGGACCGCAGTAACCGCGATATGGCTTGTTGTTGTGAACGACATTGGGATCAAACCAAGGAAGTTCGCGAATAGGATAAAGAGGAACAGCGTCATGATGTAAGGGAAGTACTTAACGCCGTCCTTACCCGTGACGTCTTCAACCATCTTGTAGACGAAACCGTACATCAACTCGCCAACCGACTGAACGCGTGTCGGAACAATTGCACGACCACGGCTACCCAGAACGAACAGCGCAACGATGCAAAGAACAGCGATTGCCATCCAAAGCGTCACGTTTGTTGGGGTGTACCAGTGGATAGCACCGTCGCCGAACAACGGCTTTACGATGAATTGATCCAGCGGGTGGAAAACCAACCCAGTATCTTCAGCAGCGGTTGTCTCAGTTGCCACGGTTTTCACCCTCTTGTTCGTCAGCAGTTGCCGACTGTTTTCTTTGCATCTCTTGGGCGGACCGCATCATGGTTTTGACACCTGCCGCGAAGCCCAAGAATATAAACACCACTAGGAAAATCGGAAGCGTTCCAAAGAACAGGTCCAGACTATACCCAATGCCAAATCCGATCCCTAGACCGGCGACTAATTCAATCACCATGCGCCAAGCTTGTTGTGCCTGACTATAGTGCTCTTCTCCGTGTTCCTTGACGTATTCTGTCCGCTTTGCCTCGGCCAGTTTAGCCTCTAACGCCTTTAATCTTGCGCCATCATCTACTGGATCGTGCGGGTCGGACATCTGTTTCAAATCCCACGAAGTGTTGTGCAGGGTTTAGGATGCGATGGGCAATGAGTCAAGCGAGGGATGGGCCCCATCAAGTCACTGTTTTTAATGGACAATCTACATGGTGCGACACTTTGGTTTGTCCATTTTTGCCCCCGGAATGGCAGAAACGTTATTCAACCAAATGGTTGACGTTTCGCGCGCGCCGCGCTTAATCACCCTATGACCAGTCAACTTGACGCCACCTTTGCGGCCCTCGCCGATCCGACCCGCCGCGCCATCCTTGCGATGCTGCTAGAGGACGATATGGCCGTCACCGATGTGGCCGAGCCCTTCGCGATGTCGCTGGCTGCGATCTCCAAGCACCTGATGGTCCTGACCACAGCTGGGCTGATTACCCAAGAAAAGCGCGGGCGCGTAAAGTGGTGCAAATTGGACCCCGACGCGATGCGCGCCGCCGCAATCTGGATGCAAGGGTTCGGGCAAATGGAGGTCGTCGACTTTGACGCGTTTGAGGCCTTCCTCGCGCAGGAATTTGATTAGTCGCGCAGCAATAGCACCAAGGCCACACCCGTCAGTGCAACCCCCGCAACCACGGCCAGTGGCGGCACCGACCCGCCCAGCGCCACATCCCACACCATCACCCACGCCGGGACCAGATAAGTATAGGCCATGACCTTGGATGACGGCAGGCGCAGGGCTGCAAACTGCAACAACGTCGCCGTCGCAGCCGTCGCAAACACCGCTGTATATACAATCGTCACCCAGACCACCGGCGGTAAATTGGCCCAGTCTGTCGCAATCAAATCAGTCCAGCCAAAGGCGGTCAGTATCACAGCCGCGCCCGCAATCGTGCCGAAAGAGAAAATCAACGCGGTCTCGCCACGGTTCAACTTGCGCACAAGCGGCGTATATAAGGCATGGCACACGACGCCGACAAAATAGATGGCCTCGCCGCGCCCGATCTCGAACCGCAATAGCGCCTGCACATCAGCGCGGAAAATCACCCATAACGCCCCGACCCCGCCAATCAGCAACGCGGTGCCCATGCGGCCCGTCAGGTGCTGGCGCAAAATCAACCAGCCAAAGCCCGCCGATAAAATCGGGGTCAGGGTAAAAACCGCCGCCGCACTGACAGAGGGCGCGGTCTTTAAGCCTTCGAACATCAACACGAAATAGATCGCAAAAATGCCCGCCAAGATCAGATAGCGCCAAGGGGCTACAAACGATCCGGCAGGAAATCCTCCACGCGTCAAAACCAACGCACCGATCAAAACCGTCGCGATCCAGAACCGGACCGCATTTAGCGCCATCGGAGCAATATCATTGGCCGCCAGCACGCCCAGCGCGAACGACCCCGCCACCAGCACCGAAAACAACAGCATCGCCAAATGGCCGACGCGGGCGTCTGGGCTCATGCGTCATAATCCTTCGCAAATGCTTTGAGATGCGCCAAGATTGCTTGAACCTTAGACGTGCGGTGCAAATCAACATGACTGACAAGCCATAGCTTTGACCCCCACTCGGGGCGCTGCGGGATGACCTCGACCAAGTCATTGACGGCGGTCAATTCGAACTCGGACAAAAATCCGATCCCCGCGCCCGCCATAATCGCCTCTGACATGTTGCGCTCGTCCGTGGCGAGATACGTTATCCGTGCATCCCCGACCGTCGCACGCAGCCACTTGTTAAACGGGGCGCGGTTATCTTCGCTGTCGTGACCGACAAAACGGTGATTGCGCAGATCGTCCTCTGACGCGGGCATTCCGTGCTTTTCGATATAGGCTTTTGAGGCGACCAAACGGACGTTCAGGTTCATGAACGGCTGGACCACATTGTCAGGCTGGTCAGGCATCTGGCCCGCGCGGATAGCGACATGGGCTTCGCCATACTCCAACCGAAACAACCGCTCGCCCGTCAAGAACCGGACACGCACCGCGGGATGCGCGTCTTGGAACGCGACCAAGGCAGGGGTCAAAAAGCGCGACAGCGCGGCCAAAGACGTAATGACCAAATCGCCACTGACACCTTCGCCCTGCCCTTTGATGCGACCCGCCAATTGGGTAAACTGATCCTCAGTGGCTTGGGCCACCACCAGCAAATCACTTCCAGCCTCGGTGGCTGTATAGCCACGGGCATGGCGCTGAAACAGCTTCACACCCAAACGTGTCTCTAACGCATCAATGTGACGAATGACCGTGGCATGATGCACACCCAAGGCTTCTGCCGCGCCCGACACCGTCCCATTGCGGGCGACCTGATAGGCCGTGCGAATCTCGTCCCAGTTATCCATCATTAAACCTGTGCATTCATAAACATTAAGACGGGAATAAAACCATTTCGTTCGTCAGCGCAAGATATATCCCGTATCGGCAACAGTTGACTCCGCGGGTTCACGGCAGTAAACGCAACCTAACTCCGGATAGCTCTAGCTTTCCGGTCCCTAATCATAGGGATCGCCCTCCGTCAGCGCGTCGCGCCCACGGGGGCGCTACTGCATTAAGCATCTGTTTCCTATATAGGAAACAGATGTAACGACTAACGAGGGCACAGCGCCGATGTTTGAGAACCTATCCGACCGCCTATCAGGCGTCTTTGACAAACTCACCAAGCAAGGTGCGCTGTCAGAGGATGACGTGAAAACAGCGCTTCGCGAGGTCCGCGTGGCCTTGCTAGAGGCCGACGTTTCCCTGCCCGTCGCCCGCGACTTTATCGCCGCCGTACAGGCAAAGGCGACAGGCCAAGCGGTCACCAAATCTATTCAGCCCGGTCAGCAAGTCGTCAAAATCGTGCACGACGAACTGCGGCACATCCTGACAGGCGACAACGATCCGGGTGCGTTGAAAATCGACAGCCCACCCGCACCGATCCTGATGGTGGGTTTGCAAGGCTCTGGTAAAACCACAACAACCGCAAAACTCGCCAAGCGTTTGAAAGAACGCGAAGGCAAGCGCGTGTTGATGGCCTCGCTCGACACCAACCGTCCAGCCGCGATGGAACAGCTTGCGATCTTGGGCGCACAAATCGGCGTGGACACCCTGCCGATCGTCAAAGGCGAAACACCGGTTCAAATCGCAAAACGCGCCAAGACCCAAGCATCGCTCGGCGGCTACGACGTCTACATGCTCGACACCGCGGGCCGCTTGCACATCGACGCCGAACTGATCGCCCAAGCCGCAGAAGTTCGCGACGTGACCAACCCGCGCGAAACCTTGCTCGTGGTTGACGGCCTAACAGGCCAAGACGCGGTCAACGTGGCACAAGAATTCGACGATAAAATCGGCGTCACAGGCGTTGTGCTGACACGGATGGACGGCGACGGGCGCGGTGGTGCGGCGCTTTCCATGCGCGCGATCACTGGCAAGCCGATCCGCTTTGTCGGCCTTGGCGAAAAGATGGATGCCATTGAGACCTTCGAGCCAGACCGCATCGCAGGCCGCATCCTTGGCATGGGCGACATCGTGGCGCTTGTGGAAAAAGCGCAAGAAACCATCGAGGCCGAACAAGCCGAACGCATGATGCGTCGCTTCCAAAAAGGGCGCTTCAACTTCAACGACCTAAAGATGCAGCTTGAGCAAATGATCAAGATGGGCGGCATGGAAGGCATGATGGGCATGATGCCCGGCATGAATAAGATGAAAGGCCAGATGGACAAAGCAGGGATCGACGACAAAATCCTGACCCGCCAGATCGCACTGATCAATTCCATGACCAAAAAGGAACGGGCAAACCCTGACCTTTTGGCCGCCTCACGTAAAAAGCGGATCGCGAAAGGCGCCGGCCTTGAAGTGTCCGAGCTGAACAAGCTCATCAAACAGCAGCGCCAAATGGGCGACATGATGAAAAAGATGGGCAAAATGGGCAAAGGCGGGATGCTCAAGCAAGCCATGAAAGGCATGTTCGGGGGCAAAGGCGCCGAAGGCGCAATGCCTGACATGAACGACCCCGCAGCCATGGCCGAAGCGGCCAAAGCGCTGAAAGGCAAACTGCCTCCCGGCTTCCCGGGTATGGGCGGCGGCGCGGCGCTGCCTCCGGGCCTGTCTGGTTTCGGGAAAAAGAAATAATGACTCTGACCAACGCTCCTGTCCTTGTGACCAAGAACCTGACCCTGCGCGGACCGGAAAAGTCCGATCTCGCAGCCTTCACGGATATGGTGACGAACTCCGAGCGGATGAAAACCATCGGTGGGAACGGGACCGAGAACGACGCATGGCGCGGGTTCATCGGGGGGATCGGGCATTGGCAGTGGCACGGCTACGGCTTCTTTATCCTCGAAGACAACGTGACAGGTCTGCCCATCGGGCGGGTCGGCATCCTCAACCACGTCGATTGGCCATCACCCGAACTGGCGTGGCACATGTTCGACGGGCATGAGGGCAAATCGCTGTGTTACGAGGCGGCAGTGGCCGTGCGCGCATGGGCAGGCAGCATCGGCCTGCCGACGCTAATCTCGATGATCGCGACCTATAATGATCGCTCGCTGGCCTTGGCCACACGCATGGGCGCGAAAGAGAAATCGCGCATGACCCACGAGAACGAAGAAACGATCGTCATGCTGCACTTGGCACACGATCACCCGACCGCGCTCGCGCAATTGGCAGAGGTGACCCCATGAGCGTCACCTTACAAACACCGCGCCTCGTGATGCGCCGCCCACAACCGGGCGACTGGATGGTTTTCCACGACTTTATGATGTCGGACCGCGCGGATGCATTCGGATCAAACGGCGACTTAGGCAAAATCTGGCGGTCCTTTGCAGCAGAACTGGGTCACTGGGAAATCTTCGGTTACGGCATGTGGGCTGTGACCATTCGGGGCGACAACGACTGTGTTGGGCTCGTTGGGCCTTGGACACCACCCGACTGGCCCGAAACCGAGATCGGCTGGATGATGTTCGACCCGAAAATTGAAGGCACAGGCATCGCATCCGAATCAGCCACCGCAGCGATCAAACACGCCTATGACGTGCTTGGCTGGCAAACAGCGGTCAGCTACATCGGGCATACCAACGCGCGCTCGATCAAATTGGCCGAAAAGCTGGGCGCGAAACTGGATGTGAACGCCAAAGGGCCGACACCAGATACACTCGTTTACCGTCACCCCGTGCCTAAAGGGGTGATCTTATGACCGTTTTTGCAGTGCACGCTTGGTGCACGCCCTGTGCACATAAAAGCCCTGCACATTTCGAGGTGATATCATGATTGATCCAAACGCAAACCGCCTGCCTTGGGAAACCCTGCCGCAGCACCAAGCCGCCGTCGCGGTCGAACGTATCGGCCAAGCGCTGCCGCGCATCTTTACCGACCGGACCGTCATGCGCGGACCTTATATGGAAGATTTCGATATCTTCGCCGACTTGGTGATCTCCGAGCGCGGGCGCTACATTGGCGGGCCATTGACACGCGACGGGGCATGGGACGACTTCATCCAACTGACCGCCAGCTGGATCTTGCGCGGTTGCGGTCTTTGGACCGTAGAAGACCAAGAAGACAAAGCTGTTCTTGGCTTTGTGCTGCTTGGGCATGAAACAGGCGACCCAGAACCAGAACTCGGGTTCCTCTTCACCGAAGAGGCCGAAGGCAAAGGTTACGCTTTTGAGGCCGCCGAGAAAGCACGCAACAACGCGTGGAACGCACTTAGCTTTGACACGCTCGTCAGCTACATCGACCCCGAAAATGACCGGGCGATCAAACTGGCGACACGTCTTGGGGCTGTGCGCGATGCAAACGGCGATCACGATGGCACACATTGCTACCGCTATACACGTCCAGACGCTCCAAAGGTGCCGCACATATGACCTCTGATTCAGCCCGCGCCGCATCCCTGCTTGCAGGGCACCGCGAAAGCATTGACCGCCTTGATGCGATCCTCGTCTACACATTGGGCGAGCGCTTTAAGCATACCCAAGCCGTAGGGGTGCTAAAGGCTGAACACGACCTTCCGCCGTCCGATCCAGCCCGCGAGGCAACCCAGATCGCACGGCTCACCGAGCTTGCAACACAGGCCGATCTCGACCCTGTGTTTGCTAAGAAATTTCTGAATTTCGTTATTCAGGAAGTCATCCAACACCATAAACAACATCAATCGTAACGGTGGGGGTTCGCCCTACCAAACTACACAAAACAAAGGACTATCTATCATGGCTATGAAAATTCGTCTCGCACGTGGCGGCTCCAAAAAGCGCCCTCACTATGCAATCGTTGCAGCAGACAGCCGCATGCCACGCGACGGCCGCTTCCTTGAAAAGCTCGGCACATATGCACCAATGCTGCCAAAAGACAGCGAAGAGCGCGTGAAAATGGACATGGAACGTGTTCAGTACTGGCTTGGTCAAGGCGCACAGCCAACTGACCGCGTGTCCCGCATGCTCGAAGCAGCTGGCGTTCTGCCAAAGAAAGACCGTGCAAACCTGAAAAAGGGTGAGCCAGGTAAAGCGGCAAAAGCACGTGCTGAAGAAAAAGCAAAGAAAGTCGCAGACGCGGCAGCAGCTGCAGCAGCACCTGTCGCTGAAGAAGCACCAGCAGCAGAAGAAGCAGCTGCTGAGTAAGAACACTTTGCCCGGGCCTCGTGTCCGGGCAATCCCCGCGCTGTTTTGCACAATCCTGCGATCCGCAGGGTTTTGCCAAGGAGTTGACGCATGACGGACCGTATCATTGTAGGCACCCTTGGCGGTGCATTTGGCGTAACTGGCGAAGTGCGGATTAAATCCTACTGCGCCGATCCTGCGGCCATTGCCGACTATGCCCCCCTGACCACCGAAGACGGTCAGGCCTTTCCCGAACTTGTGTTAACAGGGCAAGTCAAAGGCGGCTTTACGGCGCGCATCCACGGTGTGACCACCAAAGAACAGGCCGACGACCTGCGCAACGTCGCACTTTACGCCGAGCGGGCAAACCTGCCCAACCTGCCAGACGACGAATACTACTACGCAGATCTGGTTGGACTGACCGTTTTGGATACAGGCAACGAAACACTCGGCACGGTGAAATCCGTGATCAACCATGGCGCAGGGGACTTGCTGGAAATTCTGCCCACAGGGTTGTCTGAAACCGTGCTGCTGCCGTTCACACTGGCCAATGTGCCAACAGTGGACCTGAGTACAGGTCGGGTCATCGCTGACCCACCCGAAGGCATCTTTGCCGACGCGCAAACCGCCTAGAACAAAAACGACGCGAGCAATTGGATACCGTCCCAACGATGCCTGTGCAGCGCGTTGCGATCTGACAAGTTTGCGGGAATATTCGACCAGTCTTTGATGATCTGCATTCGTAGCAAATACCGGAACGAGGGATCATCCCGCCCGTCCGCGCCGTAGCCGTCGAAAAAGATATCCAAATCCCGTTCAAACCAGTCGGCATTCGCCGACACGGCATCCTGCGGATAAAAGAAGTTCGCATAATTCGCCACAAATCGCGCCAGATCATGGCCGATGGGGACTGTATGGTTTGCACCAAAATCAATGACGGTCGTGCCATTGGGGCCAATGATGAAATTGCGCAAATTCAAATCGCCATGGGTCGACGCCAGCCTTGTCACATGCCCACGCGCGGCCTCGGCCATCTCGTCGACGCGGGCAGCACAGGTCAAAAACGCGCGCGGTCCTGCCACCTGCCGTTTGCCTGTGGCAACCCTGTCGCGCAATCCGCGCAAGGACTTCTGAACAACATTCGGGTTGATCGGGTTATCGCGGTCATAGGTGGCATCGTGCCAATGACGCATCCAAGCACCGCAAGCCCCTAACACCTCTGCGCGGGTTGTCTCGTCGTCTGCAATCAGATCAAACGCCGTTTTCCCTTCCGCGGCCTCCATCACCAAAAACTGGTGTTCCGGGGCGACATGCAACAGGGCAGGGACATGCATCCGCGCCGTTGTGTCAAATGCGTGAGCTGCGCGGCGATGTGCGGCGACGCCCTTGTCGAAATGCTGACGCTCTTGACCGCTTAGTGAGTGTTTTAAGATCAAATCAGGCGCACCGCCCTGCCCGATCGCCAACACAACAACCCGCTGATGTGCATCGGATAATCGGGCGCGGACCAAATGCAGTTTGTGGCTATCTGGACCATAGCCCAACGCGGGCGACACCTCGGCCCAAACGGCGGCCGTTTCACTAAAATCGGGTGTGGCCAACAGGTCATTCATTGGGCGACTTTTACACAAGGCTCTGGCCTGATACAAGTTGGACAGGTATCACCAATACCAACCCAGTCACCGATCGGACAGCCATCCCAATGCGCCAAATCCTCTTGCATCCAGGGTTCCATAAGACAGGTACCAGTTCGATGCAGCACTTTTTGTGGGTGAACCGCGAGGCGTTAGAGCCCTACTTTGACCTGCGGATGTTGCGGCACATGAAACCTGTGGTGAAACTAGCGAACACTTATTCCCGTCGCGGCAATCCGCTTGATCTGGTTGATATGGTGGGCCTGCTGGATACGATGTTCGACGAATTTCCAGTGCGCGATGACCGTGACCTCTTGATCAGCAGCGAAGGGTTGTCAGGGCATTTGCCCGGATGGCCGAACGTAAAAGACTACGGCGCAGTGCCAACGCTGATGACCTATCTAACGGGATATCTCGCGGACAGGTTCCCAGACGCACAAGTCAAATTGCTGTTTACGACACGTAGCAGCCACGACTGGCTTTACAGCGCTTACCGGCATCACCTTAAAGGGCAGCGCATGACGCTTAACTTTGAAGAATTCCAAGCGACTTTTGGCAAAGCCGCCGACTTGCAAGCAATCATAACCGAAGTGGCCGAGGTTCTCGCCCCCCTGCCCGTCATGTTCATGCCGATGTCAGACGCACTGCGGCACCCGCTTGGACCAGGGGCAGCGCTCGTGGATCAAATGAACGTGCCACAAGCGGTGCGCGATAACTTGGAGCCTGTGGGCAAAGGCAACGAAGGACCAGACGATGCGCTTTGGGCTGAGTTCCTGAAATTGAACAAGTCCAACTTGCCTGACGCAGCGGTCAAAGACCAGAAAATCGCACTTGCAAAAGCGGCCGCTCTTGGCGGCTGGAAACCGGTATAGCCATGCAACACATCGTCGTTCATGCAGGTTTCCACAAAACAGGAACCACCGCGATCCAATCGTTCCTTGCGGCGAACGGCAAACACCTGTGGCCGCATATGGCGCTTGTGCTGCCTGCACGGATCGGCCCCGTCAGCAAATGCGCCACATTGCATTCCGTGACCCAAGACCCGCTGTCTCTCGAAGAATACCACAGCCGATTGACTGAATTCCTGCACACCGTCCACATCGGCAAAAAACGACACCTGCTGATCAGCTGCGAAGACCTCGCAGGGCTGATCCCGGGGCGCAGTGGACATGACAACTATACCACCTGCCCCGTGCTGATGCTGGCGACCAAGGTGGCAATCCAAGATGTGTTTGGCAGCGACCTACCCCTGACCTTCTACATGTCAACACGCGACCCAGATACGTGGTTGCGCAGTAGCTACGCGCAAAACCTGCGGGTCAGCCCGCTAAAAATGGACTTTGACCAATACTCCACAGCCTACAGAGACGCTGCGGACTTTGCACCTGTGCTGACACAAACCCAACTACTGCTTGAAGACACGCCCGTGATGACACAGGCGCTCGAAGACACCAGCGATTTGCGCTTTGGACCGGCGACGCCGATCATCGACCTGTTTCCACTGCCTGCTGAAACGCTGGCAGCCCTTGCCCCCCCACAGCGGCGCAACACCAGTCCTGACGCGGCGCTACTGGCGCAAATGCTCGACCTGAACCAAAGTGGGCTGGACGAAGACGATCTTTACGCGCGCAAAAAGGCACTCTTTGCGGACTACACAGCCGCCCTCAACACGGATACCCCCGCGCCATGACCGATACACCCACAGGCAAATCCATCGGGCGCAAATCTATTCGCCCCACGTTGAAGCCACGCGCCTTAATGACCGACGCGCCCGACATCGCGGGGGCATGGACCGCGCAGATTATCACGCTTTTCCCGCAAGCCTTTCCAGGTGTCTTGGGCGAAAGCCTGATGGGGCGCGCGCTCAAAGACGGATTATGGCAGTTACAAACCTTTGACCTGCGCGACTACGGGATCGGCAAACACAAAAACGTCGATGACACGCCTGCAGGCGGCGGCGCGGGCATGGTCCTGCGGGCCGACGTGCTAGAGGCCGCGATCAAAGACGCGCGCGCAGGTGCCAAGGGGGTGATGCCAATCCTCTATCTGTCGCCACGCGGCAAGCGCATGGACCAAGCGATGATGCGCGGACTGGCCGCCAACACCAACGGAGTCACTTTGCTGTGCGGCAGGTTCGAAGGGGTCGACGAGCGGGTTCTGGAACACTTCGGCATCCAAGAAGTATCTCTTGGGGACTTCGTAATGACGGGGGGCGAACTGGCCGCCCAAGCATTGATCGACGCCACCGTGCGGCTGCTGCCTGGTGTGCTGGGCAATGCGGACTCCGCGGTCGAGGAATCCTTTTCCAACGGCCTGCTAGAGCACCCGCAATACACCAAACCCGCGATCTGGAACGACCGCCCGATCCCCGAAGTCCTGCAATCAGGCAACCACGCCAAGATCGCAAAATGGCGCCAAGACATGTCCGAAAAGATCACCCGCGAACGGCGACCCGATTTGTGGGACGCGCATAAAAAGGGCGGCAAAATAAAGTAATGCCGCCCACATGATCGGGATGCCCGAAGTTAGTTACAGGTCGCTGACCTACACTGCGCTTGGCACCTTGAACGCGGGCTCGACCCAACGCCCGAGATCCCCAAAAATCGCCTTCGCTGACCCCACTCAAGGCACTACACTGCGCCAGACATTGGTTGACGGTCGCCGTACATTGACGCGCACTGGCCGCAGCGGTTGCCCGTGCCGCGTTATCTCGTGCGACCTGCGCCTGATCCACTTCACATCCGCCATTTGCACAAACAGCGGTAATGCTACTGGCCAAAGCCTGACCTCCAGGCGTACGTCCCGCTGTTTGAACCACATCATTCAGCGCACGAAGCCCCTGCTCAATGCTCTGGGCCAGTGTCAGGTTCGACGCATCATGTGGGCGCAAACCATTGCGGCGCTGCGTGCGTCCAATATCACCCTTACGAATTTGACCGGAGGAAAAGCTCAATTGACCCCGTTCAATATACACATTCCTGCAATAGGGATTATCACCAGAGCCATAACAAACCTGTCCACAGCGCACCGACCATGGTCGTTTTGATGTCGAGTCATTATTAGTGCCACCAAATCGTTGCGTCCAACCTGTCGCGATACCATCAGGGCGGTGATAGACATACTCCGCAAAACCGTAAGCCACGCCACCATCGTAATGGTAATTGTCGACTTTGTTGTAATATGATTTGCCTACCAAGCCATTCGCAATCGCTTCAGGCGGCGTATCAGGTGGCGGACCCTCACACGCCATCAACCCAAGCACCGTTGCAAGTATCAAAAAAAACCGCATCAAATTTCCCCTTTTAAAATATCGGTCGACCTAATCAGCCAACACTCACAAAATCAAGAATTTTGATGCCAAGGGAAATACGCCTAAACCTTATTCGGATTAATCTCTTGCTGCCAGTTCTCAACCGCATCAAGCGGATAGAACAACATCAACGTGCTGAGGGCCAAACTGTCGCGGGCGATGAACGCGGCAGATAGCTCTAACGCGGCAATCATCGCAAATACCAACGGGGTGCGCAGCGCATAAGCTGTCAGAAATCCGCCCAGCATCCAGACATAGTCAGCGACAGCATTCAAAACACTATCCCCGTGATAACCGACATTGATCGTCGTGGTGCGGAACGCATTCAAAACCAGATCCGTGTGCTCGATCAACTCCCAGAAAATACCTGTCGAAATCGCAATCCACAGTAGCGAGGCAAACGCCAATTTGGGGAAAAACAATCGGCCAATCATCGCGATCAAAACACCATGCAAGATGTGACTCATCGTATACCAATCCGCGATATGCTGCGAATTGCCGCCGTCAAAGACTGACCCGACCCACAACTTCACCTCGCCACACGTGCAGATCAACGGCTGCCCCCACGCCCACAAGGTCACGCCGATAATCGCCAGACCGGCAACGCCAAAAAGATACACAAACTGTGTCGGTAAAATACGGGTCATCAAAATCTCTCTACATCGCAAAAAAGCTGACCTTGGGTTAACCAAATAATCATGGCATCAAAATGGCGGTACTGCGTTAAGATATCCCACGCGCAACAGGCGTAAATTGCCCCGTTTTTTAAGGGGTAAACTGGCTCTTGCCTGACCTTCTCCTTCGGCTTATACGCTCCTAATCCTGACCGCTTGCGGATTCGGGGTGTTGGTTTATGGAACCGCTGGATACCTGCATGACCCTTCGTTGGGTCGTTTTGCACCAGACAGGCCGGACAACCACAATGAATGAATGATGACGGCATCCTCTGGCGGGCGCAAACGCGGACCCGATAACGACACAGAGCTCTGCAATCACGCGAACACGTCTCGGGAAAACCCGTGCAATTATAGGAGCGCATCATGAACTTGATCGCACAAATCGAAGCGGAGCAAATCGCTGCGCTGGGGAAAACAATCCCCGACTTCAAAGCGGGTGACACCATCCGCGTTGGTTACAAAGTAACCGAAGGCACACGTAGCCGTGTGCAGAACTACGAAGGCGTATGCATCGCCCGTAAGAACGGCAAAGGCATTGCTGGCTCGTTCACAGTTCGCAAAATCTCTTTTGGTGAAGGCGTAGAACGCGTTTTCCCATTGCACTCCACAAACATCGACGAGATCACAGTCGTTCGCCGCGGTAAGGTCCGTCGCGCGAAGCTGTACTATCTCCGTGATCGCCGTGGTAAGTCTGCGCGTATCGCAGAAGTCACCAACTACAAAGCGCCAAAGGCGTAAGGGGACCTGTTATGAAAAAAGATATTCACCCAGACTACCACTTCATCACTGTCAAAATGACAGATGGCACAGAAGTGCAAATGAAATCCACTTGGGGCAAAGAAGGCGACACCATGTCGCTTGACGTTGACCCGTCTGTTCACCCTGCGTGGACTGGTGGCGGCACACGTCTTATGGACGCCGGTGGCCGTGTTTCCAAGTTTAAGAACAAGTACGCTGGTCTTGGCTTCTAAGCCAAACCAACGTCGTTCCAAACAAAACGCCGCTCCATTTTGGGGCGGCGTTTTGCGTTACAAACGGGGCACTTGGGTGCCCGCCGTGTCTTGCACATAGGTCTCTAGCCCGAACCGCAAGCCCTGCCCGATCCGGTGCGCCAACTCGGACCACGCGGCGGCTTAGTCTGCCGTCACAGTGTCGCGCAGCACCTCATCAAAAACGGCCAACCACTGCGGAAAATGTGCGCCGTGTACGTTGCCAGCGGCCATATGTTTGCGCATCGGATTGCCCGAATAGGACCGTTCCATCAAAATGGCATTGCGCCAAAAGCTGGCGATCTTGATCTCATGTTCAGGCCAGTCAGTGACATGAGCGGCAAAGACCTCGCCCAGCGCCGCATGTTGGCGGATACGGGCATAAAACACCGCCACGACCTTATCAATCTCGGCAGCCGTGATCGGGAATCGGGGCGGGATCGTCATGCAAGCACGGCCCACAAAACGGCAAGTGCCACGCATAAATAGAACAGCGTGTTGAACATCCAGCGGATCAACCCTGCGTCTTTGGTCGGATCGACGCCAAACCATTCGCACATCTTGGTGCCCGGCCATAGAAATAGCTCTGCCATAGAGTCCTGCCTTTATTTGGTAATTTCAATGCGGAATTAATAGCACTTCTAAATGCGCATTTCAAATGCTAGTTTACAGCCATGCAACTGGATAAATTCACAGACTACGGATTACGGATATTGGTTACGCTGGCGGCCAAAACGCCTGCGCGCATCCCGACCTCCTCCATCGCGCAGGTCTTTGATCTGTCCGAGCACCACCTGTCCAAGGTCGCCTCCGAACTGGTGCGCTGCGGCTTTGTTACATCTGAAAGGGGGCGTAACGGCGGGCTGACCCTTGCCCGCGACGCGACCCAAATCAATCTCGGCGCAGTTGTGCGCGGATTGCAATCCGACAAGCCCGTGGTGTCGTGTTTCGGCACAGACAAATCCTGCTTGATCTTGCCAACCTGCGGCTTGCGCAGCCCCTTGGCCGAGGCGCAAGAGGCGTTCTATGCGGCACTTGACCGCTACACGCTTGCCGATGTGACCGCGCAAAAATCAGCGCTCGCTGGCTTGCTATCGGATCTGCCAAGCGCCAAAATGCAAGCATCTTAAAGGATCTGCGCCATGGCCCACCCGCTTGAAGCCCTCATCGACCAGATCGTGCAAAAGGCACAAGCACGCGGCGACCTCGACAACCTGTCAGGCGCAGGCAAACCCTTGAACCTAGAAGGCAATGCGCAAGACGCCGTGCTGGCGCGGATCATGTCAGAGGCCGACGCAAAAGCGCCCGTTGTCATCCTGCGCAACCAAATCTTGGACGCGCAGGAAACGCTAAAATCACTGACTAACGATGCAGAACGGCGCAGCCAGATGATTTATCTGGCGGAACTGCAAACCAAACTCGCCATCGAAATGGAAGCCTTCCGCAAATACGGCTAACCCCGTCGGGAGATACAAAAACGGCGCCCTCATCAGGCGCCGTTCTTTTTAGTTACTTATGCAGCGCTTGCACTGCGCCCACGGCCACCGCCGCCGCCACTGCGCTTGCGGTTCCCGCCCGAAGGCTTGCCCGCACCGCCGTGCTTTCCAGCACCAGCCGCCGCACGGCCACCACCGCCGCCGCCATTACGAGGCGCACCGCGACCACGGCCACCGCCGCCACCGCCATTTGGACGCTTCTTCTGGCCGGGCAGGATTTCCCACGCACGACCTGATGCGACAGGAATTTCTTCCTTCATCGCTTTTTCGATGTCCTTGAGATCGATCATCTCATCAGGCGCACAGAACGCAATCGCAGACCCTTCGGCCCCCGCACGCGCTGTCCGGCCAATACGGTGCACATAGTTTTCAGCCACGTTGGGCAGATCAAAGTTATAGACGTGACGGACACCTGGAATGTCGATGCCACGGGCCGCAACATCCGTCGCCACCAGCACACGAACCTTGCCGGACTTGAATGCTTCAATCGCGCGCTCACGCTGACCTTGTGACTTGTTGCCGTGGATGGACGCAGCGCCAAAGCCCTTGGATTCAAGGAACTTATACAGCTTTTCACAACCATGCTTGGTGCGGCCAAAGACCAGCGCCAACTCGTCACGGTGCTTGTCCAATAGCTCGACCAGCAGGTCAGACTTTGCAGCCTGCGCCACATAGTGCAGCGACTGGTTGATCTTCTTGACGGCCATGCCCGGTGGGTTCACTTGCACACGGATCGGATCGTTCAGGAATGCGTCTGCCAGCTCGGACATCAGCTTTGGCATCGTGGCAGAGAACATCATCGTCTGACGATCTTTTGCCAATAGCGGCGCGATACGGCGCAGCGCGTGGATAAAGCCCATATCAAGCATCTGGTCGGCCTCATCGAGGACCAGATAAATCGTCTCGTCTAGACGAACAGCGCGGCGATCAAGCAAGTCAATCAAACGACCCGGTGTGGCGACCAGCAAATCAACGCCGTTCTGCAAACGCTTGATCTGTGACGCGATACCAGCGCCACCCACCACAAGCGCCACTTTCAAATGGCTACCCTTGGTATAAGCGGTCAGGTTGTCGGCAATTTGCTTGGCCAACTCGCGGGTCGGGGCAAGGATCAAACCGCGTGCGGTCTTGGGGTTTGGTTTCACGCCAGTTTTCAGCAGCGCGTCGATCATTGGCAGACCAAAGGCTGCGGTTTTACCCGTACCTGTCTGCGCCAGACCCATCACGTCGCGGCCATTCATGGCGTGCGGAATCGCTTGGGTCTGAATTGGGGTTGGGTCGGTGATACCCTGCTCTTTGAGAATATTCACCAGACGGGGCGCGAGGCCCAGCATATCAAAATCCATAGTTATCTTTCTAGCGGGGAATGCCCCGCGCATAGGGTTCGACCAGCCGCGAAAATGCAGACAAGCCAATGCAGGTTGCGCCCATATGCTGACGGCCAAGGCCACATGCCCCGACGCCGATCAGGCGCTGGACCCCCTGCGTGATGTGGGAACCGGAAAATCAATCGATGCCTTGCGAGGACTATACAGTCTCGCTCTGCTCACGCGGCAGGATGCATCGGTTAAGGTGCATGTGGGGGATATCGGCGACTGAGTCAAGCCTTGTGATGAACCATCCTTCAGTAGAAATATATTGAACGTCGTTCATATTTATTGACAGGCGGACTGCGCGCGCTATAAATGAACAATGTTCACAAATGGAGACTCCAATGCCAAACCCTATCCTTCCCATCATCTTGATCAGCGCCACGGCCCTGACCGCCTGCACCGATGCGGCCAGCACCCACGCCGTGCAATCCGCCGATCATAGTGCCGCCGCCGCCAGCCACGGTTCGCAGGCCGCAGGCCAGTCCATCGCCGCCACCGTCGGGGTGCCATTGATGGTCAGTGGGACAGCCTTGGTCGTGTCGGGTGCCGCGCTCGCCAGCTCTGCCCCGATGCCAGCCCGCACCACAACCGCACCAAACGGCCCGCCAACCCTTTAACGCACCCCAGATTGGACCGATCATGAAACGCTTCATCCGCTTTCTCGCCGCCGCCCTCATCGCCACAGCACCCGCCTTCGCCAATGCAGGCAGCAGCGCCGCAGGCAAATCTGTGCAGCCCGCAGCCGAGGTCGCAGCCTTCGCCAATCGGGTGCAACAAGACCTCGCCAGTCGGGGGGCGAACGTTGCCATCGTGGCACGGATGGGACGCGATCCTGCGCAAATGCCCGACGGCATCCTCTACACACACCTCGGGTTTTGGGTCTATTCGACCATCACCAACGCGGACGGCAGCACAGGGAAAGGCTACCGTGTCTATAACCTTTACCAACAAGCAGGTGACCGAACGCGCAGCGATCTGGTGCAAGACAGCCCTGCGGACTTTTTCGCAGGCGCACAACGCTTGGACGCAGGGATCATAATCCCCGCCGCCAAACTCCAGCGCAAGTTGCTGTCCGTGATCAACAGCCCAACCTACGCAGCACTGCACAACCCCAACTATTCGGTCCTCGCAAACCCGCGCAGCAGCCAGTTCCAAAACTGCACCGAACACACGCTCGACGTGCTGGTCGCAGCCATCTACGACACCAGCGACATCACCCAGATCAAAGCCAACATCACCGCCTACTTTCAGCCCCAAATCGTCGAGGTCGGCGGGATGAAACGGGCACTCGCCACCGTCGCCTCTGCGGCACTCACCACCCAAGACCACGGCCCCGTCATCGGCACAGCCACATTCGGCTCTGTGTCACGGTTTATGACCCGATATAACCTGACCCAAGACGTCTACCGGATGACGCCCACCGGCATCACACGGTTCTAAAGGGGCGCCAATCTGCGACACCTGCCCACAAAATGCAGGCGCCCTGCTTGCGATTGCTTCCCCTTCTCTGCAACGCGCCATATAGAAGGGTAACAAAGACAAAGAGGGCAGTTCAGTGGCACATATTATCGTCGTAGGTAATGAAAAAGGCGGAGCGGGGAAATCCACCGTATCCATGCACGTGGCAACCGCCTTGTCGCGGATGGGACATAAAGTCGGCTGCTTGGACTTGGACCTGCGCCAAAAGACACTGGGGCGCTATATCAGCAACCGGAACATCTATCTTGAAAAGGCAGGGTTAGACCTGCCAACACCCAGCTACCACGACCTGCCCGAGATCGACCAAACGGACTTGGCACCAGGCGAAAACCCTTACGACCACCGGCTGTCCATGGCCGTGGCTGGGCTGGAACCCGAAAGCGATTTCATCCTGATCGACTGCCCGGGATCGCACACGCGGCTGTCCCAAGTGGCGCACAGCCTTGCGGACACATTGATCACACCGCTCAACGACAGCTTTGTGGACTTCGACCTGCTGGCCCATGTGGACACCGAAGGCGAAGACATCACCGGCCCGTCTGTCTATTCCGAAATGGTCTGGAACGCGCGGCAACTGCGGTCCCAAGCAGGGCTGCCACCAATCGACTGGGTCGTTGTGCGCAACCGGATGGGCGCGCAGGCGATGGTCAACAAAGAGAAGATGGAACGGGTGATCAACAAACTGTCCAAGCGGATCGGCTTTCGGACGGCACCGGGTTTCAACGAGCGGGTGATCTTTCGGGAACTCTTCCCGCGCGGATTAACCCTGCTGGATTTGCGCGACCTTGGGGTCAAAGGGCTGAACATTTCCAACGTGGCAGCACGGCAGGAACTGCGCGACCTGATCAAATCGCTGAATTTACCTAATGTGACGGCTGATTTTTAAGATCACGTTTACGCGGATCTGAAACAACCCCTGCAAAGGCGCTTTTGTTATTTACAGATGCGCCCTACACTCCCGCGTTAACCACGTTGGACTAAAGGGATGGCCGTGAAAGAGATTTTGACTTTGCAACGCTACTCGGCGCTACTCGCGGCGATTGTTCTCACCGTGATTTGCCTGATTGGATCACTCTGGGCGGGCTGGCTTTTCGTTCCATTCCTCATCTTTGCAGCGCTCGCAGCCCTAGGACTGCGCGACATCAGTCAAGACCGGCACGCGATCACGCGCAACTATCCGATCATTGGTCATTTCCGGTTCCTGTTCGAGACAATCCGTCCGGAAATCAGGCAATACCTGATTGAAGGGGACAAAGACGAAATGCCGTTCAGCCGCGAGGCGCGATCACTGGTCTACCAACGGTCGAAAGGCGATGAAGACAAGCGGCCTTTCGGGACCCAAGAAAACGTCTATCAGGCGGGCTATACGTGGCTGACACACTCGGTCATGCCCGTGCATTTCGACGACTTCGATTTTCGGGTCAAAATTGGCGGACCGGACTGCAAACGCCCCTATAACGCGTCGCTCTACAATATCTCGGCCATGTCGTTCGGGGCGCTCTCGGCCAACGCCATTTCAGCACTGAACAAAGGCGCAAAGCTGGGCGGTTTTGCCCACGACACAGGCGAGGGCGGGATCAGCCGCTACCACCGCGAAGGTGGCGGCGACCTGATCTACGAAATCGGCTCGGGGTACTTTGGATGCCGCAACGATGACGGGTCTTTCTCACCTGAAAAGTTCACCGAACAAGCGGCAGACGATCAGGTCAAGATGATCGAACTGAAACTTAGCCAAGGCGCAAAACCCGGTCACGGGGGGATGCTCCCTGCCTCGAAAATCACCGCGGAAATCGCCGAGGCGCGCGGCGTACCAATGGGCGAGGACTGCGTTTCTCCCGCTGCCCACTCCGAATTCTCAAACCCCATCGAAATGATGGAATTTCTGGGTCAATTGCGCGCGCTTTCAGGCGGGAAACCTATCGGCTTCAAACTTTGCATCGGGCACCGCCGCGAATTCCTATGCATGGTCAAAGCCATGCTAAAGACGGGCATCGTGCCTGACTTTATCGTCGTAGACGGCACCGAAGGCGGCACAGGCGCCGCGCCGTTGGAATTCGCCAACCACGTCGGCATGCCCATGGTTGAAGGGCTTAGCTTTGTGCATAATTCGTTGCGCGGGGCGGGCCTGCGGGACCGCATTCGCATTGGTGCGGCTGGCAAACTGGTCAGCGCCTTTGACATCGCGCACGCCATGTCACTGGGGGCAGATTGGTGCAACTCGGCACGCGGCTACATGTTCTCAATCGGCTGCATCCAGGCACAAGCCTGCCACACTAACCACTGCCCAGTGGGCGTCGCGACCCAAGACCTCCAGCGCCAAAAAGCCCTACATGTCGGCGACAAAAGCAAACGGGTGGCACGGTTCCACGCCAACACGCTCAAAGCACTCGGCGAAATGGCAGGGGCCGCAGGCCTGCACGATCCGCGCGACTTTCTGCCCTACCACTTTATGACCCGCAAAAGCGATGGCACCATGACCGAAGGGCAAGAAGCAAACCCCTATTTGCCAATGGGCTTCTTGCTGGATGATCAAGGTGGCGACTATGGCTACCGCAGCCGCTGGAACCGCGCAAATGCTGAAAGCTTTGACGCAGTGCCGCTCGACTAACTGGCCAAGCGGGCAAGTATCGGGATGGCATTCGCGGTCTCGAACTGCGCGTCCAAGTGTACGACATCGACGATCTTGCGGCCCTTAAGGGTCGCAAGGTGATGCAAGCCCATTAGGTTTGCAGGCACAGTAATCGCCATGCGCAACGCCTGTTCGGGACTAATTCCCAGCTTCGACACCAGTCGCGCGACACCTTCCAACTGGGTCACATGCGCGCCTGCCAAACTGCCCTCTTGATTGACCAACTGGCCATCGCGCAGTGAAATGATCTGGCCGTAAATCTCGAACTGATCAGGGCCACCCACAGTCGGCATCGCGTCAGACACCAAGAACATACGGTCCGCCACAGGGCGCGCACGGATCGCAAGCGCCAACATCTCGTCAGCGACATGCTTACCATCACAAATGAACCCCGCATAAGCGTCCGAATTGATCGCAGCCCCCGTCACACCCGGCGCTCGGTTTACCATCTGGGACATCGCATTGAACAAATGCGTAAAACAACGCGCACCAGCGGCAAGCGATTGCTGGGTCTGCGCTGCGGTACTATCCGAATGACCGATCGACACAACCGCCCCCAAGCCGCTTAATTCCGAAATCTGGGCTGGGGTCGCAGCCTCTGGGGCCACCGTAATCATCACCGCGATGCCAGCCTCACGCAGGCGTTTCACTTGCGCAATCGTGCCATCATCCATCGGGCGGACAAACCGCGCCGCATGGGTGCCACGTCGAGCCACCGAGATATGTGGCCCCTCAATATGCAGCCCTGCGATCCCCGCGTCACCCTTCGCATCAACCGCGGCGTCCACAACCGCAGCCAAAACCTCTGGCGCGTCCGTGATCACCGTTGGCAAAATCGCTACCGTGCCAAACTCGCGATGTGCATCAGAAATCGCACGCATGCCCGCAGCGGTCGGCGTCGCATTCAACAAAACACCACCCCCGCCATTGACCTGCAGATCCACAAATCCGGGCGAGATAATACCCTCAACACGCGTCACCACAGCCGATTTTGGCAGTTGATCGGCCACGTCCAAAACCCGCAATCCGTCCGTCAGAATACCCACACCCTGACGTAGAACTTGCCCGTCAAACACCGCATCAGGGACAATCCATTGCTCGGTCATCATAAGGTCCCCTTTGTCATTTCCTGCCACGCATTAAACGCCGCTCCACGCGCGCCACTGGTCTCGCCACCTTGGGCAACCACGACCTTTGCGGCATCAAAGCTGTCGAATTGAACGGTTTTCAGACCTGCTTCTAACGCGCCCGCGACGCCCTCCATCTGCGACAACCCACCACCAATAACGATCAAATCAGGGTCGACCACCCGTGAGATCGTATTCAGCAAATCCGACACGACCGCGACCCAAATATCCCAAACCTTACCGACCTCAGGGTCCGTATGACGGGCCGCAGCTATCTCGATCGGCGTCATGTCACGACCTGTCACAACCGCAGCAATCCGCGACATACCCGCCCCCGCGACCAACGTCTCGACACAGCCCATTTGCCCGCAGCCACAGCGCACAATCGGCAAACCATATTGCACAACCAAATGCGCAGGGGCGGCCATGTGACCGAACTCGCCGCTGATCTCACGGCCACTGGGATGCAACGCACCAGCTGTTGAGACCGCGCCACCCACACCCGTGCCCAGAATCAGACCCGCGACAACATTGTGCCCGCGCCCCGCACCAAAATTCGCCTCCGACAAAACCAGCGCACGGCAATCGTTCATATAGACAATCTGCGCGCCCGCAGCCAGTTCAACATCGGCAGGCAATGGCTTGTCGTTGGCACATAGATTCGCCGTCAGGGCCAGTCCCGTCGCAGGGTTCAACAGGCCCGCCGCACCAACGCCAACAGGAATATCACCGTGGCTTTTGGCCCATTGGACTTCGCCCGCAAGGGCACTGACAAGCGCGGCATAATCTTTTGGGGTTGGCAAACGGCGCTGCGCAACACAGGCCCAATTTTCATCGAAAACTTGCGTCTCGATCTTCGTCCCGCCCAGATCAATGCCCGCTGCAATCATGACGCCACCGGATATAGTTTGACGCCCGCAACAACGCGACTAAGGGTGCCGCGCCCGATGAACGGATCGTCGACATTTAGGCCCAGTGCAACGGACCAAACCACGCCCGCGACTTGTGCGAAGGTGATCATCAAAGGGGCCGACCACGTGTCGCCCTGCGCGCCATCCACAGGCACATCCGCACCCGCACCAATCGTCAGGACACGGGCCTTGGGAAACTGCGTGCGCAACTCTGCCACAAGATCCAGATCATAGCGGGCAACATCCGTGTCACTGCTCACAAAGACACAGATCAGCGTGTCATCAGTCACAAACGACTTTGGGCCATGACGAAAACCCAACGTGCTATCCCACAGCGCGGGGATCGCACCAGCCGACAGCTCCATCACCTTCAACGCGGCCTCACGGGCGGCATAGGCCAACGGGCCAGCGCCAACAAAAACAACACGCGCTGGCAAGGCTGGCAAGTCTGCGGCGAAACGCGGCAATGTATCCTGCAACGCATCAGCCAATGGCGCAAAAGGTGCCGCGCCCTGCACAGAGCGGTCAAAAACCGCAAGTGCGCTCAGCAGCATCGTTGAAAAACTGCTGGTCATGGCAAAGCCTTGGTCGTGGCAGGCGTCAGGCAACAGCACCACTTTTTGCGGACCACTTGATGCACGTGTCGCCAAAGCACCGTTCTTGTTACACGTGATATTAAGACGAGGGGCATCGGGGGCAAGCGCATCCAACGCGTCCAGCGTGCCGATGCTTTCGGTGCTATTGCCAGAGCGACCAAAGCTCACCACCAACGGACGTTTGCCCGCCAAATACGCCTTGGGCCTACTGACCAAATCCGTGGTGGCAACCGCACGCAGCGCAGGGCCGCTTTGACCCTCTAGACCCGCACAAATAATGTCACCGATATAGGCACTGGTGCCAGCACCACAAAACCACACCTCCGACACATCCTGCGCCGCAACCCAACCCTTCAAATCCTGTACATCCAAGGCCCCCGCCCAAGCCCGCCAGATCGCAGGTTGCGCATGAATCTCTTGCCACGTGGCCCAATCTTTAAGGTCTGCAAGGCTCATGTTGTTTGGGTCACTTTCGACAAAGTAGCAGGATGATCAGGGTTCAGACCCAGCGCTAGGGCCACGTTTAGAATTATTGGGTAGGTAAGATAAAGCAGATAAGCCGCCGCCGCGGCAGGTGTCATATCGTCCGCCCCCATATCCGATGGACGCAAACGGATCACCGTGCCACCTGCACCCGTAAATCGGGCCTCGGCGGTGTCCAGACTGGCCTGAACATCTGGCTGGCCCGTGTCCAGCATCACGATCAACAGCGGATTGGTTACCAGCTGCAAAGGACCATGCAAAACTTCGGACGACGAATAGGCTTCGGCGTGGATCGCGCAGCATTCCTTCAGCTTCAACGCCATCTCATGGGCAGCACCAAAACCGGTATCACGACCAACAACATAGACATGATGGGCACGCAGCAAGGCAGAGGTCAGCGCCGCCGCTTTGGGATGCGCCTGCCCCTCTAACCCAGCAAAACGCTTTGCCGACGCCGCCGAACGCGCCGCATAATCAGGCTTCATTGCGCCCAGCAACGCCATTCCCGCCGCAATCGAGCCAATCACAGATTTCGTCGCAGGCACCGCCAGTTCCGGCCCTGCGTTCAACGGCAAGGTCACGTCAGACGCAGCTTCGACATCCGATCCGGATTGATTGACCAAAGCGACCACCTTACCACCTGCCGCGCGCACGCCCTTTGCGGACCGGACCAAATCTTCAGATGCACCCGACTGGGACACCAAAACCGCCGCCGTGCCCGCCATGTCAACGCCCTTACCGACCGAGAATATCGAAGGCGGCAACGACGTCATCGGCTTGCCCAATTCGCGCATAAACTCATAGGACAACACATTGGCTGCGGCATCGGATGATCCCCGCGCAATCGTGTAAATCGCATGGCACTCGGCCATGCCCAAGGCCGTGATTTGCGCGGAATGGTCGGCCACGCAAGCAGCGGCAAAAACGGCAGGCGCTTCCGCGATTTCAGAGGCCATGTGACGACCCGGGGTCTGTGTCAAAGGTTTGCCCA
>JAIBDT010000051.1 GCA_024686085.1 Loktanella sp.
AACGGTACTGGGGCCAGCGTTTTTGGGCTCGCGGATTTTTCTCAACAACCAGCGGAAATGTCACTGACGCTGTCATACTTCAGTATCTTGAATTACATTCAAAAAGGGAACCTACCGGCGTCAGCCGGTAGTCGTTCAGTGCAGCTTCGCTAATATCTCTTATGACGGCCTGTGGGACTGGCACACAGCCCTTCACATTTGACGGTACGGACCCCGATACGGGCACAACCGATTCGACTGGTACAACCACAGACGAAGCATCCGAAAACACAGGTACATTGGATACAGGCACAGCATTGCCGCCCGGAACCAACGAACCGTCGTCAACCGAAGATGTCTTGCGCTTTGAGGCTGACAACGGCACCGGCGGCCTTGTGACCAGCGTCACCTACATTCCAAAAGACGATGAATTCATCATTGATAACCTCGGGTTTGACGGTGCGAACGTTTATAAACGCGATAATCAGGTCGGCACATTGAAAAGCTATGCGGTCTACGAGGCCGATACGATCACGTTTGACAGCTTGACCGGAGAACCGATTGACCAAATCGGGCTTTACCGCGCAATCGTCGGGGTCAGCAAAAACTCTGAAGACGGCGAAGCACGGTCCTCTTTCGCGATTGTGCGCACAGGCGGATACGAGGGCTACGGATTTGGTGGGTTCATCTACGAACGTAACGGCGGGGTCACTCTTCCGACCGCGGGACAAGCACGATTTGCAGGCGACTACGCAGGTATTCGGGTGTTTTCCTCAGGTGGCGGGCTTGAATTTACGCGCGGCGATATGACCATCGACATCGACTTCCGCGACTTCAACGCCAACGACGCCGTCAAAGGACGGGTGTTTAACCGCGAAGCGTTTGAACCCGATGGGACACCAATTACACTCGGTGCAGGTGGTCTACAGTTGCCTAGCCTGCAATTCACGATTGTCGAAGGGGCCGCAACGCTGACCGAAAATGGTGAACTTAGCGGCACGTTGAACAACACGATCGTGAACGAGCAGGGTGTGCTCGAAGAATACGAAACTGGCACTTACTACGGGATCATCGGCGGCGATATGACAGCCGCAGGCGACGGTGGCGAATTGGTCGGCATCTTTGTCGTAGAATCCGAAGATCCGCGCTACGAGAACATCACAGTCCAAGAAACTGGCGGTTTCATCCTTTACCGGTAACGAACACATTATGTTTAATCGTTTTTCAATCCTAGCGGCGCTTTGCTTGTCGCTAGGAACGCCACTTGCCGCGCAGACCCCGACGGGCGATGCGATGACGCCGCAACAATTCTTTGATGTTGGGGCGACTTTTCTACGTGCAGGTCAGCCGCAAGATGCGGCGCGCATTGCCGACAGTCTTTTGGCGCGGAAAGCGGATGACGTGTCCGCATTGATCTTGCGCACCGAAGCGGCCATCGCATTGCGCGACTATGCGGCTGCGGTTCAATTCGGGCGCACGGCCTACAACAATGCAACCAACAACCGGAAATTCGCAGCTGCGCGGCTTGTGGCCCTCGCCCATGCGTAGTCCAAAAACGATACATTGGCGCAACTGTGGCTGCGGCGCGCACGGCAATTTGCGCCCGACGCGCAAACCGCGCAAGGGATCGCAAAAGACTACCAATTCCTGCGCAAACGCAATCCGTGGTCCACGCAACTGCGCTTTGGGATCACGCCATCCACCAACATCAACAACGGCAGCGCCAATACAACAACGCAACTGTTCGGGCTACCGTTCGAATTCCAACTGGACGGCGAAGCACGGGCACTATCGGGGCTGCAAATCTCAGGCGGGTTCGACACGCGCTACCGGCTATCACAAAGCCGCAACGCGATCACCTTTCTGACGCTTTCCGCGGACATGCGGACCTACGTCATGAGCAGCGCAGCAAAAGAGCAAGCACCCGACGCTAAGGGCAGTGATTTTGGCGATGCGAGCCTGCGGTTTGGGATCAATCACAAACGCATCCTGTCCGAAGGGGCGATGCCCACTGACTTTCACCTGCTGTTCGGGCAAACGTGGTTCAACGGCGACGATATGAAAAACATCATCGCCGACAGTCAATTTGCACAAACGGGCTTTTCTCAAAGCTGGGCTATCGGCGAAAACGACCTGATATCGGCGGGACTGACACTGCGCAAAGACATCTATACCGACGGCGACCCTGCGGCGCAGACAGTCGGCATTTCGACGCGCTGGGCACATAAATTTGACAACAAAGACCGGTTTGCCTTTGGCCTTCAGGCCGCCAATAAGACCTCTGATGATCCTGAAAAAGATTACACATCCGTTTCTTACACGACAAACTACGACATCGCGAAACCGATCTATGGCATGCGTTTCGGGTTTGGGGCCAACTACGCGACACGCGACTACGACGCATCAACCTATGCGCCAGGACCGCGCGAAGACCGGACCTATGGGCTAACCATGTCGGTAGAAATGACCAAAGTGGAATTCTACGGCTTCCGGCCTGTGATCAACATGGAAGTCAGCCGGAATGAAAGCTCGATCAACCTGTTTGACCGCGACTACAGCAACCTCGGCTTTGATTTGCGATCATCCTTCTAGGCGCATTGCCACGCGGTTTCCCTGTGCTAAGTTTCCTTTAACCAAAAGGAGACACCCATGACCCTGACATACCTACACACCATGGTGCGCGTCAAAGACCTCGACGCATCCATCGCTTTCTACAGCCTACTCGGCCTTGAGGAAACGCGGCGGTTTGACCATGAAGGAGGCCGCTTTACCCTTGTTTTTATGGCACCTCCCGGTCAGCCGGACTGCCCTGTCGAGCTGACCTATAACTGGGACGGCGACGACGGATTGCCATCCGATAGCCGCCACTTCGGGCACCTCGCGTACCGGACCACCGACATCTACGCGCTGTGCCAAAAGCTGATGGATAACGGGATCACAATAAACCGGCCACCGCGCGACGGTCACATGGCCTTTGTGCGCTCGCCCGACAATATCTCGATCGAATTGCTGCAAGAAGGTGACGATCTGCCATCGGCCGAACCATGGGCCAGCATGGAAAACACTGGCAGTTGGTAGGGTTACGGGCCTTAGCGACGGCGGCGGCGGTCTGTGCAACACCCGCCGACGCCTGCCGCTTGGCCCTTGTTCTGGCAATGGATATCTCATCCTCGGTCGACGCGACCGAGGATCAGTTGCAGCGCGCTGGCCTCGCTGCCGCGTTGATTGACGACGATGTGCAAGCCGCAATTCTCGCCAGCCCATCCCCCGTTGCCCTCTCTGCGTTCGAATGGTCGGGCCGCTTTGCGCAGGTTGGCCTGCTAGACTGGACACTCCTGCGCACCCCTGCTGACATTGTCGCGGCCGCCGACCAAATCGCCCGTTCGACACGGTCGCGCAACGATCTGCCCACATCTATGGGCAGCGCCTTGGGACATGCCGCCATCCAACTGACCCGCGCACCCGACTGTCTTTTCAAAACAATTGATCTGGCAGGTGACGGCATCAACAACGAGGGCTTCGGCCCGCCCGAAGCCTATCACGCCTTCCCTTTTGAAAACGTGACCGTGAACGGGCTGGTGGTGCTACCCCCTGATCTGGTTGAAGCAACCGAAGTCCTATCCTTTTACCGCAAAACCGTTGCACGCGGCCCCGCCGCATTTATCGAGGTCGCAAACGGATTTAACGATTACGCGCGCGCGATGCGGCGCAAATTGCTGCGTGAATTGACCACGCCGATGATGGGGGCGCGGGATACACCCGCAGCGCAGGCCGGATGAATTGGCTTGCGGGAATATTCTGCCTTTGGGCGGGCGCATCTTATGCCGCATGCGGGCAGGCCTTGGTGCTGGGCTTGGATGTCTCGGGGTCCGTTGATCCAATCGAATACCAACTGCAACGCGACGGTCTGGCGGCCGCATTGACCTCGCAAGCGGTCAGCGACGTCCTCTTGACCGCGGGGTCCGCCCCAACCGACATCGCCGTTTTCGAATGGAGCGGGCCAAACCATCAGATCCTAATCCAACCGTGGACGACGATCAGCGACGAAAACACCTTACGATCCTTGGCCCGCAACCTGCGCACCCAACCACGGATCGCAGGCAATCTAACAACAGCCATCGGGTCTGCGATGATCTACGGGGCAGCACTTTTGGACCAACGCAAAGACTGCTGGCGGCGCACCATGGATATCTCTGGTGACGGGCTGGCCAACACAGGGCCACGCCCGCAAGACGTACCAGCGGCCCTGTTTGACAAAAACGTCATTATCAACGGTCTGGTAATAGGCAACGGCGAAATCATCGGACGTGATGAACGCGCCGCTGATATCAAAGAACTATCCTCTTACTATCGGGCCTATGTCATTCGCGGCGCAGGCGCGTTTGTCGAAACCGCTTTGGGGTTCGAGGACTACGCCAACGCAATGGAACGCAAACTGTTGCGCGAGTTGCAGTCACTAGCGCTTAGCGAACTACAGTAATCGACAGCCCTAATAGATATAGCGGATTTGCTCGGTCCAATACCGTTCCACGCGGCGTAGCGAACTTGTGATATCTTCAATACCTTCGTGATCTAGCACACCGCGGCTCATCAATCCGGCGGCATGGGTCGCAAACAAAGTGCCCACAATCTTGCGCACTTCGCGGCCGCGCTGGCTTAGACTGACGCGCACCGAGCGGCGGTCAATTTCAGACCGCTGATGGTGCATGAACCCCATATCAACCAGCTTTTTCAGGTTATAACTGACGTTTGACCCCTGATAGTAACCGCGCGTTTTCAATTCGCCTGCGGTGACCTCATTGTCGCCCACGTTAAACAACAACAGTGCTTGGACGGCGTTGATTTCCAACATGCCGACACGCTCGAACTCGTCCTTGATGACATCCAACAAAAGCCGGTGAAGCCGTTCCACCAACGTCAGGGAATCAAGATAGCTGTTCATGAAGGCGGCGGCACGGGCCGTATCCACGCCTTTTTCTACTGGGTTAACGTCCGTGTGAATGCTCATAATCTGGTCTCCGACAATTTCTGCTCGGATATAGATTTGAACTAAAACTACGAAAATTCAGTTAAGTAATTTCGCTAAATACGACTAAGGGGCCACGACACCTTTGGCGCCAGCCGCAATCTCGGTCACCAGCGCCAGATAATGCGCAGGTGTCGGAAACTGGCCAGACACCCAGCCATAGATGTCGTGGTCGTTTTCTTCCAGCAGCGCGTCATAATGCGCAAGCCCTGCGATATCCATCCCGTCAAGCGCACGCGTGGCATAGTCGGTCAGGATCAAATCCATCTCTTTGATCCCACGTCGCATCGACCGCATCCGCAGCCGCTTAATCATCACATCACGTGTTTCCGTCATCACTGGTCTTTCAAAATCTGGCGCAGCCGCTTTTCCAATTGGCCAAGCTTGACAGATGATTGTGCCATTTCAATCCGTAATCTGCGCATCTCGGTCAAGATCGCATTGGCATCAGCGGCAATCGGGGTATCGCCCTCTGGACCTTCTGGGCCCGTGCCAACACCGGTCAAAAGCCAGCGCAACGAGATACCCAGCAGACCCGATAGCATCTGCAATCTATTCGCGCGCGGCTCGCGCAGGTCGTTTTCCCACGCATCCACAGTGGTGACTTTGACGCCTAATTGGTCAGCGAGATCCTGTTGCGCCAAGCCCGCAGCCTCGCGTGCACCCGCCAAACGATCACCAAAGGTGGCGGCGTCTTCGCTAAACCAGCCGTTTTCTGTCGTAGATGTCATGATTATGCGTCCTTGTGCTTGCCACAGTTACCTTGTCCCCCCTATGACATAGCTAATAATGTTTTACTACCGGATGGACCCAATGAGCTTCTTGTCTGCGACACTCGACCGCGTCAAACCTTCACCAACGATTGCGGTGACGACCAAAGCCCAAGAGCTAAAGGCCGCAGGGCGCGACGTCATCGGACTTGGGGCGGGCGAGCCTGACTTCGACACGCCGCAAAACATCAAAGACGCTGCCGTGGCCGCAATTGCAGCGGGTAAAACCAAATATACCGCCGTGGACGGCATACCCGAACTTAAGGCCGCGATCTGCGCCAAGTTCAAACGTGACAACAATCTCGACTATCAGCCTAACCAAGTCACCGTGGGCACGGGCGGCAAGCAAGTCCTCTATAACGCCTTCATCGCGACCCTGAACGCGGGCGACGAGGTGATCATTCCTGCTCCCTACTGGGTGTCCTACCCTGACATGGTCTTGCTAGGCGGCGGAACGCCCGTGACCATCGAGGCGCAGTTAGAGGCGAACTTCAAAATCACCGCCGAGCAACTCGAGGCAGCGATCACGCCCAAGACAAAATGGTTCCTGTTCAACTCCCCATCCAACCCGACGGGTGCGGGCTATTCTTGGGACGAACTGAAAGAACTAACCGACGTTCTCATGCGGCACCCCCATGTCTGGGTGCTGACCGACGACATGTACGAACATCTGGCCTATGACGACTTTGAATTCTGCACACCAGCACAGGTCGAACCTGCTCTTTATGACCGGACCCTGACGGTCAACGGCGTGTCCAAAGCCTATGCAATGACGGGCTGGCGGATCGGTTATGCGGCAGGGCCGAAAATGCTGATCGACGCGATGCGCAAGGTTCAGTCGCAATCCACATCAAACCCCTGCTCTGTGTCACAATACGCAGTCCTAGAGGCACTGAATGGCACCCAAGACTTCCTCGCGCCCAACAATACCCTGTTCGAAGGACGGCGCGATCTGGTCGTGGACCTTTTGAACAAAGCACCTGGCATCGTCTGCCCAAAACCCGAAGGGGCGTTCTACGTCTATCCGTCCATCGCAGGCTGCATCGGCAAGACCTCCAAAGGCGGGGCGCTGATCGACAACGACGAGACCTTCGCCACAGCCCTGCTCGAAGAAACAGGCGTCGCCGTGGTCTTCGGGGCCGCCTTCGGCCTATCGCCCAACTTCCGCGTCAGCTATGCTACCTCCAACGAGGCACTAACAGAAGCATGCAACAGGATCATCGGGTTCTGCGAAGAGCTGAGCTAGGACAAATGGCAGGCGAGCTACCAGACTATTACTTCCGTATTCGCGAGAATGGCGCAGCAGTGTTTCGGGTCGATACCGAAAACAGGCAGCGGCGCATCGAGCTGGACCAAATTGCGCTCGTGAACGTCAACAAAGGCGAGGTGAAACCGCATGGCGACACCCAACTGACCGATGAAGACATCGCAGCGATCCAAGACTGGCTGGACAAGCGCGTCCTACTGCTTGCACAGCGCGACATCGAAGACATTCACCGCGCCGTAGACTACATGAACGTGACCACCCAGTGGGTGCAATCCAAAGCCTCCGAGGCGCAACTCGAAGACATCACCGATGCACTGCTGCTGGCGATGCACGACCTGCGCACGGTGCTGGTGCGCAAAAAGGCCGAGCGGATGATCAAAGCCAAAGAGCAAGAACAATCCACTTAGGTAAGACTTGTTGACCTAACGATATATCCATGCCTAGATCACGCCACCAATCGGGAGGAATCGCAGATGGACTGGAATACAATTTTCGCAAGCCGCATGGGCCGGATGAAGGCCTCTGAAATCCGCGAACTTCTCAAACTGCTCGACCAGCCCGATATCATCTCTTTTGCGGGCGGCATCCCCGACCCTGCCCTGTTCCCCACCGCCGCTTTCCAAACAGCCTTTGCCGATGCGCTATCGTCAGGCAAACAAGAACAGGCGCTACAATACTCGGTCTCCGAAGGCTACGCGCCCCTGCGGAAATGGATCGCGGGGCAGATGGAAAAGCTCGGCGTGCCCTGCGACATCGACAACATCCTGATCACCTCTGGGTCACAGCAAGCGCTGGATTACTTGGGCAAACTGATGCTGTCCCCCAATGACACAGCCCTCGTTGGCTGGCCCACATACTTGGGCGCACTGGGGGCCTTTAACGCCTACGAGCCGCATTACGACCGCCTTGTGGCCCACGGAAACCGCTCCGCCGCCGACTACGCCGAAACCGCAACCGCCAACGGGGGCCGCGTCAAATTCGCCTATGCCTCCGTCGACTTCGCCAACCCGACAGGCGAAACCCTCGATCTGGCAGCACGGCAAAACATCCTCGCACTCGCCGACGACCTAGACTGCGCCGTCATCGAAGACGCGGCCTATCAATCCCTGCGCTTTGACGGCGACGCCATCCCACCGATGCTGGCAATAGAAATCATGCGCAAAGGCAGTATCGAAGATTGCCGGACCATCTATTGCGGCAGCTTTTCCAAAACACTCTCCCCAGGCCTACGGGTCGGCTGGATCTGCGCGTCAAAAGATGTGATCGGACGCCTCGTGCTGATGAAACAAGCCGCCGACCTGCACTCTTCCACAATCAACCAAATGGCCATCTGCCATGTGGCCGAAACCATGTTCGACGACCACGTGGCCACCATCCGCGACGTCTACAGAACACGGCGTGACGCGATGTTGGACGCCTTGCAAACCCATATGCCCAAAGGCGTGCACTGGACCAAACCAGAGGGCGGCATGTTCGTCTGGGTCACCTTGCCCGACCACATGAACGGCGCAGACCTGCTGGCGCAAAGCCTTAAATCGCAGCGCGTGGCCTTTGTGCCGGGTAGCGCGTTTTATGCCGACGGGTCAGGGACTAACACGCTGCGGCTTAGCTTTAGCCGCGCCGATGCACCCACGATCAGTGAGGGGATCAAACGGCTTGGGGCGCTGATCGCTGCGGCTTAAATCCGCACCGAACGCGCCCAGAACCGCCACATCATCAATATCGCGGCAACCGTCAGCCCGATCACCAGCCCCAACCACAAGCCGGGCGGGCCCATGCCAAGGGTAAAGGTCAAGACATAGCTACACGGCAGGCCGATGATCCAATAGCTGACCGTGGCCATCACCATCGGGACGGTCGTATCCTGCACACCGCGCAACAGGCCCAGCGCCATGACCTGCAAAGCATCGACCACTTGGAACAATGCGGCCATCGCCAACAGCGACACACCGACCTGCAACAACATGGCCTTTGCAGGCTCGTCAGGATCAATGAAGACGTTGATCAAGGTCTCGGGGATCGCAAGAAACAACACCACCGTGAACACGGCAAAGACCGCAGACAGCGCAATCGCAACCTTGGCACCACGGCGCAGGTTCTCTTCGTCACGACGGCCCAGCGCACGGCCTGCACGGACCGTCGCAGCTTGGGAAAACCCGATGTGCACCATAAACGTCAGGCTCGCCAGTTGAATGGCAATCCCGTGAGCGGCCAGCTCAATCGCACCGATCCAGCCCATCATAATCGCGGAGGCAGTAAACAACCCGCCCTCGGCCAACGAGGTCAGGCCAATCGGCCAACCAAGACGGAACACGCGCCAGAAGATCTCTTTGTCGCTTTTCCAGATATTGCGCAGCAAATCATACTGCGGCAGCTTATAAAGGCCATAAGCAATAAGCAGGATAACAGTCACAACAGTGACCAACAAAGACGCAATCGCAGCCCCTTTGATCCCCAATTCAGGGGCACCCCAGTTGCCGAAAATCAGCGCATAATTCACGACGGCATTCAGCAACGCGGTGCCAATCGTGGCCCACAAAATCACAACCGTATGCTCTAACGCGGCCAGATAAGACTTTAGCGTCATCACCAACAGCGCAGGGATCATCTGCCATGCTACAATCCGCAGGTAATCTTGGGCAAGACTTGCGATCTCAGGCTCTTGGCCCATCGCCAGCAAAATCGGCTCGGCCCATAAAAACGGCAAGGTGAACACAAATCCGTAAATCACCGACAACCAAATCCCCATGCGGGTGACACGGCGGACCTGAGTTTCGTCACCCGCCTCGGCTGCCGCCGCCACCATCGGGGTCACAGCAAAGGCAAACCCCGATCCGACAATGAACGTCACAAAGAACAGTGTTGTGGCAATCGTGGCGGCGGCCAAAGCGGCAACATCATACCAGCCCAGCATGATCGTATCGGTCATATGGATCGCAAACTGCGCCATGTTCGACGCGATCAACGGCAAGCCAAGTTTTAAAATAGCGCGGCGATGGTCGCTGTATGATTGTGCAATGTTTTCCATCACATTAGGCTTAGGCCCGATAACGCGCCCCGTCCAGCCAAGAGAGCCACCACATGTCAAATTCACTGATTGCCACTGCCCAAAAATTCTACGCGGCCCTCTCGGACAACAACGCAAAACCATGGTGGGACGAAAATCGGGGCACCTATGACGCGACGCTGAAACCCGCAGCACAGCAGCTATGCGACGACATGACTCCCATCTTGTCGCAGATCACAGGCGAGCCGGTGAAATCCAAACTCTTTCGCCCACACCGCGACGTGCGGTTCTCCAAGGACAAAACACCCTACAAAACCCACCTGCATATGATGTGGCAACTCGATACGCCCGCACGACAAAACCCCGTGTTCTTCTTCGGGATCGGCACCGACTATGTGACCGCAGGCGCGGGGCTGATGGGGTTCGAGAAACCGATGCTGGAAGACTGGCGCAAATTCGTCGACCTCGACACCAAGCGGATCACGCAAATAATCGGGGACGCACAGGCCAAAGGCTACGGCCTGCGTGAACCCGCCCTCAAGCGCATCCCCAGCGCCTACCCGTCCGACCACCCAGCGGGCGCGTTGCTGCGCATGAAAGGGGTCGTTGCCTCCAAAGATATCGGCCATCCCGACGACATCCAAGCCGCACTCAAAAGCGCGTTCCAAGACCTCGCGCCCCTGAACGCACTACTGCTGCAAATCGCCGAAAGCTAAGCCTCTAACACATCGCGCCAACTATTCTTGGGGGCAAAGCCCACCATGCGCTTGGCTTTCGCATTGCTGTAAAACGTCTCGTTCTCGCCCATAGGGTGCTTTTGCGGCACGCCCTGATAGAATTGCTCCATCACCTGATCCGACGTCAGCCCGACCGACATATCGTCATTGGAGACATTGAACACCTCATAACCCAAGCCATCGGTCTTGAGACAACAATCCACCATGTGGCCCAAATCGCGGGCATCAATATAGGCAAATATATTGCGGCGGCGGCTTGTAGGGTTATCCATAAAGGCAGGGAAATTCTGCGCGTATTCATGGGGTTCGATTACATTGTTAATGCGCAACCCATAAATATCCGCGCCTGTGCGCGCCTGAAAACTACGCGCCGTCATCTCGTTACAGACCTTGGACATAGCATAGCTGTCATGCGGCACTGTCGGATGATCTTCGTCAATCGGGACATAATCAGGTTTGATCTCACCATCGGCAAAACACACCGCATAAGTGGTCTCGGAACTGGCAAAGATAATCTTGGGAATGCCCAGCTTGGTGGCGGCCTCAATTACGTTGTATGTGGTCTGGGTATTGGCGGCAAAGCACGCGCCATCCGTCCCAATCATGACACGTGGCACAGCAGCGAAATGCACAACAGCATCATAGCGTGGGACACCCTGTCCGCTCTCCAACTCGGCAAAATCCACGAACTGGGACATGGCCCCAATCACTTGGCCAAAATCCATCAGATCAACTTGCAACTCATTGGTGCCATCGGCCGAGATCATCTGATCGGCATTGATCACATGATGCCCCTGTTCGCGCAAATACGCCACCGCATGGCGGCCAGCCTTTCCGCTCCCACCTGTGAAAAATACGCGCATGATCGTCCCCTTTGGCTACCTACCGTATGTGTGGCGCAGGTAGCCAAAGGGTTCAAGTCCTAGAACGCGACGCGACCACCCGGCGTAGAGATCGTGGTGCGACGCGGACTGCTTGCGGCTTTGAAGATCAACCAAAGCACAAAAAACAACACCATCATGCTTAAGAACACCAACGTCACCAGCCCCCAAAGGACCCAGTCAACCGCCGCTTTGATAACGGGCATGTCTTCCAATTCTTTGGGGATGTCGACGTCCACTTCGATCGGGCGGACCATTGCAGGGCGAACCGGACCGGGTGACTTTGGCAACTCGAGCTCAAAGGTCATACCGTCGACGTCGACCTTGCTGGTCTCGCCCGCCATCAAATCCTTGCCCACGGCCTCAAGATCACCCGTCGGCGTGAACATCACCGGCTTTGGCATGGCTTGGGGCGATGAAATCTCGATCTGGCCACCGCCAATATCCTTGGCAAAGAACGTAGCCTCGTCATCGCCCAAACTCAGGGTGACACCCGTTTCAAACTCTTTTGGTAAATCAAACATTGTAAAAATCCTTTTGCTAAAATGCACTCACAACCTAGCAATCAGATCGACTTTCACGAAAGTAAGGTTTTCCCGACCCTAGGTCAAAACCCTGATCGGCGCGCCCGCGATCCAAGCGTCAATCGCAGCCACAGTTTCGCGGTAAAACACCGTAAAAGTCGCCTCTGTTGTGTAGCCTAGATGCGGGGTCATCAACAGCTTTCCGTCCGCAATCAAATCCGCATCACGCAGCGGGTCATCCAGCGGCAAAGGCTCCACATCAAACACATCCAACCCAGCCATCGCAGGCGACCCGACCCGCAGCCCCGTGATTAACGCATCCGTGTCCACAATTGGCCCCCGCGAGGTATTGATAAACACCTGCCCCGGCTTGGCGGCGGCAAAGGCGCGCGCATCCAACACCCCATGACTGCGTTCCGACATCACCAAATGCACCGAGGCGACATCGGACGCGGCCATCAGATCGGTCAAACTGTCCATGCGTGCAACACCCACCTCATCAGCCCGCTCTTGGGTCAGATTCTGCGACCATGCACACACCGACATGCCAAACGCCTTGCCAAGAATAGCCATCTGCGCCCCGATATTGCCCAGCCCGATCAGGCCCAGCGTTAGCCCCGCCAGATCACGGCCCAAGCCCGTCTGCCAGCCCGCGCTTCCGTGCAAACTGGCCACCTCGGGCATCAAGCGACGGTTCAGTGCCAGCATCATCAGCATCGACAGCTCGGACGTGGTTGTCTTGCGACTTGGGGTACTGGACACCACAACCCCGTGGGCGCGGGCGGCCTCCAGATCAATCGACGCGTTACGCGGACCTGTCGTGACAATCAGCTTGAGGTTCGGCAAGCCAGCAATCAACGCAGCCCTCATCGGGGTCCGCTCGCGCATCACGCAAATCACATCAAACGGGGCCAACCGCGCCAGCAACGTTGCATGATCCGTGATCGTATCGGCAAAAACCGTCACATCCGGATAGGCAGACCAATCGGCCAAACGCAACGCCGCCCCCGCATAATCGTCTAGTACCGCGATTTTCATATCTGCTCCTTTGCGGGACGTGCCCGAATATTAACTATGTTTCCAGTCCTCTGGGTCATCTGAATTGTTCGGCGACAGGCCAATGATGTCGCCCTTCGTTGAACACCCAAGGCCCAACACCGTGCGATTTGCATATGAGAAATAGGCCGACACTTGGTTGATTTCCAATATTTCACCATCATCAAAACCGACATTACGCAATGCCGCGATATCGGCCTCAGTGATCGACGCAGGAGACACCGTCAGCTTTTGGGCATACCCCATCGCGGCTATCTGGGCCGCATCCAAAGGGGCTGTAGCAAAATCGCGGGCATCAATTGCAGCGCGAATAGCATCCGACCTGTGATCATCGGCAAGCAACCTGCGCATTCCCGCATAATGATGGTCCACGCAGTAGGCACAATCATTCAGCGACGACACCCAAACACCCAGTGCCTCTAAAAACCACTTGGGCAAGGTGTTCCCCGCATGATGCAGCACATATTTGTAGATCGCCATATGGCCTTCCATCGCATGGGGGCGCAGGGAATGGGCCATCATAATGTTATCAACATTGTCATCTGGGCCCTTCACGCGGTCATAGAGCATGCGCAACTTGCCAGTTGCTTGGGCGTAGGGAATGGTTTTGATCCAAGCCATCAGGGCCACCTTTCAGAAATATGAACCAAGTCTAGCGGCAATTGGGGCGAAGGAAAGCAAATCAAGCGATTGCTCCTCGCGCCCCTAGATGGCACAATATACGGCAAAGCAAAGAGTGAGCAGCACACATTATGGCCAACGATCTTTTGTCCACGACCAGCCCCGACGACTACAACGCCTCCTCCATCGAGGTGCTGGAAGATATGGAGCACGTCCGCCTACGCCCCGGTATGTATATCGGCGGCAAGGACGAACGGGCCTTGCACCACATGGTCGCGGAAATCATCGACAACTCGATGGACGAAGCGGTCGCAGGGCACGCCACATGGATCGAGGTCGAACTGCACGCCAACGGACACTGCACCGTGCGCGATAACGGGCGCGGCATCCCCACCGACCCGCACCCCAAAAAACCCAACAAATCGGCACTTGAAATCATCTTCTGTACACTCAACGCAGGCGGCAAATTCTCGGGTGACAGCTACCAGACATCTGGGGGCCTGCACGGGGTCGGGTCATCCGTCGTCAACGCACTGTCCGACCACCTTCGGGTCGAGGTCGCGCGGAACAAAGAACTGTTCATGATGGAATTCTCCAAGGGCGTGCCACAAGCTCCCTTGGCCAAAATCGGCGCCGCTCCCAACCGACGCGGGACAGCCGTGACATTCCACCCCGATCCCGAAATCTTTGGCAAACTCACCCTGAAACCTGCGACGCTGTTCAAAATGGCGCGGTCCAAGGCCTACCTCTTCTCAGGGGTCGAAATCCGCTGGAAAACGGACATCGACGACAAGGAAACGCCGCTCTCCGCGACCTTCAAATTCCCGGGCGGGCTGGCCGACTACCTCAACATCACACTGGGCGGGGCAACCGTCTATTCCGATGCGCCCTTCGCAGGGACGGTCTCATTCGTGGACAAGTTCCAAGTGCCGGGCAAGGTCGAATGGGCGATCAACTGGACACCCGCCCGCGACGGCTTCATCCAGTCCTACTGTAATACCGTGCCAACCCCCGAAGGCGGCACCCACGAAGCAGGCTTCTGGTCGGCCATCCTCAAAGGGATCAAAGCCTACGGCGAACGGGTTAACAACAAAAAAGCAGCCCAAATCACCCGCGAAGACCTGACCACAGGCGGCTGTGCACTCGTGTCCTGCTTTATCCGCGAACCCGAATTTGTGGGGCAAACCAAAGACCGCCTTGCGACAACAGACGCGCAACGCATGGTCGATCTGGCCGTGCGCGACCACTTTGACAACTGGCTCGCCGCCGACACCAAAGCGGCAGGCGCGATCCTTGATTTCCTTGTGCTGCGGGTCGAAGAACGCCTGCGCCGTAAAATGGAAAAAGAAACCGCGCGCAAAACCGCCACCAAAAAACTGCGCCTTCCGGGCAAACTGACCGACTGTTCCTCCAAAGACCGCGCAGGCACCGAACTGTTTATCGTCGAGGGCGACAGCGCGGGCGGCTCTGGCAAAGGGGCGCGCAACCGCGTCAACCAAGCACTCTTGCCGCTCAAAGGCAAAATCCTCAACGTGCTGGGCGCCGCCTCTGGCAAGATCAACACCAACGCCGAAATCAACGATCTTTGCGAAGCCTTGGGCGTCGGCATGGGCACCAAATTCAACGTCGACGACCTGCGCTACGACAAGATCATCATCATGACCGACGCGGACGTCGACGGGGCACATATCGCAGCCCTGCTGATGACATTCTTCTTTACGCAAATGCGGCCGCTGATCGACCAAGGACACCTCTACCTCGCCTGCCCGCCGCTCTACCGGCTGACACAAGGGGCGCACAGGCTCTACGTGACCGACGACGGGGCCAAAGACGCAGCGATGGAAAAAGGCTTGGGCGGCAAAGGCAAAATCGACGTGCAGCGGTTCAAAGGCTTGGGCGAAATGGACGCCAAAGACCTCAAAGAAACCACAATGGACCCCACAACCCGCAAACTGATCCGCGTGACCATCAACGACGCAGAACCGGGCGACACCGCAGACCTCGTAGAGCGGCTCATGGGCAAAAAACCCGAACTACGGTATCAGTATATTCAAGAGAACGCGCAGTTTGTTGAGGAATTGGATGTTTGAGTGAGGTCCAAGCAGAAAGCTAAAGTCGCGGGCGTGGTCGCGGGCGACTTTCATGTTTAATGCCGAGTACACAATATTCGTCTTCATCCATCCAGTACACAATGCCAGCCATAAGTTTAAAATCTTGACCAAACAGAGCAACTTGCGTGAGTTCGCCGGATTTGTTGTAAAAAACTTGAAAAGACCTGATGTCCATAGCGTTACTCGCGAGAGGCCAACTCGCACTTTTTTTGCTAGGCAAATTGTTGTAAAAATGAGGCGCACCATATTTCTCGATAATCGGTGGCAGCTTCATTCCGTTCGCGAGCGCGTCCCGACATATTTCAAACGCCGTATCGATCGAGATTTTCGGCACCGTGTCTGGCATTAAGTTTCTAGGACTTCGCCTTTGTTTAATAAAACTCTGCCAAATTTCACTTTGTGGCGCAGCACTAGGCGCCTGCACGCCAGATTCAGGCGCCTCGACAAGTTCAGATGCCGCATCAGGCACACATCCTTGCAGAGCGAACGCAGCGACTATCAATAGGTAACGCATGGAAAGATCCCCATAAATAACTTGATTTCAACCACACTATCTTACTATGGGAGCCAAAAAATGCAAATTTCTACCGGAAGAGGCGCGCGCGCCCAACTACCGCTGCACCCCCTCCAAATACTCCGTCAGCGCCAGCAACTCAGCAGGCACAGGCGTCCCGATCCCGTCTTTCTCGACGATCACAGTCTCGCCCAGTCCGGCAGCACCGAACTCTGGCATCGCGCCTGAAAAGTGGTCTTTGCGGGAATAGCCGTCGATGGTGCTCATCACATAAACCGTCGGAAACACACCGCCATTGCGCTGGGTCAACGTCGTCAGATCAGGGGGCATTTTGATCAAAATATCCGCCATCTCGCCCGTCCCCTTGGCGTCAAAGCCATGACACGACGCGCAGTTTTCCATGAACGCTTGCTTGCCATCAGGCTCTGGCACGTCGATGCAGGCGGTCAGGGAAAGGGCTGCGATGATGCTCAATGTCTTCATGGGGGTTGGCCTCCGCTATGTGTTTTCACCACCATAGCGAAGGCGCAAATCTTACGCCATGACGTAAATCAATTTAGCGTCAAACCGCCAATCGCCGCACTGATCACGCTCGATGTATCATCACTATCACCTGACACGGCCAAGCCGATCAGCGACCCCTTTTGACCACCAAACGCACGGGCATAGTCCGCCGCCAGATTAACACGCTCGGACGCAGACCCCGTGCCCGCTTGGCGCAGCGGAATAGTCACGCCCGTGCCCGCCTTGCCATACGGCGACGGAATAACGGACCCTTTGGCATGATTACCACCCCAAGCATATTGGATCACACGCACGTCCGAGCGGCCCAAAAGGCTACGGATACCCGCCCCAGCCAATGACGGGGCGACATCGGTCGGCACGAACAAAAAGTAAAGCGAGATATTGCGGTCATCACCGCCCTTGCGTGACAGATCCGTCGCAGGAACCGACTGGTTGACCGTCCAGTTCCAAGACGCACCATCCGCGTTCCAATCGCCCTGACCAACACGGGACCACGCGATACTGACCGACCCATTCGAGGTCATCGAAAGATTTTGACCAAAGCTGTAATCATTGGACGAAAACAACGACAACTTCTGCTCGGACCAGCCATTGGCAAAGCTGACAGGACCAGCCGACACAGAGGCAGCAGACAACATAAGGGCAGCACTCAGGAATTTACGCATAATTTTGATCCTATCTAAACAAAGTTAAACACTGCCTAAACGATCCGCGCACGCCCCGCGCCAAAACTTATCCCAACTCACGCGATTGTCAGACCCGCGTTATTCGCAAATCTTCACCAGCGGATCCAACTTCACATAATCGCGCGCTTCAACCCAATGCATGCCCGTCTGGGGAATATGCTGCCACTCCGCCAGATACCGCGCCTTGACCTCGCCGCGCAAATACTTCGCCATCTGCTGATTGCCAATCGGGCCGACATTCACGTTCGAGCCATGGAACCCGATGCGCGCCGACGGGCCAATGCAGGCGTTCGGCAAGGTCGTGAAAATCACACAAGACGAGGCACAATACTCGCGAATTCGCACCTGCCCGCCCCACGCCAGCAACCGCGCACGGTCCGCCTCGGCACTGATAATCTGACCGCCGCCATCGCGCAAAATATCATAGGGCTCACTCGTCGGCGCAGGTCTACGGTCCGTGCACGCCGTCGTCAAAAACATCGCCAAAACCGTGCACAACATCACTAACCCCTTCAACCCGCCAGCTTTTCAACCAATTCCCACAACGCATTAGGCACATCAATCACATCCATCGCCTTGCGATCAGCACCCGGGATACGTGCACCGTCCTGCAGGGCAACCGCCTCGGCAATGCGCGCAAAACGATCGTCGAACTTGTCGCCATAGGTCGTCGGATCCATCAGAATATAGAACTGACCCAAACCGTGTGGAGGACCGTCAGGCAGCTTAAGCCCCTTCACATCCAGCGAATTCACAGACCCTGTCATACCAGCAGCCAGCAATTCGACCATCAGACCAAAGCCCCAGCCCTTATAGCCGCCCGCACTGACCAGCGCGCCTTTCAGCGCGGCCTCGGGGTCCGTGGTCGGCTGGCCATCCGCGTCCACAGCCCAGCCTAGCGGTATAGGCTCACCCGCAGCCTTGGCCATTGTAATCTTGCCCAAAGCCACCGCAGAGGTCGAGAAATCAAAGTGCAGGCGCGGCGCATCTTTACCTGGCACTGTCATCGCAATCGGGTTGGTGCCAATCACAGCTGCTTTGCCACCCGGTGGGGCCACAACAGGGGACGCATTTGTCATGCCAATGGCGATCAACCCTTGGGCGGCAATCTGTTCGGTAAAGAAACCAAGCGACGTGCAGGTATGGGCATTGGCAACAGCAAAGCTGGCGATGCCATTGTCACGAGCCACTTGCACCGCCTGCGCTAAACCAGCGGCAAAGGCAGGCTGGGCAAAACCGAACTTCGCGTCCGACTTCACAGCACCCGCACGCGGGGTCGATACCACAGGTTGCACCGTGCCAGACACACGGCCCGATGCGAGTTGCGTGCAATAGCTCTCAAGATAATACAGCCCGCAAATGACATTGCCCAAGGCCTCGGCGCGGGCAACAGCGGCAGCCACATGCCCCGCCTGCGCATCAGCCGCACCGTGGGCGATCAACGCCGCTTTGCTTTTGCTTTCAATCTCTTGAACAGTAATCTTCATAGGGCTTCCAATCTGCCAGCAGTCAAGCGCACCATGCGGTCCATCCGCGCAGCCAACTCTAGGTTATGGGTGGCGATAACAGCCGCCAATCCGGTGCCACGCACCAATTCCATCAAGGCATCAAACACGCGGTCTGATGTGTCAGGGTCCAAGTTACCCGTCGGCTCATCCGCCAGCAAGAGGGTCGGCTGGTTCGCCAAAGCACGACAAAACGCAACCCGCTGCTGCTCGCCGCCTGATAAGGCCGCAGGGCGGTGATCGGCGCGCTCGGCAATACCGACACGGGCCAACAAATCCATCGCATGGGCAGTTGCCTCCGCCTGGGACACACCATTGGCCAGTTGCGGCAGCACGATATTTTCAATCGCCGAAAACTCGGGCAGCAAATGGTGGAACTGATAGATAAAACCGACGTCATCACGGCGGACGGCAGTGCGCTTGCGATCACCCAGCTTGGTCATATCACGCCCCGCAATCGACACCGTGCCCGTATCAGGTGTGTCCAGCAGCCCCGCAATATGCAGCAGCGTCGACTTGCCAGCACCCGACGGTGCGACCAAGGCCACAACCTCGCCCTTCTTCACTTGCAAATCAATGCCCTGCAACACGGTCACGGCATTGGGCTTACCGACATTATAGGCCTTGGTAATGCCCGCGACTTCAAGGGTGTAATCACTCATAACGCAAAGCCTCGACAGGGTTCATTCGGGCGGCACGGCGGGCGGGAAAGATCGTGATGATCCACGACAGACCCAGCGACAGGCTCACCGATTTTAACACATCCGCCAGCCGCAACTGGGCCGGTAATTCATAGATGCCACGGATGCTCGGATCCCAAACACCGCCGCCTGCGACATAGTTCACAAAGCTGAAAATCTGGTCGATATACAAGGCAAACAGACAGCCAAGGATCACCCCCAAGATCGTGCCCAGCGTGCCAATGCCCGCGCCGCAAATAAAGAAGATACGCAAAATCGACCCCTCGGTCAGACCCATCGTGCGCAAGATTCCAATGTCACGGCCCTTGTTTTTGACCAGCATGATCAGTCCCGAAATGATGTTCATCGAGGCGATCAGCACAAGGATCGATAGGATGATAAACATCACATTGTCCTCCACCGTCAGGGCGCGCAGGAACGACCCCGCACTGTCACGCCACGTCCAGACCAGCGTGCCTTCCCCCCCCGCCATCAGCAGGTCAGCCAGCACATTGTCGACATCATCGGGAACATCGACCATCACTTCAATTTCGTCGACTAAGCCATCACGATTAAAGAAGTTTTGCGCCTCGGTCAGCGGCATATACACCCGTGTTTTGTCGATGTCATAACGACCGGCTGTAAAGATATAAACGATCTCATAGGCATTGGTGCGCGGGCTGGTGCCCATCGCGGTGCGGACACCATTGGGGCTAATCACCTTGATCTTGTCGCCCACAACTGCGCCCAATTCACGCGCCACACCCGACCCGATCGCGATGCCCTCATCAAAGCGGTCAATAGAGCCATAAGCCTCCATCGGATCAGCAATACGCGGGATCGTACGCAGGTCCTCTAAGGTGATACCATACACCTCGATGCCTGCGTTGCGGTTCTGCTTATTGGCCATCACCTGCCCGCGCACCAACGGCGCGGCGCGGCTGACACCGTCAATCTCAAGGATCGTTTCCGCCAACGCATTATAGCCTGAAATCGTGCGGATCGACTGGTTTGTACCCGCAATCGGCGTGTTCTTATACACCGTGACATGGGCGTTCGAGCCCAGAATCGTATCAACAAATTCCGCGCGAAACCCCGACCGGACCGCCAGCGTCGCAATCAGCGCGAAAACCGCCAGCGTGACGCCAATCAGCGAAATCCACGTCATAATACTGACGCCACCCTCGGCACGTTTGGCGCGGATATACCGCCACGCGATCATCCACTCGAATTTCGCAAAAGGGGCCGTGTTCGCCATGGGTCATCCTGTTGTCAGTTTGGCCCAAACTGGGGGCCATGTTGTAAATGGTCAAGCGCCAGTCATGCGCCTCAGCGCCGTTGCGCCACCCGCTTGCGGCGAAACGGCCAAGCGAGCAAGGCCAAAAGTGCCGCCAACACGGCCCAGCCGCCCACAAACCCAGCGCCCGCCGCAACCGCACCAGATGCGGAAAGTGGCACTGCGGGGGTAAAATCTGTCCACGTCTTTTGCAGTGTTTCGCTGTCCATCAAACGTTGCGGCATCGTCAACCGCTGCATCGCAGAGGCCGCGCGCAACTGCTCCAGATTGTTCGATAGCGCCGCATGACGCGTAAACGTGCGGCGCATATCCGCTTGGCGATCTTCCAAAAACTGGGTGCCAACCATCTGCTCGAACGCTTGGGTGCGGGTCAAACCGGACCGCAAAGCAGAGGCCTCGAAATCAGCGACGACTTCGGACAAGGCATCCACCTGTCCCGCCAAGCGCTGGGTATATTGTTGTGAAAATTCAGGGTATTGCGACAGGCCCGCAGCCCCTGCCAGCCCACCTGCGATAGTTAAAACGCGTAGCATTTTTGCTGTCCTGTTTTATCGTCACTGCTCAGGTCCTTGCTACTTCAAATCCTGTGAAAGCGAAACGATCAAATTTTTAGCTGTGTAAAATATATTTGACACAAAGTTATGTCTGTCATACCTAAAGTCTAACAAAGCTAACTTAGATTCGCGGAGAATTGCCATGTCATTCGAAGAACGCGGCGCATGGAGCGCCATTCTATCCGGCCTCATCACCTTTTACTGGTTCGGG
>JAIBDT010000042.1 GCA_024686085.1 Loktanella sp.
AAGTCAATTTCACCGCTTTTGCCACGCCAGCGGTGCGCCGCAAAAGTGTGGTTGCGGTCTGTATAATGTCGGGCAACGATATCTTCCGCGACGCGCCCTGCATGATACCCTGTTTGTCCGGTCAATCCTCATCCCCTAGGCCCAAGGCCATTTGATATACCTGCCTGCGCGGCAGTCCCATCGCACCCGCAACCATCGTTGCAGCGTCTTTGACACGCATGGTTTTCATCGCCTCGCGCAAAGCGTCCGTCACGTCCATCTCGGCCACGTCCTTGGCACCTTCACGGCCCACAAGAACAACCAATTCGCCCTTCACAGCGCGGCCATCAAACGCCGCGCAAAGATCATCCAGCGACCCGCGTTGGGTTTCTTCAAACTTTTTCGTCAACTCGCGACACACAACCGCCTGCCGCTCGCCCCCCAAAACATCCCGCAAGCTGTTTAACATATCGCTAACGCGCTTGGGGCTCTCGTAGAAGACCAGCGTAAAGGGCGTGTCACGTAGCAACGCAATCTCGGTCTCGCGTTGCACTTTCGCGCTAGGTAAGAACCCAACAAAGGCAAAGCGATCCGTGGGCAGTCCAGACACGGTCAGCGCGGCCAAGACAGCAGATGCACCCGGTGCTGTGGTCACTGGCAGACCAGCGGCGATCACCGCTTTGCCCATTTCATAGCCCGGATCGGCGACAAGCGGCGTGCCGGCCTCTGACACATAGGCCACGGATTTACCCGCCTGAATGGCATCGACAAAACGCTTGGTTGCGGCGTCGCCCGTGTGATCATGAAACGCGACAACTTGGCGGCCATTCAACGGAACACCATGAATTTCCATCAATTTACGGGCTGTGCGAGTGTCTTCAGCGGCGATCAAATCCGCCGAGGCAAGAATATCCAAACCGCGCAAAGTCATGTCACGCGCCGACCCGATAGGTGTTGCAACGAAGTATAGACCGGCGGTCAGCGGCTTGGTCAGGTAATTCATAGCTGGACCCTTGTGGTTAAGACATTATTATGGCTCTCAAGTGATGCCCCATGAACGGACCAACCGCCATGGGAAAAGGTCGCGCCACCTTAAGGGAGTTTTTTCTATGTTTGCCCGTTCATCCAGTGCCCGCAAGGCGGCTGCACGTATTTTTACACTTATGTCAGCGATGTGGCTTGCCGCGTGTGACCCCGTTGGCCTTGTTGGTGCCAACGACAACACAGGGCAGCGGATTGATCCGAACGCACCCGTTCAGGTTGCACTTCTTGTGCCTGGTGGGTCCGGCGCGGGGAGCGACAGCCTTTTGGCTTCAAATCTTGAGAATGCCGCGCGACTGGCGATCTCGGATCTCAACGGCGTGAGAGTCGACCTGCGTATCTACAATACGGGCGCTGATCCGCTACAGGCGGCCTCGGTTGCCAGCCGTGCAGTTGATGAAGGAGCCAAAATTATTCTCGGCCCACTTTTTGCAGAGGCCGCAAATGCTGCGGGCGTCGCCGTTGCACCACGCAACGTGAACGTTCTGGCATTCTCCAATAACCCGACCATCGCAGGCGGCAACGTGTTTGTATTGGGCGCAACATTCCAAAACACCGCCAATCGTTTGGTGCAATACTCCAAACGCCAAGGGATCAGCCGCTACATGATCGTGCACGGTAACGACTTGCAAGGCCAAGTCGGGCGTGATGCGATTGCATCTGCGGTCCGCAATAACGGCGGCGAAGTTGCTGGTATCGAATCCTATCCGCTGTCTCAGCAAGGGATCGTCTCTGCAACAAGCCGAATCGCGGCAGCCACAAAGTCAGGCGGCGCAAATGCTGTGTTTATGACGGCGGGCGTTAACGCTGACTTGCCAATTCTGGCAACGTCCTTACCAGAAGCAGGCGTAAACCCAGCAAGCACACGCTATATTGGCCTCACCCGCTGGAACGCAGCGCCCCAAGCCTTGGCATTGCCGGGTTTGCAGGGTGGCCTTTTTGCATTGCCCGACCAAACCATGTCCGGTCTGTTTGAAAGCCGCTACAATGCGGCGTACGGATCACAACCGCACCCATTGGCGGGCCTCGCCTATGACGGGATCGCAGCTATTGGTGCGTTGATTGCAAAAGGCAACGCAAATACGCTGACCAAACAGGCACTAACATCCCCACAAGGGTTCCAAGGCACTGCAGGCATCTTCCGCTTGTTGCCAAACGGTCTGAACGAACGCGGCTTGGCAGTCGCGACAATCCGCAACAATCAGGTGGTCGTCCTTGAACAAGCCCCAAGAAGCTTCGGTGGCGCAGGTTTCTAAACCTTCCCCCACTGACATGATCATGACCGCGCCGGACGAATTAATTTGTCCGGCGTCGTCTATTTTTGACAACGCACAAACGCGCAACGCGCTTGATGCGGCCATAGCGGGTGCCACAGATGCACGCGACATTCGCAAAGTGACCGTTGATATCCTGAATGCTGCACAGATCGCGGGGCGCAACGCGATCCAATCGGCGTTTGAGGCGGCCCCGTTTAATGCGCGGCCCACGACACGGGCCTATAGCTATCTGACGGATCAACTGGTCGGCGAGACGCTCTATGTTGCAATGACATACCTGCACCCTCTGCCCAACCCGACCGAGGCAGAACGGCTATCTCTGATCGCGGTGGGCGGCTACGGGCGCGGCGAAATGGCCCCGCAATCAGACGTCGATCTGCTGTTCCTGACACCTTACAAGATCACACCTTGGGCCGAGAGCATGATCGAATCCATGCTCTACATTCTGTGGGATCTAAAACTCAAAGTCGGCCACGCAAGCCGGACGATCAAAGACTGCCTGCGCTTGGCACGCGAAGACTACACCATTCGGACGAGCCTTGTGGAATATAGATTTCTGGCAGGCGACGCAAAACTGGCCGCCAAGCTGGGTAAAAACCTGTGGTCAGACCTATTCAAAACCACGGCGGCGGAATTCATCGAAGCAAAGCTGGCCGAGCGCGCAGAGCGTCACACCAAACAAGGTGGGCAGCGCTATGTGGTCGAACCCAATGTGAAAGAAGGCAAAGGCGGGCTGCGCGACCTACAATCGCTTTACTGGATCGCGAAATATGTGAACGGGGTCAAAGAAGCCTCTGAGCTGGTCAACCGTAAGGTCTTTACCGCCGACGAATACGAAACCTTCCACAAAGCCGAAGACTTCCTTTGGGCCGTGCGCTGCCACCTGCACCTGATCGCCAAACGGCCAGTGGATCAATTGACCTTTGACATGCAGGTCAAGGTCGCGGCACGGATGGGCTACGTTGATGGCGACGGCAGACGTGCCGTTGAACACTTTATGCAAGACTACTTCCGGCGCGCGACGCAAGTGGGTGAGCTGACCCGCATCTTCCTGACCGCCCAAGAGGCCGCGTTCACCAAACCCGAACCGATGTTGACTCGCCTGTTTTCGCGGCGCAAATCGGCTAAAGCCCCCTATGCAATTCTGCAAAACCGGCTGACCGTCGCGGACAAAAAGGCGTTCCTCAAAGACCCGATCAACCTGCTGCGCATCTTCGAAGAAGCCTTGCGCACAGGCACCCTGCTGCACCCGGACGCGATGCGCTTGCTGTCGGCAAACCTGCATCTGATCGACGACGACATGCGTAACAGCAAGATCGCCAATAAACTGTTCTTGGACACCATGATCAAACACGGGAACCCCGAACGGGGTTTGCGGCGAATGAACGAACTGGGGCTTTTGGGTGCGTTCATTCCTGAATTCGCGCCCATCGTCGCGATGATGCAGTTCAACATGTACCATCACTACACCGTGGACGAGCACACGATCCAATGCATCAGCCACCTCGCGCGGATTGAACGCGAAGAACTGATCGAGGAACTGCCCGTCGCCTCCTCGATCCTGAAACGGGGCGTGAACCGCAAGGTTCTTTATGTCGCGCTGCTTTTACATGACATCGGCAAAGGACGGCCTGAGGACCACTCCATACTGGGGGCACAAATCGCACGTGTCGTGGCCCCGCGACTGGGGCTATCCAAAAAGGATTGCGAGACCGTCGAATGGCTGATCCGCTATCACTTGCTGATGTCGGACGTGGCCCAAAAACGCGATATTTCAGAACCACGCACCGTGCGTGATTTTGCCAAGGTTGTGAAATCCGTGGAACGGCTTGACTTGCTGACCGTGCTGACCGTCTGCGACATTCGCGGCGTGGGGCCTGGTACATGGAACAACTGGAAAGCGGTGTTGATCCGGAACCTCTACAAAGCGACCCGCGATGCGTTGGAAAACGGGCTCGAGGCCCTGAACCGCGATACCCGTGAAGCAGAGGCCAAGCGCGAATTGCGCACAGTCCTCGCTGACTGGCCCGCCAAAGACCTGCGCCACGAGACCAGCCGGCACTACGGCCCCTACTGGCAAGGGCTCCCAGTGGCCACGCACAAGATTTTCGCGCAGCTTTTACGCGACATGGATGACAGCGAAATCAGCATCGACGTGATGCTGGATGAAGACCGCGACGCGACCCGCACCTGTCTTGCGATGGTCGATCACCCCGGTCTGTTCAGCCGGATGACAGGGGCACTTGCCCTTGTCGGGGCGAACGTCGTGGATGCGCGAACATATACATCCAAAGACGGCTACGCGACGGCGGCCTTCTGGCTACAAGACGCGGATGGCCACCCCTACGAGGCCTCGCGCCTGCCGCGTCTGCGCCAAATGATCAGCCGCACCTTGCGCGGTGAAATCGTCGCACGCGATGCACTTAAAGACCGCGACAAGATCAAGAAACGCGAACGCGCCTTCCGTGTGCCAACACACATCACATTTGATAACGTCGGATCAGAGATTTACACGATCATTGAGGTCGATACCCGCGATCGCCCCGGACTTCTGTTCGATCTCACACGAACTCTTGCACATAACCATGTCTATATCGCCAGCGCAGTCATTGCGACATATGGAGAGCAAGTCGTGGATACGTTTTACGTCAAAGATATGGTGGGACTGAAATTCCACAGCCAAGACAAGCGTGATGCGCTTGAACGCAAGTTACGCGAAGCCATTTCGCAAGGCGCCGAAAGGGCACATAAATGAAACCGATCAAGCTGATGGCAGGGTTTTTCACCGTTGGCATCTGGACGCTTTTGAGCCGCGTAATGGGATTCGTGCGCGACATCATGATCGCAAGCTACCTTGGCACCGGTCCCATCGCCGAAGCCTTCCTTGTCGCCTTTTCGCTGCCTAACCTGTTCCGCAGGTTCTTTGCCGAAGGTGCGTTCAATATGGCCTTTGTGCCGATGTTCTCCAAAAAACTAGAGGCCGATGATGGCGCGTTGAAGTTTGCGCAAGACGCCTATGTGGGCATGTCCATTATCCTGACCACATTCACAGTTGTGGGCATCATCTTCATGCCGCTTCTGGTGACAGCCATGGCCAGTGGATTTATTGGCGACAGCCGTTTTGATCTGGCAGTTTATTACGGGCGGATCGCCTTTCCTTACATTTTCTTCATCTCGCTGTCGGCATTGCTATCGGGTGTTCTGAACGCAACGGGCAGGTTTACCGCAGCGGCGGCGGCTCCTGTGTTTCTCAATGTGGTTTTCATCACCTTCATGATCATCGCAGCCATCGTTTGGACGCTCAGTGATTCAGCCGCGCAAGGCATGGAAAATGCGCTGCGTCTGCATTTTGGCGACTGGCTGGTGATGGCGGTGCCTGTTGGCGGTGTTGTGCAACTGAGCATCGTTTGGGTCGCAGCGCGGCGCGCGGGCTTCCCCATGCGCCTTTCGCGACCAAAAATGACGCCAGACCTGAAAAGACTGGCACTGATCGCGGCCCCTGCGGCGCTTGCGGGTGGGGTTGTGCAGATCAACTTGTTGGTCGGGCGCCAAGTCGCCAGCTACTTTGATGGCGCAGTCGCGTGGCTGAACTACGCGGATCGTCTCTACCAATTGCCGCTCGGCGTGGTGGGGATTGCGATTGGGGTTGTGCTCTTGCCAGACCTGTCGCGCCGTCTGCGGGCAGGCGATGATGCAGGGGGCAAAGACGCGTTTAACCGCGCAAGCGAGCTAAGTCTTGCCCTGACAATCCCTGCGGCCGTGGCGCTGATGGTCATTCCGATCCCGCTAGTATCTGTGCTTTTTGAACGGGGTGCCTTTACGGCGGACGATACGATCAAAACAGCGCTTGCTGTGGCGATCTACGGCTTGGGACTGCCCGCATTTGTGCTGCAAAAGACGCTACAACCGCTTTACTTTGCGCGCGAAGACACCAAGCGGCCATTCTATTTTGCACTCGCGGCGATGGTGTTAAACGCGGGTTTGGCGATTGGGCTGTCTCCTGTGATCGGCTTTGCTGCAGCAGCTATCGGGACATCGCTGACAGGATGGGCGACCGTCGCACTCCTTTATAAGGGGTCGCGCAACATGGGTGACGCGGCACGTTTTGACGCGCGGTTCTGGGTGCGCCTATGGCGGATATTGCTGGCGTCGGGCGGCATGGCGCTTTGCCTGCTTGGGGCAAATGCGGTCCTCACCCCCTTCCTTGGAATGGGCTCAGCGCGCTACTTGGCTCTTATCGCACTCGTCGCCGTCGGGATCATCAGCTACTTTGGCATCGGGCAAATGATCGGCGCCTTCCGGTTGGGCGAATTCAAACGGGCAATGCGGCGCTAATCAGCCGCCATTGCGTTCGCGTAATTTGACTAGCAACGCCGACCAACCGCCCGGTGCGACAACAGTCGAGACACCAAACCCGAAGACAAAGCCCGTCAATTCGGCGATCCAAACAGGATTGCCGCCAAAGATCAGCGCAAACAACAACTGCAAACCCAACAGAAAACCAATCAAGCGAAACGCTTGAATTTGGTTCTGGCCAGTCGCACCAAGGCGCATCCACAGAATATATGTATAGGCACCGATCAGCCCGTAAACCGCGGGATAAATGCCCAACAATGGCAGGTTCCCGTCCTTAACCAACCCAAACACCAACGCGCCGAAAATCAACGATCCAAAGAACACGATCAAAACAGAGGTCGCGCGAAACACATCCCCCACAAACTTGCCCAGCGCCAACAACAGCGCGGCTGCAAACAGCGCTTGGGTAAAGCTACCATGCACAAACCCGTAGGTGACAAAACGTTTGAGGATATCAAAGCTTGTGTCACCAACACTGATCACACGGTCCAGAACCACAGGTGAAAATCCGTAGTCCTGCATCGCGGCAATGCGCCACCCGATGCCCTGCGTGCCGCCAATCATGCCAGCACCCGCAGCGGTCAGAACCAACTCCACGCCCACAACAATCAGGCAGAGCACCACAATGACGGGCGGGATCGGGTTTACAGCGGCCTCTGATTGCATGGGATGATCCTTTGGGACTGGTTGAAGTTGACGGGTCTCTCTGGCATGGGTAAGCCGATACGACGTTAATATCCAGACCGGACCTGACACCATGACAAACACGACTTTCACACCGCGCGTCTTCTCGGGGATCAAACCTTCGGGCGGACTGCAACTTGGCAACTACCTTGGGGCGATCAAGCGCTTTGTGGGGATGCAAGGGCAAATGGAAACCGTTTACTGCGTGGTGGACATGCACGCGATCACAGTCTGGCAGGATCCGGCTGAGCTGGCGAACGCAACACGCGAAGTGGCAGCAGGCTATCTGGCAGCAGGTCTCGATCCGACACAATCCATCTTGTTCAACCAATCCCAAGTGTCCGCACACGCCGAACTGGGTTGGATTTTCAACTGTGTGGCGCGCGTCGGTTGGATGAACCGGATGACCCAGTTTAAAGACAAAGCAGGCGAGAACGCCGAAAAGCACTCGCTTGGGCTTTACGCCTACCCCGCGCTGATGGCCGCTGATATTCTACTCTATCACGCAACACATGTGCCCGTGGGCGAAGACCAAAAACAGCACGTCGAGCTAACCCGCGACATCGCAAAGAAATTCAATCATGACTACAAGGTTGATTTCTTCCCAGAGACAACACCCGTCATCGACGGCCCTGCAACCCGCGTGATGAACCTGCGCGACGGGACCAAAAAGATGTCCAAGTCAGGTGAAAGCGATATGGAACGCATCAACATGACCGATGATGCGGATAAAATCGCCAAGAAATTCAAGAAAGCCAAATCAGACGCAGAACCGCTACCTGAAACCGTCGAAGGTCTGGCAGACCGTCCAGAGGCCCGCAACCTGATCGATATTTACGCAGCGCTTAACGATGTGACACCTGCCGATGTTGTTGCCGAATACGCAGGCGCACAATGGGGTAAGTTCAAGCCAGCACTCGCAGACTTGGCCGTAGCAAAGCTCGCGCCGATATCTGGTGAAATGGCGCGTCTGATGGCAGACCCCGCCGAGATCGACCGGATCTTGGGTGACGGGTCGGCACGCGCACGCGAAATCGCAGAACCAATCCTACGCAAGACCTATGACATCGTGGGGATGCTGCGCAGCTAGACCTGCGAAAGTGCACAGCAACTGTTGGTTTCCGGCAGTTCTGTGCGATTACCTTTGGCGCTATGGTTCAACCCAACGACAAAAGGGGAGACCACCATGTCAGCACCAGCATCTGCCCATATCGGGCACGTCCACCTCAAAGTATCCAACATTGACGCGTCAATCGCATTCTATCAAGACATCTTGGGGTTCGGTATCAAGCAGCGTATTGGCGACCATGCGGCCTTTCTGGCGGCAGGGGACTACCACCACCATATCGGGTTGAACACGTGGGAAAGCCTTGGTGCAACCCCGCCACCGGCAGGTCACACAGGGCTATATCACACAGCATTTCTCTACCCCGACAGGGCCTCGCTTGGGGCGGTGATCAAACGAGTGCTTGATGCGGGGCTGCAACTTGATGGCGCTGCCGATCACGGGGTCAGCGAAGCAGTCTACCTGCGCGACCCTGATGATAACGGGGTCGAACTCTACGTCGATAAAGCAAAAGCCGACTGGCCGCGGCGTGCGGACGGGACGCTTGAGATGTCCAACAAGCGGCTCGATGTCGCGGCATTGGTGGCACTCGCTTAACAACAGTTGCCACATGAAGTTGCTTGCGCCAATATCGGCCCCGAACATAGGGGAAGAATATGCGCAAGTTTCTTGTGGTGCTAGACGACAGCCGCGAATGTCTGAACGCGATGCGATTTGCTGCGATGCGGGCTGCGCATTCGGGTGGCGGGGTCTCCGTCCTCTCCGTCATTCCACCCGACGAGTTTAACCACTGGATCGGTGTTGGAGAAATCATGCGGGCCGAGGCGCGCGAACGGATCGAGGTCCATTTCGAAGTTTTCGCAAAATGGATGCGGGACAAGCAAGGGGTGAACCCCGAACTGGTGATCCGCGAAGGCGAGCCAATGAAAGAAATCATGGCGCAGGTCATGGAAGACCCCGAAATCGGTGTGCTTGTGCTAGGAGCAGCCAGCGACAACAAGGGACCCGGTCCATTGGTCACAGCATTGTCTCGGCAAGCAGGCACCCTGCCCGTGCCAATTACCATCGTGCCCGAAGACCTTTCCAAAGAACGCCTCGAAGCTATCACCTAACGCGGTAATCTCAATCAAACCTCAAAACAAGCGGCGGCAACGCCGCTTTTTTTGTGCCTGCAGTCCCCCTTTCTTATGTGGCAACGGTCAAAGACTATCGGCCGGCACGAAAAAATTGTTAAAAAATCAAAAAATTTCGGCCGAGAAAATTTTCATTTGTGAACGACGGAAATGGAAACTTTTTGATTGGGCAGCAAATTCTGCGATTTTTTGCAGAGTTCTGGCGCAGCTGCGCAGGGCCGTTGTGCAGCCATAAACAGAACCCGCACCCGTATCACTTCACATAGATTTCAAGGGTATTCCGCAATCAAAAAGGCATCGCTTTTTCGTGATCAAACAGACCCTTTTCCTTTTGGGAGAGATGCCACATCTCTCAATCACCAACCGCGGCAACTGCTGCAAAACACAAACAAATCAAAACCTTGGAAAGGTAACATTATGTCTATCAAGAACCTCACACTCGCTGCTGCCACACTTGCTGCTACTGCTTCTTTCGCGACAGTCGCATCCGCAAACAGCTACTTTGAAGCAGGCGCAAACGTCGACAGCGGCGCCGTTCTGGAAATCGGCTCTGTGATTGCAGAAAGCGCAGGCGTTGTGAACTTGTACAACACAGCAAACGGGGTCCAAGGCGCGCTTGTTGGCTCAACCCAGATCAATGCAGGCCTGAACCCAGATGTTGAAATCAAAGCTGACCGTTTGGTAGGACAAGACGTTATCGCAGTATTGGAAGTGGACGGCGTTGCAGTCGCAACCAAAACTCTGAACGTCGCACGCTAAGCAACAATCGCCTCACGTCGCGTATCGCAAATCGGGCTGGTCTGTTTCAGGCCAGCCCGAAAGCGTCCTTTTAGAACGGTTCCAAACCTTGACGTGGCTGCGATGCGGGCGCATATCTAGCGTATAGATAGAAAGGTTGATCCAATGTTCATCCAGACAGAATCCACACCAAACCCAGCGACCCTCAAATTCCTGCCCGGACAAACCGTTCTGGAAATGGGCACTGCAGATTTCCCGACTGCCGAGGCAGGCCAAGCCTCGCCGCTTGCAACACGCATTTTCGCCACGGGCAATGTAACGGGTGTTTTCTTTGGCAATGACTTTGTAACAGTCACCAAATCCGAAGAGGTCGAGTGGGATCACATCAAACCTGCGATTCTTGGCGCGATCATGGAGCATTACCAATCTGGTCAGCCAGTGATTGGTGCCGATCAAACGCCCGCCTCAGGTCATGCTGAGCATACTGGCGAAGACGGTGCGATTGTAGACCAGATCAAGGAACTGCTTGATACCCGCGTCCGCCCTGCGGTAGCCCAAGATGGTGGCGACATCACATTCCACGGATTTGATCGCGGCGTGGTCTATCTGCACATGCAAGGCGCCTGTGCGGGTTGCCCGTCGTCGACACTAACCCTGAAAATGGGTATCGAAAACTTGCTGCGCCACTACATCCCCGAAGTGGTTGAAGTGCGCCCTGTCGCGGCCTGATCTATGGCCAAGATCGAAGTCGAAAACATCAACGCCCCTGACCACAAAGTAAAGCTGAACGCCGAGAAATACGGTGCGATGAATGATGCGGTGATTTCGTCCGACCCAATGACTTACGCCGCGATTAAGGATGGCGTCTTGCCGATCCTCAGCCAAGAATACTTTCTAGGCGGCAGAACTTCAGGCTGGTGGATCAAAGCGGTGCAGCTTGATCTGGAAGCCAAAGGCGTGTTGTTGCGGCACACATCAAAGCCACTGACGTGGTCCAAAGCGTGAGCCAACCGACCATCCTCGGGTTTGATACGTCAGGGCATCACTGTGCTGCCGCGCTGCTTTGTGGCGATAATCAAATCGCAGCTGTCCAAGAGGACATGGCAAAAGGTCAAGCCGAACGGCTGATGCCACTTTTGCAAGAATTAATGGACCAAGAAGGATTTTCTTGGGCCGATCTGGACGCTATCGCGGTTGGCATCGGGCCAGGAAACTTCACGGGTATCCGCATCGGCGTTTCTGCGGCGCGCGGCTTGGCGCTTGGACTGGGTATCCCCGCGATCGGCGTGTCGAGTTTCGAGTTGTTGCGCGGTCCAAACTCGGTTGCTGACCATCGCCCGCAACTGGTCAGTTTACCCGCCCCCCGTGGGACCAACTTTCTACAACTCTTTAAAGACGGCCATGCGGTCGCGGCACCCGACCATGTGACTGTCAGCGCCGACGGTCTGGCTGATTATCAGCTTGAGGCAGGGATCGACATCATCGGGGACAATGTTTTGGGCCTTTGGTCATTGCTGTCCAAAACGCCCCAAGACGCGCAACCCGCAGGTCTTGAACGCGACATCGAGCAAATTCCCGCAACTCTGGTTAAAATTGCATCGGACAAGTTTGCAAAAGGCACCATGTCTGCCCCAGCGCCCCTCTATGTCCGCGCCGCAGACGCTGCGCCACCCCGCGATGCACCTCCCGTCATTTTACCATGACGTCCGAAGAGCTTGCACAAACCCATGCGGCTGCGTTTTCACAAACGCGACCATGGTCCGCAGAAGAATTCGAAAGCCTGCTGTCCCAAACAGGCGTGATTCTCTGCGGTGACGCAAAGTCATTTGTGCTTGGACGTGTGATCGCGGGCGAGGCAGAGGTCCTAACGCTGGCAACACACCCCGATTACCAGCAACAAGGGCTGGCACAAACCCAGCTTGAGACGTTTTTGGTCGCGGCCAAAGCGGCAGGTGCCGATTGCGTATTTCTGGAGGTAGCAGCGGATAATGCCCCCGCTACAAATCTGTATTTAAAGAATAAATTTGAAAATAACGGTCACCGACCACACTACTACCTACGGCAGGATGGGACCAAAATCGGGGCCGATGTTCTAAGGCGCGCGCTCTAGTTGCAAATGCACTGGTATTTTTGGAAAATATTTGACCTTTTGATCAAAAACAAACGGGCTCACAATAAAAAGCGGTTGACCGCAGCAGCCCAACAAGGCCTTATCTTGCAATAGACCGAACTGAAATCGGCTCGGCTTTTCGGGGGGAAGGCAAGGTGCAGTCCCCTCAACAACCAAAGACCTGGGAGACTAACCTTATGACCCTTATGCATAAAATGCTCGGCGCGACTGCCGTAATGGCCCTGTCCGCTGGCGCAGCACTTGCTGACCCTGCGATCATTTTCGATCTTGGCGGTAAGTTCGACAAATCCTTTAACGAATCTGCATTCACTGGCGCCCAGCGTTGGGCAGACGAGACCGGCGGCTCCTTTGATGAAGTAGAGCTTCAGTCCGACGCACAGCGTGAGCAGGCGCTTCGCCGCTTTGCTGAAAACGGCAACAACCCAATCGTTATGGCTGGCTTTGCTTTCGCAACGGCACTTGAAGAAGTCGCTGGCGACTACCCAGACACAAAATTCACAATCATCGACATGGTTGTTGATCAGCCAAACGTACGTTCGGTTGTGTTCTCCGAAGAGCAAGGGTCCTACCTTGTGGGCATGGCCGCTGCATTGTCCTCCAAGACAGGCACAGTTGGCTTCATCGGCGGCATGGACATCCCGTTGATCCGTAACTTCGCTTGTGGCTACGCACAGGGTGCAAAAGCAGCAAACGCAGACGTGACAGTGATCTCCAACATGACAGGCACAACACCTGCGGCTTGGAACGATCCGGTTAAAGGCTCCGAGCTGACATTGGCGCAAAAATCCCAAGGTGCTGACGTTGTTTACGCAGCCGCTGGCGGCACAGGCGTGGGCGTTCTGCAAACAGCTGCCGACAACGAAATGCTGTCCATCGGCGTCGACAGCAACCAGAACTACCTGCACCCAGGAAAAGTGCTGACATCCATGATGAAGCGCGTTGATAACGCGGTTTACGATGCATTCACTGCAGGCGCTGATCTGGAAACTGGCTTTAACGTCATGGGCCTTGCAAACGGCGGCGTCGGCTACGCAATGGACGACAACAACGCGGCCTTGTTCACACCAGAAATGATGGCTGCAATTGGTGCTGCTGAAGCGTCCATCATTGCGGGCGACATCATGGTCCACAACTACAACTCCGACGAGACCTGTCCAGCGCTTGACTTCTAAGTCAAACAGCCAAGGCCAACACATGGGGCCGTGCCGATAATCGGTGCGGCCCCATCGCATTTTACCTCTGATTGGTGATCCTAAATGACCCAAGCCCCAGCCATCGAACTTAAAGGCATCTCCAAAGCCTTCGGCCCCGTGCAAGCCAACAAAGACATCTCGATCCGCGTGATGCCTGGCACGATCCACGGGATCATCGGCGAGAACGGCGCGGGCAAGTCAACGCTGATGTCGATCCTCTACGGGTTCTACAAAGCCGATAAAGGCGAAATCTTTATCGCGGGCAAACAGGTCCAAATCCCTGACAGCCAAGCGGCTATCTCTGCGGGCATCGGGATGGTGTTCCAGCACTTTAAACTGGTTGAAAATTTCACTGTGCTTGAAAACGTGGTGCTAGGCGCGGAGGACAGCGGGCTGTTGCGCCCCTCCCTTGCGCGCGCCCGCCGCGAGCTCAAAGCACTGGCTGACGAATATGAATTGAACGTCGACCCTGACGCATTGATCGAAGACATCGGCGTTGGCATGCAGCAGCGCGTCGAAATTCTCAAAGCGCTCTACCGCAAAGCCGACATTCTGATCCTAGACGAACCGACAGGCGTTTTAACCCCTGCCGAGGCCGATCAGCTTTTCCGCATTCTTGAACGGCTCAAGACCGAAGGTAAAACGATCATTCTGATCACCCACAAACTGCGCGAGATCATGGACACCACTGACACCGTCTCTGTGATGCGGCGCGGCGAAATGACCGCGACCGTCAAGACCTCCGAAACCAGCCCAGCCGAGCTTGCCGAACTGATGGTGGGACGCAAAGTTTTGCTGCGGGTCGAGAAAACACCTGCAAAAACGGGCAAGACAATTCTGGAAATCAAAGATCTCAACGTCACCGATGACAAAGGGGTCAAGCGGCTTAAAGGGATCAACCTGACTGTGAAAGCGGGCGAAATCCTTGGAATCGCAGGCGTATCAGGCAATGGGCAATCCGAATTGCTTGAGGTGTTGGGCGGATACGAAAAAGGGACTGGCACAATCACCGTCAACGGCCAGGAAATCGACCTGACAGGGGCGCATTCCGACGGGCGGTCACGCCGCGAACGCGGCATCGCGCATGTGCCTGAGGACCGGCAACGCGAAGGTCTGATCATGGACTACACCGCGTGGGAAAACACCGCATTCGGCTACCACCACGACCCGAAATACCAGCGTGGCATCTTCATGGATAACGCCGCAATCAAGGCTGATACGGTTGCGAAAATGGAACGCTTTGACGTGCGCCCGCCTGATCCAAAGCTCAATGCGAAAAACTTCTCAGGGGGCAACCAGCAAAAGATCGTGCTGGCCCGCGAGATTGAACGCAACCCTGACCTTTTGCTGATCGGGCAACCAACACGCGGCGTCGATATCGGCGCAATCGAATTTATCCACCAGCAAATCGTGGCGTTGCGCGACCAAGGCAAGGCGATCCTTTTGGTATCGGTAGAACTGGAAGAAATCCTATCCCTCTCGGACCGGATCGCTGTGATGTTTGACGGTAAAATGATGGGCGAACGCCTGCCGACCGAGACTGACGAAAAAGAACTCGGCCTGATGATGGCCGGTATGACCAAAGGGGAAGCCGCGTAATGGATGCTATGCCAAAATGGGCCGACGTTGTCCTGATCCCGCTGATCTCGCTAATCCTTGCCGCGATCCTATCTGCGCTGGTGATTCTCGCCATCGGCGAAAGCCCGACAAAAGCTTTGATGCTGATGATCGACGGCGCGCTCGGTTCAACATACGGCTGGGGCTACACGCTCTATTACGCCACTAACTTTATCTTCACTGGGCTCGCGGTATCTATCGCGTTCCACGCGCGGATGTTTAACATCGGCGGCGAAGGTCAGGCGATGATCGGCGGCCTTGGGGTCGCGCTAGTCTGTCTGTTTATCCCTTGGCCGCACTGGTCGCTGGCCCTTTTGGGCGGCACAATCGCGGCAGCACTCTTTGGGGCCGCCTGGGCCGCCATCCCTGCGTTCTTGCAAGCCAAACGCGGCAGCCACATCGTGATTACCACCATCATGTTCAACTTTATCGCCGCTGCACTGCTGAACTACCTGCTGATCGGCGCACTAAAGCCCAAGGGGTCAATGGAACCCGCCACCGGCAAATTCCCAGAGGCAACACACCTGCCAAACATGCACGAAGTGCTTGCACCATTCGGGATCGAGTTCTCGAAAGCGGCGCCTGCTAACATCAGCTTCTTTGTGGCGATCTTGGCATGTTTCGCCGTTTGGGCGCTGATCTGGCGGACCAAGCTGGGCTATGAAATTCGGGCATTTGGCCATTCTGAATCCGCGGCCAAATATGCGGGCATCAGCCCCACCAAAATCATCATGGTTTCCATGCTGATCTCGGGCGGGCTTGCAGGTATGATGGCCATCAATAATGTGCAGGGCGAGGCAGAACGGCTCGTGCTGAACGCCGTCGAAGGCGCAGGCTTTATCGGGATCGCGGTGGCCCTCATGGGACGCAGCCATCCGTTTGGGGTGTTCCTTGCCGCGATCCTGTTCGGCTTCCTCTACCAAGGGGGCGCGGAACTGGCGCTTTGGACCAAAATCCCCCGCGAAATGATCGTCGTCATCCAAGCGCTCGTGATCCTCTTCACAGGCGCTTTGGATAACATGGTTCGGATGCCGCTAGAGCGTATGTTCCTTGCTGCAAAACGTCGTAACAAAGGGGCCGCTTAATGGAACTTCTCACCATCCTCCAAGTGCTCGACAGCACAATGCGTTTGGCAACGCCGCTTTTGCTGGCCTGTCTCGCAGGGCTTTACTCTGAACGGGCGGGAATCTTTGATATCGGGTTAGAGGGCAAAATGCTGGCAGCGGCGTTCCTGTCTGCTGCCGTCGCCTATACCACAGGGTCGGCATGGATCGGCCTTTTGGCAGGGATCGCGGCCTCGCTTGGACTGTCTGCCATTCACGGGCTTGCATCCATAACCTTTCGGGGCAACCAACTGATTTCGGGGGTTGCGATCAACTTTCTGGCGGCAGGCCTCACGGTCGTCGTCTCGCAAAGCTGGTTTGGCCAAGGCGGACGGACGCCGCAACTGGCAGGCTCTGCGCGGTTTGAACCGATCACTCTGCCCTTTGCCGAGGCACTGCGCGACATCCCCGTGCTGGGACCGATCTACTATGAACTGATCTCGGGACACACGGCACTGGTCTACATCGCGCTGCTACTTGTCCCCGTGACATGGTGGGTGCTGTATTCCACACGCTTTGGCCTACGGATGCGGGCAGTGGGTGAAAACCCCGCAGCGGTGGACACAGCGGGGGTCTCTGTTGTGGGGCTTCGTTATGCGGCTGTTATCATCTGCGGCGTGCTTTGCGGGATTGCAGGGGCCTACCTTGCCACAGCACTGCAAGCAGGGTTCGTCAAAGACATGAGCGCAGGACGCGGCTACATTGCCCTAGCGGCACTGATCTTTGCCAAGTGGCGGCCATGGTACGCGCTTTATGCCTGTCTGTTGTTCGGCTTCTTGCAAGCACTCGCATTGCGTCCTGACGTGATCGAAGGGGTGCTTGGGTTCAAAGTGAACGGGCAACTGCTTGACGTGCTACCCTACATCCTGACCGTGATCATCCTTGCAGGGTTCGTCGGCAAGGCAATCCCACCAAGGGCGGGCGGAGAGCCTTACGTCAAAGAACGCTAAGTCCAATCCGGACCAGTATTTAAGTCCAATCAGGGTGGAAACGCGTTTCGTACGCGTTTTCCACCCTGTTGGGTTTGACATAGGGTGCGATAAGGTTTTTGGTGGCGTAAAGCGGCCATCAATTCCTGCCGGGACAGCATATGCAAATTTACCTTCCAATCGCCGAGGTTTCGGTGAACGCCTTCCTGTTACTCGGGCTTGGCGGAATTGTGGGTATCTTGTCGGGCATGTTCGGTGTGGGGGGCGGTTTTCTGATGACGCCGCTGTTGTTCTTTATCGGCATCCCACCCGCCGTTGCGGTCGCGACTGAAGCCAACCAGATCGTCGCGTCGTCGTTCTCGGGCGTCCTTGCACATCTCAAACGAAAAACCGTTGATCTGCGGATGGGCACCGTGCTGCTTGTCGGGGGGCTAGTCGGGGCGGCCCTTGGGGTCGTGGTGTTCAACTACCTGCGATCCTTGGGGCAAGTCGATCTGCTGGTTAAGCTCTGCTATGTCGTCTTCCTCGGGGTCATCGGTGCCTTGATGTTTGTCGAAAGCCTGAACGCGATCCGCAAGTCCCGCAAACCAGGCGCAAAGATCACACGGCGCAAACATAACTGGATCCATAACCTGCCCTTCAAAATGAAGTTTCGGGTTTCGGGCCTTTATATCTCTGTCATTCCACCGCTTCTTGTCGGTGTGACCGTAGGTATTCTTGCGGCGATCATGGGCGTTGGCGGCGGGTTCATCATGGTACCTGCGATGATCTACCTGCTGGGGATGCCGACCAAAGTGGTCGTGGGAACCTCGCTGTTCCAGATCATCTTTGTGACCGCATTCACCACCATGCTGCACGCCACAACCAACTATACGGTCGACATCGTTCTGGCGGTCCTACTGCTGGTTGGCGGCGTGATCGGTGCGCAAATCGGCACACGGATCGGCGTGAAAATGAAGGCTGAGCAACTGCGCATCCTGCTGGCGATCATGGTTTTGGTCGTTTGCTTTAAACTGGGCCTCGACCTGCTGATCGAACCCATGGAACTTTACTCAATCGGCGCGGGGGGACACTGATGTTACGTCTACTTTCTCTGCTGCTCTTGCTGGCCCAACCTGCCGCCGCACGAGAAGAAATCGTTCTCGGACTTAGCCAAGACTCGGTCGCTATCACCGCAACTTTTGAAGGGTCCGAAATCCTTGTGTTCGGGGCCATCAGGCGCGACAGCCAACCACCGCCAGGCAAGCTCGGCGTGATCGTCACTGTCGCAGGGCCAGACACGCCCATCGTTGTGCGGCGCAAAGACAGGCGCTTGGGGATTTGGGTGAATGTGGACGATGTGAAAATCGACGCCGCCCCGTCGTTCTACGCCGTGGCATCCAGCGCACCTTTGGGTGACATTCTGCGCGCGTCAGAAGACCTTCGCAACCGGATCACCCTTGACCAAGCGATCCGTGAAGTGGGGACAAACGTCCTTGATAGTCGCAGCTTTTCGCGGGCGCTGATCCGCATTCGCGAAGAAAACGGGCTTTACCAAACGCTGGAAAGCAGCGTGGACGTTTCGCGCGACACCCTCTTCGAGACCCGCATCGCAATGCCTGCCAACCTGACAGAGGGGTTCTATGTGACTCGCATTTTGCTGACACGCGACGGCAATGTGGTGGACACCTACGAGACAACGATCCCCGTCAAAAAGGTCGGGCTGGAACGTTGGCTTTACAACCTCGCCCACGAACAGGCGATGCTTTACGGGCTGATGTCGCTTGCGATTGCGATTGCATCGGGCTGGCTCGCGTCTGCGGCATTTAGCCTGCTACGCCGCTAATCTGCCTCTGGGGCCGTCAACTCCAAGGCGACCACAGGCACATCCAAATCAGCGACAGTCAGCGGGTTCGTCGGGCGCGCCAAACGGTTGCGCACAACCCAACGCAACTGGTTTTCAGCGCGGGTAATTGCGACATAGGCCAAGCGTTTCCAAAGCGGTTGGCCCGCCTCGACACGACCCATACGGGCCGCAATTTCAATATCAGGCGCAAAGACCTGCACCGTATCCCATTGGCTGCCCTGCGCCTTGTGGATCGTGACCGCAGCACCGTGCAGGAACGTTGCCCCCATACGGGCGGCAAACGGAATAAACGGCTCGGCGTCACCCTCTTGCTCGATCTTCACAATCGAGGCGGCGCTGACCTGTGGATCTTCGGCACCCATCACATGCAAACGGCTGAACCCCGGCTTTCGACCCGGTCCAAGGTAGATGACTTGCGCACCTTTGATCAAACCACGGGCTTCCAGATCAAGCCGCTTTTTGCGGTGCTTCATCGGCAATTCGATCCCGTCGCAAATCAACGGCTCACCTTCTAGCAACTCATCGATCGGGGCATCAAATGCGGTGCGAAATGCGTGGATCAGCTTGATCCGCGTGGCATTACGCCAGACCAAAACAGGGCTGCGGGCCATCAAGTCGGCCTCGACACGTTGGGCCATCACCACACGTTCATCGCGCGCGGCAGCCTCGGCCACCATCTTTTCGAAATGATAATAATCTAGCATCGGATCAGCCAGCGCATGGGCCAAATCCAAAATCGGATTGCCTGCATCCTGACGGTGAACACGGCTCAACGATTTGACGCGCTCTTTGGGCATGGTTTCAAACACCATACCGCCCGAGGTCTGCACAGGCGGCAACTGGGCGGGATCACCAAACAACACAAGGGTCGGGAAAATTTCTTGCAGGTCCGCAAATTGCTTGGCATCCAACATCGAGCTTTCATCAACAAATCCGATGTCCAAACCTTCTTCGCGGCGCTTCCAGCCTGTGATAAAATCAGACCCGCGCAGGCCCGCCGCCGCCAAGGCCGCAGGAATGGATTTGTGGGTTTGATAGCTTGAAAACGCGCGGTCCAACGCAATGTCGGTCAGGCCTTCAATGTCGGGACGTTCGCCCTGCCCGGCCAGCCATTCGGCGACCTTTTCATATTCAGGATCATACACAGGCGTGTACAAAATACGGTGGATCGTCGTCGCAGGGACACCACGATTGCGCAACACAGAGGCGGCTTTGTTGGTCGGGGCCAAGATCGCTAAGGTCCTGCCTTCTTTGCGCTTTTTACCTTCCCAATCGCCAGAGACCACATCGACGCCAGCCTCTTCCAAGGCCTTGTAAAGACGGGCCAGCAACATGGTTTTGCCCGACCCTGCCTTGCCGATCACCGCCATGACCGAAGACTGGTCAGACTGCGGTGGCATCAAAAGACTGTCGTCCAAATCCACGCCGGACAGGCGCAGCATCGCGGCTACATCATCCCATGCTTGGGCTTGGTCGTCGGAAAAGATAATCGGTGCGCTGCTCATGGCGGGACACTACCCGCCAATTTGCGGCGCTGCCAGCAGTTATGCGGCGACAGGGCGGCTAATTGGATGACCAAAAGAGCGGGTGAACCAATGCTCGGATAGGTCACTCGAAAGACCGGCACGGCGCAGAACCTTCACACGGTCGTCAGGGCGAAACGCCCATAGGCCAACGCTGATCTTATCGCGACCTTCACCCATTGCGCCCAACACCTCGGGGGCAGCACCAATCATATTGTAGATACGGACCATCCGGGCATCAAAAACACCCAGCAATCGTGTCAGATGAAACGCACGCATCAATTCTCCACCCGCCAGCATCAAGGCACCCGCAACACGTGGTCCCGCCCTTTGGGCCACACAAAACCGCGTGCACTCCCAAATCTGGGCACTGCGAATGTCCGCGCCATTCAACAGATCAGAAAAATGATCCTGCACCATCGTGCGGCCAGAGGTTGGCAAAAACCGCATCGACCCGCCATGGGTGCCGTCAGGTAGTTCCCAAATCACATAAAGCGGGTTCATCGCGTCATATTCATCGCGCTCGAAACCGTCAGTATCAACTGTGACCTCCCATTTTAGGCGATCACGAAATTGCGCCGCGCGATCGCGAAACATCGTGTCGCGCAGGTTGGGGTAAAGGTTAAGATCGGCGCCATAAATATACCGTAGCATGTGTTCGTTCCCTCGTTCGCTGTTCCATTGAGGAAAATCAGCGAAAGAGGCTTCAAAGACATGAACGCGCCGAAACGGCGGCTTTACCTTCCCTTAACGGGCGGCATTGGACCGCGAGTCTCGGCCGGGCCAATTGCCCGGGGCTGCGCGGGCAGCACCACCAATCAGGATCAATCCTTCGGACAAGGCACGAGCAACGGCATGGGTTGTGTTCAACGCACCCAGCTTGAACCGCGCGCTCTCAATATAGGCACGTAACGTATGCTCGGAAATCGATAACATTTCGGATACTTGGCCGCGACTGTACCCCATTGCCAAAAACGTCAGCGCATCCGTTTCCCGCGGAGACAGGGCACGAATAGGCTCTGGTGCGCGACCTTTCTCGAGTTCCAGCGCCTTTTGGTTCAGAAAATGCGCGATCAAGATCAAATCGCGCTGCTTGGACATCGTAAAAGCGGCCCAAGTGTCGTCATCAGAGGTATGAGAAATCGTAAACAATGCGAACTGGCCGTTCGGTCCGCGAATGGGGATAGAGAATCCCTGATTGCCGACACCACTGGCAATCGCGTCCTTCTGAAAGGCGCGGGCCGCACGGGACGACCAATCAAGTCGCTTCCAATCCACAGGGTGAAATCTCTGGAAACAGCCCAGCACGACAGGATCAATGCGCAGGTATTCTTGATCGATATAGTGCTGCACCCACTTTTTATCGTAGGTGCCGTAACCATATTGCTCACCATCAGCGCTAACCCAGTGATACACAATATGATCAACCTTCAGACTGTCACGCAGCCCTAAAATCAGATCTTGAATTTGATCAAGAGCGTCGGCTTGCGCCAGCTTGTGCAAAAATTGATCCAGTTTCAGCGCTTTCACCCCGCACTGTCACCAGTGCCCGTTGGGATACCTGCGCGAGTTCCGCATTAGCGACCAAAGATGTCTCGTCCAGCTGAGTGGCCAATAATGGAAGGTCATTCGTCTGAGCAAAGTTTCTAAGGTCAGCGAGCACGCCGATGATCCAGTCATTTCCCATGATTAACCTCCTATGGTTTCATTAACTAATCGCTAATAACCTATGATAGCATTAGCAAAATTAAGAAAATACCTACTCCTTTACCTCCCCCATAAATAGCGGGAGGCGGAATATCCAAGATATTGATCTTATGCAGCGCTAGTCAGAAAAAAAGCACTGGCTGAAATCAGCCAGTGCTTGTGTCGTGCTCACCGAACGGTGTGTTTACGACTGCGATTCGATCACTGTGTCGTCAAAGGTGCGCAGACCGGTTTTCGGGCTTTGCACCAGCACCGCCATATTGCCGGGCTTATGCTCATTACGGCGCATCTTAGTGTGGGCGGCTGGGATTTCTGCCCAGCTAAATACCTCGGACATGCACGGATCAAGGCGACGCTCGACCATCAACTTGTTGGCCGATGCAGCTTGCTTGAGATGGGCAAAGTGACTGCCTTGCAAACGCTTTTGATGCATCCACATATAGCGCACATCAAAGGTACAGTTAAACCCTGTGGTGCCCGCACAGATCACGACCATGCCGCCCTTTTTGCAAACAAGCGACGACACAGGGAACGTTGCCTCACCGGGATGTTCGAACACCATATCAACGTTGTTGCCTTTGCCTGTGATTTCCCAAATAGCCTTGCCAAACTTACGCGCCTCTTTCAGCCACGTATTATACTCAGGCGTATTCACCGTAGGCAATTGCCCCCAACAGTTGAAATCCTTGCGGTTGATGACGCCCTTGGCGCCCAACCCCATGACAAACTCGCGCTTGTCCTCTTCCGAGATGACGCCAATCGCATTGGCCCCCGCCGTATTGATCAATTGGATCGCATAAGACCCAAGCCCACCCGACGCGCCCCAAACAAGAACGTTTTGGCCCGGTTTCAGATCATGCGGCTCGTGGCCGAAAAGCATCCGGTAAGCCGTAGCAAGCGTCAGGGTATAGCACGCGCTTTCTTCCCATGTCAGGTGGCGTGGGCGCGGCATAAGTTGCTGAGACTGCACGCAAGTAAACTGTGCGAACGACCCGTCGGGGGTCTCGTAACCCCAGATGCGCTGGCTTTCCGAGAACATCGGATCACCGCCGTTACATTCCTCGTCGTCGCCATCATCTTGGTTACAGTGGATCACCACTTCGTCGCCGACTTTCCAGCGCTTTACCTTATCACCCACGGCCCAAACGATACCCGAAGCATCAGAGCCCGCAATATGAAAGTCAGCCTTGTGCACATCAAACGGGCTAATCGGAATACCAAGGCCCGCCCACACGCCATTATAGTTCACACCAGCGGCCATCACCATCACCAGCACTTCGTGGCTGTCAGGCTTTGGGCAATCCACAACTTCGATCTCGAACGCCTTGTCTGGCTCGCCGTGACGTTCACGACGAATAGTCCACGCATACATCTGCTCAGGGACATGACCCAAGGGGGGCATTTCACCAACTTCATACAGCGGCTTTTCAGGTGCAGTGTAGGCTGCAGCGGCGGGGTAAGTGTCCAAGGCCATGGGCGTCTCCATCGTTCGAAAAATCAAAGTTATGCCGCGATGCAGAATCGCGCCGTTAACATATGGATAGCGTTTGAGTGAGAAACTTTGCAACCCCATTTGGGTCATTTTTGTAATTTAATTACTCTGCAGCTGCAGAAATTTCCGCTGCACCTGCATCAAAATGATGCGCGATTGAGCGGGCATAGTAGGCAACCAAGTCCTGCTCTTCGGCTTTGACAGAAATTCCTTGCGCAGATTCGGTCAAAAGGTTGCGCGCCATCAAATCCTTGATCGCGTCATTGACCACAGTTTGCGCACCGCGCCGTGGAACCGGCACACCGCGTGCAACCAAGTCTTCTTTAATATCTGCGACACGCGCGACCAGATCATCGCGGCTTATCGGCCCTTCCGCCAGCAAGACGTAGCTGACCAATGGGACAGACAAAACGGGAATCACATCGCGAATACGCGACATCAATTCCGCCGCAACCTCATCGGTCAAATCGCCCTGACGTCCGCCAAGAAACGCCGATAAATCCAACGGTGTGCCAAAGCTGACCGCTGCCGTGCCAAACTTTTTAAACCGACGCGTCACCCGCGCCCAAAGATGCGCCAGCGTCACCGACACCACCTGCCACAGCGGTGGGCGGAACCGGCGCACGCCCGTCTTATCGGCTTTTACTAAGAAACGGTCTTCCAGCACGCGGTCGTAATTCAGGGCAACAGGCACGAAAATCACGTCACGACTATCGGGGCCAAAATCCGATACGATGTAATTCAAAAGGCCCAGTTTTGGTTCTGCGGTCGCCCCTGTGACACTTAATCTGCCCTCTGGGAACACCGCTTGGCTGACACCGCCCGCCGTGGCCATCTGCACATACCGCGCCAAAACCCTACGATATAAGGCGCCGCGCGACCTGCGACGGATAAAGTAGGCACCCATCGCGCGGATAATCGCAGACAACGGCCAGACCCGCGCCCATTCGCCCACCGCATAAGACAAGGCCCCCGCGCGGGCGGCCAGATAGGTCACCAACACATAGTCCATGTTACTGCGGTGGTTCATCACAAAGATCACCGTGGCATTCGGGTCCAGCTTGGACAGCGCCTCGCGGTCAAACGTGCCAAGGCGGATACGGTAAAGAGACGTGGACAACCACTCGGCCAAACGGGTGCCAATCGAGAAATAGGCCGTGGCCGAAAACGACGGCACAATCTCGCGGGCATAAGACCGTGCCTTCTCAAACGCCACGTTCTCTGGGACGTTTTCCTCGGCGGCATAGTCTACAATCGCTTGGGTAATTTCAGGGTCGTAAATCAAGCGCTGGATCATGTCATAGCGCCTCGCCAGTTTGAACGGTTCGATTGGGCGCTGCAGGCGGGTATTCAATTTCGCAATCACACGCTCGGCGCGTTTACGGAAAAACCAGCGCACCGACGGGAACAGAAAATGCGACGCAAAGGTCACGACTGCAAACAGCAGAATAAGCACAAAGGCCCAGAGCGGTAGAGATACAGTTTGCGTCATTGCGCGACCCTGACAGGGAACCGTGCAGAGGTAAATCCCGTCATGCCGCAACGCGGCGAATTGACAGTGGCACAAAGTTTCCGATATTACCCATGCAAACGTAATAATGTTACGCACGTAAACTCAAGGAGCCGCCAATGTCGCACCCGCAGAAAGACCGCCCATGGCTATTTCGGACCTATGCTGGACACTCGACAGCAAAGGCATCCAACGCGCTTTACCGTGGCAACCTTGCCAAGGGGCAAACCGGCCTTTCCGTAGCTTTCGATCTCCCGACGCAAACAGGCTATGACAGCGATCACATCTTGGCAAAAGGCGAAGTCGGCAAAGTAGGCGTGCCCGTCAGCCATATGGGCGACATGCGTGCGCTGTTCAAAGACATCCCACTCGAACAGATGAACACCTCGATGACGATCAACGCGACAGCGCCTTGGCTGCTCTCGCTTTATATCGCCGTTGCCGAAGAGCAAGGCGCCGACGTCACCGCCCTGCAAGGCACCGTCCAAAACGACATCATCAAGGAATACCTCTCGCGCGGCACCTATATCTGTCCGCCAGAACCCTCCCTGCGCATGATCACCGACGTGGCCGCCTATACGCGGCAGCATCTGCCCAAATGGAACCCGATGAACGTGTGTAGCTATCATCTGCAAGAGGCGGGTGCGACGCCAGAAGAAGAACTCGCCTTTGCGTTGGCTACAGCCACCGCGGTCCTCGATGATCTGCGCGGCAAAGTCCCCGCCGAAAACTTCCCCGAAATGGTTGGGCGCATTTCTTTCTTTGTGAATGCAGGCATCCGCTTTGTGACAGAGCTGTGCAAAATGCGGGCTTTCGTGGAACTTTGGGACGAAATCTGCGCGACGCGCTACGGCGTTGAAGACGCCAAATACCGCCGTTTCCGCTACGGCGTGCAGGTCAATTCGCTGGGCCTGACAGAGCAGCAGCCAGAGAATAACGTCTACCGCATCCTTCTCGAAACACTTGCCGTGACCCTGTCCAAAAACGCCCGCGCGCGCGCCGTGC
>JAIBDT010000083.1 GCA_024686085.1 Loktanella sp.
GATTTAATCCAAGCTTATATATATGTGAAATTCAAAATAATCATGCCTAAGCAGAGTTTGGCTTATACATAGGCCAAAGATGGCCAGTCGATTTACGGCTCCTTGAAATCACTGATGGCACGCAGCGTATCCAATACTCTGTCACCATCTGTCTCCGCATTCTGGCCAACACGTTCAATTACATCATGGGCTGCGGTCAGGATGGTGCTATCCAAATCTTCACGCCAAATCGCCCAAACAGGGTAAGGGAATACTGGCGCGCCGGGGATCAAGTGTAATTGACCGCTATCAAGATATTTTTTGACATAGCGGGCTGGCAGGTATGCCGCTGCTCGTCGGTTCACAATGTATTCGGCGGCCATAGCACCTAAAGACAACGTCATACCAGGGTTTGTGAGTTCGGGCAAAGCGAGTGCGTGCGCTCTCACAAACTCTGGTCCCCAATCCACAAAGACATAGCGCCCCCCCATCTCAAGCGTCGGATTTGCCCAAGATGCGACCAAAACCAAATCTTCTTCCATGACTTTTTCGACAGCAAGACCCGGACGCAGTTGCGGCATATATAGCAACCCAAGCTGGATCGTCCCCTCTATTAGGAAACGAGTCAGCCGGTCCGGCATACCAATTTCGGCACGCAGGTTAAGATCAGGAATCGCCTCTTGCATCCCGTCCAGCATTCGAAACCCCAAACGGGGCCACAGCGAATATTGCGCCCCAATTGTCAAACTGCGGGTGAACCCTGCGGGGATTGCGATTTGCTGGCGCGCTTCTTCCCACATACGAATCATGGACAAAGCATAGGTCTCAAACTCGCGTCCTGCTGGCGTCAGCTCGGCCCCTGCTTTGGACCTTAGAAACAGCGGCTTACCCAAACTGTCCTCTAGGCGCTGAATGCGCAGTGAAACGGCTGATTGCGTCACATAGAGGCGGTCGGACGCCGCGACAAACGACCCCGTCGCAGTCACTTCAAGAAATGTTTTTAAGAGCGTGATATCCATGAAATCCGTTTTGGCAGGAACCGCGCCATTACCATAGAGAAAAGCGAGGATTTAGTCTGCGAAAGTAAACTGCTTGCAACAGAAGAACCAGATCGACGTCGCCAAAATTCGCGCCCGCGCTCAAAACCTTCTACGTTACGTCGAGATCAAGCGCCATGAAACCAGCAGGGTATTTGCCGGCCTGTCCATTCGGCCCTGTCCGGCGGCGACGATTGGATAACGCGGGCAGCGCCTACAGGCGGGACCAATATAGCGAGCCTGAACTACTCAGTGTTCGCCTTTACAGTGCAGCCGATATGGAACCGATCGACGGAGATTTCGCAACCGGATCCGCGGCGATCTGATTGGCTCTTCCGGTGGTGTGGGCAACAAGCTTTACAACCACATCCAGCCCGACACCGAAGACATCGTCATCAACGACTTAGCGCATCAAACTGGTTCGGCCTTTGTCTACAACGCCACAGTCACCTTCACCGACGGGACTCTTCCTCGCATGCTTGGCCGAAAAGGATTGTAGAGGAATCAATCTGGTCAAAAAAATCATCGTCCATTCATACGCAAAACATCGGGTTTGCGAAACGGATTTCCTAGTCACAAGCCGCCATTACGATGATTTCCACCATCAGGTCTTCGCGCGCAAGCCGCGTTTGACCACATGCGCGTGCGGGGGCTTCTCCTTCTCGCACCCAAGCGCCCCACACTGCATTTATTTCGGCAAGGTCTGTCATGTCTGATAGCCAGGCAATCGCTTGCAAAATGCGGTCAGGGGAGGAACCAACACGTCAAAGTCGTGTCTCAACACGTGACAGACAGTCTTTGGTTCGTTCGGGTACTGTGTCGCCAGCGCCAACTTATCCGCACAGATACACAACGCCGTTATGTTTGAGGACGTTACTGATGCGGGCGCTTGTCTCAAGACGTTCGATCATGATTTTATCCTTCTGATGCTGAGACATCCATTGACGCAAGTTCACCCAGCGTCACGGGCTTTAACGGAGGGCGGATGCGATAATATCCGGTGTCATCCAGCGACATGTCATTGGTTGCCGATAAAATTTGTGAAACCGACAATCCGCAATAGCGCCCCTGACAAGGGCCCATGCCGGGGCGTCCGAAGGCTTTGGTCTGATTTGGCCCAAGGCATCCCAGCCCTGCAAAACGTCGGATATCACCGGCTGTCACCTCTTCGCAACGACAAATAATCGTCTCATCGGCTGGTGCGATCGCGCCTGCATATGGTGGATAGGCCGCATCGATGAAGGGACGCGCAGAACGCTCGGTAGCCAAAAGTTTGTGCAGATCTTGGGTCGCGGCATCTCGGTCCGTTTTCGTCAATCTTTCCAAGTCATGGGCGATCTCTAGGGCTGCGATTTCGCCCATCAGGGCTGCCGCCTTCGCCCCGCCGATCCCTGCCCCGTCTCCTGCAATAAAGACCGTAGACACCGCAGTGCGCCCTGCGGCATCACAGTCGGGGACAAAACAGCTTTGCGCTGCGTCCCACTGGTGCGGAATATCGATAGAGCGCGCCGCCTGTGTGTTTGGCACAACTCCGTGGTGCATCAGAACCGTGTCGCACTCTATCCGGTGCGCAGTCTTGCCAGTAATAAAGACGACAGCTTGGGCGCGTTGATCGCCTTCGATTGCAACGTCCGTGGCGGCGACATGGCGCACAATGCCGGCACGGCGCAACTCCCAAAGCATGTGCAACCCTTTAAGCAGGTACGACCAGCCTCGCAAAGCCCCCACCAAATGGCGCATTGATTTTGCCAGATCGGCCTTTGTTTGCGTTTCGACAATGGCCAGAGGCGGCACACCTGCGCGCACCATTTGTGTCGCGATAAGGTACAAAAGGGGGCCTGATCCGACCAGCACCGCGTTTTGGCAGGCAATGCCTGATTGCTTTAACAGGATCTGTGCAGCACCGGCGGTCATAACACCCGGCAAGGTCCATCCTGGGACTGGCATCGGCCGTTCCAATGCGCCAGTTGCCAGCAGAATGCGCTGCCCTTCAACAATGGCGCCGATACCATTTTGTGTATAAGAGACGCGGGTTCCCTCTTCGATTTGCCAGACCACGGCCCCTTTGAGATGCCTGATATTTGCGTGATCTAACCCTTTGGTGAGGGTCTGACCGTGGATGAAATCTTTGCCAAGGATTTCGGATCGCTTGGCATTGGCTTGGCCGACATTGCGGTAAATCTGCCCACCTGCTGCGGGCTGTTCATCAAGAATGAGCACATCAAGACCTTGTTGTGCAGCGCGGCGGGCAGCAGACATGCCAGCAGGACCGGCACCAATAACAATCAGGTCGACTTTACGCATCGGCCGTACCTCCTACCACGGGCATTGTGATCTCCATACCTTCGCTGACTTGTAACATGCAGGCTTGCACGTTCATGCCGTCGATCTGCACCAAACAGTCATAACATGCCCCCATCATGCAAAATGGTCCGCGCGGCGCGCCAGACACAGGCGTGTTGCGAAACGGCATGACCCCAGCAACGAGCAAGGCACCCGCAAGGTTTTCCCCAAGCGGAAGCATCAGATCGATCCCACCAAAAGTAATTGAAACCTTGTTCCCCACAGGGTCAATCTCACGAAATGGCAAAGCGGTTTTCACTGAATACCTCCAGATTTGGTGCTGTGTCCGCGCCCTCAAGCCAATCGGGCAAGAAACGCGCGTGGGCGGCGGCAAGGGTGATCCCGCTGTGACAGGTCACAAGATAGGCACCAGGCATATCGGGGCTTTCTTGGTAGATCGGCAAACCGTCAGGCGACAGTATGCGTAACGCCCCCCAACTGCGGACAAGTTGCGCTTTTGCCAAAGCGGGAAAGGCTGCGATTGCTTCTGCCGCAAGCCCAGAAAGTCCGCGTTGGGTGACAGTGTCATCAAGGCCAACTTCTTCATTTGTGGCACCAATTTGAATGCCGCCTTCATCGACCTGACGGGCGATCAAAGACGGGCGATTGATCAGTTTAGGCAGCTTTTCGGTAATCAGTACCTGACCGCGCTGTGGCCTTATCGGCGCTTTGAACCCCATCATTGGCCCAAGCGTCATGGCACCCAGACCCGCCGATAACACAACCTTGCGCGCGCGCACTTCCGTCTTGTCTGCGCAGGTAATTCGGAAAAGGTCGGATTTATCGACGGCCGTAACATGCATGCCGTTCATGATCACGCCGCCAAGGCGGCGCACATCATCGGCCAGCGCTTGCAATAGCTTAAGCGGGTTCGCGTGCCCGTCCTGATGATGCAATATCGCTCCAACAACCTTTGGACCGATTGCAGGTTCTTCGCGGCGCAATGCGTTATGGCCCAGGACTTCAAAAGGATAATTGCCCCCGAGTGTTTCTTTTAAAACTTCGTATTTGGCGACAGTCGCCTCAAGGCTTTCTTCCGAGAAATGCAGATCATAGCCACCCTTTTGCTCTAGTCCGACATCGCGTCCAGTCGCGTCGTTCAGCTCGGCAGAAAACGCGGCCCAAGCCGCCGCAGAGTCCTGCGACCATTGTGCATAGCGCGGCTGTTTCATGCCCTTAGACTGCACCCAAACAAGGCCAAAATTTCCCCTGCTGGCGCGGAAAGACCCGTCATCACCATCCAGAACAGTAACCCGCAGCCCACGCTTGAGCAGGCCCCAAGCGGTTGAAAGCCCTACAATTCCGCCGCCAATAATGGCATAATCCGAAGTCATGAAATCTCTTTCGATGGATTGTCGGGGCGAAGCGACCGCCCGCGCCCCGACAGGCTAACTCAATTAGCGGCCGCTGCCACTTGGTCAAGGATCGCCTGACCCCATTCAACGCCAACATCTTCCAGAACTTGCGGCCAGACTTCGGCGCGAACCTTTGCGGACATGGCCGCGAGATCAGCATCGGACAGTTCGGCAACCGTCGCCCCAAGATCATCAACCAGACGCTGTTCGTTACGCCCCTGATCGGCTTCGGCAACCGTCCAGCGATTGGTCTCGAAAGCGGCGGCTTGTTCAGTCAAAGCAGCCTGATCTTCGTCGGACAAAGACGCCATGCTTTCGTTCGAGATGATCATGTACCAGACCTCAAAGTGCGTATTGGCAGGGATATAGGTTTTAGTCACATCGCGGAACGAGGCGTAGTAACCCTCTGCTCCAGATCCGATCACACCATCAACAACACCCGTTTGCACAGCCGTAAATGCCTCTGAGAACGGGATCGGTGACGGAATGTAGCCCAATGCTTCACCTGTCAGCTGGAATGACTTAATGCCAGGGACCCGCACTTTAATGCCGTTTGTTTCCGTACTGGCAGGATTCGCGTTCTCCACGTTCAGGGCGATACCGCCGAAATACACTGGATAGGCTGCCAGCATAGTGATGCCTTGCTCCGCATAAAGGCCGGTCATCACGTCACGTACGACCCCGCCGGGACCATAGACAGTACGCGCTTGTGCCCATGTTTCCGCCATGTAGGGGAAAGACGAGATTTGCATGCGCCGGTCTGCGGCTGCAGCGGCTGGCTGTGTCGCCATATCCAGTGCACCAACGCTGATGCGTTCTTGCACAGTTGTATAATCGCCCAAGGCGGACGCAGGGAATAGCTGGACTTCGACATCGCCGCCTGTTGCCTCGGAAACGGAGGCTGCGAATGCGCGCAACTCGACGTCAATGGTCGCATCTTGCGGACGCACGTGGCTCATCTTCAGGGTTTCAGCGATGGCTGGCGAGACGGCCATGATGGTCGCAAGTGCCGTAGCGAGGAATGTGGTTTTCATCTGATTTCTCCTTTGTTGGTTCGTTTTGTGTTGATTTGGTTGGTGTTTGGCTGGCGCGCTTAATATCCAAAAACACGCGGCAGATAGAGAGACAGGTTCGGCCAGAAGGACGTTAGGAAGACCACTGGCACATAACCCGTGACGATCAGGAACATAGCTGGCGGAATGACCTTGGTGACCTTCACTTTACCGATGCGCGCGCCCAGATAGAGAATCGAGGCATAGGGTGGTGTGACGCCGCCCATTGCTGTGTTTACTCCCATGATGGCGGCGAATTGCACGGGGCTCACCCCAATTGCGTTCATCAATGGCAACAGCAGCGGAGCTATCAGAATGATCGCGGTTACGTCGTTGACGACCATGCCGACAAGGAACAACAAAATATTGATAAAGATCAAAAGCAGGACCTTGTTTTCGGTGATCGCAAAGATGCTGGAAACGATCTGCTGCGGGATGCTCTCGTAGACGAACATCTGGCTCAGGATCATCGAGAACAAGATCATGAACATGATTGCACCGACGGCTGTCGCGGCCTCTTTGCCCGCCGCAAAGAAGTTCGACCAGCGCAGGCCTTTGTAGATCAAGAACCCGACCGGCACCGAATAGATCACCGCGACAGCGGCGGCTTCGGTCGGCGTCATGATGCCGCCATAGATGCCACCAAGAATGATGACGGGCATCAAAAGGGCTGGGAACGCGTGAAAACCGCGCTTTGCAACCTCGGAAGAAAGTTCGCTGAACGTGGGCTTGTCATCAAGGATCAGGTCGAATTTGCGACTCATCCACAAGTTCATGACCGAAAAGCTTAGCATGATCAGCAGACCCGGCCCCAGTGTCGCCAGAAAACAGGCAAGGATAGACGTGTCAGTCACCCAGCCGTAGACGATCATCGTGACCGATGGCGGGATCAACAGGCCCAAAATGGACGAATTGGCTATCAATGCAGTTGCGTATTCCCGCGGGTAGCCGCGTTTTTCCATCTCAGGGATCAGGATCGGCCCGATGGCCGCAATACCGGTCAGGCCCGACCCGGAAATGGCTCCGATCACCGCGCAGCTGACGGCCGCCACGACACCCAAACCGCCACGGACGTGACCGACAAAGGCATTCACAAAGCGCAAAAGCGAAGCCGCAATCCCGCTTTCGGCCATTATCGTCCCCGCAAGAACAAACAGCGGAATGGCCAGCAGGATCGGATTGCCTAATTGCTGCACACCCCACAGCATCATGCCCTTCATGGTCACGTCGCCGATGAAATACATCACCATCAGCGCAGCACCAAAGCAATAGGGCAGCGGCACGCCGAGGGTCAGAGTAATGACCAGAATTGCGATAGCTAGTAGAGCGATCTCGATCATGCGACTGTTCCGTTTTTCAATGTAATAATGTGCCGGATGAGATGCCAAGCGGTGTAGATCATCATGAAGGTGACCCCAACAAGCAGTGCGACATCAGAATAGAAGGTCGGGATGTACAGGGTCGGACTTTCACGCCAGACTCGCCACGCATATTGCGTATACTCCCACGCCCAGCTGAGAATCCAAAGACCGACGATCAGGCTAATGATTTCACCTACAATGGCCAGAATTGTGTGGGCCTTCTCGGATGAAATGAATATTTCAAGCACGTTTGCGCGAATGTGGGTGTTCTCTCGGGACGCGTTGATCGCCCCAAAAATATAAAGCCAGATCGTAGGGTAAAGCATTGTTTCCTCAAGGCCCATCACAGGGATCTGCAGCACGTAGCGAGTGATCACCTGAACAAACTGCCCAAGCGCCACAAAGCAGATCAGCCCAGTCAGCAAGACGGCTGCGAAACGATCCATGATGTCCCCCCAGTAGATTAACTGAGATCAGGATCATCCACGACTAGCCATAAGTTCAAATATAAAATATCGTTTAAGGTATAAAAAGGATTAATAGTATGCTGCCCAATCTCACCATTCGTCAGCTCCAGACCTTCCGCGAAGTGATGCGAACAGGATCGATGTCCGAGGCCAGTCGCACTCTTTTACGCACACAGCCTGCAGTCAGCACAATGATTACCAATATCGAAAGGGAGTTGGGCTTGAGTTTGTTTGTCCGCGAACACGGGCGACTGACGCCATCTCCAGAGGCCCACTACTTTTTGGAAGAAGCAGAGGAAGTTCTCGGCCGAATGGACCGAACCGTAAGAACGATGTCCGAATTTGGCACGCTTGACCGCGGCAGTCTGCGGATTGCGTGCTACCCTGCTTCATCAGGCTTTTTTCTACCCAAGGTTCTGGCCTCATTTCTCAAAGACAGGCCAGCCGTCAAGGCAGACCTTATGATGCGCACCTCACAAGTCGTTGAGGATCTCATTGCGTCTCAGGAATATGATATTGGATTGGCCGAAACCCCGCAGCCGCGGAGCTCTATAAAGATTGACTCATTCAATTTTGAATGTCTGGTTGCACTGCCTGAAACTGACCGGCTCGCGCAAAAAGAGGTGCTCACGCCGAGCGATCTAAAAGAGTATCCGATGGCTATGTTATTTGGTGAACACCCCGTCACTCTCGCGACACAAAACGCGTTCGCTGAATCTAGGGTATCACTCAACACAAGGTTTGTGCTGAGAACATTTCTGCCAGCGCTGCAACTCGTCGGCTCAGGCCTCTGCGCGGCCGTGGTCGATCGGATCACAGCTGTCACCAGCCCGGCCCCCGGGGTTGTCTTTCGTGCCTTCGCGCCCGCAATCACCAGTAGTGTCGCGATCTTGCTTCCGGCACATCGACCAGCGTCGGTCTTGGCGGACGCTTTCAGGATTTATATGCGCGATCAACTGTCGCAAATCGATAATCCTTAACCATCCAGAAACGACCAATCGACCGCCGTACTCTAAATCGCTGCAGGTCTTAGTTAATCGCTCGCAAATATGTTCGACTTAACAGACGGCCATCTCACACAAGCCCCATTGTGAAAAATTACTTTTATTTTCATATGATTATAATCCTAACACTTGCAACTGGCGTCCACTATTGCATGTCAGCGTCCCCTGAAAGTTCTCGCCCTCGTAGATAGGGAACAAAAAAACGCACCCAAATGGAAGACCTCTGGTAATCCCACCATTCCAATCACTCAGAAACGAAATGGCGGACAAAATGGGGCACAATACAACAGCAAGAAGCCCTAAATGTCTAATATATATAATAAAATTTAGGGTTTCTGGCGGAGACGAAGGGA
>JAIBDT010000043.1 GCA_024686085.1 Loktanella sp.
GAAGCGACTGCCGCTGAAGAAGCTGCAGCGGTTGAACCCGCTGCTGAAGAAGCAACAGGTATGGCTGCATTGCTGACACCAGAGGGTTTTGACGCAGACAAAGTGGCGCAGATGATCAACGACTCTGATCTGTCTGCGGTTCAGAAAACTGTTCTGACAGGTGCTGTCGACAGCGTGAAGAACAACCCAGCTTTGCTGGAAGCAACATTGACACGTTTGAAAGAAGTACTGGGCATGTAAGCCCCGCGCTACTTAGAAACAAAAAAGGGCCGCGTCATTGCTGACGCGGCCCTTTTTCTTTGTCTTGTTCCAAGCTTATCCGACGAATGCTTTCTCGATCACAAACTGGCCCGGCTCGGAATTGGCCCCTTCGTGCAGCCCTGCTTTTTCCATCAGCGCCTTGATATCTAGGTTGAACGCAAGGCTGCCGCAGACCATCGCGCGGTCTGTCTCGGGGTTCAACGCAGGCACGCCCAGATCGCTGAACAGCTCGCCATTCTCGATCAATGTCGTGATGCGGCCCATCTTTGGGGACTGCTCGCGCGTTGTGGTCGGGTAGTAACGGATCTTGGCAAGGTTTTCGGCCCCAAGCAGTTCGATCATCATCTCGTCGGTCTTGAGGTTTTCGATCAAATCGCGCCCGTAAGTGAGTTCTGCCACGTTGCGGCAGGTGTGGGTGACGATGACCTCGTCGTATTTCTCGTAGGTGTCGGGCTCTCGCAACAAGGATGCGAAAGGCGCAAAGCCTGTGCCCGTGGAGAAGAAGTAAATCCGCTTGCCCGGTAGCAGCGCGTCATGCACCAGCGTGCCGACAGGCTTTGGCTTGAGAATAATCTCGTCGCCGATTTGCAGGTGCTGCAATTTGGAGGTCAGCGGGCCGTCTTGGACCTTGATCGAATAGAACTCTAACTCCTCGTCCCACGATGGGGACGCGATGGAATAGGCGCGCAGCAAGGGCCGCTGTTTGCCTGTCTTTGGATCAGGGTCGCCCATCAGCCCGATCATCACAAATTCGCCAGACCGGAACCGTAGGGACGCGGGGCGCGTCACCCGAAAGCTGAACAGGGTGTCGGTGTAATGGGTCACGGCGGTCACGGTCTGCGCGTCGGGCAGGGCGGGCACTTTGGCGGCTGTCTCAATGTTCACTGGTTTTTGCTCTGTCATAATTCCATCGGCGACCCTGATAAGGGCCGCCCTCCGTTTAGTCTTTGATCTAGGTCAGGGGAAGGCTTAGCCGCGAAGTCGCGCCTGATAGTTGTGCGATTGCCAGTCTGCGCGGGCAAGCCATTGGGGTTCGGGCTGGCGGGCGGCGAGATCGTCATCGATTTCGATCTCGTCAAAGCCGGACCTGCGGGCCATAGCGTATTGATCGGCAAGGATGTGACCCTTGGCGCGTAGGCGGCCTTGGAAACCAACGCTGCGCAAAAGGGATGCGAGGGTGAAGCCGCGCCCGTCCGCGGACGTGGGAAAGTCGATGCGGATCATTTTGGCGTTGGCGAATTGCGCGAGCGCGTCAGGGGCCGTGTCGGAGGGCAGATCAACAGCGCTTTTGCAGTCATTGGCGGGCGTACTGTCCGCGTCCCGAAATCCGTGCGCCCAGTCGTCGGAGGCAAAGCCAGTGTCTGTGATAATGACGCTCATGCCGCGACCCCTTGTTTGACGGCTTTGCCGTTCTCGAAATGGATACCGCATTCGGTTTTCTCTTGGCCTTTCCAACGGCCGGAGCGCGGGTCTTCGTGTGCTCCGACGCGTGTGGTGCATGGCATGCAGCCGATCGACGGGTACCCTTTGGCGACCAGTGGATGGCGCGGTAGGTTGTGCTTGGTGATGTAGGCAGCGATATCGTCGCGGGTCCATGTGGCGAGCGGGTTGATCTTGATCTTGCGCGCGTCTTTTTCAAAGTGTGGAATGTCGGCGCGTGTGCCCGATTGGAACCGCTTACGGCCAGTGATCCAGCCGCCGAAATCCGCCAAGGCGTCCTCTAGCGGTTTCACTTTGCGCAGATGGCAGCAGGCATCGGTGTCAGCTTGATGCAGCAATCCGTCGACGTCGTTTGTCAGGATGTCGTCGCGTTTGGGTGTAATCACGCGGATATCTGTGAGGCCTAAGCTTTGTGCTACATCCTTTTGATATTGCAAAGTTTCATCAAAAAGCATCTCGGTGTCGATAAAGATGACGGGCGCGTCTTTGTTGATCTCGGATACCATGTGTAACAACACGACGCTTTCAGCGCCGAAGCTGGAGACAACGGCGACGGGACCGATGTGCAGGTCTGACAACGCATGGCTAAGGATGTTTTGCGCATCCGATTTACGGTGCAGCGTGTTGCGGCGTTCTGCGAGTTCTTTAAGCGGCATTCTGAGCGGCCTTTTCTGGGTAGAGAATATCTTTGAATGGTGCCGCACCGAGGCGGCGGTAAGCTTGCAAGAAGGTTTCTGACGGAGACATTCGCAGGTCGAGGTAGCCAAGGACCAGTCGTTCAACGGCTGGTACAATCTCATCGGCGCCAAAACCGGGACCAGCGCGTTCGCCGATTGTAGTGGTTTCCGTGCCGTCGCCGCCAAGGGTGATTTGGTAGTTCTCGACGCCCGCACGGTCCAGCCCGAGGATGCCGATGTGACCCACGTGGTGGTGACCGCAAGCATTGATGCAGCCCGAGATCTTGATCTTGAGCGGGCCTACTTCGTGCTCCAGCTTCAGCTCGTCAAAACGGGTCGCAATTTCTTGGGCGACGGGGATTGAGCGGGCGGTGGCTAGCGCGCAGTAATCCATACCCGGGCAGGCGATGATGTCGCTGATCAGGCCGATATTTGCGGTCGCAAGATCGGCGGCGCGCAGGGCTGTGTAGATGGCTAGCAGGTCGGACTTGTGGACATGCGGCAGGATCACGTTTTGCTCGTGGCTGATGCGCAACTCATCGTGGCCGTATTTGGCCGCAAGGTCCGCCATGACGCGCATTTGCGCAGATGTCGCGTCGCCCGGTGTGGCGCCGTGTTTCTTGATTGAGATGGAGACGATTGCGTAACCGTCTGCGCGGTGATCGGACAAGTTGGTGTCTGTCCAAGAGCGGAAGGCGGGGTTGGCCAAACGGGCGGCGTCATAGCCGTCGGTGGATTTTACCTTGAACGCAGGGGGCGCAAAAGAATGTTCGATTTCTGCAAGTAATTGCTGGTCAAAGCCGCCAAAGAGGGACTGAATTTGTTCGAAAAGTGCGTTTAAGAGGTCTTGAATTTTGTCGATCCCGTTCTCGTGCAGCGTGATTTTGATACGTGCTTTATACTTGTTATCGCGACGACCCAACAAGTTGTAGACGCTGACGATAGCTTCGCAATAGGGCAGCAGATCAGCCTTGGAGACAAAGTCGCTGAGCACCTTGCCGATCATTGGGGTACGGCCAAGGCCGCCGCCGACGATGACTTTATAGCCGATTTCGCCAGCCGCGTTTCGTACGATCTGGATGCCGATGTCATGCGCACGGATTACGGCGCGGTCGGCCTCGCAGCCTGTCACGGCGATCTTGAATTTGCGCGGCAGGCCTTGGAATTCGGGGTGATCGGTGGACCATTGGCGCAGCAGTTCGGCCACGGGGCGCGGATCTTCGATCTCGTCTTTGGCCGCGCCTGCGAAATGGTCTGCGGTCACGTTGCGGATTGTGTTTCCAGAGGTCTGGATTGCGTGCATGCCAACGTCGGCGAGGTCCGACAGCATGTCAGGTACATCGCGCAGTTCCGGCCAGTTGTATTGGATGTTCTGGCGCGTCGTGAAGTGGCCGTAGCCCTTGTCATATGTGTCGGCGAGGTAGGCGAGCTTGTTCATTTGCGCGGAGTTAAGCGTGCCGTAAGGAACGGCGACGCGCAGCATGTAGGCGTGCAGTTGCAGGTAAAGGCCGTTCATCAGGCGCAGTGGTTTGAACTCGTCCTCGGTTAGTGAACCGTCGATGCGGCGCTCCACTTGAGCGCGGAACTGGGCGACGCGGGTCCGAACAAAAGCCTCGTCGAAGTCATTGTAAACATACATGATTTAAGCCTCTTGCTTGCCGTGAGAATAGTTGGATGGGCCGCGTGTGCGGAAGGCTTCGCGGAAATGCACAGGGGCTGGGCCTGCGTCGGTGACTTTCGCGTCGGCGAGGTAGACACCCGCGATGGCGGATTGGTCTGCTTGGGCCTCGAGTATGCGGATATCGGCGTGGGCCTCGTCGGTGAGAACCTCGGCGTCCGCGATATTGCGCGACCATGTGCCGTTTTGGGTGAACCAAATGGCGTCGCCTTCAAGCAGGGCGTTGGCGGTGATAACTTTGACGAACGGGCGGGCCATGATTAGAGCGCCTCCAATTTGCTGTAGGATTGACGAATGTCTTGTGTTTGGCTGGCCTTTGCGGCCTCGCGTGGGGCAAGCCCGAGGAAGGTCAGGGCAGGGCCGGTTAGGGCAGCGTTTGACATTGTAGGTTCCAAATCGCCCAAGTTGGTTGCGATGATCCGTTGATCGGCGCGGCTGACGTTTTCGATGATTGTCACAGGGGTTGCTGCGCTTGCCCCATGCATCAACAGCCGCCCTTGGATGAAGCGGGCGGATTTCTTGCCCATGTAGATGGCGGCAACTTCGCCATGTTGCGCGAGCGTTTTCCAGTCGTGATCGGCAAAGCCACGTGTGTCATGCCCTGTGATGAACCGCACAGAGCCATTGCGCCCGCGTTTGGTCAGGCTTTGCCCGATGTTTGCGACGGCAGCAGAGGCCGCCGTGATGCCCGGAATGATCTGGAAGGAGATGCCTGCGTCGGTCAGCGCGTCGAGTTCTTCGTCCAGCCGACCAAAGACAGTAGGATCGCCCGCTTTCAGGCGCACAACATGGTGGCCGTCCAAGGCGTGCTGCACGATCAGGTCGTCGATATCTGTCTGCGCCATGGAGGTGCCGAAGCCTTCTTTACCTGCGTCGATCACGATGGCTTCACGGCGGGCAAGTTCAAGGATTTCGGGTGTTACAAGGCGGTCGTGGATGATGACGTCGGCCTTGTCGATAGCTTTGCGCGCTTTGAGTGTCAGTAAGTCAGGGTCGCCGGGGCCTGCACCGACAAGATCAACGTGGCCTGCGGGTTTGGCCGCCATGATGTGTGTATCAAGCAAGGCTTCGAGCGCGGGGAGAATGCCTGTTTCGCCCTGCGTTTCCATCGCTGTTGGTCCTGCATTAAAATAGAAGTCCGACCAGAAAGTGCGCCGTTTGCTGCCAAATGGCAGGACATCTACGGCGTGGCGGAAGGTTTTGCCGATTTTCGCCAGCGTCCCGAGAGTGGTTGGCAGTTTTTCTTCGAGGTCGGATTTGATCGCACGGGCCAGCACGGGGGCGGCACCCTCGGTCCCTATGGCCACCACAACGGGGTCGCGGTCCACGATGGCGGGGGTAATGAACTGGCTGTCGGCAAGGTTATCGACGATGTTGACCAAAGCGCCCTCGGCTGCAGCGATGGCGGCCGTGCGGGCGTCCTCGGCGGCGTTTTCATTGGCGCCATAGAAAAGGGCTGCGCAAATGGCGTCACCTTTGTCCATCGGGCGGTTGATCAGGGTCAGCTTATTTTCGACCGCGAGGCGGTGAATGTCGGCACTGGCGTTTTGTGCGAAAACGATGATCTTGCCTTCAGTCTTCATCAAGAGGCGCAATTTTGCGATGGCCGCTTCGCCGCCGCCAGACACGACAATGCGTTTGCCCGCGATTGCCAGAAAGATTGGAAAGTGCTTCATCGTGTTTGTCCCTCAAAACTCTTTCATAATATAGAATATTGTTCTGTATAATGCGCCCCATGCGCAGTAGTTAAGGACAAGTGTTCGCCTTTGGGCGCAAATCGGATAGGTTTTCCTATCAAACTGGAGAAAGCAGAATGTCAGTGCGAATAGACGAGACGGATCGGAAAATTTTGCGTGCCTTGCAGGCTGATGCCGCGCAGTCATTGGATGAAATCGCCAAGACTGTCGGCTCGTCCAAGACCCCTGTTTGGAACCGGATTCGCAAGTTGAAAGAGGCGGGCGTGATCGGCCAGCACACGGTCGTGTTGGACGCCGAGGCACTGGGATTCGAGGCGTGTTTTTTTGTGCTGATCCGCACGTCAGAGCATGACAAGGGCTGGCAGGAAAAATTTCTGGCCGCGTTAATGGCGCGTGATGAAGTGCAAGAGGCGCACCGCCTGGCGGGTGATATTGATTATATCTTAAAGGTCCGCGTTCAAAATGCGCGCGCTTATGACGTGTTTTATCAGGCGCTGATTGCCGAGGTGCGCGTGTTTAATGTGACCGCACTTTTGTCGATGGAAGAGATCAAATCGACAGTGGCATTGCCGCTTTAGACCTGCACCATCAGCGCCTCTAGACCGTGGAAATGGAAGACATCTGCGTACAATGGCGTGGCTGCCAAGTGCAGGTTCGGACAGCGTTCAAAGAGGACTTCAAGCGCGATTTGTAGTTCAAACCGTGCCAGCGGTGCGCCGACGCAAAAGTGAATGCCGCCGCCAAAGCTGGTGTTCTTTGGGCCCGTGCGTGCAGGGTCGAATTGCGCTGGATTTTCATAGGCCGCAGGGTCGCGATTGGCGGCTGCAAGCAGGCAGGCCACTTGATCGCCGCGTTTCAGGTGCGCGCCGTAAAAGTCCATATCTTCATAGACATAGCGGGTGAACATATGCAGTGGCGGGTCGTGGCGTATGACCTCTTCGACCAATTCGGAGGTGATCGTTTTGTGGCCCGTTTCCAGCAGCGATTTCGTGCCGTTGCCGAGTGTGTGCACCGTCGCCTCGTGGCCTGCGTTCAGCAGCAAGATGCAAGTGGTGATCAATTCGTCGTCGCTGAGTTTATCGCCTGCTTCATTCGCTGCGATCAGGGTGGAGATCAAATCGTTTTCGGGCGCTTTGCGTTTGTGCTCGATATGGTCGCGGATGAAAGCGCTAAAGGCGAGAGTGGCCGCGATGGCGTCGGCCTCAATCTGAGGGCTGCGTTTTGCTTGATACATCGCGACCATGGCGTTGGACCAGCGCAGCAAGTTGTCGCTTTGGTCCTCTGGCACACCCAAAAGTTTGGCGATGATCCGCACGGGCACGGGCTGGGCGTAGGCGGTGAGCAGGTCGAAGGGCGTGGATGGGAACGCATCGATCATGGCGTGGCAAAGGGCACGGATATCTGGACCGAGGGCGGTGATTGTGCGGCTGGTGAACGCCCTCAGCACAAGCCCGCGCAGGCGCGTGTGACGGGGTGCTTCTAGCTCGAGCATGGAATGTGCTTCGATATCATAGAATGGTTGCAATGCAGAGGGGATTGCGGGTGCAAATTCGGGCGGGCATTCGCGCCCCATGCGTTTGTCGCGCAGGGCTGCATGGGTGGCTGCGTGGCTGACGGTGCATGTCATGCCGTAATCATCCCAATAGAACAGGTCGCCCGTAGCGCGTGCGCGCTCGTAGAACGGATAGGGGTCTTGGACGAAGGCGGGATCTTTAGGATCTTGTGAGAAATGTTGCATTGCGCCAGCTTTGCCGAGGCTGGCTGGTCAATGCAAGAGGGGGGCGCTAAAGTTATCGCTATGACAACCGCTTATCGCACCATCTTGATTGGAATTCTGGGCTATTTGATGGCCGTGTCCCTGTTTGTGATGGGGGTTTGGTGGTCGGGCTTTGGTGCGGCTTTGGATCAGTTGAACCGTCGCGCGGAATCGGATTTGGCGCTGGCGTCTGATAGTCTGGCTGCCGAATTGAAGCGGTTTCGCGAATTGGCGGTTTTGACTGCTGATCGTGCCGAAGTGGTCGAAGCCCTCAGCTATAGTGCCAGCGCGGCGCGGTTGCGCCCTGTTTTGCAAGAAATTGCTGACAAGACGGGCGCGTTGGATATTCGCCTGATGGATACGAATGGCGACTTGCGTGTCGGGGTTCAGGACACGGGGGCGCAAGCGTTGCGCGGTGCCCCTTATTTCGAACGTGCGATGGATGGGGCTTTGGGGGTTGATCACAGGATGCCCCAAGCGCAGGATCCGCGCCAGTTTATCTTCGCGGCCCCTGTGTTCAGTGCGGAGGGTCCTGTTGTTGGGGCGTTGATAGTTTATGCTGGTGTCGAGGCGGTCGAGGGCGCTTGGCGCGGTGCGCGGCCTGCGCTGTTCTTTACGGATAAGCAGGGGGTCATCTTTGTCTCCAACCGGTCCGAACTGGTCATGCGGTCACGCCAAGCCGACGATTTCATTCGGTATACTGCACGGGAACGGGCAGGGCTGGACCTGTGGACGGTGGATGCGGGACGCTATTTGCCCCGTCGCGCCTTGCATTTAACCCAAGACTTGCCCGCGATTGATATGCGCGGCGAGGTTTTAGTTGATTTGGCCCCAGCGCGGCAATTGGCGTTTTTGCAGGCGATGGTGGCTGCGGCGATTTGTTTGGCCTTTGGCGCGGTGTTGTTTTTGGTCACGCAGCGCCGCCGCACGTTAGCGCAGGCGAATGCGCGGTTGGAAAGCCGCGTGCGGGACCGCACGGCGCAACTGTCGCAAGTGAACACGGATCTGCGTCGCGAAGTGGCAGAGCGCCGCGCCGCAGAAGTGCAGTTGAAAAAGGCCCAAGCTGATCTGGTGCAAGCGGGCAAGTTGTCGGCTTTGGGCCAAATGTCGGCGGGTATCAGTCACGAATTGAACCAGCCGTTGATGGCGATCCAGACCTTTGCCGAGAATGGCGTGGGGTTTCTGGATCGCGACAAGCCAGAGGTCGCGGCGACAAACCTGCGCAAGATTTCCGAATTGGCGCACCGCATGGCGCGAATTATCAAGAACCTGCGTGCCTTTTCGCGCCAAGAAAGCGAACCGTTCACGGATGTTGATGTGGGCAAGGTGGTGGATGTGGTTTTTGAATTACTTGCTCCAAAGATTGCTGACGCTGGGGTTTTGGTGCGCTGGGATGGTGCCAAGGGTGTGATCGTGCGTGCGGGCGAGGTGCGTTTACAGCAGGTGATTCTGAACCTTGCCGCCAATGCCATTGATGCGATGGAGGTCAGCGCGCAGAAAGTGCTGACGCTAAATGTTGTGCAAGTGGATGGTAAGATTGTCGTCTCTGTGCGCGATACGGGGCCGGGTATTAAAGAGCCTGAAAAGATTTTTGACCCATTCTATTCGACCAAGGCGGTGGGTGCCGCCGAAGGCATGGGGCTGGGGTTGAGTATTTCGTATGGTTTAGTGCAAAGTTTTGGCGGGGCCATTCGTGGCCGCAATGACCCTGAGGGGGGCGCTGTGTTTACGGTTGAATTGATCCCCGCGTTTGCGCAAAAGGCCGCATGACCATGCATGTATTGTTAGTTGATGATGATCCCGCGATCCGCGAGGCCTTGGGCCAGACCTTAGATTTGGAGGGGCTTTCGCCTATTCTGGCGGGATCGTTCTTGGCGGCTAAGGATCATTTAACGGCTGAATTTGATGGTGTTGTTGTCACTGACATTCGTATGCCCGGTCGTGACGGATTTCATCTGTTGGAACATGCCCGCAGTGTTGATCCTGACTTGCCTGTGATTTTGCTGACGGGCGAGGGTGATATTCCGATGGCCGTCAAGGCGATGGGTAAAGGGGCCTATGATTTCCTTGAGAAACCCTGTGCGCCTTCTGCGTTTTTGTCTGTCGTTGCCCGTGGGCTAAAGGCCCGTGCCTTGGTGTTGGAAAACCGCCGCCTTGCGATGGTTGTTGAACGTGGTGACGCGGCAGAGCGGTTGTTGTTCGGGCAATCTGCTTTGGTGCAAGAGTTACGCCAGCAATTGCGCCGCATTGCGCGGACTGCGACAGATGCGTTGATCGTGGGCGAGCGCGGGTCCGGCACGTCGAAAGTTGCGGAAGTTATTCATCTATTGTCAGCGGCGGCGGGTCGTCCGTTTATCAAGAAGCCCGCAAGCTCATTGGATATCAAGGGCTTGCGGGATGCTTTGACTGCTGCGCAGGGCGGAACGTTATATCTTGATGAGGTCAGCCGCCTGTCGCTGGACGTGCAAGCCGCACTGTTGGCCGCGATTGAGGCAGGACTTGCGTTGCGTTTACTTGCGGGGTCGACTGTGGCCCTAGAGCCGGAAGTCGCGGCAGGGCGCATGATGGAAGATTTGTTCTTTCATTTTGATGTGATGCGCATCCGAATTCCTGCCTTGCGCGAACGAAGTGAGGATATTCCAATCTTGTTTTCGCATTATGTTGCGCAGGCGTGTGAGCAGGCAAATTTGCCGTTACCAGTGATCCCACAGGCCGTTATTGCAGAACTGATGGCCCAAGACTGGCCGGGCAATGCGCGCGCGTTAATGAATGCCGCGATGCGTTTTGCGATGGGGCTCGATGATGCTGTTGAGGACAAGGGCCACGGGTTGTCCGCGCAGATGGCGCAAGTCGAGCGGTCTTTGCTGATTGCTGCGTTGCAGCGCCATGCGGGTCGTGCGGGTGAAACGGCTAAGGACCTACAGTTGCCGCGCAAAACCTTTTACGACAAGCTTGCGCGCCATAATCTGAAGGCCGAGGACTATCGCAACGGGTAAGCGTGTGTGAGATTCCGCACAGTTAGCCTTATCAGTTGTGTGGATTTCCGCGTCGGCCTGTGGCTGCAATCGTTCCTGAATTATATTTATTTATAAAATACATGATGTTGAATGGCGCTTTTCGTTCGACGATTTCTTGCTTGCTTGAAAGGTCGATCCCGCGTTTGATCATCCTATCGGACCCGACTTGGGGGTTCTGCTAAGACGTTCTGGGAGGAACAATTATGAAATTTTTGAAGAATGTAGCAATGATTGCTGCGATGTCTGTTGCTGCGAATGCTGCAAATGCAGAAAGCCATGCGAACGGCTGTGACGACGGTGAAATCGTTGTAAAGTTTAGCCACGTGACCAACACAGACAAGCATCCAAAGGGTATCGCTGCGTCCTTGTTGATGGAGCGTATCAACGCTGAAATGAACGGCACAATGTGCATGGAAGTATTCCCGAACTCGACTTTGTACAAAGACGAGCAGGTTATCGAGGCTTTGCTACAGGGCGACGTTCAGTTGGCTGCGCCTTCTTTGTCGTTGTTTGAATCGATCACAAAAGCATACCGTTTGTTCGACCTTCCGTTCATGTTCAAAAACATCGACGCGGTTGATGCGTTCCAAGCGTCTGACGCTGGTCAAGCAATGAAAGACAGCATGCAGCGTCGCGGCCTTCAGGGCTTGCAGTTCTGGCACAATGGCATGAAGCAGATTTCTGCAAACAAGCCACTGATCGCCCCATCTGACGCAAACGGCCTTAAGTTCCGCGTTCAGCCATCCGACGTGTTGGTTGCACAAATGGAAGCGCTTGGCGCGTCTCCACAGCCAATGGCATTCTCGGAAGTTTACGGCGCATTGCAGACAGGCGTTGTGGACGGTCAAGAGAACACATGGTCCAACATCTACGGTCAGAAGTTCTTTGAAGTGCAAGACGGTATCACCGAAACCAACCACGGCATCATCGACTATCTTGTTGTTGCGTCAGTTGATTTTCTCGACAGCCTTGATGCGGACGTTCGCGACCAATTCCTGACAATCCTCAACGACGTCACAGTCGAGCGTAACGCGGCTGTTGGTGATGTTGACCTTGCTGCACGTCAGTCCATTCTGGACTCTGGTGGCTCAATTGTTGAGCTGACCGCAGAGCAGCGTCAGGGCTGGGTTGATGTGATGAAGCCAGTTTGGACTCAGTTCGCTGAGGAAGTTGGCCAAGAGAACATCGACGCCGCACAGGCCATCAACGAGTCTATGTAAGTCTAACGATTTGGCGCGGCCCAAGGATGTCTTGGGCCGCGCTTTTTGCAAATGCAGTTCGGGGGGAGACAGCGCATGAGCGGCAGTTATCAAGCGACAGGTCCGGTGGGCCGGTTTGTCGACAAATTCGAAGAAACGGCCATCGCCACGTTATTAGGGCTGATGACCTTGCTCACATTTACCAATGTGATCCTGCGCTACGCTTTTAACAATTCCATCATCTGGAGCCTTGAGGTCGTGCTTGTCATGTTCGCATGGCTGGTGCTGTTTGGTATTTCTTACGGGTTCAAAGTCACTGCCCATTTGGGTGTCGACGCGGTCACAAGCCTATTTTCAAAGCCTGTCCAGAAAACCATCGCGCTCGTCGCCGGCGTGCTGTGTATCGTTTACGGTGGGCTGATCCTGAAAGGTTCTTGGGACTATTGGGCACCTTTCGCGGATTTGCCGCCGACGTCCGGTCGCTGGTTCCCGACGGGCATGGATTATGCAGCACGCGGTCGCAGCTTCTTTGAAACCGACCAGATTCCGATGCCAAACGCCCTGCGTTTTCTTGAGGACTGGATCAACTACGGCGAGCGTTATTCCAAGATGCCCCGCATGATCCCTTATACAATCTTGCCGATTGGCGCAGCGTTATTGCTGTTCCGCATCCTGCAGGCCGTTGGCCGCGTTTGGACTGGCCAATCTGCAAGCTTGATCGTCAGCCATGAGGCCGAAGAGGCCGTAAAAGAGGCTTCGGCCTTGAACAAAGAGGCATAAATTATGGACGTACTTATTCTCTTTGTGATGATCATCAGCATGCTGTTGATCGGTGTGCCAATCGCGATTTCGCTTGGCCTGTCTTCAATGGTGTTCCTTTTGGTGATGTCAGATACATCTCTCGAATCCATTGCGCAGTCGATGTATCAGGCGATGGCGGGGCACTATACGCTGCTTGCTATTCCGTTCTTTGTTCTGGCCTCGACGTTCATGTCGACGGGCGGTGTGGCCCAGCGGATTATCCGCTTTGCGATTGCTTGTGTGGGTCACTTACAGGGTGGACTGGCGATCGCGGGTGTAATGGCCTGTATGATCTTTGCTGCACTCTCAGGGTCTAGCCCTGCGACTGTTGTGGCCATCGGGTCCATCGTAATCGCCGCCATGACGCAGGCCGGTTACACCAAGGAATTCGCAGCAGGCGTGATCTGTAACGCGGGCACTTTGGGTATTCTTATTCCACCGTCTATCGTGATGGTTGTTTATGCCTCTGCCACAGATGTGTCGGTTGGCCGTATGTTCCTTGCTGGTGTTATTCCAGGGATCATGGCGGGTCTGATGCTGATGATCACGATCTATGTGATGGCGCGCATCAAGAAGATGCCGAAAGGCGAATGGCAGGGCTGGGGCGAGATTTTCTCTAGCTTCCGCGATGCCATGTGGGGTCTGTCGCTGATCGTTATCATCATGGGCGGCATCTATGGCCATCCGTGGGTCTCTGGTGGTGCTATTGTCTGGAAGCCGGGTGCGTTTACCCCGACAGAGGCCGCCGCTGTTGCCGCCGTCTATGCGTTTATTGTTGCCACGTTCATCTATCGCGATATGGGGCCGCTGGCCGCACGTGATGGACAGAAGATGTCGTCGGTGGTTCAAAAACCATGGACGCTTGTGACGGGATTTTTCCATAACGACACACGCAAAGCATTGTTCGAAGCAGGCAAGCTGACCATCACACTGATGTTCATCATTGCCAACGCGCTGATCCTTAAGCACGTGCTGACAGACGAGCAAATTCCGCAACATATTGCGGATGCGATGTTGGGTGTTGGTATGGGGCCAATCACGTTCTTGATCGTGGTCAACGTGATTTTGCTGATCGGTGGTCAATTCATGGAGCCGTCGGGTCTGATCGTCATCGTTGCGCCATTGGTGTTCCCGATTGCGATTTCACTGGGCATTGATCCTATCCACTTGGGTATCATCATGGTGGTCAACATGGAGATCGGTATGATCACGCCGCCTGTTGGTTTGAACCTATTCGTGACCTCTGGTGTCGCCAACATGCCGATGATGGCCGTGGTGCGCGCTGCACTGCCGTTCCTTGCAGTGTTGTTCGTGTTCCTGATTATGATCACGTATATCCCGATCATCTCGACCTATCTGCCGACCCTGTTTATGGGGCCAGAGCTGATCGTGAATTAGAAAGCGACAGCGTGAAAAAGAAGGGCGCCGCATGGGGAACCAGCGGCGCCTTTTTTGGTTTTAGCTGGCGCCGAGTGCATCCATGATCGGCGTAAAGTCTGCCGCTGTCAGGCTGGCCCCGCCCACAAGTGCACCGTCGACGTTGTCGATTGCAAAGATGTCGTTGGCGTTGCTGGCCTTGACTGATCCGCCGTAAAGGATGCGAAACCCGTCGGCGTCGTCGAACCGTTTGGCAAGGTGGGCGCGGATGTGGCTGTGCACCTCGCCGATTTGATCCAGTGTTGGCACTTTGCCCGTGCCGATGGCCCAGACGGGTTCATAGGCAATCACGGTGTTCGCCGCTGTTGCTGTGTCGGGGACGGATCCCGCAAGCTGGCTGTCGATCACGGCGAGCGTTTCATTTGCTTCACGCTGCGCCAATGTTTCGCCGATGCAGATCACTGCGATGAGACCCGCGTTATGGGCCGCCACGGATTTAGCGTTTACGATGGTGTCTGTCTCAGCGTGGTCTGTGCGCCGCTCTGAATGTCCTGTCAGCGTGTAGGCAGCCCCCGCATCGGCCAGCATGTCGGCAGAGAGATCGCCCGTGTGGGCCCCTGATGTCATCATGTGGCAGTCTTGTCCGCCCGTGTTGATCGGCAAATCTGCAAACGCCGCAAGCAATGTTGCGGGCGGGCAAAGCAGAACGTCAATATCGGGGGCAGGGTGGTTGGCGATGTCGCGGGCCTGTGCCGTGGCTTGGCGTGTTCCATTCATCTTCCAGTTTCCAGCAGCGAGTTTGCGGCGCATAGGGGGTCCTTTCCGGGATTGTTGCCTTATTGGTAGCAAGAAGCCTGAGGGCTTGCAAAGTGAATGCCAGTCGCGCATTCACCTTGTGAAATTTAATAGCAGGACGCGAAGCCTATGATCCCACGTATTGATGCAAAAGCCCTGATCGCAGGCGACCCGGATGCAATGGCCATGGCCGCAGAGGGGGCGACGGGTGTGGGTTTTATGACTGTCTACAATACGCCGCTGACGGGGTCGTATGTGCAGGACATGATCGACGCTTACGGCGCGTTCTTTCATCTCCCAGCGTCCGCAAAATCTGCCTACGACATGTCCAAGACCGGATCAAACCGTGGCTGGGGGGCGGCCGGATCAGAGCAAGTCGATCCAGATGCCAACCCTGACTACAAGCAGGTGTTTGATTGTGGTTTGACGCTGGTTGAGGATGATCCGATTGCAGATGAGAACCTGTCGTTTTACGCGCCAAACCTTTGGCCCGACCAGCCTGTGGGCTTTGCCGAGAAGTTGCAGGATTATTATCTGCAAAGCACTGATTTCGCGCTGGATTTACTCTGTGCGATTGCTGCCTCTGTTGGCGAGAACGGCGATTTTTTCCGTGATAAGTTTACCCGTCCCATGGCGTTGCTGCGTGGTAATTTCTACCCTGAACGTCCTGTCTGGGCGACGGATAAGGACTTTGGCATTGCGACCCATACCGACTATGGCTGTTTGACGCTTTTGGCGACAGATGGATCACCGGGGTTAGAGGTTCGCAAGCGCGGCGGGGGCTGGATCCCGCTGTCTGCCCCACCGGGTGAGTTTGTGATCAATTTTGGTGAAATGCTGGAGATGTGGACCGGCGGCAAGATCAAGGCGACGCCGCACCGTGTGATTGGTACAAATGCCGAGCGGATTTCGGTGCCGTTGTTTTTTAACCCCAATCACGATGCTAATGTTGCGCCCATTGGATCAGACGAGACAATTGCCGCGTGGGCGCATCTCAAAAAGCGCTACGACGAGACCTATGTGCATTTGCAAAAAGCGGATTAATCCAGCAGTGCGCTGAGGGCGCGGCGACCTAGATCGCAGGCGATTGTCGGGTCTTCGAGGGCTGTGTCAGGTAGCGACCAGTAGGGCATATTGTGAAATTGTGCCCCACCTTCGTCTTGTAAGTCACTGGCAAGGCTGCCTTTTGACTTGAGGTGGATGGTACCGTCGCTGCTAACGAGGCTAAACACTGTGCCGTCATAATACAGGCAAATGCCGCCGAACATTTTTCGGCTTGTGATCGGGCCGAGGTCTGAGAACAGGTCAGTGGCAAAGGCGATATCGGCGACGGAGACGGCCATTACTTTGCGCTAAGGGCATCGTCGAATTTGATCGACTCGCCACAACCGCATGCGTCGACAACGTTCGGGTTGCGAAATTTGAAGCCTGATTCCAGCAAGCTGGTTTCATAGTCGATTTCGGTCCCGAATAGGAACATCTGCGCCATCGGTGCGATCATCACCCGCGCGCCTGCTGTCTCAACAACTTCGTCCATCGGGTTGATTTCATTGACGTATTCCATGGTGTATTCCATGCCCGCACAGCCGCCTTTTTTGACGCCAATGCGCAACCCCTCTGACCCGTCTTTGGCCATCAGTTTCGCGATTTGCGCTGCTGCTTTGTCGGTGATGGACACCGCTTGTTTGCCTGGAATGCCGAACATGGAAAGTCTCCTTATCCAGTTAAGATAGGGGGTCGCGTTGCAATTTCCAAGGACCCAGAAAGTCCGCGGGTGCTGTTACATAAAGCCCAGTTCAAGCCGTGCTTCGTCAGACATCATTTCCATGCCCCACTGTGGTTCGAACGTCATGGCGACGTCGACGTGTTTCACGCCCGGCAGTGGCTCAACCGCATCTGCGACCCATCCAGGCATTTCACCAGCGACCGGACACCCCGGCGCGGTCAGTGTCATGATTACATTCACGGCGTTATCGTCGCTGATATCTATGGTGTAGATCAGTCCAAGGTCGAAGATATTCACTGGAATTTCAGGATCGTAGACGGACCGGATGGCCTCTACGATTGTCTCGTAGAGCGGATGGTCGGTGCTGGAAGGCGCGATCAGCGGTGTGCCTTCAACGGGTGATTGTGTATCAGTCATGTGCGGTGTCCTGCTATTCCTGACTGTTCATATAGGGTTTAGCGGGGCGGTCGTAAAGGGCAGTCTGTTTTGCGGCAAGAAGGTTCAAAGTTGAACTAATTCGCATTTAAGTAGGTCTGGCAGCTTAACCACTACCTAACGATGAAACGGCAATGTCTCTGGCAGGAAACCTCAGGCTTTTGGAGTCATCATGCCAACGACAAGCACAGTCCAAATGTTCTATGCAGGCAACTTTGCCGATATGGATACTTTTGAGGGCAATCAGACCAATGAACAACCCGACAATGTTTTGGGGACCTATGATGACCTTGCCATTACGTCTGTGTCCGAGGTTGATGTGGATGACGATGGCGTTATCTACGACGACGAATACGGGACAGGTGATTATCTAAGCTATGATCCGGGCGGCGGCACGGTGAACAGTGCGCTTGATAGCAGCTCGCTTTATAATGCCGATATCCTGTTGGGTGATGGATCGACGATGTCGGTGCCTGTGCTGGTGCTTCAAACCGCCAATGGCGATGTTTTTATCTCAGAGTTTCCGGGCAATCCCCTTGATGGGTTGGCGATCCAGTCGATTTCACTTGTGAGTTTGAATACGTCGGATGCGTCGGGCATCAATCTTGGTGCCTCTGATGTGCAAGGTGCCACCATTGTGTGTTTTGCCACAGGCACCAAGATCGCGACACAGCATGGCGAGATGCCTGTCAAGACCCTGAAGGTCGGAGATATGACGCTGGATCATGGATTGCAGCCGATTCGCTGGATTCATTTTCACGACTGTCCGCTTGATGGTGTCGAACGCACTGCGAAACCCCTGCTAATTGCGGCGGGCGCGTTGGGGAAGGGCGCGCCAACGCAAGATCTGGTTGTTTCACCCCAACACCGGATTTTCGTCGGCGGTGCGGGCCAACTTGCGGCGGACTTTGATGACGAAGCGCTTGTGCCCGCAAAGTCGCTGACCGCGCTTGCTGGCGTGCGCCACATCACATGGGTGCATTTTGCCTGTGACCGCCACGAGGTGGTGCGCGCGAACGGTTGTTTGACTGAATCGCTGTTGCTCGGGCCGATGGTTCTAAAGGGGTTAACACGGCAAGAGCGCCGCGATCTGTCGGTGATTTTTGGGAGCCAAACCTCGGAACACGCGGCGTTAAACGGTCCTGCTGCAAGGCAGTGCCTGCCTGTTCAAGCGGTGCGCAAAGCACTTGAGTCGAGCAGAAGCGTGAAGCGCGGCCGTCAAATTCGCGGACATGGGCAATCCTATCAGCACCCTGACACGTTCGGGTTTGTGGCAAGCACTGCTGGCAAGGCGAATTTGCAGGCGCACGCCTACCGATAGCGGTGCAAGGGCAAGGGCGAAGCCCTAATTTAGTCGCGTATTCCTCTTTTCCTTTTGCCCAAGTTGCGGCAAGAGGGGCATATGACACAGCATATTTCATTTGATCTCACCGCCACGGACGGCAAGGCCCGTACTGGCGTTATTTCCACGCCGCGCGGCGATATTCGCACCCCTGCGTTTATGCCTGTGGGCACGGCCGCGACGGTGAAGGCGATGATGCCCGAGAGTGTGGCCGCGACGGGTGCGGATGTTTTGTTGGGCAACACCTACCATTTGATGCTGCGCCCGACGGCAGAGCGGATCGCGAATTTGGGTGGGCTGCATAAGTTTATGAATTGGGACAAGCCGATCCTGACGGATAGCGGTGGGTTTCAGGTGATGAGCCTCGCGGATTTGCGTAAGATGTCCGAGAAAGGTGTCACGTTTAAGTCCCATATCGACGGATCCAAGCACGAGTTGACGCCTGAGCGGTCGATGGAAATTCAAAAGCTTTTGGGCTCTGATATCGTGATGTGTTTTGACGAATGTCCGGCACTTCCTGCGGATCGTGGGCGCATTGAGGAAAGCATGCGGATGTCGATGCGGTGGGCGCAGCGCTCAAAGGATGCCTTTGGCGACCGTCCGGGGCATGCCCTGTTTGGCATCCAGCAGGGTGGCCTTGAGCAGGATATGCGCGCGGAAAGTGCCAAGGCGCTGACCGATATCGGGTTTGATGGCTACGCGGTGGGCGGTTTGGCTGTGGGCGAGGGGCAAGAGGCCATGTTCGGCGTGCTTGATTTTGCGCCTGACCAACTGCCTGTCGATAAGCCACGTTACCTGATGGGTGTGGGCAAGCCTGACGATATCGTGGGCGCGGTCAAACGCGGCATTGATATGATGGATTGCGTGCTGCCGAGCCGCTCGGGGCGCACGGGGCAAGTGTTTACCCGTCGTGGTGTGTTGAACATCAAGAACGCGCGGCATGCGGATGATCCGAGGCCTTTGGATGAGAATTGCACTTGTCCTGCGTGTTCCAACTATTCGCGCGCCTATTTGCACCATGTGTTCCGCGCCCAAGAGATGATCTCGGGGATGCTGTTGACGTGGCATAACCTGCATTATTTCCAAGACATCATGCAGGGGATGCGGGATGCGATTGCTGTTGGTGGCTTTGCCGCTTGGGAGGCCGACTTCCACGCGGGCCGTGCGCAGGGTGATATCGACCCGCTTTAAGCTGGCTGATGAAGGATGATCAGTGTGGTCATTCCTGTCTGTTGCAGATCGGTCGAAACTGTCGTTGTTGGCAAAGTGTTTTGTCGTCTCAATTGAGCCTCGCGCGGATACTCGGAGGCTGTCGACGTGATTTTCTTCGCGCTGTCCACCAGACTTCCCTAAAAGTATGGGTGATATGTTTGCGGTAGAGATCTTTGCTGCGCGGTAAGCACAGTTTGATGTTTGTTGCATTGAAACCCATGTGGAACCGCTTTGATGTTTACTGCTTTTTGAGGTATGAGGCATAAAAGCAAAATCAGTAATTAGGGCAGTCGATATGAAAGTGTTTTTCCTCGGAAATTGTCAGGTGAATGCGATGCGTGGCCTTTGCCGCGAAATGTTCCCAAGCCTGAAGGCAAGTTTTCAGACGATTACCCCGTATTGGGGCCAGTTTGACGAAGATGCGACACGTCAGGAACTGGCCGAGGCTGACTTGGTTGTCTCGCAAGCGATTGCCAACCCGACGACGACCTTTAACGTTGATGATGTCAGATCGAGCGCGCAGGGCGACGTTGTTTTTGTGCCCTATGTTTATATTGACGGGATCGCGTCGCTGGAGATTATCGCCTCTAAGGGGAAATCGGTTATCCGCGGCGCAGAGCAATTGTTGCGCGGCCAAGAGGGGCGCAAGCCCGTGAAAATCTTTAACGATTATTGTGAGGGTGTGATCGATATGGAATGCGAGGCCCGCGTTCTGGGCTCGATCGCCCGCATTGCCGAAAAAGAAGCGGCGGATTGCGATATTACAATTTCGGACTATTTAGATAAAACTTGGCGTAAACAACCAACGCTTTATGGGATGAATCATCCGACCCAAGCTGTTGTGTTTGAGATGTTTAAACGACTGTGTGAAAAGGTCGGCTGGGATTACGACGAGGATCATCAGAATGACCCGATTGCGTGGGGACGGCGCGCGCTTCCTGCATCGCAACGCGGGTTCACGCCCAATGATGCAAAAACGTTGGGTTTGGAATACGACTGCGACACCCATTGGTATGGCAATAGCTATAAATTGCTTCAACTCGCATTGAAGGCACAAGAAAACGCGCAGCGCGACGCGGATGCTGCGTAAACAATTGATTGCCTTGCAAAAGCGCGCTTGCTGACAGGCGCAGGCTTGGGCAAGGTGTCACAAAATCGTTGGGATGTTGAAACTGGGGCAAAGCCGCCCCATCTTAACAAGTCCAAGGGATGATCTGTGTCGCCGCAAAGCGGGGCTGGGCCATCTGCATAAAAAGGAAAAGAGCATGAAAGAACCGTTGAGTTCATCTTACCCCGTCTTGCCGTTGCGCGATATTGTGGTTTTCCCGCATATGATCGTGCCGCTTTTCGTGGGTCGTGAAAAGTCAGTCCGTGCCTTGGAAGAGGTCATGCAGGACGACAAACAGATTTTGCTATCCAGCCAGATTGATCCCGGCGAGGATGATCCCGCAGAGGATGGCATCTATAAAACAGGCGTTTTGGCCAATGTTCTTCAGCTTTTGAAATTGCCTGATGGCACGGTAAAAGTGCTTGTCGAGGGCCGCGATCGTGTGCAGATCACAGGTTTCCATGAGAACCCGAACTACTTTGAGGCCTCTGCGGAGTATCTTGAAGAAGTGGCTGGCAACGAGGACGAGACAGAGGCGCTGTTGCGCAACGTCGCGGCCGAATTCGAGCGCTATGCCAAGATCAAAAAGAACATCCCCGAAGAAGCCATGGCCGCTGTCGGTGATGCGTCGGAGCCTGCAAAGCTGGCTGATCTGGTCGCAGGTCACCTTGGTATTGAAGTCGACCAAAAGCAGGGTCTGCTCGAAACGCTTTCCGTTTCCGAGCGTTTGGAGAAAGTCTACGGTTTGATGCAGGGTGAAATGTCCGTGCTGCAGGTCGAGAAAAAGATCAAGACCCGTGTGAAAACCCAAATGGAACGCACCCAGCGCGAGTACTATTTGAATGAGCAAATGAAGGCCATTCAGAAGGAACTGGGCGATGGTGAGGAGGGCCAGAACGAGGTCGCAGAGCTAGAGGCGCGTATCGCCGAGACCAAGCTTTCAAAAGAAGCGAAAGAAAAGGTTGATGCAGAGCTGAAAAAGCTGAAAAATATGTCGCCGATGTCTGCGGAAGCCACTGTGGTGCGCAACTATCTTGACTGGATTTTGGGCGTACCTTGGGGCGTGAAATCGCGCACCAAAAAGAACTTGGCCGCGGCCCAAACGGTGCTCGACAATGACCACTATGGCCTGGAAAAAGTCAAAGAGCGCATCGTTGAATATCTTGCTGTGCAGCAGCGGTCTGCCAAGCTGAAAGGCCCGATAATGTGTTTGGTCGGCCCTCCCGGTGTCGGTAAAACCAGCCTTGGCAAGTCCGTGGCGAGGGCAACTGGGCGTGAATTTATCCGCATTTCCCTGGGTGGCGTGCGCGACGAGAGCGAAATCCGCGGTCACCGTCGGACTTATATCGGGTCCATGCCCGGTAAGATCATTCAGGCGTTGAAAAAGGCTAAAACCACGAACCCGCTGATTTTGCTCGATGAAATCGACAAAATGGGTCAAGACTTCCGTGGTGATCCTGCGTCAGCGATGCTGGAGGTGCTTGATCCGGAACAGAATTCGACATTTGTAGACCACTATCTTGAGGTCGAATATGACCTGTCGAACGTTATGTTCCTAACCACATCGAACAGCTACAACATGCCTGGTCCACTGCTGGATCGGATGGAGATCATCACGTTGTCGGGTTACACCGAAGACGAGAAGTGTGAGATCGCCAAGCAGCATTTGTTGCCAAAGGTTATGAAAAACCACGGATTGAAAGCCAAAGAATTCAGTGTGTCTGATGATGCGCTGTTGTCCATGGTCCGCGTTTATACCCGCGAGGCAGGTGTTCGGAACCTTGAGCGTGAATTGGCAAAAGTTGCCCGTAAAGCGGTCACCAAGATCGTCAAGAAAGAAGCTGAAGTGATTGCAGTCACAGCTGACAATCTGAATGACTACCTTGGTGTCAAAAAGCACAAATACGGTCTGGCTGAAGAGACGGATCAAGTGGGTGTGGTGACGGGTCTTGCGTGGACATCCGTTGGCGGAGAGCTTTTGAATATCGAAGCCCTACGCTTGCCTGGGAAAGGTCGGATGAAAACGACTGGTAAACTGGGCGATGTGATGAAGGAATCGATTGATGCGGCGTCGTCTTATGTCCGCTCGATTGCCCCCGAGATTGGCGTGAAACCAACCAAGTTCGACGCGATCGACATTCACGTGCACGTGCCCGATGGCGCGACCCCAAAGGATGGCCCAAGTGCCGGTCTTGCGATGGTCACGTCGATTGTGTCTGTGTTGACGAATATCCCTGTGCGCAAGGATATCGCGATGACGGGCGAGGTATCTCTGCGCGGCAATGCGATGCCGATTGGTGGTCTCAAAGAGAAACTGCTGGCGGCTTTGCGTGGTGGGATCAAGACGGTGTTGATTCCTGTCGACAACGAAAAGGATCTGCCAGAGATTCCCGACAATGTGAAAGAGGGGCTAACGATTATCCCTGTCAAACACGTGTCAGAGGTTCTGGAACACGCCTTGGTGTCCAAGCCAGAGCCGATTGAATGGGATGAAGCTGCTGAAGAGGCAGCCGCTGCGGCTGCACTTGCCAAAAACGCAGGTGGCTTGGCCGCAACTGCCCATTAAGTAGATCACTAATGTGAACGGAAATGGCGCGTCTCGTTTGAGCCGCGCCATTTTTCTTTGGGCCGTTGTTTCGATTTGCGCAACAACTTGTGAAAATCTATTAATGCCCTGTGGGCAAACCGTGGTGCCTGCCGTAGCGTGTTGTTAAAGAATTCGAGGAGAGTCCAATGTCCCGCAAAAAGAGCGCCCCGTCCAACACCGTCAAGCTAAACACTGTGATGCCAGCGCCGGTCGTCACACCGTTGAACGTGACAGCCCCAGCGGCCCCAAAGACCAAGATTGTCGGTGCAGCGGTTGCCGTACCAAAGGGCGAGATGCTGAAAAAGCCGGAGTTTATTGATCGCGCAGTCGCGCGGACAGAAGTTAAAAAGCGTGACGCGAAACCTGCGATTGAAGCAGCGTTGGCCGTTCTGGCAGAGGCTTTGGAAAATGGCGAAGAGCTTAACCTGCCACCGATGGGCAAAATGCGTGTCGTGAAGACGAAAGACATTGGCGAGGGTGCTGTTGTGATGACGCTGAAGCTGCGCACGATGAAAGATGGCGCAGGGCAGGGCGCAGGCAATAGTCCCGCGACCGATCATGCGGATGATGATGACGACTAAGTCATTTGCAGACTTGAAAAATAGGCTTGGGCGCGTGCGACTGCGCCCGTTCCTAAATTGCCTTGCGACACACCGTGCGGACGCGGAAATTCGGTAATTTGAATTTAGCGAAAAAATTGCATCAATCAGGCTTGCGCCCCGCAGCGGGTTCATCTAAATGACCCACATCGGGTGATTAGCTCAGTTGGTAGAGCGCTTCCTTTACACGGAAGATGTCGGGAGTTCGAGCCTCTCATCACCCACCATCCCAACATCAGTTGTCGATTTGTCTATCTGGCTTGTCATTGGGTATTTTATACGCAAACCATTCTATGTCGGGATCGCGCCTATAGGGGTATCGGGGACGCCTGCAGGCCGTGCGTCAGATATTTACCGTAGCGTCCCAGTTTGCGTGTGCGTCGACCCAGTCTTGGGTTGCTTTTAAGCGTCCACGGGCGATGGGCACGATGGTGCCGTCAGAAAGAAGCAGGGTTGGCTTTGGGCCGCTGCGCTTTATCGTTGGCTTGGCGTTGATTGAGATCCACCAAGACCGATGCGGTTGAAAACACTTCGCGGGGTCGGCCTGTGCTACGAGGTCGGCAAGCCGCGCGCGCTGCACAAAGCTTTCGTGTCGCATGACCACGCGAACGTAGTGTTCTTCTGACGAAATGTAGAGCAGGACCTTTAACCTGACGTCTCGCGGGCCAATCGAAATTGTATGTGTATTGGGTGCAGGTGGTGTCGGTGCGTCTGTATTGGGCAGTATCTTTGTTTGTGGCATTACAAAGCCGAAGTAGATCGTCTCGATCATCACAATCGTCAAGGCGAAGAAGGCGACTTGTTGCGATGTGCTGTTGACATAGGCGCCTTGCGAGTGGACCCCTGCCAGAAATTGAGCGATAGTGAGGACCGCGAAAAACCCCACGAGCGAGATCATCCAGCTGAATATCCGAACTTGGCGCACCCGATAGGTAAACCAGACGGCAAAGGAGAGGACCGCGCAACACGTGAGCATAAAGACAGCCGTTGCCGCGACCCAGATCGCAAGGGTCTCCCAGACGGGCATCACGTGGCGATAACCGTGCGGATCGACGCTAAATAGGATCAGGATAATCAGTGCGGTGAATTGATAAGTGTTCGGATGGGACACGTAAAATTTGTATTCCGCCAAAGTGAATGAAAATGGTCTGCAAAACACGTCACGGAAGCGCATTTCATGACAAAGCAGTTCTTTTGAAAACATGTTTCGTGCAAATCCTTGTTTGAAATGAGTGGCGTGCACTGTTTCCATTATGGAAATAATACATGTGACCATGGAGGCTGGACATCGTTCTAGCAAGTGGCAGGGCGTTGATGAACGAGTGTTTGGTTGATGTGACAATTCCCTGCCGCGCATTTCTCAAACGCATGGCTACCTTTTTTCATCATTTACGGATCGAAAATCAAAAAAAAGGCGTCATTGATTCAAGGTTTGTTGCACTTATTTTGCTGAACTGCTTTTTTCCGCGATAGACTGCTTGACGCTGCAATTCTGGACGCATAGAAGCCCCTCACGTCATGTCGAAAGACTGACTTCTAAGATGCGCGGTTGTAGCTCAGCTGGTTAGAGTACCGGCCTGTCACGCCGGGGGTCGCGGGTTCGAGCCCCGTCAACCGCGCCACTTAGGAATCAGGAATTCGTGCAGACGTGAGATGCGCGGTTGTAGCTCAGCTGGTTAGAGTACCGGCCTGTCACGCCGGGGGTCGCGGGTTCGAGCCCCGTCAACCGCGCCACTTCTCACTTTTCCCCATTTCCCTTACATTCCCTTTTGTGAATGTGTTATCGAGCTGGAAATGCCGTTGGAAAAGGAAACCCGATGCAAATTCTTGATTCGATCCCGATAAGCTTTGTTCTGCTGGCTTGTCTGACCCTTGGGCTCGCGCCGTTTTTTCCAGAGCCGCATATTTGGGAAAAGCTAAAAATGCTGTTCGCGGGGGATCTACGCAAACCCGTCGATATCTTTGACATGCTGATGCATGGTGTGCCGTGGTTGGTGCTATTGGCGAAACTCGCACGGCTTGTTGTCCGCGGGTAAGTGGGGCGCTGCCCCTTGACCTGATAGGCCAATTCCCCCGAGGTATTTGAGACCAAAAGAGGGGGGCAGCGCAGATTTTACTTTCCACAAACGGGATTAAAGCCACCGGCTTCCAGCCGGTCCGCTTTAGCGTAATGTACTATAATCTTCCCTCTCATTTTTAAGACCCAGCGAAGCGGTAAGGGTCTTAAAAATGAGAGGGAAGATTATGATC
>JAIBDT010000088.1 GCA_024686085.1 Loktanella sp.
AAACATGTGTCAATTTCGGCTGCGTGAACGGCGGTGTTGATGCCTTTGTGAATGATCCCACAATTATGTCTGCTTGCCATGACGCCCAGATCACTGTGGTGCAGGTTATGGGGGCAAATTTCCTGTCGAACCGGTTTTACTATCTTGAATTACATTCAAAAAGGGAACCTACCGGCGTCAGCCGGTAGTCGTTCAGTCGGTACATCCACGACGCAATGACCGGTTTTTGCGGGCGTCGACGGTGTTGCAGGCGATCTATAACGACGTGGATTTCTCTGAATTTACCTTTACCCGCCACATGCTAGGCACGCTTTACAAGCTGTCACCGGAACGGTTCGATATTGTGGTGTCCGAGCTACGCGAAGCCTGGGTCGCCCGTATGAAGAACATGTTGGGACAGATTGGCCCACGGGCCGTCCTGATGTGGTTCGCGCGTGATGCGATGTCCGATGACCAGTGGCAATCACACAAGAACCCATTGCAGGTGGATCCGTTGTTCATCACCAAGTCGATGATTGAAGAATTGCGCGGTTTGGTTCTGGACGTTGTCGAAGTTGTCCCAACAAATGTTGCGATACGCATGGGCACGCAAGGCATGTATTTTTCGTCAATGCAGGCCAAAGCCGCATCCGAGATGTTGGGCGTTGCCTGCCATGCCGAGGCGAGCGGTGCCGTAGCGCAGGCGATCAGACCCTATGTATAAAAAAGCCCGCCCTATAAGGGCGGGCAATTTTCGTTTCACGCTTATGACGTGATTACAGTTTGCTTGTCAGTTCTGGCACTGCGTCAAACAAGTCGGCCACCAATCCAAAGTCAGCGACTTGGAAAATCGGGGCTTCTTCGTCCTTGTTGATCGCAACGATGATCTTGGAATCTTTCATCCCTGCAAGGTGCTGAATGGCCCCTGAGATACCGACCGCCACATAAAGGTCAGGTGCAACCACCTTACCTGTCTGGCCAACCTGCCAATCGTTCGGCGCATAGCCCGAATCGACCGCAGCACGGGACGCACCAACAGCAGCGCCCAGCTTGTCAGCCAAGCCTTCGATCAGTTTGAAGTCGTCCTCGGACCCGACACCACGACCCCCAGACACAACAACACCCGCAGATGTCAGTTCTGGACGATCAGAGGAGGCTACTTTGTCAGCAACCCATTCGGAAAGCGCAGGGTCAGCTGCCGCTGCTGCGTTGGATACGCCCGCAGACCCGCCCATTTCGGCGGCATCAAAGCCGGCTGTCCGGATCGTCATGACCTTGGTCGCATCCGTGGATTTGACGGTCTGGATCGCGTTACCCGCATAGATCGGACGCTCGAATGTGTCTGCGTCAATGACGCCAGTCACTTCGGAGATCACCATCACGTCGAGAAGGGCTGCCACACGCGGCATCACGTTCTTGGCGTCGGTCGTGCCCGGTGCTGCGATATGTGTGTAATCGCCCGCAAGCGACACGATCAGCGCCGCAGTCGGTTCGGCCAAACGGTGACCAAGGGATGCGTCTTCGGCCAAAAGCACGGCTTTGACGCCGTCGATTTTTGCCGCTTCCTCTGCCGCCGCTGCGGCGTTTGCGCCTGCGCAAAGAACAGTCACATCGCCAAGGGATTTCACAGCGGACACTGCTTTTGCAGTGGCATCAACGGACAATGCGCCGTCGGTGACTTCACCAATGAGAAGAACAGCCATTATACAGCCCCCGCTTCTTTAAGTTTCTCGATCAGCTCGTCGACGGAGCCCACGATGATACCGGCCTTGCGCGTGTCAGGCTCTACTGTGCTGACAACGGTCAGGCGTGGTGTGATATCGACGCCGTAATCTGCTGGTGTTTTCTCATCCAGCGGCTTTTTCTTCGCCTTCATGATGTTTGGCAGCGATGCATAGCGTGGCTCGTTCAGGCGCAAGTCAACGGTGACGATGGTTGGCATCTTGACCTTGATTGTCTGTAGCCCGCCGTCCACTTCGCGTGTGACTGTCGCGTGATCGCCGTCGACGTCCAGCTCGGACGCGAATGTCGCTTGGGACCAACCCAGAAGCGCGGAGAGCATTTGCCCTGTCGCGTTCATGTCGTTGTCGATCGCTTGCTTACCCGCCAGCACGATGCCTGGATTTTCTTCTTTCACGATGGCCGCAAGGATTTTCGCAACCGCGAGCGGTTCGATATCAGTGTGCACATCGTCGGTCGCAACCACAAGAATCGCCCGATCCGCGCCCATCGCAAGGGCCGTGCGCAGCGTTTCCTGACTTTGCTTGACGCCGATGGAGACCGCGACGACCTCTTCGACTTTGCCAGCTTCACGCAGGCGGATGGCCTCTTCGACGGCAATTTCGTCAAATGGGTTCATCGACATTTTTACGTTCGCTAGATCAACACCGCTTCCGTCCGCTTTGACGCGCACTTTCACGTTATAGTCGATCACGCGTTTGACGGGTACGAGGACCTTCATCGCGGTTATCTCCTGTTAGATTCTTCTAAGCGTTTTCACTCTGGCAATTTGTTGCATGCTGCGGCGCAGGAAAACAGTGTAAAATCGACGCGGCAAGGCACACGGACGCCACGTTGCGGGCAATGATGGCGCAAACATGTGGCTTGGCGGTTTTTCGCAATCGGGTAGACTGGTCAAAACGGAGGGTGAAATGGCTGATATGTGTCAAAGTTGCGGTATGCCGATGAAGCAGGGTCCTGCGGGTGGCGGCACCGATACGGACGGGACCAAGAGTGCCGAATTTTGTTCGTACTGCTACGCAGACGGCGCGTTTCTTGCCCCTGACATTACTGCTGCCGAGATGCAGCAGATCGGCATCGATGCTATGAAGGAAAAGGGTTTACCTCGACCGATCGGCTGGCTGTTGACCCGTAACGTGCCGCGCCTGTCCCGTTGGCGCAGCAAGAGTTAACGGTTCGCGCCCGGAACCCAAAGCACGTCGTTTTTGCCGTTGTCATTGGCGATACGCGCGGCTTGGAAAAACCAGTCGGACAGGCGGTTGAGGTATTTCACCGCCGCGGGGTTTACCGATTCCATTGTTGCGAGTTCAACCGACAGGCGCTCTGCCCGCCGCGAAACGGTGCGACAAATGTGCAGGTGCGCCGCAAGAGCCGACCCACCGGGCAGGATAAAGCTGCGCAGCGGTTCGACCATTTTGGTCATCGCATCGATTTCGGATTCGAGCCGCGCCACTTGGGTGTCGGCCATGCGCAGGGGCGGGTATTCTGCTTCGGCATCGTTTTCCATGTCGGGGCGGCACAGGTCCGCGCCCAGATCAAATAGGTCGTTCTGGATCATTGTCAGTTGCGCGTCCATTTCGCCTGTCGCGTGCAAGCGCGCCATGCCGACGGTCGCGTTTGTTTCGTCCACGGTGCCGTAGGCTGTGACCCGCACCGCGTGTTTTGCGACGCGCGATCCGTTGCCCAAGGCGGTTTCGCCAGCGTCACCAGTTTTGGTATAGATTTTGTTCAGAACGACCATTGGTTTTCTCCTTAACCGCGCAGGTAAACGAATAGCAGGATCAGCGCGACGGCCACGGCTTGCGCTCCGATTCGCCAGCGCATGATTCTGTTGGCGTGCTTTTTGTTGAACTCGCCGCCTTTGCCGAAAGTGCCGATGCCGAACATCAAAATGCCAAGCACGATTAGCACCGCGACTGCGACAAGGATGAAAAGAGGATCAGATGCCATTTTTACGTTCCTTTAGTCTGTTGCCCTTGATGTAGCAGAGGCGGCGCAGAAAGAAAGGCTTCAGGCCCGCGCAATCACTGCGTCAAGTAACCGCGTCGGCAGGATCCGCCGCAAGACCCCCATCAGATAGGTGGGTGTTGTCACGTAATAGCGTGCCTTTGGTCGTTTGGATGTGGCCGCGTGGATCAGCTTTTTGGTGACGGCCTCGGCGGGTAGCTCGAAGGTGTCTGGCCCGCTGTCGGTGTATAGCCTGTCGCGCAACTGTTCGTACTCTGCGGCCCGCGCTGAATTTTTCCAGTCGATCCAACGTTCAAAATGCGGGATCGCGTTTTTGCGGATGTCGGACGTGATTGGTCCCGGTTCGATCAGGATTATCTTGATATCTGTGTCGCCCATTTCCACCCGCAGCACATCGGTCAACCCTTCGAGCGCGAATTTCGTGGCCACATAGGCGCCGCGCCATTTCAGTCCGACCAGCCCCAGCACGCTAGAGCAATTGATGATCCGCCCGTGCCCTTGGGCGCGCATGACGGGGATCACGAGGTTGGTGAGCTCTTGATAACCGAACACATTGACCTCGAAGATTTCGCGCAATGCCCCGCGCGGCAAGTCCTCGACCGCCCCAGGGCAGGCGTAGGCCCCGTTGTTGTAAAGCACATCTAGGGTGCCGCCTGTTGCCGCTAGGGTTTGTGCCAATCCGCTTTGGATCGTGTCGCTGTCTGCGTAGTCGATCAGCGGGCTATCAAAGCCCATGTCGATCAGCCGGTCGCAGTCGGCCTGTTGCCGGCAGCTCGCAAAGACCCGCCAGCCTTGCGCCCGAAAACCAAGTGCTGCGTCATAGCCGATGCCGGATGAACAGCCAGTGATGAGAATTGTTTTTTGCGTCATACGCCACGACATAAAAGACTATGGCGCGATGACAAGGCCTTAGCTGTCAGACAGCAGTCGTTCTGCCATCCAGCCGACTTGGTTGGTGGTGGATACCCGAATGCGCGCCCAACCGTCTGCTGTCACTTCGATGACTTCGGCCTCGGTTCCGCGTGGCAGTGTATCAAGCACACCGTAGTTCGTGCCTGGTCCTGTGCGCATGTTCACGCGCTTGCCCGATACTTGGCGCAGGTCGGTTTCAGCGATTTCTTCGACGACTGGTGTGGTGTCGAGAGCGGCTGCGATGATTTCGGCCTGTGGTTCTTCTGCGGTGTTGGTGAAGCTTGGCAATGCGATGGCTGCAGCCCGTGTGACTTGTGGCTGGTCAAATGGCACGGCTTCCAAGGTTTTTGTCGAAATGGCGATGAGCTCGATTGGTCGCGCTTCGGGAACAAAGTCTGCGCCGCCTGACATTTCGTAAAACCCGAGGCCCAACATAAAGAACGTAAAGATAATGAATTTGTTCATAGCAGCGTGATCCCCCCGGATCGAATCGTAAAAAGTGCAATCGTTACTCTTTCTTAATAACTAAACCGTGAGCGGGGTGCAGGGAAAAACTTACGCTCGTTCCCCCTTTTGCCATCTTTACGCCCCTGTGTCGCACGGATACACCACGTATCATGACAGACGATACCATAGACCCAGATTTGCCCGCTTTGGAGACTTCCGAACGCTTGCGCGACGCCATCGGTGATCGCTATCTGACCTATGCGCTGTCGACGATTATGCACCGTGCTTTGCCGGATGCCCGTGACGGGTTGAAGCCTGTGCACCGCCGCATCCTGTATGCGATGCGCGAGTTGAAGCTGGCGTCAAACGGTGGTTTCCGTAAATCGGCCAAGATTTCGGGCGACGTGATGGGGAACTATCACCCCCACGGTGACGCCGCGATTTATGACGCGATGGCCCGTTTGGCCCAAGATTTCAACGTCCGTTATCCGCTGGTGCATGGTCAGGGTAATTTTGGCAACATCGACGGCGATAACCCTGCCGCAAGTCGCTATACCGAAGCCCGCATGACCGCTGCCGCCGAGGCCTTGATGGAAGGTCTGACCGAGAACGCGGTTGATTATCGTCCCAACTATGATGGCACGCTCGAAGAACCTGTTGTGTTTCCTGCGTCGTTTCCGAACCTGCTGGCCAATGGGTCCACAGGGATCGCGGTGGGCATGGCTACGAATATTCCGCCCCATAACCTGCATGAATTGATCGATGCCTGTTTGCATATGATCAAGACGCCTGATGTGCGCGACGAGACATTGCTGGGCTATATTCCTGGCCCTGATTTTCCGACGGGCGGCGTGATTGTCGAGCCGAAGGAAAACATCGCAGAGGCATATCGCACGGGCCGCGGGTCGTTTCGTTTGCGCGCCAAGTGGGAGGTCGAGGATCTGGGCCGTGGTCAGTGGCAGATTGTTGTCACAGAGATCCCGTATCAGGTGCAGAAATCCAAGCTGATCGAAAAGCTGGCCGAAGTGATCCAGCTGAAGAAGGTGCCGTTGCTGGCTGATGTGCGTGACGAATCTGCCGAGGATATCCGCGTCATTCTAGAGCCCCGTTCAAAAACGGTTGATCCCGAGATGCTGATGGGCATGTTATTCCGCAATTCGGACCTAGAGACCCGTTTTAGCCTGAATATGAACGTTTTGATCGACGGTTTGACGCCGAAGGTTTGTTCGCTCAAGGAAGTTCTGGGCGCGTTTCTGGATCACCGCCGTGATGTGCTAATCCGCCGGTCACAGCACCGCATGGAAAAGATTGATCACCGTCTGGAGGTCTTGGAAGGCTTTATCGTTGCTTTCCTGAACCTTGATCGTGTGATCGACATTATCCGCTATGACGACGCCCCCAAGCAGGCGTTGATGATCGAAGACTGGGGCATGGAGCATGCCCGCGCCATGTCCGAGGCCGATTATGTCTCGCCTATTGTGGCAGGTGCCGATCCAGAGGTGTCGCTGTCCGAAGTGCAGGCCGAGGCGATTTTGAACATGCGCCTGCGGTCTTTGCGCCGTTTGGAAGAAATCGAACTGGTCAAAGAACGTGACGCCTTGATGCTGGAACGCGCTGGGCTAGAGGACTTGCTGGAAAGCGAGGGCGTCCAGTGGTCCTCGATCGCTGATCAATTGCGCGATACCCGCAAGCAGTTTGGCCGCGATAGTGTGGGCGGCGCCCGTCGCACCCAGTTTGCAGAAGCTGCCGAAGTGGTCGAAGTGCCGCTGGAAGCCATGATCGACAAAGAACCTGTCACGGTTGTTTGCAGCCAGATGGGCTGGATCAGGGCGATGACAGGTCACATTGATCTGACCCGCGAGTTGAAGTTCAAAGACGGCGATGGTCCGCGCTTTATTTTCCATGCGGAAACCACCGATAAGCTGTTGGTGTTTGGCACGAACGGTCGTTTTTACACGGTTGTTGCAGCCAACTTACCCGGTGGTCGCGGCATGGGCGAGCCGCTGCGCTTGATGGTGGACCTGCCCAACGAGGCCGATATCGTCGATATTCTGGTGCATAAGCCCGGCATGCGTTTGATCGTCGCGTCCGATGCTGGCAACGGCTTCATTGTTCCCGAAGATGACGTCATCGCCCAAACACGCACAGGTAAGCAGGTGTTGAATGTCGCTGATGGCGTTGCCAAGACCTGTATCCGTATGAACGGCGACCATGTGGCGGTAGTGTCTGAGAACAGCAAGCTGCTGGTCTTTGCAACTGACGAGCTGCCCGAAATGGGCCGAGGTAAAGGCGTCCGCTTGCAGAAATACAAGAAAGCCGCTGGCCGTCAGGGTACTTTGGAAATCGACGGCGGTCTGGCTGATTTGACGACGTTCCAATGGGGCGACGGTTTGTCGTGGCAAATGGGCGGCGGCAAGACCCGCACCGAGCCCGATATGACCGAATGGAAAGCTGCCCGTGGCGGTGTCGGTAAACGCCCGCCTTACGGGTTCCCAAAGAACAACAAGTTCAGCTAGTCCGCGGGGCGCAAATGCCCTAAGCCTATTGCCTTTTGTCTCAATCCAGACTACATCGCCCGCGATGTTGGATCGGGCCTTTCACGGCCCCTCAAAATTAAGGGCGCTAACAAAATGGCTAAGGCAAAGTTTGAACGTACGAAACCACACGTTAACATCGGCACAATCGGCCACGTTGACCACGGTAAGACCACATTGACCGCAGCGATCACCAAGTACTTTGGTGACTTCCAAGCGTATGACCAGATTGATGGT
>JAIBDT010000074.1 GCA_024686085.1 Loktanella sp.
TATTTGACCGCTTAAAAATAGGGGTTACTGCGCCTGATCCATGCAATTGAGCCTCAGGCCCATAGACAGGGCCCCCAATCGCAGGGCCCCGCGTCTCGGTCCTCGGGCCTTTAGTGTTAGAGTGGTGGATTCATTGGGCTGGAGTTTTGTTTGGCTGTACATCTCTACCCACGCTTAAACCTCAAGCTAAACCATGCCGCTGCTCTCGCTGAGTGGCACCAATTATTGAGCGCATAGATTCAGGCTGTGCCAGTAATCTGATTCTTGTTCTCATTGGCCTGATAGCACCGTGCAATTTGTTCTGAAGAAATCACCTCTTGAATGATCCTATGCGCGAATATTTTGACTTTTATGGATGGAGTGTAAAACGTCCAAAACCCTCCAGCATGTCGACATAGTTGGAGTTCCCTGACTTGAAAACGACCACAAATGACGCAAACACGCTAGATAACAAGCAAGCTCTACGGTACCCGTAGACATCGGGTCGGCGATGGCGTCGCCAGCACAGCGTGCACACCCGCTCTCACCATCCTGAACGCCGGGATCTTGCTTTATCGTGTCAACGGTGGAGGGGATTTTGGCTCCTGTCCTGCGACATGCAAAGCGTTTGATAGGAGTTTGTTCGATGGAACGTCCACAACACTACCGCTTTCACCAGGGCGAAAAAGCCCTCCCTTTTTCTGATGTTGAATACGAGGCACGCCTGACCAAGCTGCGCGCACGCATGGCTGCTGACGGCATTGATGCCTGTGTGCTGACGTCGATGCACAATGTCGCCTACTACTCTGGCTTTCTCTACTGTACCTTTGGCAGGCCGTACGCGCAGGTGGTCACCGCCACCGAGACCGTTACATTTAGCGCGGGCATTGACGCCGCACAGCCGTGGCGTCGTGGGTATGGTGACAACATCACCTATACGGATTGGCAGCGGAACAACTACTGGCGTGCAATTTTGTCTGTGACCGGGCCGGGCAAAGTCATTGGTTTTGAGGGGGATCATATTTCTTATTCGCAGTTGAACCTGCTTGACGAATTCCTGACGCCATCAAGGAAAAAAGACATTGCCCCAACGACGATGAACCTGCGTATGCACAAGTCGGCTGCTGAGATTGAGTTGATCCGCGCGGGTGCTGCGACCGCGGATGTTGGTGGGTATGCAATCAAAGAGGTGATCAAGGCCGGAGCGCGCGAGATCGACGTCGCCATGGCAGGCCGCGACGCAATGGAACTTGAGATTGCAAAGCGCTTCCCCAATTCCGAAATTCGAGACACATGGGTTTGGTTTCAGTCCGGCATCAACACTGACGGTGCCCACAACCCAGTGACCTGCCGACAGCTGCAGCGTGGGGATATCCTGAGCCTCAATACCTTTCCGATGATTTCAGGATACTACACCGCGCTGGAACGCACGTTGTTTGTCGAAGACGTCGACCCAGCAAGCCTCAAGATATGGGAAGCTAACGTTGCGGCGCATGAGTTAGGCATCAGTCTTTTGAAGCCGGGCGCATCCTGTGCGGAAGTCACGCATAAGATCAATGACTTCTTCGCTGAGCGTGATCTGCTGCAATACCGCAGCTTCGGCTATGGTCACTCTTTCGGTGTTCTGTCTCACTACTATGGCCGTGAGGCTGGGTTGGAACTGCGCGAAGACATCGACACAGTTCTTGAACCTGGCATGGTGGTTTCTATGGAACCGATGCTGACAATCCCCGATGGGCAACCCGGCGCAGGTGGGTACCGCGAGCATGACATTCTGATCATCAATGAAGCTGGCAACGAGAACATCACCGGCTATCCCTATGGTCCAGATTTCAACGTCGTCGGTTAACAGGGCGCTATGTAAGGTATGAGCAACGATGGTTGCTCATACCGCTAGTTCTCATCCCCGCCCCTAATGCGCCCGCGATGCCCATAAGGGGTCTCACCGTATCGTTCTTTGTAGTGGCGTGAGAAGACATTGCGTGAATTGAAACCTGAGGCCATTACGATTTCCATCACACTTAGGTTGGTTTCCATCAACAACGCCCTTGCGCGTTCCAGCCTGATGTGGCGGTAGGTTTGTGCCGGTGCCTCATTCAGCAGCTGTTTGAATTGGCGTTCGATCTGACGGCGTGAGATGCCCGCGTTTTCTGCCAGCTCACCCAAAGTCAGCGGGGTTTCGATATTGTCATACATTTTCCGCAGCACAGCCAGCACGCGTGGATTACGTGAACTGATGGCCTTAGCGATGGACGATCGCTGCTCGGAGCGCGTCGCGATATTGGGCCCGTTCAAGCACATGTCGGAGACAGCAATCGCAAAGTCTTCGCCGTAATCCCGCGCGATGATCGAGATCATCATCTCAGTCGCGGCAACTCCGCCACCGCAGGTCAGCAGATCGTTGTCTCTCTCAAACCGCCGCGGCGTCGGGGCCAGACCGGGGAACGCCTCCGAGAAACCCGGCTGGTTTTCCCAATGCAACGTGAATGCCCTACCCTTCAAAAGACCCGCGCGCGCGAGTGTTGCAGTGCCTGTGCAAATACCGCCCACGTTGCCACCAAATCGGACATGGTGACGGATGTAGCCAAGTGTACTTTGAGCTGCGATGTTAATGCTGTTGTTGCCTGAACAAACAAACAGGTAGGTGTCAGTTTCCAGATCACCAAGGCCCACGTGCACGTCAATATCTATGCCCGAAGAGGATGAAACCGCATTGCCATCTTCGGAAATTACCAACCAGCCATAGAGCGGTTCTTGCGCGAGTTGGTTTGCAATACGTAACGGGTCAAGCGCTGCGCTGAAGGCGAGCAGCGTGAATTGTGGCAAGAGTAGAAACCCAAACCATCGCGTTTTTTGTGGATCATCGACCGGATAGCTGAACGCGCCTGCAGGGACGAGGTCCGGTCTGTTCAGATCTTTTCTGGTGCCCTTGATCACATCATCGTCCTTAGCTTTCAGTCTCTAACAGCATCAGGAACTGGAATTTATGCAGCTGATGGGTTAGTCAATCAGCGATATCTTCCGCCCAGAGTTCCGGCTTTTCGTCGATGAAGCGCTCCATCAGGGCAATGCAATCAGGATCGTCTGCAATAATGACCTCGACCCCCTTGGAGCGTAGGAAATCCTCGTTGCCGCCAAAATTCTTATTCTCACCGACGACCACGCGCGGAATTCCAAACTGGATGATCGTGCCTGTGCACATCATGCACGGGCTCAGCGAGGTGTACAGCGTCGTGTCGCGGTACGATTTCTGTCGGCCCGCCTTTCGCAGTGCATCCATTTCGCCGTGAGCAATTGGATCGCCCTTTTGCACGCGCTGGTTTCGGCCTTGGGCGACGACTTCTCCGCCACGTGCCAGAACCGAGCCAATCGGGCAACCGCCTTCGTCAAAACCGGCACGTGCTTCATCGAATGCGATGCGCAAAAGGCGTGTGTCATCTGCGTTCATATGTTCGTGTCCTTTGCCGCAAGGATGTGACCAGAATAATAGGGCAGCTTTTCCACAGTAGGGTGCCAAATATCGTCCCGTTGTAACTGGTCCATATGATCAGCGATCTGATCCAAAGTGGCAAACCAAACGTCTTTGGTTTCCTGCGTTTTAGCGATCCACGCTTCGACTTGTTTCCAACGTGCTAGCCGCCCAGTCAGAAAGGGATGGATGATCAACATGAAGAACCCACCAGCATCATACTGCGCGTCGAATTCTTCCCAAAACCCTTGCAGCCCCGTTGAGGGTGCAGCGACGGGCATCATGTAACCGATCTCGTCATAGTGGGCGAAGGGTGGCCAGTCGTCCGTGCCCCAATGCACTGGCATTTCGTAAAGCGACCCCTTTGCCGTTTCCAACTGGTAAGGTATGTCATCCGCCATCATGGAACTGTCGTAGCGCATACCGTGTTCAACTAATAGCTCCACGACTTCCTGCGTGATGTTGTAAACTGGTGCGCGATATCCTCGCGGCTTCTGCCCACAGGTGCGTTGATGCACATCTAGCGTGCGTTCAAACCATTCACGCTGCTGGCCACGTGTCTTGATCGGGTCCTCATGCAGATAGCCGTGGTGGCCAATCTCATGGCCGTCTTTCAGGATCGCCTCGGCCACGTCGGGGTAGGTTTCCAGACACCATCCAGGGATGAAAAACGATTGCTTCAGGCCCATGCGTCGATAGGTATCAAGGATACGAGGCAAGGCGACCATCGGGCCATAGCGCCCCATTGAGATCGGATAAAGCCGGTCGTGGCTGTCCTGAGGTTTGGCGATATGGATCAGGCTGTCCGCATCCATATCGAATGTGATCGCTACCGCGCACTTCGCGCCATTTGGCCATGGGACAGGATTGCGGATCATGGGGTCAGCTTTCGTTCAGGACGTGGGCGCTGGCGGTGTCCCAAGACAGCCAGACTTCTGCGCCGCTCTTGAGGTCGAACTTGGACAACTCGCGCTCCTGCATCTGTACTTTGAACTCCTGGCCCTGTGCGTCTTCCAGAAACAGTGTAACCATGGAACCAACGAACTCCTCCGAGATCAACTTGCACTGTGCCTTGTTGCCATCATTGGGGTCACTCAACGAGATGTGTACCAAATCGGCCGAGATGACAAAGCTGGCGTTGTGCCCTTCGATCAAGCGCACCTCGTTTGTGGGAACGGTGAAGTCACCTGATGGCGTGGCGATATGTGCGGTGTCATTTGTCAACAACGCGACCTTGCCGGAAAGGATGTTATTGCGCCCAACAAACTCCGCGACAAACTGATTGGCAGGTTCTCGGTAGATGTCCTTGGGAGAGCCGATTTGGGCAATCTCGCCTTTACCCATGATGATGACGCGATCGGCCATAGCAAAGGCTTCGGATTGGGAGTGGGTGACGTAGACAAACGTGATGCCCAGTTCACGCTGCAGATCGGTCAGCACGGCCTGCATGCGAATAACAAGGTGGGCATCAAGTGCCGAGAGCGGTTCGTCCAGTAGCAGAATTTGCGGTTCCATCACCAGTGAGCGCGCAAGTGCTACACGCTGTTTCTGACCGCCGGACAAGGTTGAGATATCGCGATCCGCAAATTCGAGGATACCCATCTTATCGAGCCATTTCAGTGCGCGCTCCTTGCGCTCGGCTTTGTCCACGCCGCGCATCTTGAGGCCGAATTCGACATTCTCGCGGGCCGTCAGAAATGGGAACAACGCCAGCGATTGCCATACCAGTGGTGTGTCGCGTTCGTGCGGTGCTACGTCATTCATAACGCGGTCATTTAGGCGGATGTCACCTTGCGTGGGTGCCTCCAGCCCCGCCAGCATCCGCAAAGTGGTGGTCTTGCCACAGCCTGATGGCCCCATAATCGCCAGAAACTCACCCTCGCGAATTTCGAAGTCTAGCTCTTTCACAGCGACAAAGGTGCCGAAGTGTTTTTGTATTTTATCAAAGACAACCAGCGGTTTGCTCATGTTTTTATGCTCTTCATTTGGCGGCTGGCGAAAAAGACTTGCGCCAGCACAACAAGGGTCATGGAAATTAGGAACACAAATGTACCGATTGCGTTGACCTGCGGGTCGATGTTGCCTTGCACGATTTCAAGCACGACCACAGGCAGCGTACTGTTGAGGCCCGAAACGAACCAAGAGACGGCAAATTCGTCGAAAGAAACCGCTGCTGTTAGGAAAAGGCTAGAGAAAATCGCGGGCTTGCAGAACGGAACGATCACGTGTCGCATGGTTTGCCACTCTGACCCGCCGAGGTTCCACGCAGCAGATTCCAGGTCGGGGTCCATTTGATTGAGGCGCAGACGGATCACAGCCATTGCAAACGGCGCGGTCAGAACGCTGTGCGCGATGACAATCGAATAGAGCTGTCCTGACATCCCGATCTTGGACAGCCACGCCAGCATCGCCAATGCCATAATGATCAGTGGGATTGTCGGGGGCAGCAGGATCAGCGCGAGGTAGGGACCCTTAAAGCGAAAGTTGTACCGGAAATCGGAATACGCCGTACAGAACCCAAGGAACGTTGCGATCAGGGCCGTGGAAAAAGACACGATCAGGCTGTTGCGCGCGGCCTTCCAAATGTCGGGGTCAGCCAGAACCTTCTGGTACCACTCCGTTGAGAACTCCCCCAAGGGGATTGTCGGGAAGCGCTGCGAATTGAATGAAAAAATCATGCTGAAAATGATTGGAGCAAAGACAAACGCAAAGACCAGAACGACATATATGCCGAGAATGACGTTCAAAGAGCGACTCTGTTTCATTTTGCGCCCTTTCCTTTGCGGTAGGCGAGCGCAATGCCGGTGAAGGCAATGGCAAACAAAGTGACCATCATCATGATAGCGACAACCGCCGCGCGCGGCCATTGTTGACCGGATTTGGTGGTATCAAGGATGAGGATTGGCAAAGTCGGCTCTTGTGATCCGCCTAAATAGAAGGGCGCGACAAAGTCACCAAATGACAGGATGAAACAGAAAATCGCGGCGATGATCAGACCTGTTTTTGACAGCGGAATGATCACCTGCCAGATCGTGCGGAAGGCCGAGCATCCCAGATTGCGCGCTGCCTCGATCAAGTTCTTGTCAATGTTGGCCATCGTGACCGTTTGCAAGATGACAACCAGCGGCAGCGTTAGCGTCATGTACCCTACCAACGTACCAAAATTCGTGTTCAGCATCGTGTAGGGACCAAGGCCGATATAGCCAAGCATCGCATTGACTACGCCGCTCTCAGACAAGATGACGAACCAAGAAAAAGTGCGTACCAGATAGCTGGTGAAAAACGGAATGATGAGTAGGAAAATCGCCCATCGACGGGTGCTTTCTGAGGCACGGAATGCCAGTGCAAAGGCCGCGGGGAAGGCAATGCACATTGCACAGACAGTTGATGCTGTAGCAATCACAACTGTGTACCAGTAGCTGTCCCAGAAGAACCCGCGCGTCAGCATGCGAGTCCAGTTCACAAAATCGAAGGCCTCGGTCATGCGGTAGTTCTTCACGAGGAAGAAAGACATCGCTACCATGAAAAGAACAGGTCCGACAAAGAAGATCAATTGCCAGAAAATGATCGGTAGGCGCCAGGTCAAGGCATAGAGGTTTGGACGGCTATCAGGGTTGGATGACATTAGGCTCCCGCGTTCTTTGGTTAGAGGGGGCGACGTGATAGCCGCCCGCACTTATAGCCGCCCGCACTTATTGTGTCCAATTGCTCGATCAGGCGCTCTTGTACTCGGACCAGAAGTCGTTCCAATCTTCGAGACCCTGCTGCTGCGGGATATCACGGTAGTGGATATGACCCTCGTTGATTAGAGTGATAGGATCTTGCGGATCACCGTCGATCTGGTGTGATCGTGTGGCCTCGGCCAAATCTGCTTCGATCAAGGCGGCACGCCCCGCTTTGGTGACGCAGAAGCCTGGATAGGCCGCCATTTGAGCAGATTTCACCTGACCCGCAGGAGACATCATGTGCTGGATGAACTTTTTAACCTCAGCCGTCTTTTCACTGCCTTTGCCGATGGAATAGCTCTCTGTGAACTGGATGCCGCCCTCTTTCGGGATTACGGAGGCAACAGGAGCGCCGTCCTTTTCCAAGACTCCAGTGATCCAGTCACCGATGCCGACCATCGCCTGCATCTCGCCGTTCTTGAGACCGTTGAACGTGCCGCCGTAATCAAAGAACCCGCCGACTTGCTTGCGCAAGCCCATGGTTGTTTCCTGAACAGCACTCCATTTGGCATCATCAAGATCCCAAAGGCCTGCGCCATTGCCGTTGTAGAGGCTCATCATGCCCAGCGTTGGCAGATGCCAATCGAAGTGGCCAACCTTGCCTGCAAGCTCTGGCTTCCAGAAGCATTCATAACTTGCCGCTTCTTCTGCCGTCACAGAGTTCTTGTTGTAGGACACACCAAGGTGACCGCCGCGCAGCATCATAGAATACATTTTTCCATCAGCCCAGTGGCCGGGAAACTGCTTAAAGTCTTCGTGCAGCATGTCATCCAGCGGATAATCCGCCGGGTCCATCTCTTCAATGTAGCCCGCAAGGTTCAACTGCTGCACAAATTCGCCGTCAGACAAGATCAGGTCATACGTGCCGGGAGGGGATTGCGCGATCAGCGCCAGCATATTGTCGCCGCCTGCGTAGTACTTTGGCACAAACTTGACGTTGTTGGCCGCTTCATACTCTGCGACCATGTCAGGCTCTCCGTGACCATACCATGCGAGCATATTGATCTCGGTTGTGGCAGCCCACGCGCGGCTCGCAAAAGGTGTGGTCAGAACCGCAGCACCGCCAGCTTTGAGCAGTTGGCGGCGGCTGAGGCCATATAGTGAGGAGGTCAGTGTTGGTTTCATCATCGTCTTCTCCTAGTTGGTCGCCCTTTTTAGGAAAAGAGCACTCGTTGCCTTGCTGAACCGATAGGTTCAGTGCTGACTTTAAGGAATGCTATTGCAAGATGGCAGCTTTGGGAAATTTATCGTTGATATGCCTGCATAATGAGCGCTTATTCAGAGTGAATTCCCGAAGAATGTGCTTCTAGCGTTTTTACGATGGCATCAATCGCCGCATACCCGCCCGCACCCAACTGCGCCTGTCGCGCAAACAGGCCAATATGCAAAGGGGGCAAGACAGGCAGGCCGTCTTCTTCACTGAATTTGCGCATACCGCTTTGAACGGTGGGCACTGTTAGACAGGACAGGCCCAATCCGTCGTGAACCGCGCGTTGAACGCCGCCGATCCCAGGACTCGAATAGGCAATACGCCAGCTTTTTCCTTCCAGTTTCAATGCGGTGGTCATGCGGTCCCGATAAACACAGCCATAAGGATGAACAACAAGCGGGATGTTGGATCCATTAGGGATGTCAAAGTCGACGGCACCTACCCACGTAGGTTGTTCCTTCCAGTTGCGGAACAGGAATTGCTGATCGTCACCATCGAACAGGGCAACCGCAATGTCGATTTCGTTACTGCGCAATGCGGAAAGAACATGTTTTGATAAATCGCAGCGTATCTCGAACTGCACGTCGGAATAGTTTCGGACAACATCCGTAAGGCAGGATTGAAGTGTGTTCACTGCATAGTCCACCGGCAAGCCAACCCGCAGCTTCGAGGATTTGCTTGGTTTCTCGAACTGAACTACAGCAAGATCATTCAAACGGAGGATTTGCCGGGCATGAATGGCTAGGGCTTCGCCCCGTTCGGTCAGGGAGATTTCTTTGCCTTTCCGCTCGATCAAGTCGTAACCAACAGTTTCTTCCAGCCTTTTGATCTGCAAACTGATTGCAGGCTGTGTCCGGCCAAGTATCTCAGCAGCCCGTGTGAAACTGGCGACTTCTATGACAGTTATGAAAGCTCGCAAAAGCTCTGTGGATAGATTTTTGATGCCCATGATTAGTACATTAACGACACTTGTTCTAGTTAGAAACCAATAAAGACACGGTATGCACTCGTTGTCCTTAGGCGTTATTCAAACAAAACGCTGACCGACTCCCCATTTGCGATACGTGTAATGGCCTTTGCAAACATCGGTGCGATAGAAATGGTACGAATGACTGAAGATGCGCTGACTGCCTCAGTCGCACCAATCGTGTCAGTAATCACCAAAGAGGATAGATCTGATTTGTTAATCCTCTCGACGGCTTTGCCAGACAAGACACCATGCGTGATATACGCTGATACCTCTGCAGCGCCATTTTCTAAAAGGGCAGTTGCGGCGTTGCACAAGGTGCCACCTGAATCGATGATATCATCGACAAGCACACAAGATTTGCCTGTTACATCACCGATAATGTTCATCACTTCAGAAGAACCCGGTTTGTCTCGACGTTTGTCAACAATCGCCAGACCGCTTGAAAGACGCTTGGCCAGTGCTCGGGCGCGTACAACACCGCCCACATCGGGAGACACAACCATAGTATTGTCTCGAGTGCTTTGCTGTTCAATGTCGCGGACGATTTCTGGCACGGCATACAGGTTGTCAGTTGGAATGTCGAAAAAGCCCTGAATTTGCGCAGAATGTAAATCCATTGTTAGGACACGGTCGGCACCTGCATTGGTAATCAGATTGGCCACGAGTTTGGCGGAGATCGGCGTGCGCGGCGCTGATTTGCGATCTTGCCGCGCGTACCCGAAGTAAGGGATCACAGCAGTGATCCGGCCAGCCGATGCGCGACGAAGGGCGTCAATCAACACGAGCAATTCCATCAGATTGTCATTGGCCGGATAGGACGTTGACTGGATGACATATACGTCGTCACCACGCACGTTTTCATGGATTTCCACGAACACTTCTTCATCGGCAAAGCGGCGCACATTGCACTCCGCCAACGGCACTTTCATATGTGCCGCAATCGCTTCGGCAAGTGGACGGTTACTGTTTCCACAGATTAATTTCATCTGTCGAGCCCCTCTTGAGTGAGTCTTTTTTGGAATGTGCGCCGAGCTTAGGTCTTAGACCGGAAACGCCATCTCGGGTTTGTAGGTCTTGAAGCTTTCGAGATACTGCGCATTGGCTTGGCGCTGCCACTCTGTGCCTGGTTGAATGGCGGTAACGCATTTGTATTTCTTGTGGTATTCTGCGGTGTTTTCGTTGTCTTCCATAACAATGGCTACCATGCCCGCAACTTTACCCTTTTGCTGTTCAACCAATTGCACAGCACCGTGCATCGTGCCGCCGGTTTCGACCCATTGATCCACAAGCAAGACCCTCGTTTCTGGTGCAAAAGCTGGCAGGCGCATTTCCATCGCTTGTGTTTGGCCTGAGTAATTGGTCATGGATGCAATATCTGTGTCGACACACAACTTGCCGGTCTTGCGTATTGGCAAAAAGCCCCGCCTGATCCGCGCGGCAATGCCCGCAGCCAGTACAAATCCCATCGCATCAAGACCTGCAACCACATCAATATCGTCGGCATTCAGGTCGGCGCAAAGGTCATCCAGCAGGTCATGATAGGCCTTGCCGTTGATGTAGATGGACGTTGGGTCCAGCCATGCAAATTTGTCGCCTTTGGTATTCGGTGCCATGAGCGAGAAGTACCAACGGTCGTCTCTGGGCCCTTTGTCGAATGTCATGTGATATTATCCCTTATTTCTGTGTGAGGTGCATGAGGTGTTTCAGGCGATCAGGGTCGATGTTGTAAAAGTCCTCCTCAAAATTGATCCCTGTTGCCACCATAAAAAGATCAACCGCATCTGCGTATTGGGCTGCGTTTTGGGGTGTTATGCCAGATGCAAGGCCGAGTGCTGTGTCGCCGCAGTGTTCGCGGAAGGTTTCGATTTTGTCCACGTCTGCGGCATGCCCAGTCGCAACCCCAGACGTAACAACAACATCCATGTATTCGGTCGCTAAACGAGCGCTTTTGGCATACTGTGTGGGATCGACCTCACGCTGTTTCTTGAACGCTGTGCCGCCGATATACAAACCGCTCCAACCGCTGGACTTGCGGACTGCGGCAATTTCATCTGCTTCCGGCTGATCATCTTCTGCGCGGCGCTCATCCATACGCGCGTCATCCGCCCAGTAACCGTCAACCTGAACACCGTTCGCTTGCAACGCGCCCAGAATAGGAAACGCGATTTTTCCCGTCACAGCAAGAAAGTTCACTCCGATCCAATAGTCTGGAAACAACTGACGCATCTCCTGGATAATCGGGATCAGCTTATCTTTCTCAAAATCGTGGTTGATCAGAAAAACGCCGGGACACCCTCCGCCGATTGCAACCTCGATGTTCCGTCGCGCCTGTTCGGCATCGTGAACGTGGATAACGGGCAGAATGACGGGGCCAGAGGTGTCGAAACGTTGTTGAAAGTCGTATCGGTTCATGTTCCGCCTCAGTATCTCAGATTTGAGGAAAACTAACACTGGTCGACGAATTTAGAAAATTTATAGTTCTTATTGCTGCATAATGATCAAATATGTGAATGCCCGATAGGACCTCCGAGATCATCGCACGCATCACTGGCTGCTATCTAACGATACAGGTAACCACCAGCAAAATAGCATGTGAGCGGCTTGAGTGATTTTACATTTGGACAAGCATACTATGGTTAAGGCCGTTTGCCGATTATTGATCCAAGGGTGGCAATTCTTGGTTGCAAGAACTGCCAAATTCGCCACTTGATCGTTTGCCTTTGCCTCCCAACTGCAATTTGCACGAATGGCCGCTTCGGTACTGTCA
>JAIBDT010000084.1 GCA_024686085.1 Loktanella sp.
AATCTCTGGCGCCTTTGCGCCCAGCTTATCCGCGATCCGCTTCACAATCGTGCGGAATTCCATCAGCGCCAGAAACGCCAGCAAATCCTCAGGCACCGCATCCTTGATCTCCAAACTGTCCAGATCAAACGGCAATTCCATGTTGCAATCCAGCGTCACGAGCCTCTTTGACAGCTCAATCTGCGCACGGTTATCGAGCAGGCTTTCACGGCGCTTCGGCTGCTTAATCTCGCCCGCACGGTCGAGCAGTGTTTCCAGATCGCCATATTCATTGATCAACAACGCAGCGGTCTTAATCCCGATCCCCGGCGCACCGGGCACGTTATCCACGCTATCACCGGCAAGCGCCTGCACATCAACCACGCGCTCAGGCTGCACGCCAAATTTCTCGACCACAGCATCGCGATCAATGCGCTTGTTCTTCATCGGGTCCAGCATCTCGACGCCGTCACCCACAAGCTGCATCATATCTTTGTCGGACGAGAGGATCGTGACACGCCCACCCGCATTGCGCGCCTGACACGACAGCGTCGCGATAATATCGTCGGCCTCAAATCCCTCGATCTCTTCGCAAGCAATGTTAAACGCGCGGGTCGCCTCGCGGGTGAGCGGCATTTGCGGGCGCAAATCCTCGGGCATCGCATCGCGGTTCGCCTTGTATTGGTCATACATATCGTTGCGAAAGGTGTGGCTGCCCTTGTCGAAAATCACGGCGACATGTGTCGCCGCATCGTCGCCAGAATTGTTCTCGATATAGCGCTGGAGCATATTCACAAAGCCACTGACAGCGCCAACAGGCAAGCCATCAGACTTGCGCGTCAACGGCGGCAGCGCGTGATAAGCTCGGAAAATAAACGCAGAGCCATCAATCAAATGCAGATGGTGGCCCTTGCCAAATTGCTGTGTCATGTAAATTTCCCCTGCATTTGTGTCAGGGGTCGTTTTGCCAGAAACGGGACCAGCCTGCCAGTGCTTAAGCGGCAGGCTCGATCATATCGACGCGCAAACCATGACGCCCGCCCTCAAACTCGGCAGACAGAAACGCATCAACGATATCCAGCGCAAGGCCTTTGCCAACGACGCGCGCGCCCATCGACAACATATTTGCGTTGTTATGTTGGCGGATCATACGGGCCGAAAACGTGTCCGAACACACACCACAGCGAATGCCAGCAACCTTATTGGCCGCCATCATAATCCCTTGGCCAGTGCCGCAAATGATAATGCCCAAGGCACAATCACCAGAGGCAACCATGTTGGCCGCAGCCTGCCCATGTTTCGGATAATCCGTGCTCGCGTCCGTTTCAGGGCCGATATCAACGACCTCGTAACCCGCTGCCTCAACATGTGCGGCAATCGCGTGGCGCAATGGAATATCAGCGTGATCGCTTGAAATCACAACGCGGGTCATACTTTACCTTCGAAATCTTTGTGTACCAGCTTGGCGTCGCAATACGGGCATTCGACCCAGCCATGCTCACCTGGAATTTGCAGCCAAACACGCGGATGCCCCGACGCACCACCACCATCACAGGCCACGCGGTAATCATTTACGATACGGGTTTCTGGGGCAGGTGTTGTCATATCTTGTCCTGTCTGGTTGCCACGGGTCACAGCCCGTCATAGACCTTATCTAACAAATGCCCGCGCTGGGGGAAAGACATCCATGACACAGAATGCAATTGAAATTTCAGGCCTGACCAAGACCTACGCCGCGGCAGGGCGTTCAGAGGCGAAAACAGCGCTGCATGGCATTGATCTGAACATCCCGCGCGGCACGGTCTTTGGACTTTTGGGGCCAAACGGGGCGGGCAAATCGACACTGATCAATATCCTTGCAGGGCTTGTCACCAAAACCACAGGGACGGTAAAAATCTGGGGATTCGACCAAGACGAAAACCCACGCCAATCGCGCGCGGCCATCGGGATCATGCCACAAGAACCACACCTCGACCCGTTCTTCACACCCGCAGGGTCACTGGACGTGCAGGCAGGGCTATATGGCGTGCCAAAAGCGCAGCGTAAAACCGCAGAGATCCTCAATATCATCGGGCTGACCGATAAAGCCAACGCGCACGCGCGCTCGCTTTCAGGCGGCATGCGTAGGCGGTTGCTTTTGGGCAAGGCGCTGGTGCACTCGCCACAAATCCTTGTGCTTGACGAACCAACGGCAGGGGTCGACATCGAGTTGCGCAATATGCTTTGGGCGAACGTGCGTAAATTGAACGACCAAGGCGTCACGATCATCCTGACAACCCACTACTTGGAAGAGGCCGAGGCGATGTGCGACGAGATCGCAATCATCAACCACGGGCGGCAAATCGTGCGCGACAGCACGGCAAACCTGCTGGGGCGACTTGACCACAAAACCCTCGTGATCAAGCCGGCAAGCGAGGCAAACCTGCCCGCCCTGCCCGACACAATCACAGGACAAAAACGCAAAGACGGACGATTGGCTTTCACCTACCAATCCAGCAAAACCAGCGCCGACGCCGTGCTTGATATCATCCGCAATGCAAAGATCGAGATCAACGACATCACGACAGAGCAATCAGACCTCGAAGACGTCTTCTTGGCACTGACCAAGTCTTAAGCAGGCAACATCCGGCCAAGCGGCTTGCCACCCAGAATATGCATGTGGAAGTGCGGCACATCCTGCACGCCGTGGGCGCGGGTATTAGCAATCGTCCGAAAGCCTTCCTCAACGCCGCTCATGTCGCACACAGCGGCAACAGCCGCGAAAAACCCTGCCTGCTCAGCCGGCGTCGCATTGGCGGCAAAATCATCAATACTGACGTAGGGACCTTTGGGAATCACAAGCACATGCACAGGCGCTTGTGGGACGATATCCTTGAACGCCAAGGCATGATCATTCTCAAACACAGTGCTATTGGGGATCTCACCACGTAAAATCTTGGCAAAGATATTCTGGTCGTCATAGTCAAATTGCATGGGGCACCTTAGTCAACAAAGAGATAGGGGGTTTCAGCAAGTTGCCTTGCCGTTTCGTCATCAACACCCAAGAACTGGGCAATCGCAGGGGCATTTTCCTGCGGGCTGTGGGATTCCTTGATCACTGTATGATGCGAAAAACCAGCATCACGAATACGGTCACTTTCAAACAATACATCGTAACGAATTGTGGGCAGCAACTGGGCCAAGGTTTCGTCAGAAGTCTGATCACCCGCAAGACCCACACGGCGGGCATGACCTGCAAGATATTCATCGGTCAAACCACACTCGATCTCCAGCAATTTGGTCGTCGAGCGGTCTGCGAAGAAATCCTGCATAAGATCAAGACTGGCCGTGTCCAAACAGATCACCAGCTTGTTGGTCTCGTAATAGTCAAACAACATGCGCATCAGCGCGCGACGGTGTCGGGTGCGCTTGCCAATCGTTGACTGAATACCGCCCAAATCAGGCAGCTCGGTTTCTTCTTCGTTGAAAATATAGTCAATGACAGGCACGTCCGTGTGTTGGCGAATAGAGGCCGTCAAACGCTTGGCGACGTGCCACTTTTTACACGCAATAATCAGCAATTCGCGCTCGCGGCCCAGCGAAGTCTCGGTCTCCCAGAACCGCGTGGCAAAACGGCGGCCAATACGCCCACGGCCAGACAGGAACTTGAACAAGCTGCGGCCTTCGTTTGAAATCTTGAAATCATCGCGCTCCGAGGCGTACAGCACACCCAAACGTTCCTTCAACTCTTTGGCCTCGGGACTAATCTTGCGGGCAAATAGACTGTCTTGGGACAGCAAAAGATCGTAATGATCGTTGTAGAATGTGACAGGCATCCCGTAATCCGTGAACATCAAAAACGTCATCGTGCGGGTGCGAATCTCGTTTCCGGGGACCAAATGGCGGACAAGCGTTTGGAAAAATGTCTCATCGGGAATCCACGTGGTGCGGAAAAAGCGCATAACATCTTTGCGCTTTTTGGTGAAATCAATGATCCACTCGATCGTGCGGCGACGCAGCACCCACCACTGGGAACCAATCATCACCTGCATGTCAGCAGGGACTTCGCGGGTGATGCCAAACTTACGTTGGAACCAGAACGACCAATAAAACCGACGTTTCTGCGTGCGCTCGTTAAAGAAATGGCGGTATATCAGACGCTCTTCTTTGAGGCCTGTTTTGATCCATTCGCTTTCAAAATAGTCAAAACTCTCGACATAATCGACATCGTTGTCATCCAGAAATTTATGCGCATATTTTGCGGACTTGATCGCCATGCAATCACCCGACACCATGTAAAAATGGGTCGCGCGTGGAAAGGCATCAACAGCGGCTTCGACAGCATACAGCGTGGCCTGAACCAAAGACCACTCGCCCCACCCGCATTTGATACGCTTTTTGGCAAACGCAACATTCGGATTATCGGCCAATGCGGATTGAATTTTCTGGAAAGCTTCGATCGGGGCACGGGCATCAAAGTGGATTGCAATAAAATCCCCCACGGCCGTCAACTGCTCCGCTTGCTGAATTATAGCGTCAGGATCTTTATGACACAGAAGGATGAACGCGATTTTTGCCATGTTAGAAGTGTGTACCCAAAGCGAATGTATTGCTTACATGTCATACCGTGAACAGACCTTGAATATACAGGGTTTCTTTGTATTTCTCGGTCAACTATGACGGTATTGACGAAAAGACCGCACGAACCGCGGGCAGATGGAGAAGATTAACATGGGTTTTCCCGGCACTTGGATGACCGAAAGCGAAAGCGTCGTATATCGGGTCGTACCCAAATGCGCCTGCTCGACCATCGGCCAGATCATGTTCTACTCTGACCACGGCGAGTTTTTCGACGGGGACATACATGACGCAAAAGGCGGCATGCACAAATGGGCGATGGACGAAAGCCAGCCATTGATCACGGCGAATGTAAAAGCACACGAAAGCTATTCGTTCACCTGCGTGCGCAACACATACACACGGATCCTGTCGTCTTTCTTCGATAAAATCTGCGGCATCCAGCGGAACGGACGGCGGTATCGGGGCAACCTTGTGCCACTTCTTATTCAGAAATACGGGATTGAAGTCGGCGATCCGGAAACCGGATTCGAGTTCGACCAGATTAAATCATTCCGCAGGTTCCTGCTATTCGCACGCGACACCATCCGCTGGCGCAGGCCGATGGAGCCTGACATTCACTGGTCTGCCATGTCGGGTCACATCTCGACCTTCATCGTGAACGGCGGGCGGTATGACAAGATTTTCTGGACCGAGCAGTTCAACGACGGCATGCAGCAGGTCCTTGATAAAATCGAGACACCCAATAAGGTCGATTTGGCGACCATCCCACGCTTTAACGAAAGCGAAGGGCACGGCCCAAAACGCCTGCACCCCGTTGAAGACTACTTTGACGATATGTCGATGCATTTTATGTGGGAAATCTACAAGAAGGATTTCCAGCTTTTCAAATATGACTTTGAAAATCCCGGCAACAAGATGCCTATCGGGGAAATAGATCTTAACGAAGTGCATGCAAAACTGGGCGAATAGCGCCTGCGGCGTGCGGGTCAGGGGGGCTAGCCCCCCTCGGCCTGCGGCCTCACCCCCCAGCATATTTGTCCTCGGAAAAACGAATTATTAACGATCCGTTGGCAGTTTAAATGTGCGGTACAGGCAGGCATGCCGATGGCCGCCGACGAAAAGACGCTGCCACGCCCGCTGCGCCACGCGACTAACGGCTGGCAGCGTACTTTCCATTTTTCCAAGCTAAAATATGCCCGCCGGGGGCCCCGCTCTCGACGTCTCTCCCATTCGCGTTAGATGTGGGACGGCAAACATCGGGGGCAGTTTTGGAAAACGTGCTAATCATAGGTTCAGGACCGGCCGCGCTTCGAGCGCGTAGCTGGGACAAATCACACTTTGATCATATCGTCGTCATCAACAATGCGTGGCAAATCAGGTCAGACTGGGACAGTTTGATTTTTCCGGACGACTTCCCCGTGGACAAGCAACCAACCAGTATTGGGGTAAAACAACAGGTCATCCGGTCTTCGGATTATGTGCCAGTTCAAAACACTTGTGGTGGATTTGTCTATGCGGGTGGAACCATGGCCTTTACAGCTGCCTATTGGGCGCTTGGCGCGTTGCGACCAAAGGTCATCGCAATGGTCGGCTGTGACATGGTTTACCCTGCAACTGGGCCAACACACTTTTACGGGACGGGACAAGCCGACCCCCTTAGGCGTGACATCTCTTTGCGGTCTTTACCGGCAAAATCGGCGCGACTTATGGCGCTGGCGGCAGGTTATGGCTGTGCGATGGTGAACCTTTCGACCGATCCTAGCCAACTCACGTTCCCGCGCGCGACCCCATCAACCACCGCCGCGCAAAAGCCGTTGCAGCATGAGGCATCGGCTGTCGCGGCGGCCCTACAAGCCGAAGATGACTTGGGCTACTATGTCGCTTCCGGGAAATACTGGAAGGACGAGGACCGCTTTGATCCAACCGAAATCGACAAAATGGACGCTATGTGGCTGGCTTTAGCCCCGCCTGTGCAATCAATACCTTAAGGTCCGCCTCAGGGCGGGCACCGATATGGCTGATAACTTCAGCAGCGGCAATGTTCCCGATATGGGCGCAATCTTTCGGTATGTATCCGTGGGTAAGCGCCCATAAAAATGCGCCTGCAAAGAGATCGCCAGCACCTGTAGCGTCAACGATGTCAGTTGGGATTGCGGGAACATGCCAAGTCTGCCCCTCCGACAGAACAAAGGCACCGTTGCCACTGTCAGTACAAGCCACAACCGCAACCTCTACTGCGGCTTGTGCCAAGGCTGCGTCAAAGTCATCGGTCTCGTACATTGACAGCATCTCTGCACGGTTGCAAAATAGCAAATCAACATCCGCTTGGATCATGGCACGAAATGCGTCCCGGTGGCGGCTGACGCAGAACGGGTCTGACAGGGTTAAAGACACGCGGCCACCCGCAGCCTTGCAAACAGAAATCGCTTTGGCGAACGCTGCATGGCTCTCCGGGCCGTCAAAGCGATAGCCTTCCAGATAAATCCACTCGGCCTCGGCCATCTGGGTCTCGTCAATATCGTCCGACGTCAGAAATTCAGTCACACCCAGATAGGTATTCATCGACCGTTCACCGTCAGGGGTCACGATCACCAAGCAACGACCCGTTTCATCAACGGCATCCTTGGGGGCCAGAGTAGTCTCATAGACAGCGCCCTGCGCACGCAAATCATGGGCGAAAATTGCGCCAAGCTGGTCGTCTTTGACTTTGCCGACATAGGCCGTACGGCCACCCAGATGCGCAATTCCGGCGATCGTATTAGCAGCAGACCCGCCCGAAACCTCACGTGCAGGACCAATCATGCCATAAAGCTCGACGGCACGATCCATATCAATCAACTGCATGATGCCTTTTCCAATACCGGCATCGGTTAGAAAGCTATCCTCGGCACGCGCCAGCACATCGACCATCGCATTGCCGATGCCCACGACCTGAAACTTTTTCATAGATTTTTATCCTCAAACATACAGAGATCACGGATCAAACAGGCCGCGCATTTTGGTTTTCTGGCCACGCATGTATAGCGCCCGTGCAGAATTAGCCAGTGATGGGCGTGTAACTGGAAATCGGCTGGTACATGATCTTCAACAGCACGTTCCACCGCGTCGACATCCTTACCAACCGCGATGCCGCTGCGGTTTCCGACACGGAAGATGTGCGTATCGACAGCTTGCGCGGGCTGGCCCCACCACATGTTCAAAACCACATTGGCTGTCTTGCGGCCAACGCCGGGAAGCGACTGCAAAGCCGCCCGTGAATTTGGAACCTCGCCATCAAAGTCGTCGACGAGAATTTGGCTCATCTTGATCACGTTCTTCGCCTTTTGGCGGAATAGACCAATGGTCTTGATATGCTCGGTTACACCCTCAAGACCGAGATCAAGCATCTTCTGTGGGGTATCCGCGATCTTGAACAATTCCCGCGTGGCCTTGTTCACACCCTTGTCGGTCGCCTGCGCAGAAAGCGCGACAGCCACCACAAGCGTATAGACGTTCACATGCTCAAGCTCGCCTTTGGGCTCTGCCTCCATCTCTTGAAAGCGCTCGAACATCTCGCGGATTGTTTTGTAATCGAGTTGTTTTACCATGCCCCAATCTATGCGCAATTTTCGGGTCGCGGGCAACCATCTGCTTGGCCTAGAGTAAACCTATGGAACAGCAAAACGCATATCATTACGACGTCATGCGTCGGGCCATCGATTATATCGATGGGGCGACGCAACCAACGATCGCCCTTGTCGATCTGGCCGCCCAGATGAACATGAGCCCCGCACATTTTCAGCGGCTCTTTTCGCAATGGGTGGGCGTGTCACCCAAACGGTATCAGCAATACCTTGCGCTGGATCACGCCAAATCGCTGCTCGCCGACCGGTTCACCAC
>JAIBDT010000007.1 GCA_024686085.1 Loktanella sp.
AGATCATAATCTTCCCTCTCATTTTTAAGACCCTTACCGCTTCGCTGGGTCTTAAAAATGAGAGGGAAGATTATAGTACATTACGCTAAAGCGGACCGGCTGGAAGCCGGTGGCTTTAATCCCGTTTGTGGAAAGTAAAAGACGCTGGCAAGAAATTGATCGGCAAAGACGATACGCCAGAAGAGGCGATCAATAAGGAATTGGCCGAACTTGGTCTTGACGCGAAAGACGTCGACATTTCTGTTGAAGGCGGGAAAGTCGTGATGAAGGGTAAAGCCCTTGATCAAGAAACACGCGAAAAGATCATTCTGGCCGCAGGCAACGTCGACGGCATCGAAGAAGTCGAAGACGCAATGGAAGGTTCTTCCGAGGGCACTGTGTTCCACACTGTTGAAAAGGGCGACACGCTGTCTGCGATTGCCAAGAAAACAATGGGTAGCGCGAACAAGTATCACGCGATCTTTGAGGCCAACAAGCCAATGTTGACGCACCCAGACAAGATCTACCCAGGTCAGGTTCTGCGGATTCCAACAGAGGCGTAAGCCCCTGTAAATATGACGAGATCGGGTAGCCTTGTGCTGCCCTTTTTTGTATCTGCCGCCTTGATCCAAATCATTGCAGGTGTTTGTCTTAGGGCGCAGTCTCAAAAAATGGCCAAACGCGGGAGGATCGGCAATGCATGACAGACCAAATGGCGCACCATCTGTGCGGCCCATTTCCTTTGGTGACATCACAAACAGCCTGCTGGCAGGATGGCGCGATTTTCGCGCGACCCCTGTGCCGGGCCTGTTCTTTGCCAATTTCTACGTCCTTGGCGGGCTGATTATGACCTGGGTGACTTATGTGACCGGATCGACGTTCTGGCTGGTTCTTGCGGTCATGGGCTTTCCGCTGGTCGGTGCTTTCGCCGCTTTGGGATTATATGAGACCAGCCGCAGACGTGCCGCGGGTGAGCCGCTGAACCTGCGCGAGATTGCGGGGGTGGTTTGGGCGCATAAGGTGGGCCAACTGCCGTGGTTGGCGGTGATCCTTGTGATTCTGTTTCTGTTCTGGTTTTTCTTGGGCCATATGATCTTTGCGCTGTTTCTAGGCCTGTCGCCGATGACCAATGTACATAGTTCGACCGAGGTCTATTTGTCGGCTAACGGGTTGAAAATGTTCGGGTTTGGTACAGCAATTGGGGCGGTCTTCGCCAGCCTGACCTTTGCTGTTTCCGTACTGGGGATGCCGATGTTTCTGGACCGCGATGTGGATTTTGTTACCGCGATGATCACGTCTTTTCAGGCCGTGGCAGCACAGCCTGTGCTTTATCTGGCGTGGGGCGTTTTCATAGGTGCGGTGACACTGATCGCGATGATCCCTGCGTTCCTAGGGCTGTTCATTGTGTTGCCGGTTTTGGGACATGCCACGTGGCATTTGTATAAGGCTGCGACCCGCGCTTAATGGTGGCGGGCTTGCATGGCCTCATGGGCCGCTTGCATGCCCCGCGCGGCCAAATCGCTGACTTCGGCGGCATGGGTTTGCAGCGCTGCGACGACGTCTGGATCATCGGAGGTTTGCACAATTGCGACCCCAGTGTCCGTATATTCCATTTCTGTGGTAATCAATTCTGACTTTTCGAACAAGATGTCGAGTGTCAGGCTTTGGATCGGGATCTCTGGGTCGCGTTTTTCGTCGATCCGTAGGGTCATGCTCATGATATGGCTGGCAAGCGCATCGCGCAGGTCTGCATTGTCGGTTTCGGTCACGGTCCGGATGCCGTTGGGCAGGTTTTCGACAGTCCGCGTCAAGTCTTTGTGGTTTTCAAAGAGCGCGCGAAGTTCCGCGACTTCGAAATCCTCGGTGTCTTTGCCTTCCAGCATGGGGGTGCCGATGACGTTGTGGATCATCTTTTCGCCCATCAAGTTGGACATCACATTATGCACGCTGCCCATCGAGTGCATGCCCACATAGGCCCCCGCGCCCAAAATTACGACTGCGCCGAGCGCCAGAATACCGATTGTTCGCTTTTGCATTTGGACCCCATACATTCAATACGCGCAATATGTGTGGTGCGCGGTCGGCTCACAAGCTTAATCGCGCCTTGCAGCAAAGAAGTCACGCAAAAGTGCCTCGGCGGCGGCGGCCCCGATCCCGTCGTAGACCTCTGGTTTATGGTGACATTGCGGGTGCGCAAAAATACGTGGTCCTTGGGCGACCCCGCCAGATTTCGGATCTGCCGCCCCGTAGTAAAGCCGTGTGATCCGTGCGTTCGAGATGGCCGCCGCGCACATCGGGCAAGGCTCTAACGTGACGTAAAGATCGTAACCCGTCAGCCGTTCCTGCCCCAAAGCGTCACAAGCCGCCCGAATTGCAAGGATTTCAGCGTGTGCTGTGGGGTCGTTGAGTTCCCGCGTGCGGTTTCCCGCTGCACTGACAATGCCTTGCGGTCCTGCGACGACAGCACCGCAGGGCACTTCGCCGCGCTCTGCGGCAGCAACCGCTTCGGCCAAAGCCGCGTCCATATGGCTGGTAAATGTCATGGACTTATATGCGGGCATCACGCACCCTCTGGCAAGGGGCGATCAAAGGCGCTATGGCAGGCAAATGAGCAATGATACCCCCACAGGCGATCGCATCGCCAAAGTCCTTTCCCGCGCAGGCATCGCGTCCCGTCGCGAATCCGAGCGTATGATTGAAGAAGGTCGCGTGTCTGTGAACGGCAAGACCATCAACAGCCCTGCGCTAAACGTCACCGCTGACGACAAGATCGTTGTTGACGGCAAGCGTGTGGGCGAGCCTGATCCGCCGCGCATCTGGATGTATCACAAGCCTGCGGGTTTGGTCACATCAGAGCGTGACGAAAAGGACCGTGCCACAGTGTTTGGTGCGCTGCCCGAAAGCATGCCGCGTGTGATGTCGATTGGCCGTTTGGATATCAACTCGGAAGGGTTGTTGTTGCTGACAAACGACGGGGAAATAAAACGAAAGCTGGAACTGCCCTCGACGGGCTGGCTGCGCCGTTACCGCGTGCGCATCAACGGGTCTGTGTCCGAGGCGCGGCTGGACGAGCTGCGCAAGGGGATCACGGTTGATGGCATTCACTACCAACCGATGATCGTTACCTTTGACCGCCAGCAAGGTGCCAACGCCTGGCTAACCGTGTCCATTCGTGAGGGCAAGAACCGCGAAATTCGCCGCACGATGGAAGCGATTGGCGTGGTTGTGAACCGCTTGATCCGTGTCAGCTATGGCCCGTTCCAACTGGGTGATCTGGCCCAAGGCAGTGTGGAAGAGCTGAAAAGCCGTGTTGTGCGCGACCAATTGGGACTGGAAAGCCGCCCAACCCCTACAAGAACACGCAAGCCCACGGGCAAACCAATGAAAAAACCCGCTACGGGGAAAAACCGCCCACGTTGAACCTTTGTCGCCCCCTATAGCGTTGTGCAAGTTAGGGGCGACAAAATTGGGGAAATAACCGTGGCTGACCTACTGACACTCGAAAATGCAACGAACCTGATCATGCTATGCTTTTTGCAGGCTGTTCTGGGGTTCGATAACCTTCTTTACATCTCGATCGAGAGCCAACGCGCACCAGTCGCACAGCAAAAAGCTGTACGCACTTGGGGCATTATTATCGCCGTGGCCCTGCGGGTTGTGCTGTTGTTTGTGATGATCAAATTGATCGCGGCCCTGTCCGCACCGTTCTATATCTTCGACTGGCCCGGTGTCATTGAGGGCGGTGTGAACTTTGCGACCTGTGTCTTTGTCATCGGTGGTGTGTTCATCATGTACACGGCGGTCAAAGAGATCGCGCATATGCTGTCACTGGACGGATTGGGTCACGACGTGGATGGCAAGTCGTCAAAGTCTGCGGTGCATGTGATTGTATTGATTGTGATCATGAACCTGATCTTCTCGTTTGATTCCGTGCTGTCGGCGCTGGCGATTACGGATGTTTTCCCGATCCTTGCGACTGCGATTTTGTTGTCGGGCTTGGCGATGTTGCTACTGGCTGATGGCGTCACACGGTTTTTGGAAAAGAACCGCATGTATGAAGTGCTTGGCCTGTTCATCTTGTTGATTGTCGGCGTTGTTTTGCTGGGTGAAGCTGGCCCCGCTGCCGGTCACGCTGTGCATGACGACGCGCTGAACATCAAGGTTTTCGGCAAGGAAATCATCCCGATGTCCAAAGCGACATTCTACTTCTCTGTGATCGTGTTGTTCGCCGTCGAAATCTTGCAGTCCGGTTATAGCCGCAAGTTGAACGCGGAACGCAAGGCGTTGCAGAAGCACTCGTAAATCACGTGCATCGTCCCTATAATAAGGGTCGATGCGTTTTCGCTAATCCGAGGGGATCACATGCCTAAGTCATTTCAACGCGGCGCCTATGTCGTTCTGATCGTGCTACTGTTTGGCGTCACCTCTGGTTGGCTAGGAGCAGTCTGATGGCCAAGCAATATGGCGGTAAATACAGCCCCAACGGCACGCCAGCGACAGGTCCGCGCGAGGTTATCGACGACCGTCAGGTGGATGCTGCGGGTGCCAGATCAAACGTATTATTTGTCCCTGCCATTGTGTTGGTGGCGACCACGTTTTCTGATGGTCCTGTGCAGTTGATTACCGGTCTTGTGGGGGCTGCTGCTTTGACGATTGCCGCGATGCTGTTGCGCGAGGGTCTGCGTGCCGAGGCCGCATATGATCTGCGCAAAGTCGCCCGCCGCCCTGCGTTTCCGCGCAAGATGATGGCCTCTGCCTTGACTGGTGTTGGTGTCGCGCTTGCCTCTTTTGCCCATGATGCCAGTGTCTTATCGGCCATTCTTTACGGTTTTGCGGGTCTGGCTGTGCATGTTGCCGCCTTTGGTATCGACCCGCTACGCGACAAGCGGATGGAGGGCATTGATACCTTCCAACAAGACAGAGTCGCCCGCGTTGTTGATGAGGCCGAGGCGCATTTGTCGGTGATGGCAGGTCAGATCGAAGGTCTTGGCGATCGCGCCCTTTTGGTTCGCGTAACGGCGTTTCAGGCTGCTGCCCGCAAGATGATCCGCACGGTCGAAGAAGACCCGCGTGACCTGACGGGCGCGCGCAAGTTTCTGGGCGTGTATTTGATGGGTGCCAAGGATGCCACGATCAAGTTTGTTGACCTGTACCGTCGGTCTAAGGACGCGGATGCGCGTGCGAATTATGAACAATTACTGGGCGATCTTGAGCAAAACTTTGCTGCCCGCACGCAAAAGATGTTGCTCGATGACCGCAGCGACATGGATATTGAAATCAAAGTGCTGCGCGACCGTTTGCAGCGCGAAGGCGTAGGCCTGAAATAACAAGGGGGACATCTTATGTCTGATACAATCCGCAAAAAAGCCGAGGCCGCGTTGGCTGAAGTTGAAAAAGTTACAGCCGTGGTTCTGGCAGAGCCAAAGGGCGAGCTGGTGACAATGGCCGAGGCTGACAAGCCGACCACGACCGAGATCAAGCGCCGTATGGACGAGATCGACATGACCGACACACAGTCGATTGTGTCTTTTGGATCGGGCGCACAGGCTGAATTGCAAGTGATCAGCCAGTCGATGCTGGCTGGCGTGCGCAACAAGGATGTTGGCCCAGCGGGTGACAGTCTGCGTAATATCGTCAGCACAATCCGTGGTTTCTCGGTGTCCGAATTGGACGTGCGTCGCAAGCGGTCATGGTGGGAAAAGCTGCTAGGTCGTGCCGCCCCTATGGCGAAATTTGTCGCGCGATTTGAGGATGTTCAGGGCCAGATTGACATGATTACCGATGATCTGTTGCGCCACGAGCATGTGCTGCTGAAAGACATCGAAAGCCTTGATGTTTTGTATGAGAAGACATTGCAGTTCTATGACGAGCTGGCGCTTTATATTGCCGCTGGTGAGGAAAAGATCGCTGAATTGGACAGTAAGGTCATTCCAAAGAAAGAACTGCAGGTGTCCAAGGCCCCTGAAGGCAAAGCCGTGATGATGGCGCAGGAATTGCGCGATATCCGCTCTGCCCGTGATGATCTGGAACGCCGTGTGCATGACCTTAAATTGACCCGTCAGGTCACAATGCAGTCTTTGCCGTCAATCCGTCTTGTGCAGGAAAATGACAAGTCGCTTGTGACCAAGATCAACTCGACGCTGGTTAACACTGTGCCGCTTTGGGAAACCCAATTGGCCCAAGCCGTGACGATCCAGCGCTCTGCCGAGGCTGCTGAGGCCGTCCGCGATGCGAATGATCTGACCAACGAGTTGCTGACAGCCAACGCCAAGAACCTGCGCGATGCCAACAAGGTCATTCGCACAGAAATGGAACGCGGTGTGTTTGATATCAACGCCGTGAAGGAAGCCAACGCCAACTTGATCGCCACGATCAACGAAAGCCTTGAGATTGCTGACGAAGGCAAGCGCAAGCGTGCGGAAGCAGAGGAAGAGCTGAAGCGTATGGAAGCAGAGTTGAAGGATACTTTGGCCTCTGCCAAGGCCCGCAAGACTGGGGCTGGCGATAACGTCGGCACCGCAACAGGCAACTAGAATGCTGGGCTGGGGTCTGAAAGCGACGTCTATCTTGGGCCTTGTGGCGTTGGCCGGTTGCGCCACTGCACCCGCACCCCAGCCCGCAGTCACACCAACGGTGCGACCACAAGAACGCGTGGTGCCTGTCATCCCGCCTGTGGTCTCGCCGCCTGTGTCGGATGAAAGGTCTGCGGAACTTGCCGCGTATTACGCCCGTGTCGAAAACAGCCTGACAGTGCGCGGCCTGCTGCGCACGGACGGCGGCGGTCCTGATACGCCATTCACCGATACTCAGCTTGCCCGCAATTTTGTGCGCATTGCCCTGTTTGACGAATATGTCGCCGACGGGGACCGCCTCCGCGCCCGCACGACCGCGTCGAAACTGCGCCGTTGGGAACAGCCCGTGCGTATGTCAGTCGCGTTTGGCGACAGTGTCCCCGTTGATCAACGCGCCCGAGACGAAGCATCGGTTCGCAAATATGCCAGCCGTTTATCACGGCTCACGGGCTTGCCGATCACGGTGACAAATGACAACGCCAATTATCATGTACTGTTCTTGGACGAGAACGACAGACGCGGGGCGGAAAGCCGTTTGCGCGCTTTGGTCCCTGGTATTTCGCCTAGCTCTATGCGTGCGATCCTGACTTTGCCGCGCAACCAGTTGTGCATTGTCGTTGCTTTTTCAGAGCCCGGACAGTCCGAGTATATCAAGGCGATCTCTGTCATACGCGCCGAGCATCCCCCACTATTGCGTCAATCGTGCATACATGAAGAATTGGCCCAAGGGCTAGGGTTGGCCAATGACAGCAATGCCGCCCGTCCGTCGATTTTTAATGATGACGAGGAATTCGGCTATTTGACCAACCATGACGAACTGTTGTTGAAGATGCTTTATGACCGCAGATTCACCTCTGGCATGACCCCTGAACAAGCCGCCCCTATCGCCAAAATCATCGCAACTGAACTGACCACCGCTGGCGCAAGCTAGTAGATGTGACCCAATCCAAAGGAGCCTGACCAATGGGCATTTTCGATTTTCTAAGCGGCGAATTTATCGACGTTATCCACTGGACTGACGACACCCGTGACACGATGGTGTGGCGCTTTGAGCGCGAAGCCCATGAGATCAAATATGGCGCCAAGCTGACGGTCCGCGAGGGCCAAGCGGCTGTTTTCGTGCATGAGGGACAGTTGGCGGATGTCTTCACGCCAGGTCTGTACATGTTAGAAACGAACAACATGCCGATCCTGACGACGCTGAACCATTGGGATCATGGCTTTAAGAGCCCGTTCAAGTCCGAGATTTACTACGTCAACACGACCCGTTTTTCCGACCTGAAATGGGGCACGAAGAACCCGATCATGTTGCGCGACCCTGAATTTGGCCCGACCCGTATTCGGGCTTATGGCACCTATACTGTCAAAGTGTCCGATCCCGCGGTGTTCCTGCGCGAGATCGTGGGCACGGATGGCGAATTTACGATGGACGAGATCAGCTATCAGATCCGCAACATCATTGTGCAGGAATTCAGCCGCGTGATTTCCTCGTCCGGTATTCCTGTGTTGGATATGGCAGCGAATACTGCGGATCTGGGCAAGTTGGTTGCCACTGCGATTTCCGCCACGATGACCCAATACGGCTTGACGATCCCCGAGCTATATATCGAAAACATCAGCCTGCCGCCTGCGGTCGAGGCCGCCTTGGACAAGCGCACATCGATGGGCATCGCAGGTGATTTGGGCAACTTTATGCAATATTCCACAGCCGAAGCGATGACCGCTGCGGCCGCTAACCCAAATGGTGGCGGCGGCATGGGTGCCGGTCTTGGCATGGGGATGGGCATGGCGATGGCGGGCCAGATGCAATCGGGTCCTTGGGGCGCAGTTCCGTCTGCGCCGCCGCCGCCCCCTGTTGAGCACGTCTGGCATATTGCCGTTGATGGTGCGGTCACGGGGCCGTTTTCCAAGGCGTCTATGGGTCGCAAGGTCACTGACGGCACTTTGTCGCGTGACAGCAAGGTCTGGACCCAAGGTCAGGACGGCTGGAAGTCTGCTGATGAGGTTCAAGAGCTTGCGCAATTGTTCACTGTGATGCCCCCACCGCCGCCAAGCGCCTAACCCATGTCGCAGACGCCAATCGAGCATCGCTTTCCGTGTGATACTTGCGGATCAGATCTAAGGTTTGATCCGCGCACGCATCAATTGACCTGCGATCATTGTGGGAATGTGCAGCCGATTGGCGGCACGCAGGCGATGTCTGGTGGCATCAAGGAGCTGAATTTCCGCGCCGCGGTTGCCAATCAGCTATCGGATGAGGAAATCGAGGAAACCCGCGTGGTGACCTGCCCCAATTGCGGGGCGAGCACTGAATTTGACAGTGACGTGCATGCTGCTGAGTGTCCGTTTTGCGCGACCCCTGTGGTCACGGATACAGGCGTGCACCGTCATATCAAACCGCGTGGATTGTTGCCCTTTGCCTTGGATGAGGGCGCGTCCCGTGTTGCCTTAACCAAATGGTTGGGCAGCCTGTGGTTCGCCCCTAATGGTCTGATGGAATACGCCCGCAAGGGTCGCCAGATGAACGGGATTTATGTCCCCTATTGGACCTTTGATGCCGATACCAAAAGCCAATACCACGGCCAGCGCGGCACCCATTATTACGAGACCAAGACCGTTGTCCGCGATGGCAAACGTCAGCAAGTTCAAGTTCGCAAAACCCGCTGGCGCAGGGTCTCGGGCCGCGTTGCCCGCTTTTTCGACGATGTGCTGGTGCTCGCGTCTAAAAGCCTGCCCAAGAAATATACCGACGGGTTAGAGCCGTGGGACTTGTCCGCGCTGGAGCCCTACAAGCCCGAATATCTGGCAGGCTTTCGCGCCGAGGGCTATCAGGTTGAGCTGGCAGATGGCTTCACCGAGGCCCGCGCCTATATGGACCGTATGATTTTGCGTGATGCCAAATATGATATCGGCGGCGACGAGCAGCGCGTCAGTGACGTGCAAACCCAGATCAGCGATGTCACGTTCAAGCATATTTTGCTGCCCGTCTGGCTGGCCGCTTATAAATACCGCGGCCGCACGTTTCGGTTTGTCGTGAACGGGCGCACGGGCCGTGTGCAAGGCGAGCGTCCGTATTCGGCGTGGAAGATTACATTTGCCGTTATAATCGGACTGATAGTTGCACTGATCGCAGGATATGTTATCGCTAACAGCCAGTAGATATGGAGAGACAGATGATCCTTTGTGCCGGTGAAGCCCTGATTGATATGATTCCGCGTCAAACGACCGAAGGCGGCACGGCCTTTGCCCCGCTGGCGGGTGGCTCTGTTTTCAATACCGCCATTGCCTTGGGTCGTCTTGGCACCCCTGTGCAATTCTTTTCGGGTCTGTCGTCGGACCTGTTTGGCGATGTGCTGCGCAGTGAATTGACCGCGTCCAAGGTTGATAGCGCCCCTGCCAATGTGTCGGACCGCCCGACGACGCTGGCTTTTGTGACGCTGACCAATGGGCACGCCTCTTATGCGTTTTATGACGAAAACACGGCGGGCCGAATGATCACCAAAGCTGATTTGCCTGATGTGGCCGCTGACGCGATCTTTTTTGGCGGGATTAGCTTGGTGGTCGAGCCTTGCGCCGATGCCTATCAGGCGTTGATGCTGCGCGAGGCCACGTCTTGTGTAACGATGATTGATCCCAACATTCGCCCCGGTTTCATCAAGGACGAGGCCGCCTATCGCGCCCGTTTGACGTCGATGTTTGCGGTGGCCGATATTATCAAAACCTCTGACGAGGATCTGGAATGGATCACAGGTGGCACGGATGCTGCGGCGTTGTTTGAGGGCACCAATGTGCAGGTCATTTTGCTGACACGCGGCGCCGATGGTGTGACGGTTCTGACCCGTGATGCCTCTGTCGATGTTCCTGCTCAGAAGGCCACGGTGGTCGATACTGTCGGTGCTGGCGATACGTTTAGCGCTGGTTTCTTGTCGAGCTTGCATGGTGCGGGATTGCTGACGAAAGCGACGTTGGCCGATGCCCGCCTTGATGATCTTGCGGCGGCGGCTGGCTTTGGTGCCCGTGTTGCGGCGATCACTGTGTCGCGTGCGGGTGCGAACCCGCCTTGGGCGTCCGAGCTATGAGAGCGTTGATCCAGCGCACCAGCCACGCCCGTGTCGAGGTGGACGGCGAGGTTGTGGGCGAGATCGCGGGCGGTCTGCTGATCTTGTTCTGCGCTATGGACGGCGATGACCCCGCCAAGACGGCGCAATTGGCCGCCAAGATTTCCAAGCTGCGTATTTTCAAGGATGACGCGGGTAAGATGAACTTGGCGCTGAAAGACACTGGCGGCAGTGCTTTGGTTGTCAGCCAATTTACGCTGGCCGCAGATACCTCGCGCGGCAACCGACCCGGATTTTCGCAAGCGGCTAGTCCTGATGTGGGCCGTGCCATGTATCAGCAGTTTGTCGCGGATTTGGATGCTTTGGGTATTCCGACAGCCACGGGCGAATTTGGCGCCGAGATGCAGGTGAGCCTAACCAACAGCGGCCCCACGACGATCTGGCTGGATATTTAGATCAGGCTACGGATTTTTCCGCCCAGTGTCCCGATTGCGAATAGCCCGGCTGCCACGCAGACGATTGTCGGCCCGACGGGCGTGTCGAGCATGACCGCGACTCGGAGGCCGCCGAGTGCTGAAACGCCTCCGATAACCATCGCGAGCCCTGCCATTTGTTCTGGCGTTTGGGTAAGCCGTCTTGCGGCGGCGGCGGGGATGATCAGCAATGCTGTGATCAAAAGCGCGCCCACGACTTTAATCGCGACGGCAACGACGGCCGCTAATAACAATGTCAGCACCAGTTGTTCGCGGCGCGGGTTAAGCCCTGCCGCATAGGCCAGATCGGGGCTGATAGTTGCGGTCAAAAGCGCGCGCCAGTGTTGCCAAAGCACCAGTGAGACCACCGCTGCCCCACCCCAGATCACACCGAGGTCAAAGCGGCTGACGGTCAGCACGTCTCCGAACAGGTAAGCGTCGAGGTCAATCCGCTGCCCGGGGATAAGGGTGACGGCGACGAGGCCAAGCGCCAATGCGCCATGTGCCAGCACCCCAAGGATCGTGTCGATCGCTTGCCCGCGTCCTGTCAGCCCGTAAATCAGCAACGCCATGGCGGCGGCGACAAGGCCCACGCCTGCGAAGATCGACCAGCCGAACATCAGCGCCACGGCGACACCAAGGATCGCGGCATGCGCGGTTGCGTCGCCAAAATAGGCCATGCGTCGCCAGACGACGAAACACCCCAAAAGCCCTGTAGCCATGGCGGTTCCAAGGGCGGCGAGGCCTGCGCGGATCATGAAATCATCAAGCATTATTGGGCTGCCTTATGGTCGTGGTCGTGGTCGTGGTGATGGTGGTCGTGTTCATGCCGGTAAAGTGCGAGCGCGCCGCCTGTGCCTGTGCCGAATAGTTCGCGGTAGGCGGGCGCTGCTGACACGACGTCTGGCGTCCCTTCGCAGCAGACATGACCGTTCAGACAGATGACGCGGTCAGAGGCGCTCATGACGACGTGCAGTTCGTGGCTGACCATCAAGACGGCACAATTCAGGTCGCGCCGCACCGCATCAATTTGCTGGTAAAACCGTGCCGATCCGGGTTGATCTAGCCCTTGGGTCGCCTCATCCAGCATCAGCACATGCGGCTTTTCCAAGATCGCGCGTGCCAGTAAGACCCGCTGGAACTGCCCGCCTGACAGGTCCGCCATTTGGTGATGCATGACGTCATGCGCGCCTGCGGCGTGCAGGGCGTTGGTGGCGTCATGCGCGCCTGCGGCGTGCAGGGCGTTGGTGGCGTCTTCGTCGCTGGCAGCGTTGGGCAGGTTCAGGAACCGCCGCACGGTCATGGGCATGGTCGGATCGATGTGCAGCTTTTGCGGGACGTAGCCGATCCGCAGACCTGATTGCCGTGTTACGGTGCCTTTTGCAGGCTTTAATGCCCCGATGAGCACCCGCAGAAGCGTCGACTTACCCGACCCGTTTGGCCCGACGATAGTGACGATTTCGCCTGCGTTCAAACTGATGTCGACGTTTTGCAACACGGTATTGCGCCCGTGTCGCGCGGTGATTCCAGTCGCGGACAGTAGAGCGGTCATGCTGTGCCCTCTGGTTGGCATGCGGGGCACAGCCCTTGGGCCTCGATCACCGTTTGCTCTATCTGAAAGCCGCTTTGCGCCGCTGAGGCCCCGAGTGTGGCGCTAGAGATTTGCGCCTCGGCGACGGTCCCGCAGGTCCGGCAGATCATGAAGGCAGGATCGTGTTTGTCGCCCGGATGTGCGCAGGCGATGAAGGCGTTCAGCCGCTCAATCCGGTGCACAAACCCTTGTTCTACAAGGAAAGACAGGGCGCGGTAGGCGACGGGAGGTTTTGAGCCTAGCCCTTCGGCGTCAAGCCGTACCAGCACATCATAGGCCCCCATTGCGCTATGGTTTTCCAGCAGGATTTCCAGCGCCCTTTTGCGCACAGGCGTCATTTGCACGCCCCGTTCTGCACAGGCATCCAAAGCGGTCCCAAGGGCCGATTTTACGCAACTGCTGTGGTCGTGGGCTGCAAAGCCGAGGGCGTGAGAAGGCATCTTGCGCTTTCCGTTATGTTATAACATACACCGCTTACTGAATTTCTAACCGATGGACAAGAGATCATGCGTTTTACTGTTTCATTCGCCTTTACGGTCTTAGCGACCCCTGCCCTTGCCACCCCGAATGTGGTGGTTGATATCGCCCCGCTGCATGGCTTGGTGTCCGAAGTCATGGCGGGCGTTGCCGCCCCTGTGTTGTTACTGCCCCCGCAGGCCGATGCCCATTCTTACGCCCTGCGCCCGTCTGATGCGCAGACCTTGTCGGATGCTGATTTGGTGATCTGGGTGGGTGAGGGATTGACCCCTTGGCTGGCTGATCCGCTGACGACGCTGGCCGTGGATGCGTCAAAACTGGAAATGTTGGACACGGATGGCTGGGCCGCACGCGAAATCGATGATGCGCATGATGACGACCATGGCGCGCATGATCATGGCGCGGTTGATCCCCATGCATGGATGGATCCGCAGGTCGCGTCGGTTTGGGTTGGACATATCGCGGCGCAGTTGTCTCAGGCCGATCCCGAAAATGCGCAAGCCTACCTTGCAAATGCAGCGACGTTGCAAGCCGAATTGGATTTGATACGCATTGAAATCACGGCACAGCTTGCCCAGTTTGCAGCGCGTCCCTTGATCTGGCCGCATGATGCTTATGGCTATTTTCAGGACGCTTTTGAGTTGACAGCGCTGGGTGCGATTTCCGAAGTGGATGCCGCCGCCGCTGGCCCGAAGCATATCGCTGATCTACGCGATATTGTTTTGTCGCAGGGTGTTGTTTGCGTTTTGTCGGACCCAGAGGTGAACCCGCGCTGGAGCACGATTTTGCGCGAGGGCACCGATGCCAAGGCCGCGATGATTGACGGGATTGGTGCGGATGTGCCGACGGGTTTGGGCCAGTATCAGACGTTGATCACAAATTTGACCGATAACATCGCGGGATGCCTGACCCCTTAAAGATGCCCCCGCATCAAAAATGATACGGGGGTGAGGTCGGTCGGAAACTTCGGGCGAAGCTTATTCAGCGGGCAACATCACCGTGTCGATCACGTGGATCACGCCGTTGGATTGCTTGACGTCTGCGATGGTGATGTTTGCCACTTGGCCGCGCTCGTCGGTCAATGTGATTTTGTCACCCTCATATTTCGCCATCAATGTGCAGTCGCCCAATGTTGGCACAGGGTGTTCACCACCGTCGTCGTTAATCATGCCGCCAAGTGCGTCGGACATCACTGCACTACCCACAACGTGGCAAGTCAGGATTGTAGTCAGCGCCGCTTTGTTTTCTGGCTTTAGCAGGTCTGCCAGTTGGTCTTGGTTCAGGGCTGCGAATGCGCTGTTCACGGGCGCAAAGACGGTAAATGGACCTTCGCTTGCAAGTGTATCCACAAGGCCTGCTGCTGTTACGGCTGCCACAAATGTTGTGTGATCCGCAGAGTTTACCGCGTTTTCAACGATGTTCTTTTCAGCGAACATTTCTGCCCCGCCGACCATTGGATTTGCCGCAGCGTGGCTTTCAGCGAAAGCAGCGCCAGCGGAGAATGTCAGAGCAGCAGCAGTTACAGCGGAGATGAAAGTTGATTTTGTCATTTTTAGTTTCCCATTTGGTGTTCGCCGCAAAGCCCCTTGCCTTGCGTTCACGATTAACCACGATGGGCCGCTGATAAGAGTTTCAGCTTTTCACAAAATTATCTTTCATCCTTAGAAATCAGTGGGCGCACCGCCTTCTTCTTTCCGCTTGGCCACGAATGTTTGCAGTTCTTCGCGCACCGCTTCGTCCATTGCGGGTGGTTCGAAATTTGCGATGATGTCTTTGAAGGTTTGGTGAGCGCGTTGTGCCGTCCAGGCGCCGCCTGCGACTTCCCATGCTTCAAAGTTCCGCCAGTCCGACACGATAGGCGCGTAAAATGCCTTTTCATAGCGGTCTTGAGTGTGCTGGATGCCGAAGAAGTGCCCGTTTGGCCCGACCTCTTTGATCGCGTCGATGGCGATGTCATCGGGCGTGGTCGCGACGATTTCGGGTTCCATGTAGCGCTGGATCATCTGGATGACTTCGCAGTCCATGATGAATTTCTCAGGTGATGCGATCAGCCCGCCCTCGAGCCAGCCTGCTGCGTGGTAGACCACGTTGGTCCCCGATTGCACCGCAGACCAGAGCGAGTTGGAGGTTTCCCACATCGCTTGCCCGTCTGGCACGTTGGCCGCACAAACCCCAGAGGCCCGCATTGGCAGCCCGTAGAACCGTGCCATCTGCCCCGTCATCTGGGTTGCGCGCATGTATTCTGGTGTGCCGAACGCGGGTGCGCCTGATTTCATGTCGACGTTGGAGGTGAATGTACCGATGACGCAAGGCGCGCCGGGGCGCACGTATTGGAACAAAGCGATGGCCGAGATGGCCTCGGCGATGGAAAGTGTGACCGCGCCTGACATGGTCACAGGGGCCATGGCCCCCGCGAGTGTGAAGGGTGTCACGATCACGGCTTGGCCGCGCCGCACGCAGCGCAAGCAGCCGTCGATCATTGGCACGTCGTGTTTGAGCGGTGAGGTCGAGTTGATGTTGGTGTACATATGCGGCTTGGAGACGAATTCTTCTTCCGTGAGCCCACCTGCGATTTTGACCATTTCCATGACGTCTTCGACGCGTTCTTTGCCCAAGGAATAAGCATGCGCCACTTTGTCAGTGAGCGTCATCTTATCATAGACCACATCGAGGTGCCGCACGGATGCATGCACGTCCACCGGTTCAACAGGATAGCCGCCCGCGAAATGGATGCAGTTGAAGTATTGGGTCAATCGCAGAAGATCGGCACATTGTGCACGGGTGCCAGAGACCTTTTTGCCAATTTCCATATCAAAGTAGTTGGGCGGTGAGGACACGTTACCAAACAGGATATGTTTGCCGCCAATGGTGATTTTGCGGTCAGGGTTCCGCGGTGTGATGTCGAACTGCGCGGGCGCAAAGCTGAGCATTTCCATGATCCACTCGCGCCCCATGCGCACGTTGGTCCCGTTCACGGTGCAGCCTGCTTGTTTGAAAAGCTCCAGCGCTTCTTCGTTCAGGAATTCGATCCCGATGTCCTCGAGAATCGTCATCGCCCCGTTGTGGATGGCTGCGACCCCTTCTGGTCCAAGCGGTTCGGTGGGCCGGTCGGTGTTCACAGGAATGCGCCACGGCATTTGGTCGATGACTTCGTGGCCACGCCTTGTCGCATTGCCTGCCCGTCCGCCGCCGCGCCGTCTTGGTGTATCCGCCATCTGCCATCTCCTAAGCCTGTACTTGAGGATCACTTTGGCAGGACTGCGCCCAACCCCTTGCGCATATGCGACAAGAAGTGTCGTTTTTCTTGTTAGCTGCGGTTTTGCTTGGCGATCCAGTCGGGGATGTCGGCGATAGAGTTCAGCACAACGTCTGCGTAGGGCCGCAGTTCTGCCGCTGGTGAGGGTCCTGTCAACACACCGATGGTGCGCATCCCTGCCGCCGTCCCTGCATCCATGTCATGTGTGCTGTCGCCGACCATCACGCAATCTTGGGCGTCCAACCCTGTTGTCGCGCAGAACCCCAAAAGTTGCCCCGGTTCGGGTTTGCCGCCAAAGCCGCTATCATAGCCCGCCACAAAGTCGAACAGGTCCAGCACGTCTGCCGCTGCCAGATGCGCGCGTGCGGGGTCTTCGGCGTCATTGGTCGCCACCCCGATCAGGATGCCCATTTCCTTGATCTCGTGTAGCAGCTGCCAGAGCGGTGCCGCTTGGATTTGTGGCACGCTTTTGGTCGCTTCGCGCATCCGTCCGATCAGGTCGGATTTGTTCTCGTTTGGAAGATGCGTCAGGATTGCATCCGCGACCACGTCCACCGTTTCCGCGATCACAATACTGCCCGGAAAGAACACCCCGCCCACAAGGTCGTAGCCCAGCGTATGTGCAAGCGCGTCGATCAAGGCCTCGTCCCCGCCCGCCTCGGCTGCGATCATCTCGCGGGTCCATGCCCCCCATGTCGCGTCAAAGTCGAACAAGGTCCCGTCCTTATCGAAGATAATGCCTTTGATCATGCTCAACCTCTGCTGCTGTCTCTTGACACTCAAGACCGCTCGACCAACGGTGTCAACCAACATGCTAAAGCTTAGATCATACCGTTCCCGCCCCATGCACCTTGGTCCGTTTCCGTTGGAGAAATTACAACGTATGCGCGGTGTCGACCTGTCGTTGGTTCCCGCCATGCCGCCTGTGTCATTCCGCAGGCCTGATGATCCCAAGTCCATCGTGAACGCGATGCAGGATTATCAGGCGATGCTGGACGCCACCCGCGACGGAATGATCAAGAAAGAGATCGCCGAAATCCCAGATGATTTAACCGAGCGGTCCAATCATCTGAAATCATTTGCCTATTACTGTGACGCCAGCATGGTTGGCACCTGCCAGATCGCCGATACTGCGTGGTTGGATGCCCCTGCTGCCAATCCAGATGTGCAAAGGTTAGCCGATAAGCTAAGGGTTATGCAGCCAAAGACCTTGGCCGCAGGTATTGATGTCATCATGGCGGGCCTGCGCGAAAGCATGTCTTTGCCGCCCACAGACTGCCGCGCCCATACCCATGCGATTGTTATGCTGTATGATCACCCCCGCACCCCTGACGCGGATGAGGCTGGTGCGGAATGGATCATGGACGCCCTGCCCCAGCGTGCTTGCCTGCGCGGCATGGAAACCGCCGTGACGCTTGCAAGCTACATCCGCACCTTGGGGTATGAGGCCCGCGCCCACTCCATGGCGGCCTCGGATGTGAATTTGGGCGCTTTGGCGGTCTCTGCTGGATTGGTCGCCTTGGAGGACGGAGTTTTGGTCAATCCCTTTACGGGTGATCAATACGGTCTGGCGGCTGTCACCACGACCTTGCCTATGGCCCCTGATCTGCCGATTGCCCCGCTGCAAGAGCCGCCGATGTCCTATACTGTCGGTTACGGCACGCATGCGAAATCCGCCCGCACACGCGACCCTTACGCCAAGCGCGGCTTTGCCAAGGGTCCGCATCCCTTTGAGACGTTAACCCGCGTCGATGATCCGACCACCTATATTGATAAGCCCAATGTTGCCCGCGTGCCCAAACGTGCCAATCTGTTTGCCCGCGCCTTGTTTGGTGATCTGGGCAAGCATGTGCAAGAGGCCACCAAGAACGGCAATTACGTGCGCAAATCGGCCAGCGCCTATGCGTTTCGCCCGTCGTTGGGTGCCTTTGTATTGCTGCAAGATGGTGAGGCGGCTGATCTGCCTGACCGCCCCGTTGATCCCGATGCCAATGCTGCCAATATCAAAGCCGCGCTTTATTTTCTTGGCGTTGATGCTGTGGGTCTGAGTGCCTGCCCTGACTGGACCTATTACAGTCACGATGCCGCAGGGCAGCCGATTACCCCTTATCATAGCAATGCCATTTCGATGATCATCGACCAAGGTCATGAGACGATGGAAGGTGCCTCTGGCGATGATTGGATCGCTTGCGCCCAGTCGATGCGCGCCTATTTGCGGTTCTCACTGCTTGGTGGGGTGTTGGCCCAACATCTGCGCAATCTTGGATATACTGCCCGCGTCCATTCTGTGATGGATGATGAAGTTTTGCATCCGCCGCTTTTGTTGCTGTCTGGATTGGGTGAGGTCAGTCGCATTGGCGAGGTGATCCTGAACCCGTTCCTTGGCCCCCGCCTCAAGTCCGGTGTTGTCACCACAAATATGCCCATGACCCACGACAAGCCAATTGATTTCGGCCTGCAAAAGTTTTGCGATGCTTGCAACAAATGTGCGCGTGAATGTCCCAGCGGTGCGATTACCGCTGGTCCCAAGTTGATGTTCAATGGCTACGAGATTTGGAAATCCGACAGTCAAAAATGCACGACCTACCGCGTCAGCCAGAAGAATGGCGCGATGTGTGGGCGCTGTATGAAAACCTGTCCTTGGAATTTGGAAGGGCTTTTTGGCGAGGCCCCGTTCCGCAAGCTGGCGATGACGGTCCCGCAGGCGGCCAAAGCGCTGGCGGCATTGGATGACAAGCTGGGCAACGGGTCGATTAACACCGCCAAAAAGTGGTGGTGGGATTTGGAGATGGTCGATGATGGCGCCTACCGCCCTGCCGTCGCTGATGTGAACCAGCGCGAACTGTCGCGTGATCTGAAGCTACGTTATGCCGATCAGACCTTGGCGGTGTATCCTGCGCCGCTTGCGCCGCCGCCCTATCCTTGGCCGTTCCCGATGGACCGCGAGGCGGGGATCGCGGCCTATGGCGCGATGATTTCAGCCGATGAGCATCGCCGTCGTCGTGCAGCCGGCAAGCCAACCGAGCATATCTATACCGCAGGCACGACCGAGACCCCTGTGTTGAGTTTGGTGATTTCCGAGTCTGAAAAGCTGACCGACAAGATCATGCTGTATACGTTCCGCGACCCGAACGGTGCCGATTTGCCCAGCTTTACAGCTGGAGCGCATATTGACGTTGTGGTCGCCCCCGAGTTCTTTCGCCAGTATTCGCTGTCGGGTGATCCTGCGGATCGCAAGTCCTATCAGATTGCCGTTCTCCGCGAGGATGCCGGCCGTGGCGGGTCTAAGTTGATGCACCGTATTTTCACGCAGGGCCGCCGCGTATTTGTGTCCAAGCCGATCAACCATTTTGGCCTGCATGACGATGCCTCTCATACTGTGTTAATGGGCGGCGGTATTGGTGTGACCCCGATGGTCGCGATGGCCCATGAGTTACACGCGAAAGGCCACAGTTTTGATCTGCACTATAGTGTGTCGCGCAGGGCGGATGCTGCTTTTACGGAAATTCTCGCCGCGCAGCCTTGGGCCAACCGCGTGCGGATGCATGTTTCAGATGAGGGCAGTCGCGCTGATCTGGCGGCTGTCACGTCTTATGTCTCGGGGGCCCATATCTATACCTGCGGCGCCGAGCCTTATATGACGGCCGTGTTGGATGCTGCCGCGATCAACGGCTTTCCCGAAGATGCCCGCCATCTGGAGTATTTTGCCGTTCCAGACGCCCCTGACTACATCAATCATCCGTTCACGCTGCGCCTGAAGGATGGACGGAAAATTGCGGTTGCCGCGGACGAGGTTGCGTCTGATGCGTTGCTGCGCGCGGGTGTGCATGTGGATGTGAAATGCGCAGACGGGCTATGTGGTGTGTGCAAATGCGGAGTGACTGCGGGCAAAATCGAGCATCGCGATTACGTGCTGTCCAAAGCGCAAAAAGCAGACCAGATGATCCTGTGTCAAAGCCGCGCTGCCGACCCAGACGGTGAATTGGTCATCGACCTTTAGGTCCAATTGACGTTCTCGGCACCTGGCAATGAATAGCGTGCCCGCAATGGCATGTCGTATTTCAGGTCATGCGTATCGCAAAAAGCGGTTACCCAAGCGTCATCCATGGTCAGAAATTCCAACACCGAGGATTGAAACGCAGGGTCAGCCGCTTGGCTGCTTAGGTCCTCTGCTGATCCGCCTGTGGACCCCAGAAAAATCGGGCATAATTCGTCATTGCTGACCAACCAGCCAAGGGCTTGCAGCGCGATGGTTTGGGCTTGTTCGGGGCTCATTTTGGGTCCTCAAGAAAGTTGAAACAGTTTTTTAACCATTAAGCCCCAATATGAGGCTGTCGTTGTGGTGAAACCACTGAAAGGATCATAGATATGACGGGTCGCATATTGATTGTCGATACGGTTCCTACAAACCGGATTGTCATGAAGGTGAAAATGCTTGCGGCACAGTTTGCTGTGGATGCTTGTGGGTCATGTGATGAAGCGGAGGCCTTGATTGCGAAGGAACGCCCTGACCTGATCTTGATCAACCTGTCCGACCCTGTGGAAGACCGGCACGCGTTTTGTCGCGAGCTGAAAGAGGAGCCAGACACCGCCTCTATTGCTGTTATCTCGATTGGTGTGGCTGACACGGCCCGTGCGCGATTTGCAGCGTTGGACGCTGGTGCGGACGATGTGCTGCCACGCCCGATAAATGACGCCTTATTACTTGCCCGTATTCGGTCATTGTTGCGTGTGCGGAATGCGCGTCAAGAGCTTAGCTTGCGTGATGGCACCAGCCGCGCGCTGGGTTTTGAGGAAGTTCGCAAAGAGTTCGAAGTCTCTGCAACGGTTGCCTTGTTGTCCAATGCGCCAGCCACGGGTGATGTGCTATGCGCGAAACTAGAGCACCATTTGACCTTGCCAGTGGTGCGGGTCGATTCCGATCATGTTCTTGCGCGCTCTGCTGCAACGCCTGTGCCGGACCTGTTTGTGATCGATGGCACCCAAGATTTAGATGGTGGTCGCGGTATCTACCGGCTGATTTCCGATCTGCGGTCGCGGTCTGACACCCGCCTGTCATCGCTTTTAGTGGTTTTGCCAGACAACCAACCCGATATTGCAGCATTGGTTCTAGATCTTGGTGCGGATGACGTCATTGGCGTGAGTGTCGCAAGTGGCGAGCTTGGCTTGCGTGCCAAAGCGCTGATCCACCAAAAGCTGCTTTACGATAGGTTGCGTAACACCGTTCGCGATGGGCTGCGCGCAGCCGTCACAGACCCTTTAACCGGTCTTTTCAACCGCCGTTATGTGCAACCACACCTTGCACGTATTGCTGCACAGGCGCAGTCTACCCAGCGCGAATTTGCTGTGATGATGTTGGATATTGATCACTTCAAGTCGATCAATGACCGCTATGGGCACGCCGCCGGGGATAGGGTTTTGGTCGAAATTTCACGCCGCTTGCGCGAAAACCTACGGTCCATAGATTTGGTGGCGCGTATCGGTGGCGAAGAGTTTATGGTCGCGATGCCTCGTACTTGTTCGGATCAAGCCCAAGTGGCTGCAGATCGTCTACGCCGTTTGATGTCCACGAAACCCTTTTATCTTGGCCCTGACCTGCCCTATTTGACGGTAACGGTCTCGGTTGGCGTGGCGATTGGCGGGCTGACGCGTCTTGACGGCGTTCAGATCGAGGCGATGTGCCATCAAGCCGACGCGGCACTTTATGTCGCCAAAAATGCTGGCCGCGACAAAGTCGCGATGAGTGACGCCGCTTAGTCTTTGCGCCGGTTCCCTTTTTCCAGACGATCAGCCAGTGCCGCACGCCCCTGTGGCGTCATTTTCGTCAGGCGGTCAAGAAACGCAGATTGCGCCTGTTGCTGAACGCGCTCCGACCGCACGCGAAACGACGCAATGATATCACCGACGGTCTCTGGGTCAAAAGGGTCTGCGCGCAAACCGTCTGCGAGTTCTTTGATCTTTCCTACGAATTCGTCACGGCTGGGGGGGGGCGCGCCGCCTTTGCGCATCGCCTCACCAATTGCGCGGCGGTCGGCGGGGTCCAGGACCCTACTGATCGGCCCGAAATCAAACATGACCCGCTGCGGCGCACCTTTATGCCCGCCTCCTGTCACGGCCATGCCAACCGCGCCGCCGATAACTGCCACGTTCAAGGCCAATGACAGCACCAAGATAATGCGCCACATTTTGCTTGGCTTTTTCATCCCATTATCCATCTATCTGTGTCTCCGCAAAATAGGCAGTTGTGTCGCCAAACAGATCAACCGAAACTGGCACCCCGATCAATTCAGCGGTCCATGTCGACAGTGCCGCTGGAGGCGACACGCCAAACCAAAGGCCTGCGACGCCAGCCATCGCCAAACCGCCAACAGACGGCCACCCACCGATGATATCAAACACGCCCGCAAATAGCGATTGCTTGGGCGCGCCGTCTGGTTTGACCAACGCACTTTGTGCGTCCGCCATCACCCGCGCCATTAAATCATCCGGCACCAAGGTTGGCTGAGCTTTGGCAGTGCCAAAAATGTCGTCCAGAAATTCGTCGTCTGATTTAGTCATCATCGTACCCCAGTGCTGATTTGTGTTTGCGGAGGATATCCGCAAGGGCCCGTTTGCCGCGAGCGGTCAAGCTTTCGACAGACCGCACGCTAATATTCATAATGTCTGCGATGTCCGGATTGGACAGTCCTTCGAGATGCCGCAGCGATACGGCCTGTGCCTGCCGTTCGGGTAGTTCTGTGAGGGCCGCCGACAAGGCCGAAAGCCGCGCATTGTCTTGGATTTGACCCGCGGCACTGGCGGTTGGATCGGCGGGTTCTGTGATTTGATCCAGCGACACGCCCCGCCGTTTGCGCAGCCGATCGGTGCATAAATTTGCCACAACGCGGTACAGCCATGTTGACACCTGCGCCTCGTCCTGTCGCCAGTCGGGCGCTATTTTCCACAGCCGCATCATCGCCTCTTGCGCCACATCCTCGGCCTCTGCTTGGTCGGACAGCATCCGCGTCGCCTGCGCCAAAACACGCGGCAACAGCCGCCCCGATAGCACGCGCGCGGCCTCTACATCCCCATTTGCATAGGCAAGGAGTATCGCACCGTCGGGGGCATCGGCCCAAGATCCTGTCGAAGTGCTCATGTGTTAAGGTCGTATCCACATCTATCCTACAGCGCAACGGGTGGGACCGGATGGCCCCACCCTGAATTGGCGATTAGCCACGGCCACCGTGGCCTTTGCCGCCGTGGCCTTTGCCACCTTTGCCATCGCGACCGCCGCGCTCGCCGCGGTTTTCGCCGACTTTTTCGAACTCTTCTGCGCTGATTTCGCCATCATCGTCTTCGTCAAGGTGGTCGATCATCCGTTCGGCGTTGCTGCCGCGTGGTTTCATCTCGTCGGCCTGCAGTTCGCCGTCTTCATTGGCATCCATTTTTGACAACATGCGTTCTGCGCGTTTCTGGGGAACTTCGGCCTGTGCGGCTGCCAGTTCTTCCAAAGAGATGGCGCCATTGCCGTCTGTATCCATTTCGGCAAAGCGTGCTGCGTGTGCTGCCTCTAGTTCGGCCACAGTCAATGTGCCGCTGCCGTCTGTGTCCAGTGTCGCAAAATCGGGCATTGCACGTGCGTCACCGCGACCTGCTGCGCTTGCATCCAGTGCTGTCAAAGAGAGGCCTGCTACGATTGCTGCAATCAATACTGTCGATTTCATTTGTCATTCCTTTATGGTTTTCCAGTGGCGCCGTTTGCGCCGTTGACCCCCCTTCAACGCGCCCCCGAAAACTTTCCGTCGCAGAATTTTAAAACTTTTGTGAAACAGGTTTCTTGCGGCATCCAGCCGCAAGGCGTAGCTAGTGCTTTTCAAAAGCTGCAAAAAGCCCCATGTCTATGTCTCAAAGCTGACCGGAGTTTTCCATGACTGTTGACGTAATTGATGATCGCCCGACAAAGCCCGCCATGTTTCGCGGTTTTCGCCGCAAGTGCCCTAACTGCGGTGAAGGCAATATGTTTTCGGGTTATTTGAAAGTCGCAGACAACTGCGATGAATGTGGTGAAGCCTTGTATCATCACCGCGCTGACGACGGCCCTGCCTATCTGACGATTCTTATCGTTGGCCACCTGTTGGCGCCTCTGATCCATGTGGTTTGGACCAACTTCCGCCCAGACCCGTTGGTCATGATCACGATTTTCACGATCTTTTGTGTTGGCCTTTCGCTGTTCTTGTTGCCCCGCCTCAAGGGGTTTGTTGTTGGCATTCAGTGGTCCCGCCGCATGCACGGCTTTGGGTAGACGGGTCCGCATATGACCGTTGATCCCCCCATTCGCGACGCTGCCACGATGATTGTCCTGCGGGACCGTCAGACAAAGCCGTCTGTCTTGATGGGGCAGCGCGGCAAGTCCGCTGCGTTCATGCCAGGAAAGTTTGTGTTCCCCGGCGGTGCCGTTGACCCCAATGACGCTGCGGTCCCAACCCGCCCGATGGCTGAAATATGCCAGACCCGTCTTGCGGACAGGTCCGCAATTTCCCCCCAAGCGATTGCGACAGCCGCAATTCGGGAATTGTTCGAAGAAACGGGTCAGGTCTTGGGCCATCCTGCCCCTTGGTCCGCGCCCCCCCAAGGCTGGCGCGGGTTTGCTGCTACGGGTCACATCCCCAATTCTGCCGCCTTGCAGTTTTTCTTTCGGGCCGTCACGCCTGCCGGATCGCCGCGCCGTTTTGATGCGCGGTTCTTGTTGACGGATGCTGCTGATTTAGTCACGGATCCCGATGATTTTTCAGGTGCCGAAGACGAGTTGTCACATTTGCAATGGGTCCCGCTGGCACAAGCCCGCGAGTTTGATTTGCCTTTCATCACTCAAGTCGTCTTGGCGGAATTGAAAGCCCATCTGCCCCATGCAGGCCCGCCCGAAAGCGTGCCGTTTTTCGCCAATGATGACGAGCGCCTTTTGGTGCATCGTTTGGGCGGCGCGAGCCCGCTTTAGATCACAAGCACCAGCAAAACGATGCTGCCTGTGAGCAATAAAAGCCCCTGCCATTCGCGCCGGCTGATCTTTTCACCGAACACAAAGGCGCCGACTATGACCGAGAAGAGCAACTCGATTTGCCCTAGTGCGTTGACGTAAGCCACTGTTTGCAATGTGAAAGCTGTGAACCAGCACAATGAGCCTGCCATAGAGCTAAGCCCGACGAGCGAGGCAATGCGCCATGCTTGCAAGACCCGCGTGATCTCGCCCCGTTCCCGCCAGATCAGCCAGACCATCATGATCGTGGTTTGAAAGGCGGTCACAAAGGCCAGTGTCACGATCGCGCGGTACAGCACGTCACCGTTTTCCAGTGATAATGACGCCCCCCGATACCCGTTGCCCGAGAAACCGAAGGCAAGCCCTGACATCAGCCCAAGCGCTGTGCCCTTGTTCCAGATGCGCTGATGGAAACGCCCTGCGATGGCTGGCACGTCTGACAAAAGCAGAACCCCGAACAGCCCCAATAGGATCGCGCCAAGCCCCGCCATACTGATCACATCGCCCAAAATCAGGAACCCGATTAGCGCACTGAGCAGGACTTCGGTCTTTTTGAAGGTGATCCCAACCGCAAAGTTGCGATGCGCAAAGAGGGCGACAACGCAGGCGGTGCCAATGATTTGGGATGTTCCACCCAACGCCGCGTAACCCCAGAAAGCGGTGGGGATTTGCGGTGTCCCTTGCCCGCTGGCCACAGCGTAGATCACCGCGCAGATTGCCACCAAGGGGGCCGAGTAAACGAACCGTGCAAACGTCGCCCCAGCCGTTGAGAGCTGCGTCGACTTGAGCTGTTTTTGCAGCATAAAGCGGACGGTTTGCGCCAATGCCGCGCCAATTGTGATGGGAATCCAGAGGTCCATAAGGCTCTATGGCTTGCGGTCAGCGTTTTTGCCAGAGCGGATGTGCCACGGAATCTTTGCCCCGCCATGCGTATCGCCGCAGAACCTGCCAGTAAGATGTATAGTGGTAGCCCGCGTTGCGTTGCAGGTATTTGGCCTTATTGGCCGCATAAAGTCGCGGCAATAGATACCATGCGACCCGTGGATGGACGTGATGCACAACGTGTAGGTTATTGTTCAAAAAGAGCAATCCAAACAGACCTCCACTTTCGACAATGGCGGTACGTTCGCGGCAAGGCCCTGCGGCTTGGTGTTCCAGAAAGGTGCGTAGTTTCAGCAGGGACAGCCCGACATAGATACCAAATGCGTAGGTCCAATAACTGGTAGGCGATAGCCAAATCACCCAGATAACCAGCGCCGCTGACGGGATGTGGCCAAGCCATTGGATCGCTGTACGCGGGGTGATGGTGCAGGCCTCGGTGTGCAAAAAGCTAACCAGACCAATGATCGGCCCAAGGATCAGCCGTCCGATCAGCGTGTTGTTTGCAATCAGGATTTTTTGCCACCAGCCCGACAATTGCGCCCAGATGTCTGGATCGAGGTAATTTGTTTCGGGGTCCTCGTAGGGGTCCGTCAAATGCGGGTCATAGTGATGCGCGAGGTGCGTATCTTTGAACCGCGCGTAGGGGATCAAAATGTTCAGGCTGGGCCAAACCAGTGCCGCGTTGAGGGTCGCGTTGCGAAACGGGTGTCCGTGCAAGGCTTCGTGTTGAAGCGATGAATGCAGCGTGATGACTGGCCCAAGCAAGGCAAGCGTGACCCATTTTGGCGCGAAAAACAGCAAAGCCCCCCAAGCGGCGTAGCACGCGATGATCAATGCAAGTGTCGGAATGTCGGTCTGTTTTGCCATCCTGTTGTGATCGCAGCAGGTGGCTCGTTGCACAATTCCTTCAATAGTTCACAAAACGATAAATATGTGATAAATGTCCCCATATATGACAAGCGTAGACAAGAGAGACCGCGCCGCCCTGTTCCGTGACCGATTGGCCGCTGCAATTACGCTTGCCGGATCAAACCAAAGTAAGCTTGCACGGGATACTGGCGTGGACAGATCGACACTATCGCAGCTTTTGCGTGACGAAGGGGCGCGGTTACCAAACGCGCAATTGGTAGCCGCCTGTGCTTCGGCGTTAGGTGTCAGTGCCGATTGGTTGCTAGGGTTGTCGGATTTGCCGCAACAGGCCGCCGATTTGGTTGCCGCTGCCATGACGATGACCCAAGCGCCGCGCGCTTTGATCGACGAGCATATCTTTACGTGGCACAAAGAGGCCGAGGGCTACAAAATCAGGCATGTGCCTGCGGGCCTGCCCGATATGGTCAAAACAGATGCGATGTTGCGCTGGGAATACGCGCCATCACTGGGCAAAACCACCGAGCAGGCGATTGGCGCCAGTAAGGACCGTTTGGCGTGGATGCAAACCGCGCGGTCAGATTACGAGATCGCTTTTTCCATGTGTGAGCTTAGCAGTTTTGCCAAGGCAGAAGGCTATTACACGGGCCTACCGCGAGATATCAGATTGGACCAATTGCACCGTATTCGCGATTTGCACGATCAGATGTATCCGTCGATGCGTATTTATCTCTATGATCAGCGCCAGCTATTTTCTGCCCCTGTCACGGTGTTTGGTCCCTTGTTGGCCGTGATCTATTTGGGGCAAAACTATCTCGTGTTCCGCGACCGCGACCGCGTGGCAGCCCTGACCAACCATTTTGACGGGCTGGTCCGATCCGCCACCATTTCGCCGCGTGATATGACCGCGCATGTGGATGGACTGATTGTGGGAATTTCCTAGACCTTTGGGTCGGGGTTTTCGGTGTGTCCATCCACGCCGATCACTTGCCCAGACACCATGCGAGACGCCGCTGTTCCTAGAAAAACTGCCATGTTTGCAACGTCTTGCGCGGTAACAAAGCTGCGCATGGATGTCCCGCTGGCGTATCCGTCATAGACCTGATCCCGGGTCATGCCTTTGGCTGCGGCTTCGCGTGCAAGCACCCCTTCCATACGGGGTCCTTCAACGGCGCCGGGGCAGATAGCGTTGGCGCGGATCCCGAAGGGTCCAAGTTCCATCGCCACAGTTTTCATCAATCCAATGATCGCCCACTTTGCCGCCGCATAGGGTGCACGGTTGGGGTAGCCGTAGATCCCTGCGGTGGATGAGGTAAATACAATCGCCCCGCGTCCTGCAGATTTCATCAGTGGGGCTGCGTATTTGGACGCCAAGAACGCCCCTTCGAGGTTCACAGAGACGCAGCGTTGCCAGTCGGACAAGGCCACGTCTTCAACCAAGGCCGTTGGTCCTGCGATCCCTGCGTTTGCGCAAAGCACATCCAGTCCGCCTGCCTCGCCGATACGGTCAAAAAGCGCCGCGACGCCTGCCTCGTTGGATGCATCAAGGCAGGTTGTGGTCCAAGTGGCGGGCGCGGATGACAGCGCATCTGCGTCAACATCGGTGACCCAAACGTCAAAACCTGCCGCGTCGAACCCTTCGGCCACGGCACGCCCGATGCCTGCCCCACCTGCGGTAATCAGAACGCGGGTCATTTCACACCGATGGCTTTGCCAGCACCCGCAGGCGTTGGCAGGGCCGCATGAGCGTCCGCGAGGATCGCCAGCGCTGTCGCGATTTGCGTGGCGGGTTCGGATGCTTTGCGGGTCTCAAGGCTGACGTGGATCAGCATGTGTTCGCCTGTGGCCAGCTCGCGGGCGCCTTCATACATCGTGTGGAAAAGATGCATTTTCTTGCCCTCACCCATCAAAACCTGTGTCTCAATATGTATTTTTGACCCTGCGTGGACTTCGTCGAGGTGCCGGATGTGAGTTTCAGCCGTGAAGTAGCTGCCGCCGCTTGCGATGTAATCCGCGTCACATCCGACGATTTCCATCAGCCTGTCCGTTGCGTCGCCGAAGGCCTGTAGGTAGCGGGCCTCGTTCATGTGTCCATTGTAGTCAGTCCAGTCGAGAGGCACAGCGCGGCGCACTGTCACGACACGCGCGGATGGATCGGTTGGCATCTCGACAGGATCGCCGATGCGCTTGTCCTGCGCATTTAACAAGGCCCCTGCCCCGAAGTCCTGCGCCTTGAGCCCGCGCAGGATGGTGACAAGGTTATTGTCGCGTGCCCGTTCGAGTTCTCGGATAGTCATGTGCCCTGATTGCGCGTCGGATTGATCTGCGACTTGGTCGATCAGCTCGTCTGTGAGTTCAGGAACGTCCATCAATTTGGTCCACGGCCATGACAGGCAGGGCCCGAATTGTTCGATAAAGTGCCGCATGCCCGCCTCGCCGCCTGCAATACGGTAGGTTTCGAACAGCCCCATTTGCGCCCAGCGCAACCCGAACCCGTAGCGGATTGCGTTGTCGATTTCTTCGGTGGTGGCGATGCCGTCTTTGATCAGCCACAGCGCCTCGCGCCAGACGGCCTCGAGGAACCGGTCGGCGATATGGGCGTCGATTTCGGCGCGCACGTGCAGCGGGAACATGCCAATTTCGGTCAGGATGTCTTTTGCCCGTGCGATCATTTCAGGCGCATTCGCATCCGTTGGCACAAGTTCGATCAGCGGCAAAAGGTAGACCGGATTGAACGGATGTGTGACGACGATTTGCTCGGGACGTGTCGCACAGACCTGCAATTCAGAAGGCTTAAAGCCGCTGGTGGAAGACCCGATAATGGCGTCCGCAGAGCAGTGTACTTGCAGGGTTTGGTAGACTTTGCGCTTCAACTCTAGCCGCTCTGGCACGCTTTCTTGAATCCACGTCACACCCGCAACAGCCTCAGACATGGTCTCGTGAAAGCTTAAGACGCCCTCGTCCGGCAGGGCCACATCAGACAATCCGGGAAGTGATCTGCGTGCGTTATCAATGACTTCGCCGATTTTGCGTTGCGCTTCGGGGTCGGGGTCAAAGACCCGAACATCCCAGCCCATCAATAAGAACCGTGCTGCCCAGCCACCACCAATGACCCCGCCGCCGATAATGGCTGCCGATTTGCCCATCGTAATTCCCCTAGTTCATGTTGTGTTACGCGTCAGGCGCCGCTGCTGCGGGTTTGTTCTGCGTTGGATGTTGAAATTCATCCGCAGGCACAGGTGCGCGGATCACGTTTGGATCGCAAGCTGTCATCGGGCTGCCTGCATCGCGGATAATCAACCCGCCTTTTGCGCGGCACTGTTCGAACGTCATCGACGATCCGATCACCAGAAATTCGCGGAACGAACTACTGCCAGCGCTGGAGGCGCCCCCAATTGATGCTGATTGCATCGCGGTTTCATCACAGGCTGCCAACGCCAACACACACCCAAAAACGACTCGCTTCATTGCGGCACCTCCATTAATTTGGACAGATCATAGCCGTTAAAGTCCAGAACTTCACGTGCTGCGTTCAATCTATCGCGTGGAATCTGTGGATCGCGGTTCAAAATCCACCCCGAGCGCCCGTTTGGCGCACCAACAACCGCAGTTCTGTATCCTTCATCGACCCAAAGCACCCAATAGTCGGATGCTCCGAATGGCACGGATGGAAAGCTGACCTTAAGCCGGCCTGGCCCTACGATTTCGGCGCTGCCTTTGATCTCGGATTTAGTTGATCCATCGGGGTTCCGGCATGTGTTAAACACCGAAATGTTCCCGTCGCCTTGCATCGCATATTCTGCGGTGACTTTCACGCAGCCGACTTCGAACGGCACGGGGTAGCGTGCCACTTCATACCATGTCCCAAGGTAGCGGGCTGGGTCGAACACTGCTTTTGACGCGATTGGCACGGATGTGTCGCGGTAAACTTCGAACAACCCGCCGACCTTTTCGTTTGGCAAAGGCGTGCCGCAGGCAGCAAGCAGCAAGAGCCCGACAAGCGCCCTCATGTCGCGACCGGCGCACGTTTGGTCAGACCCAGCTTTTCGCGGACCTCTGCAGGTGTGATGATCCGCGCCCCAAGGTTTTCCACGATGTTTGCCGCCCTTTCTACAAGCTGCGCGTTCGTGGCCAAGACCCCCCGATCCAGCATCAAGTTGTCCTCTAACCCGACCCGCACGTTGCCCCCTGCCAGCACGGATGCGGCCACATAAGGCATTTGCGACCGGCCCAGACCGAAGGCGCTGAACGTCCAGTCGTCGGGCACGTTATTGACCATTGCCATGAACGTGTTGAGATCATCAGGCGCGCCCCAAGGCACGCCCATGCACAGTTGCACAAGTGCGTTTTTCTCAAGCACGCCGTCTTTGACCAGTTGTTTTGCATACCAAAGGTGGCCTGTGTCAAAGGCTTCGATCTCGGGTTTGACGCCCAGCGCCGTCATCATTGCCCCCATCGCGGTCAGCATGCCCGGCGTGTTGGTCATGACATAATCAGCTTCGGCGAAATTCATCGTCCCGCAATCAAGCGTGCAGATTTCGGGCAAGCATTCGGCGATATGGGCGACCCGTTCGGTGGCCCCCGCCATGTCGGTGCCAGCCGCTGTTGGAAAAGGTGCCTCGGACGAACCAAAGATAATATCGCCGCCCATGCCCGCCGTCAGGTTCAGCACGACGTCCACCTCGGCGTCGCGTACCCGATCAGTCAGTTCGCGGTAGAGCGCCAAATCACGTGATGGTGCACCTGTTTCGGGGTCGCGCACGTGGCAATGCACTACGGCTGCCCCTGCTTTTGCTGCGTCAATCGCGCTATCGGCGATCTGTTTGGGCGAGCGCGGCACGTGGGGGCTGCGGTCTTGGGTGCTACCTGAACCGGTTACCGCACAGGTGATGAAAACCTCACGGTTCATTTCTAATGGCATGTCGTCCCCCTTATGTGTTGGGGTGAGGTTGTGCGATTCCCTGCGTGGTGGCAAGAACCGCCAGCGACATCTTTGTGATAAATCGTGCATCTTAAGACCCAAGCCAAGGACCGACCAAATGCGTGTAACCCCTGCACAGCCCACAGATTTGCCGCGCATTCATGAGATGATCACGGCCCTATCCGCATTTCACGGCGATATCGCGACGGTGACATTGCCCCAGTTGGAACAGGCTTTGTTCACCTCTGGCCTATCGACTGCCTTGCTTGCTTATGACGCTGATCTGGTGGTCGGGTATGCGGGGCTGAACTTTACGATTGCCCTGCACACGGGCGCGCCGCGCATTGATATTCATCATCTTTATGTCGACAAAGACCATCGCACCAAAGGTGTTGGCCGCGCGCTGATTTCAGCCGCCAGCGCAATTGCCCGCGAAAAAGGGGCGCAGGGAATGACGATTGGCACCGATCCAAAGAACCGATCCGCCCAAGCCGCCTATCGCGCGATGGGCCTGCACGAGATCACTGATGCAGGCCCAAGGTTTTGGATACCCGTTGATCAGTAGGGCATCGGGTTGGCGCGGTGCAGCGCGTCGATTTCGCTGATCAAGTCGGCAGAAAGCGTCACGTCTTTGCCTGCCAGAATATGTGCAAGCTGATCAGATGTTGTCGCCCCAAAGATCGCCGAGACCGCAAACGGCCGCGTGTGCTGCCACGCAAGCGCCATGTGCACAGGGTCAATGCCGTGTTTGGCGGCAAGGTCTACATAGCTTTGCGCGATGGGCAAGGTGCGCGGGGTCATACGACCGCCGAGTTCTGGTCCGATCGACATGCGGCTGCCTGCTGGCACCGCCCCGCCGTTGTATTTTCCCGTCAAAAGCCCACAGGCCAATGGCGAGAAAGCCAAAAGCGTCACGTCCTCGTTCACTGCCATTTCAGCCATGTCGGTATCATAGAGGCGGCACATTAAAGAGTATTCGTTTTGCACCGACGCCATGCGCGGCAGCCCTGCGGCCTCGGCGCAATCGATCCATTTTGTCATGCCCCATGTGCTTTCATTGGACATCCCAATGGCGCGAATTTTGCCTGCCTTGACGGCTGCATCGAGCGCGCCCAGAACGTCCATCATATGATCAAGCGTTTGCTGGCGGTCTTGCTGCGACGGATCAAACGTCCAGTTTTGCCGGAACATATAAGACCCGCGCATCGGCCAGTGCATTTGGTAAAGGTCGATCACATCTGTTTGCAGGCGCGCAAGCGAGGTTTCAATCGCCGCCGTGATGACCTTGCCATCATAGCCTTGCCCGTCACGCACCCAACCCGGGTTGTCGCCTGACACTTTGGTCGCGATTACCACCTCGTCGCGTCGCCCGTTTGCGGCCAGCCAGTTGCCGATAATTTTCTCGGAAAGGCCCACAGTTTCAGCACGGATCGGGTTGACTGGATACATTTCGGCGGTGTCGATAAAGTTCAGCCCCGCATCAAGCGACATGTCGATTTGCCGGTGCGCGTCGTCCTGCGGTGTTTGGTTACCAAACGTCATTGTGCCAAGGCACAGGTCGGTGATGTCGATATCGGTACGGCCGAGTTTGATCGTTTTCATGTCGAGTCCCTTATCCAGATTTGCCAACAACCTAGCGACGTGCAACCTGATGGCAAGGTTCAAGAAGTTGCCGCCCGTGTCGTTTTGGGCATTGCAACGCCAAGCATCCCCGCGCAGGGTCAAAAAATGCGGATGATGATGACCTTTAGTGCACTTTTCATGTCGGTTGCTTTGCTGCAACTGTCCTCAGGCGGTGTCGGCCCGCTGGATGCGCTGACCGGCTTGTCGCAAGGGTTTAGCTCTAGTGAGGTCGGCTTTTTGGGGTCGGCTCATTTCTTTGGCTTCTTTATCGGCTGTTGGTGGGCGCCGCGCCTGATGGGCAGTGTTGGCCATAGCCGCGCCTATGCCAGTTTCACTGCATTGGGGGCGATTGGACTGGCCGCGCATGTTCTGATCACAGACCCGCTGTTTTGGGCCTTGTTCCGCGTCGCATCAGGTGTGTGTGTCGCAGGGTGCTATACGGTGATCGAGGCGTGGTTGCAGGCCAAAGTCACCAACGAGACCCGTGGCCGCGCGATGGGCAGCTACCGTATTGTGGATATGAGCGCGTCTTTTGTCGCCCAGTTCATGATCGGCTCCCTGGCCGATATGCCCACCTATATTGCCTATAATCTGTTGACGATCCTGTGCTGTGCCGCGATTTTCCCGCTGACGCTGACCAAAGCGACGCAGCCTGTCACGCCGACCGCGATGCGCTTGCGTCCGATGATCGCGTGGCGTGCGTCCCCCTTGGCTGTCGCGGGCGTTCTGGTTGCCGCTTTGTCGAGTGCGGCTTTCCGTATGGTGGGACCGATTTACGGCCAAGAGGTCGGTTTGGCGGCCAGCCAGATCGGGTATTTCCTAGCCGCCTTTGTCGCCGGCGGTGCGGTGGCGCAGTACCCTGTGGGGTGGCTTGCGGATAAATACGACCGTCGCTGGGTGTTGATCGGCTTGTCGATTGCCGCGATCATCGCCTGCATGATAACGGTCGCCTCGGCCACGATGGGCACGTTTGCCGTTATGGCCGCAGCAACCCTGTTTGGCCTGACCACGTTTCCGGTCTATTCCGTGGCGACGGCCCACGCCCATGACTTTGTATCATCAGAGGACCGCGTGGAGCTGTCAGCGGCTTTGATGTTTTTCTACGCCGTGGGCGCGATTGCAGCGCCTTATACGTCGTCCAGCCTGATTGCATGGTATGGTCCGACGGCCCTGTTTACGTTTATCTCGGGCGGGCATCTGTTGTTGGTGATCTTTGGCTTGGGCCGGATGCGCGTGCGCCAAGCACCAGCGCAGCGGACGCGTTATATCTACGCGCCGCGCACCAGTTTTCTTGTGGGGCGGCTACTGGGACGCAGCCGCGACAAGGATCAGAACGAATAGATCGCAGCGACCCGCGTTGTTGTGACGTTGGTGCCATAGTCATCCATCATATCGCGGATTACTTCACCGCGCAGATCAAGCGCGTTTGTGACTGGCACTTGCACGCCTAGGCCGTAGTTGTAGCCCGTGTAATTCAGTGCACCGGCGTCGTAGCGTGTGCCGCCGACGGAGGCCAGCGCCGTCATCGATCCAAAGTCGTAAGACCCGATCAGGCGCAAACGCGCCGTGTCATAGTCTCCGCCAAAGGTCGCGGCGGCCCCGTATTCGGCCTCTGCCCCCAGCGCCAAAACGCCCATGTCGTAGGCCCCGCCGAACAGCAGTGTCGCTGCCGTTTGGCTGTCGCCCGCATGTGGTGTACCGTAGTCGAACGCCACACCTGCGTAGATGTCTTGTGCGTGTGCCGTGCTACCCATAAGGGCAACCGCGATTGCGATTGTTGAGATTTTCATGTTTTGCCTCGTTTTATTGCTCGATTTTTTCTAATTCTAAGCCTTTTGCCCATGTTTTTCCAGCCACTTTGCGCCACACATCTGGCAACCAGCGGAAACCCCCGCTAGAACGTGCCAAGACTTTACAAGGAAGCATCCCGATGGCCCGTCACCTGATCACCTCTGCTATTCCCTATATCAACGGCATCAAGCACCTTGGGAACCTTGTTGGCAGCCAATTGCCTGCCGACCTTTATGCGCGGTATTTGCGCGACCGCGGCCATGAGGTTTTGTTCTTATGTGCCACAGACGAACACGGCACGCCTGCTGAATTGGCAGCGGCGAAAGCGGGTAAACCTGTTGCGGATTACTGTGCCGAGATGCATGATGTTCAGGCCGAGATCGCGAAGGGCTTTAAGCTGTCATTCGACCATTTTGGCCGCTCGTCCAGCCCGCAAAACCATGCATTGACCCAAGCCTTTGCAGGCCGTTTGGACGAGATGGGCCTGATCCGCGAAGTGGTTGAAGAGCAGGTCTATTCTATCGCTGATGGCCGGTTCTTGCCTGACCGTTATATTGAGGGCACCTGCCCCAATTGCGGTTTTGACAGCGCGCGGGGCGATCAATGTGACAATTGCACCAAGCAACTGGATCCGACCGATCTGATTGACGCGCGGTCCACGATTTCCGGCTCGACCGATCTGGAGGTCCGCGAAACCAAGCATCTCTATCTGCGTCAGTCCGAATTGAAGGGCGATATTGCCGATTGGATTGCGTCCAAGACCGACTGGCCGATCCTGACCACGTCGATTGCCAAAAAGTGGCTGACTGACGGTGACGGCTTGCAAGACCGTGGCATCACCCGCGATCTTGATTGGGGTATTCCAGTTAAGAAAGGTGCCGACGATTGGCCGGGCATGGAAGGCAAGGTGTTCTACGTCTGGTTTGACGCGCCGATTGAATATATCGCCTGCGCCCAAGAATGGGTTGATGCGGGCAAGGGCACCGATTGGGAAAGCTGGTGGCGCACCGACAAGGGTGCCGCTGATGTGACGTACACTCAGTTTATGGGCAAAGATAACGTGCCGTTCCATACGCTGAGCTTTCCCGCGACGATCATGGGTATGAAAGAAGACTGGAAGTTGGTCGATTACATCAAATCGTTCAACTACCTGAATTACGACGGCGGTCAGTTCAGCACGTCGCGCGGGCGCGGTGTGTTTATGGATCAGGCACTTGAGATTCTACCGAGCGATTACTGGCGCTGGTGGTTGCTGTCCCACGCCCCTGAATCGTCGGACGCCGAGTTTACGTGGGAGAATTTCCAAACCGACGTGAACAAGGACTTGGCCGATGTCTTGGGCAATTTTGTCAGCCGGATCACGAAATTTTGCCGCTCGAAGTTTAGCGAAGCTGTCCCTGAAGGCCCGACCTACGGTCCTGCCGAAGAAGCGCTTATCACTGAACTGACCGCGAAACTGGCTGACTACGAAGGCCACATGGACGCGATGGAAGTCCGCAAATCAGCCGCCGAGTTGCGCGCGATTTGGGTGCTGGGCAATGAATATTTGCAAGCTGTCGCCCCGTGGTCGACATTCAAGACAGATCCAGAGCAGGCCGCGATGCAGGTCCGCATGGGGTTAAACCTTTGCCGCCTTTACGGGGTGTTGTCTGCGCCGTTTATCCCTGATGCCAGTGCCGATATTCTAGCCGCAATGAATGCGTCCGATGCCACATGGCCCGATGATATCGCGGCGGCTGTCAACACATTGCAGGCAGGACATGTGTTCCAAGTCCCCGACATCACGTTCCGCAAAATCACTGATGACGAGCGTGTGGAATGGTCTGAAAAGTTTGCAGGCACCCGCGACTAGTCCCGATTTCAAATGTGTTATTGGATAGCAGGCCGCTTATGTTAGTGTGTTAACGATTACATTAACAAATGAATGAGTGACCTGATGAAGACTTTGATTTCCGCCGCCGCCCTGTCCCTATTAGCAATGACAGGGGCGGCAACTGCGGCGACCTGCGGCAATGACGCCAGTGGCTTTAACACGTGGAAACAACAGTTCGCGAATGAAGCCGCCGCCCAAGGTGTTGGCCAGCGCGGTTTACAGGCCTTAGCGAACACGTCTTATGCCACCCGCACAATCAATGCCGACCGCAATCAAAAGTCGTTCCGCTATGAATTAGCCGATTTCATGCGCATCCGTGGTGCCGATACAATTGTCGCCCAAGGCAAGCGCAAGATCGCAGCAAACCCCGCGTTTTATGCCTCATTAGAGGCCGCTTACGGTGTGCCCGCAGCTGTGATCGTCGCTATTCACGGCATGGAAACAGGCTTTGGTAACTTCATGGGTGATGCCAATGTGTTGTCCGCGATTTCGACGCTGGCCTATGACTGCCGCCGCTCTGAATTCTTTAGCGGTCACGCGATGGCCGCGTTGAAGCTGGTGGATCGTGGTAGCCTGTCGCCCAACACCGTAGGCGCCATGCACGGCGAAGTGGGTCACACGCAATTCTTGCCAGGTAACGTGCTGCAATACGGTGTAGATGGTGATGGCAACGGTGTTGTTGACCTGACGAATCTGACAGACAGCCTTGCGTCCACCGCGAACTTCCTACGTCAAAAAGGCTGGCGTCCGGGTGCTGGTTATCAGGAAGGTCAGACAAACTTTGCCGTCATCGAGCAATGGAATGCGGCTGGCGTTTACCAAAAAGCGATCGCTATTATGGCGGCCCGTATCGCAGGCTAAGCCAAAAAGAATTCAAGCCACACCGTCGTGGCGTGGCTTGAATTTGTCGTGGTGCCCGCGGCCGGACTCGAACCGGCACGACCGTAAGGTCAAGAGATTTTAAGTCTCCGATGTCTACCATTCCACCACGCGGGCACGCACACTTCCTAAGCGGGGTCGCGGGCCTGTGCAAGACTTTGCGTGCAATTCATTTAGTCACGCGTTGCGGGGGCGACGGGCACAAGCCCTTCTTCCTTTACCGCCTGCATGGCGACGTAGGTAGATGTATTGGCGACATGCGGTAGGGTCGATATTTTCTCGGCCAAAACAGCGCGATATCCGGTCATGCCTGCGGTCCGCACCTTAAGCAGATAATCAAACGCGCCCGCGATCAGGTGGCATTGTTCGACCTCGACAATTTTCATGACCCCTGCGTTAAACGCTGCAAGAGCGGCCTCACGGGTGTCGGTCAGTTTCACCTCGACAAAGGCGACGTGGTCGCGGTCCAAGCGGATCGGGTCATAAAGTGCGCGGTAGCCACGGATCACGCCGCGATCTTCCAGCCTTTTCAACCGTGCTTGGGTCGGGGATTTGGACAGACCGATACGCTTTGCCAACTCGGTCACGCTGATGCGCCCGTCTACCGCCAAGACATCCAATATCTTGCGATCAAATCCATCTATCGCCGCAGTGTGATGAGACATGAATTTCCCTATTCTTTAGTCCAACAGATTGGTGATCCTGCCAATAGCGGTCGAAACGACTTCTGACAACTGGATATTATGGTCAATATTAACACATAGGGACCTGCCATGACACGCGATTCTGCAAATGCGCTACGGGCGCAAATTGATGCGTCTATCTACGCCGACGAGACCACCGCGATTGCAAAGCTGCGCGAGACGGCCGCCCTGACGGACGCCGACCGCGCACGCATTGGTGCAAAGGGCGCAGATTTGGTCCGTGAAATTCGAGGCAACGCCGAACCGGGCCTGATGGAAGTGTTCCTTGCCGAATATGGCCTGTCCACCGACGAAGGCATCGCGCTGATGTGTCTGGCCGAAGCCTTGTTGCGCGTCCCTGACGCCGATACTATTGATGCCTTGATTGAAGACAAGATCGCCCCCTCTGATTGGGGCAAGCACCTTGGTCATTCCGCGTCCTCATTGGTGAACGCGTCCACGTGGGCGCTGATGTTGACAGGTCGCGTTTTAGATGACGAAAAGCCGGGTATTGCGCGACATTTGCGCGGCGCGGTCAAACGTTTGGGCGAGCCTGTGATCCGCAAAGCTGTTGGCCGTGCGATGCGCGAAATGGGCCGTCAGTTTGTCCTTGGTGAAAACATCGACAAAGCACTAGCGCGTGCCGACGGCATGAGGGCCTTGGGCTTTACCTATTCCTACGACATGCTGGGAGAGGCCGCGCGCACCGAGGCTGACGCCCGCGCATATCACCTGTCCTACAGCCGCGCAATTTCCCACATCGCACAATTCTGTACCCATCCAACCGTCGCCGAAAACCCGGGGATCTCGGTTAAGCTTTCCGCATTGCACCCGCGCTATGAAATGGCCCAAGAGGCCCGCGTGATGGAAGAGTTGGTGCCACGCGTCCGCGCCCTTGCGATGCTCGCGAAATCTGCGGGCATGGGGTTCAACATTGATGCTGAAGAAGCTGACCGCCTTGCCCTGTCCTTGGATGTTATCGAGGCCGTCTTAGAAGAACCCGCCCTGCGCGGTTGGGACGGTTTTGGTGTGGTTGTGCAAGCTTACGGCCAACGCGCCCCGCTCGTGATCGACTGCCTGCACGACATGGCGACCCGTCTTGACCGCAAGATCATGGTCCGACTTGTTAAGGGGGCCTATTGGGACGCTGAAATCAAACGCGCACAGGTTATGGGCATTGATGGCTTTCCTGTTTTCACCCACAAAGTTCACACCGACATCAGCTATATCAGCAATGCCCGCAAACTGCTGGGCCTGACCGACCGCATCTATCCGCAGTTCGCCACCCATAACGCGCACACTGTTGCCGCCGTTCTGGATATCGCCGCCCAAATGGGTCGCACCCCTGCTGACTACGAATTCCAGCGCTTGCATGGCATGGGTGAAGCTTTGCACAAGATCGTTCTTAAAGCCGAAGGCACCCGCTGCCGCATCTATGCCCCCGTTGGCGCGCATGAAGATTTGCTGGCCTATCTGGTCCGTCGCTTGTTAGAAAACGGCGCGAACTCTAGCTTTGTGAACCAGATTGTCGACGAGGATGTGTCCCCGGAAGAAGTCGCCTCTGATCCGTTCGCGGCCAAGGCTGGCGCGTTTACCTTGCCGACTGGCCCGCATTTGTTTGCGCCAGAGCGTCAAAACTCTAAGGGGTTTGACCTGACACATGCGCCAACGCTGGCCCAAGTCGACGCGGCCCGCGCCAAATTTTTGAGCAAAAAGTTCACAGCAAAGCCTATGATTGCGAAAGCCTTGAAAAATGGGGCTGCGATTGATCTGCCAAACCCCGCCAAACCCGGCGATATTGTGGGCAAGGTCCACCCTGCGACACCTGCGCAGATTGCAGGCGCACTGAATACGGCGACCCCGTGGGCCGCGGACCGTGCGACCCGTGCTGCCACGTTGAATGCTGCAGCGGATGCTTATGAAGCCAACGCTGGCGAGTTGTTTGCGATCCTGACCCGTGAGGCAGGCAAGGGCATGCCCGATGTCGTGGCCGAGTTGCGCGAAGCGGTGGATTTCTTGCGCTACTACGCCGCCCAAGCCAAAGACGGCACAGCGCCGCGTGGTGTCTGGACATGTATCAGTCCTTGGAACTTTCCTTTGGCGATTTTCACAGGCCAAATTGCGGCGGCTTTGGCGGCTGGCAATGCGGTTCTGGCGAAACCTGCCGAACAAACCCCGATCATCGCGACACGTGCGATTGAGATGTTGCATGCGGCGGGTGTCCCGAAGGCTGCGCTGCAATTGTTGCCCGGTGCAGGTGATGTGGGTGCTGCGCTGACCTCTGATCCGCGGATCAACGGGGTGGCCTTTACGGGATCGACGGCGACTGCGATGAAAATTCGCCAGACCATGGCCGCACATTGCGCCCCCGGCACGCCGCTGATTGCTGAGACGGGTGGCTTGAACGCGATGATCGTTGATAGCACCGCCCTGCCCGAACATGCGGTGCGCGATATTGTGATGGCGTCGTTCCGGTCTGCGGGCCAGCGGTGTTCTGCCCTACGGTGCCTGTATGTACAGGAAGATATTTCCGATAAGCTATTGAAAATGCTGAAAGGCGCGATGAATGAACTGGTGGTGGGCGACCCGTGGTTGCTGTCCACGGATGTGGGTCCTGTCATTGATGCTGCCGCCCAAAAAAGCATCGCTGACCACGTGGGTGTAGCCGAGGGTGAAGGTCGTTTGATCCATGCCTTGCAAGCGCCAAGTCACGGCACATTTATCGCCCCTGCCGTCATTCGCGTGAACGGTATTGCCGATATGACCCGCGAAATCTTTGGCCCGATCTTACATGTTGCCACGTTCAAATCGCATGAATTGGACAAGGTGATCGCGGATATCAACGCCACAGGCTACGGGCTAACCTTTGGCTTGCACACCCGCATCGACGACCGTGTGCAAACGATTGTGGAACAGGTTGAGGCAGGCAATATCTATGTGAACCGCGACCAGATTGGTGCCGTAGTAGGCAGCCAACCCTTTGGTGGCGAAGGTCTATCCGGCACAGGGCCAAAGGCGGGTGGTCCACACTATTTGCCGCGCTTTACTGCCCCTGTTGCGCAATCGACTGATGCTGCTTGGGATAAACCTGCTGATCTGGCCGCATTGAAAAATACGGTGTCAAAGCCTGCGTCACACGCGCCAAATGCCCCGCTCGATTTGCCAGGCCCGACCGGTGAAAGCAACCGCCACAGCACCCGCCCGCGCGGTCCGATCTTGTGCATGGGTCCAAGTGCGGACGTAATGCGGGCGCAGGTTAATGCTGTCACAGCGCTGGGCGGTCTTGCCGTTCCGGTCGAGGGCACGCTTGCGCCCGAGGCTGTGACAGACCTACCGAACATTGCTGGTGTGATCTGGTGGGGTGATGCTGACACGGGGCGTGCCTTCGAGACCGCGCTGTCACAACGGTCTGGTCCGATCACAGCGCTGATCACTGCGATGCCAGATGCCGCGCATGTCTTGCATGAACGTCACGTTTGCATCGACACAACAGCCGCAGGCGGTAACGCGGCGCTGTTGGCCGAAGTCGGCAACGCGTAAATTGTGGAAAGGTGGGCGCAAGCCCACCTTGACGCCACCGGCGCAATCGCGGAACGTCGCCGCATGATACCAATTCGAGACCACAACCCGTCGACCCGCACGCCCTATGTGACGCTAGTGTTGATCGCGATCAATATCGCGGTTTTCCTATATGGTTTTGTCTTTCTAACCACAGACCAAGCCTTGTCGCAGTTCTATTACGACTATGCGATGATCCCTGCGCGCGTCTCGGGCGGCGAGAATTACGTCTCATTGGTAACGTCAATTTTTATACATGCTGGTTTCATGCATCTAGCAGGCAACATGTTGTTTCTGTGGATCTTTGGTGACAACATCGAAGACGAAATGGGACATATCCCATTCTTGATCTTTTATCTACTTTGCGGTGTTGGCGCGGATTTGGCGCAGTTCGGGGTTGATCCGCTTTCTGGCATTCCCACGGTTGGTGCATCGGGTGCCATTGCTGGGGTCATGGGCGGATATCTATTGCTATTTCCCAAAGCGAAGGTCGATATTTTCATCTTCCTGATTGTCTTCATCCGCATTCTGCCAATCCCTGCATGGATCATGCTGGGGCTTTGGTTTGGCTTGCAGGTCGTGAATGGTTTAAGTTCCGATATCGCGGGCGGCGGCGTGGCCTATTGGGCGCACGCGGGCGGATTTGTTATCGGGTTTATTCTGATCCTGCCCTTATGGATCAAGCTGGGCGCAGGCGGTTGGTGGCGGCGCACAGATTATCACCCGCCGCACCCAGAGGCACATTATTCGTCGCGAATTCCGGTGGTTAAGCGACGCTAGGCTTTTTGCGGATTACTTTTGCGAAGGCTTCAAAAATCGGCTCGTTGGAACAGATCACTTCGCCGTCGGCGGCAATGTCGCCGCCCGCTTTGAGAGGTTCAACAATTCCGCCCGCTTCGCGCACGATGATAAGGCCCGCAGCCATGTCCCAAATGTTGAGCTTACGTTCCCAGAACCCTTCGTAGCGGCCAGCGGCCACATAAGCGAGGTCAAGCGATGCAGCCCCAAAGCGGCGCACGCCAGCACAGGCGGGCATGATCCGCGCAAGGTCTTGCAAGGTGTCAGGCAAATCAGCGCGGCCCGCAAACGGAATACCCGTCGCAAAGATACTTTCGATCAAACGGTGACGACCCGACACGCGCATCCGGCTTTCGTTCAGCCACGCACCGCCACCTTTTTCGGCCCAGAACATCTCGTCCTTGACCGGATCATAGATCACGCCAGCCACGATCTGGCCCTTGTGTTCCAGCGCGATTGACACTGCCCAATGTGGCAGCCCGTGAAGAAAGTTTGTCGTCCCATCAAGCGGATCAACGATCCAACGGCGGGTCGGATCGTCGCCCTCTATCTCTTTGCCTTCTTCGCCCAAGAACCCGTAAGTCGGGCGCGCATATAGCAAATCTTCTTTGATGGTGGCCTCGGCCTGCTTGTCGGCACGGCTGACAAAGTCACCGGGACCTTTGGTGGACACCTGAAGGTTCTCGACCTCCGTAAAGTCCTTAAGCAATGCACGGCCCGCTTTACGGGCGGTTTTCATCATCACGTTAAGATTTGCGCTACCAGCCATTTGGGCCTCCGGAATGTCTTGATTAGAGGGGGCGTATAGGCCCAAGCGCCGCTGCAAACAAGGGGGCAGCGGCGTATTCGCGACTGATTTCGAGGCGTTAACCCCCTGTTCTATACTTATGGGTGATAACCGCCTGCGAGAACACAGCAATTGGGAAAAAAATGCAACCGCAGATGGTCGACGAATTTATGCATCAAACGCGCATTGCGATGCATATTTCCGCACGCGATTTTTACAAACGGATCGTATCCGCTAGTTTCATATTGGGAGTCAGTTATTTCGCAGGGGTTCTGCCGGCTGGCCTGCAAATATGCGCTGTAATCATACTATTTGAAATCCCGCACTATGTGCTGAGCAAGGTGACTTCCGACCGCAAGGGGCTGTTTAGCGTATCGATCGCAATTGCGTATTGGGTTAATTGCATGATCTCGATCATCCCCTATCTTGCCTTTGCTTTTTTGCTATCGTTCGACAGTTCGCACGCCTACCAACTGGGCGCGTATATTTGGCTGTTTGCCTCATACGTGCACATTTCAAATACGTTCGGCCTGTTGTCGTTCTATAACTGGAGCCTGATGGTCCCGGCATTTGGCACTGCGTTTCTGCTCTTTCGCAACTCTGCTGACATGACACTTACACAAAGTACGACGACCGATTGGGCTGTCGTATCGGTCATGATGGGCGGATACATTTATAACACCATCGGCACACTGAGTAACAACAAGGACACAGAAACCGCCCTGTCGCGTGCGCGCGCAGAGGCAAATTCCCGTCTTTTAGATTTAGAGCACCTATCCCAGCACGACAAATTAACCGGCCTTCAAAACCGTGGTGCCTTTGACGATGCGCTTACGGTGATGTTGAATACGGCAAATTTAAGAAATGGTCTGACCGTCTATCTGATCGATTTGGATAACTTTAAACCGATCAACGATAGTTATAGCCACTTGGCTGGCGACACGGTTCTTGTCGCCGTCGCAGAAAGTCTAAAGCGAGTCGCAGGGCCAGATGCAATCGTATCGCGCTTGGGCGGCGATGAATTTGCTGTTGCTGTCCCCAACATTCCGTCCGACGCGGCATCGCACAAATTGGGCACTTATTTGTTACGTGCGATCGAGGCCCCCATAATGTTCAACCAAAAGCAATTGCGCGTCGGGGCCAGTGTCGGAATCGCACGGACTGATCACACTGAACAAAGCGCAAGCGAGCTTTGCGCCAATGCGGACCAAGCCATGTTTCATGCCAAAGCAGACCCCGAAGAATCGGTGGTCTTGTTCAATGCATCCAACTTTCCTGCCCGCTATACGCTTGAAGATCGCAATGCGTTATCGCATGCAATTCATGAAAAGCAAATCAGGCCTTTCTACCAGCCAAAAGTGTCTCTTTCGACGGGTCAGATTGTCGGCTTTGAAGCCCTCGCCCGATGGAAACATCCAAGCCGAGGTCTTCTGGCGCCTTTGGATTTCATGCAACTTGTGACAGACTTTGGCCTGCACGGTGATCTTTTGATAAATATGACCCGTCAGGTCCTGACCGATATGGATAGAATTGTCGCTGCGGGATTATCCTGCGGGCAGATGTCGATCAACGTGCCCGAGGTCACGCTTGCGACCCTATCGGGCCGTTCGGATCTATCCAAATTGATTGATCAATTCCCCCATGTGCGGCATGGCCTGACCTTTGAAATCACCGAAGACGTTTTTATTGCGCGTTCCGGCGATATGATAAAACGTTCGATTGATCACTTCCGACAATCAGGAATTCGCGTGTCGTTAGATGACTTCGGGACCGGATTTGCATCGTTTCAGCACCTCCGTTTGCTGGAATTTGACGAGATGAAGCTTGATACCAGCTTCGTGCAGGGGCTTGGCGTGGATCCGTCTGCGGGCGTTCTTGTTGAAAGCTTCTTGTCCATCGGTCGGGGGTTGGGTGTCCAGATAATTGCCGAAGGGGTCGAGACCAACGCGCAGTTGACGCTGTTGCGACAAATGGGATGCGAAGTTGTTCAAGGGCACCTTTTTGGGGCTGCCATTCCCATCACAGAAACCATTGAGCTGTTAAAAAAGGGTATCTCGCATCCATCCATCATGGCGACAAACGCAGCCTAAGCACGCTGCATTCGCACAGCTTCTTGTCGTGCAAGTCGCAGCAAGTGCGCGACAAACGGGCGATGCGTGTCTTCGGTGCGGGTTGCCGCATATAATCTACGGGTGATGCCCTTATCCGTCAGCGGCCGTGTCACATAATCCGCGTTATATTTCACCTGCCGCACGACCCAGTCAGGCAAGACCGCAACACCACGGTTGGACGCGACCAAGAGCAAGATAACGGCCGTTAATTCGACTTGCCTTACCGCTGCGGGTTCGACCTTAGCTGGGGTCAGCAATTGCGAAAACACATCAAGCCGCGCACGGTCAACGGGGTAAGTGATCAAAGTTTGATCCCGAAAATCACTCGCCTCAATCACCGTTTTTTCGGCAAGTGGGTTATGGACGGAAGCCACAAAAACGGGCGCGTAATCAAAGATGGGCGTAAAATCCGTCTCATCCAGTTTTTCCGGGTCCGATGTGACTACCAAATCCACGTCCTCGCGCCGCAATGCGGGCAAGGCATCAAACGCCAATCCGGGCCTGATATCGACATCAACGTCGGGCCAAGCCTTGCGGAACTGTTCCAACACAGGCAGCAACCATTCAAAGCAGGCATGACACTCAATCGCGATATGCATCCGCCCCGATTTGCCTTGGACCAGCCCCGCAAAATCTGCCTCTAAAGCCTCCATCTGCGGCAGGATACTTTCGGCTGCAGCCAGCAATTTCAGGCCCGCCGCCGAAAGTCGCAATGGTTTGGACCGCCGCGCAAACAAGGCTACACCCGCCTGATCCTCTAGGCCTTTAATCTGGTGGCTCAGCGCCGATTGCGTCATGTTCAACTGGTCCGCCGCACGCGCCAGCCCCCCCGCCTCGTGGATCGCTTGAATGGTACGTAGGTGTCGAAACTCGATCCGCATGTTGAATATATCTCATAACAATTCTGAATTTAATGAATTTGTTTCACAAAGCTGCGTATGAGACAAGATGAGACAGATTTTAAAAGGACTGATCCAATGACCCGCCCATCCCTGTCTTTCGAGTTCTTCCCGCCTAAAAACCTTGCCGGTTCGTTCCGACTTTGGGATGCGGTCAACAGCCTTGCCCCGCTTGAGCCAAGCTTTGTTTCGGTCACCTACGGCGCGGGCGGCACAACGCGCAAACTGACCCACGAGGCTGTTGAGACCATTCACACCCAGACAGGGTTGCGCGTGGCGGGCCATTTAACCTGCGTGGACGCGACACGCGAAGAGACACTACAGATCGCCCAGAACTACGCCGCCGCAGGTGTACGTGACATCGTGGCGCTACGAGGTGACGCGCCAAAAGATAGCGCTGGTTTTTCGCCAAAGCCGGACGGATTTCAAAACTCGATTGAGTTGATTGAAGCCTTGTCCGACACAGGCCAATTCAACATCCATGTCGGCGCCTACCCAGAAAAGCACCCTGAGGCCACCAACCAAGCCGCTGATATTGCTTACCTTAAGCGGAAATTCGACGCGGGCGCGACAGGGGCTATCACGCAGTTTTTCTTTGAAGCCGATACGTTCTTTCGCTTCCGCGATGATTGCACGGCGGCAGGTATTACCGCCCCAATTATTCCAGGAATTTTACCTGTCGAAAACTGGGCAGGCGTGCAGAAATTTGCGGCTCAATGTGGTACCGCAATCCCGCAGGTTATTGCGGACGCGTTTCACAATGCCCAGCGCGATGGCACGGAAAAGTTGCTTGCGACCGCGGTGGCTGCTGAACTATGCGACGATTTGTTGGAAGGTGGTGTCGATCACCTGCATTTTTACACGCTTAACCGTGCCGAGTTGTCCCGCGATGTGTGTCATGCGCTTGGGTTCACGCCAAAGCGTAAACTACAAAACGTCGCTTGATCCGTCATCAGGCAACGCTGTGGCGTGAACGCTTTCTGTCGGGGTGGCGAGGATAATCCGCCGCCGCCGCGACAAGAACAGTTTACCCCAAGCCCGCCAAGATCCCACGGATGGCGCAGACGGGTCTTGCGGGAACCGCGCTTCCCATCCTTCAGGCAATGCCAGACCGCAAGTTGCCAATCTTTCCAGCATCCAGACCAGTGGGATATTTGCCAAAGGGCGCGCTGAGGGGAGCGGCCCGACCTGTCCGCCCACATCGCTGTGGCACCCTTTGAACCAGACCTGTTCCATATGCCCTTTCCATCCGGGTGGTGATTGCCACATGACGGGGGCGTAGGCCTCTCTGGTTTCGTGCAAGGCCAACGCGTGAAACCCGTTGCGCACATGCTCGCCCAGTCGGTGATTATGGTACCCGTGCTGGGTCCGCACCCAACGCCACACAATTGGCAGCCGCAATCCCAGTGCTTTTACCGTATCCCAAACTGCCACCGCCTCGATTTGCACGTCGGGGTGGCAATAAACTTCGCGAAACCGCTTTGCCGCATCGGATTTGGCCCCTGTTTTGTAGTGCCGGTAAGCTTGGCGAATGGCCCGCACGGTGGCGTGGTCATTGCGCACCAAGCCGACATAGTCGATGACCCCTGCCAAGGATCGCACTGCATAGGCCCCACGTGAATAACCGATGAGAATGATCTGATCACCCTCGCGGTAGCGTGACGCCAAAACGCCGTAGGCCCGTTCGATCTGCTTGTTAATCCCCTTGCCTGTGACCACGCCCCATGTGCCAGACCAGTCCCGCCACTGAATGCCCGCCTCGTAGTAAACTGTCAGATTGGCGCGCAGTCCCGCCTCGCGCAAAAGCTTAAACGTCAGTCCCGCGTTTGTCTCGACCCCATCTTCAAGCGACGACATGGTACCATCAAGAATCACGACATGTGTCGCGGGTCCCCGCTTGCGCGCCCCCGCCTCTTCCGAGCGCGCCGCGCGACCAAAGAGGCCTAATATTCGATCACGTAATCGCAAAATAATCCTTGGGTTTGAATATCATATCAGCCGATGGCCATCCCACTTTTCTGTGGTTAACCCTAAACGGCTTTGTCCAACTGTCCAGTGAAACGGCGCAAATCAACTTGGCGTTATCTGGCTGACGTGGCTATGATGATCCCAACAAGGTTAATTCGAAACTTAAGGAGCGGTTGCCCCATGGATAAAGTCAAATTTACCGCCATGAAGGATGGCGACAAAGCCGACTATGATTTCCTGACGCATCACGAAGTCGCGCACACCAAAGGCACCGCCGACCGCCTGCTTGCTGCTTTGGTTGAATTGGACGAAGGCCTGTCGGGCTATCAGATCAGCCGACTTGGCCATTCGCTACAGGCCGCTACAAGGGCCGAGCGTGACGGAGCCGATACGGACTGGATCGTCGCGGCACTACTTCACGATATTGGTGACATCTACGCGCCCTATAACCACGACGAATATGCTGCGACCATTCTACGCCCGTTTGTACGCGAACAGGTGTCTTGGGTCGTGGAAAAACACGGCGATTTCCAACTGGTATATTACGGCGAACATGTGGGCGCGAACCCAAACAAGCGCGACACTTACGCGGACCACCCCTATTTCGACGATTGCGCGACGTTCTGTGAACGCTGGGACCAAAACTCTTTTGATCCGGCCTACGACACCCTGCCAATCGACCACTTCGCCGCCCGCGTCCGCGAAGTTTTTGCCCGCGAGCCTTATGATCCAAATGTCATACGCGCGGGTGTCAGGATACCTTTGGCAACTGGCTAGGCACTTTGGCGCGAGGGCCAACGTCGCCTTCCCACCAAGCCTCGCCATTGCGGACAAAAACGACTATTTCGGTGCCTACTCCCAGGTCCAAAAGGTTGCCAATATTCCGTTCTAAACTTTGCCCCGCCACCCCGTCCTTGGTCACAAACGACATCTGCCCTTTTCCAGTCTTGCCACCATATTGCCCAGTCCGTTCGACAACGCTTTGAATTGTCGCGGTGGTGATCCGACCGCCTTTGCGTGCCAATACTGCGCTATTCGTGCGGCTGCCTGCCTTCCAGAAAATCATTAGCCCAAAATGCCGATACCCAAGGCTATGCCTTGCCGCCACTGGGCGCTTTTCTTGGTCTGATTTTCAATAAAATCGAATGTTTGCGAGTCCTGTTTCCAATATTTGATATCAACCGATGCGTGCAGATCATGTTGATCGAAAAAAGTCTTTTCTACATTTCGTTCAAATTCATACCTGTTACCCGAAACTTTGTATGCGACTGTGGCGTAATAACGGTTTGATTTCTTGTCGGTACCAGCCCGTTTATCCACGATTTGGGCCGCCACCCAATCACCGTCCTCTTCGAGGTGATGTGCGTCGAGGTGCAATTTGACGCTCCACACTGTCATCATAATCAATCCAGCTAATACAATGATTAGGCTCCAGCCGGTCATATCAAAGAATATATCCAACCAAGATCGTGGGGCTTTCCGATAATGCTGTGGGTATAACAATGGCATTACCTCTTTTCGCCGCACCACGCTTTGTTTAAACGAAACCTAACAAGATAAGGACGGCAATAAAATGGCGATGGAAAAAACATTCGACGCGGGCACACGCGAACCCCTCATTTATAAGAAATGGGAGGACGCAGGCGCGTTCAAGGCGGGCGCAAATGCCAAGCCTGACGCAGAGACCTTCACCATCATGTTGCCGCCGCCAAACGTCACAGGTTTCCTGCACGTCGGCCACGCCTTTAACCACACGCTCATGGATATCCTGATCCGTTGGAAGCGGATGCAGGGGTTTGACACCCTCTGGCAGCCGGGCCTCGATCACGCGGGTATCGCCACACAGTTGGTTGTTGAAAAGCAGTTGGCCGAGCTTGGCGAAAAGCGCACGGATTATTCCCGCGAAGATTTCATCGCTAAAATCTGGGAATGGAAGGCCGTGTCTGGCGGTCAAATCCAAGAGCAAGACAAGCGCATCGGCGCAGGCATGGATTGGGACCGCTCTGCCTTCACCATGGACGAGAACTTCCACGACGCCGTGATCAAGGTTTTTGTAGATATGTATAACAAGGGCTTCATCTATCGCGGCAAGCGTCTGGTGAACTGGGATCCGCATTTTGAAACCGCGATTTCCGATCTTGAAGTCGAGAATATCGAGCAAGACGGCCACATGTGGCACTTCAAATACCCGCTCGCGGGCGGCGCTACATACGAATACGTCGAAAAAGATGAGGACGGGAACGAGACCCTGCGCGAGACCCGCAACTACATCGCCATCGCGACGACCCGCCCCGAAACCATGCTCGGCGACGGTGCCGTTGCTGTGCATCCGTCTGACGAACGCTATGCCCCGATTGTTGGTATGCTTTGCGAAATTCCTGTCGGCCCCAAGGCGCAGCGCCGCCTGATCCCGATCATCACCGACGAATATCCTGATAAAGACTTCGGCTCTGGTGCGGTGAAGATCACAGGTGCGCATGATTTCAACGATTATCAGGTCGCCAAACGCGCGGGCATCCCGATGTATAACCTGATGGACACCAAGGCCGCGATGCGCGCCGACGGCAAGCCATATGTCGAGGAAGCAGCCACCGCCCAAGCCATCGCCAACGGCGAGATCACATTCGACGAGGCGATGATCGCCGCCATGAACATGGTCCCCGAAGAATACCGTGGCATGGACCGTTTTGAGGCCCGCAAAGCTGTGATCGACGCCATCACTGCCGAGGGCCTCGCCGTCATGCATGACGTGACCCGCACCGAAAAGGATGAGGACGGTAACAAGGTCGAAGTGACAGAGACCGTCCCTTACGTCGAATCCAAGAAGATCATGCAGCCTTTTGGTGACCGATCCAAGGTTGTGATCGAGCCGATGCTGACCGATCAATGGTTCGTGGATACAAAGCAAATCGTGCAGCCCGCGCTTGATGCGGTCCGCGAAGGCCGCACCAAGATCATGCCCGAGAGCGGCGAGAAGGTATATTTCCATTGGCTCGACAACATCGAGCCATGGTGCATCTCTCGCCAGCTTTGGTGGGGTCACCAGATTCCGGTTTGGTACGGCCTCGACCTTGGCGTGCCTGACGAACAGAACCCATCGGGCGATCTTGATGAAGTCGAGCTGCTGGGCCTTCTGCTGAAAGACGGCATGCTGCACCGCGACGACATCATGCGCTGTGGCCCCGATTTCGAGAGTGTCAAACCGGACTTTACGTTCGCCAACGCCGACATCCCGAGCCCGCTAAGCCATGCATCTATCGTCGAGGTCGAAAACCGTGCCGAAGCTGTTCACCGCTTCACGACGAGCCTTGCGCAATACAATGTCACGCAAGACCCCACCGTGCTTGAATTCCCAGTCTGGCGCGACCCCGACGTGCTCGACACATGGTTCTCCTCTGGCCTCTGGCCTTTCGGCACGCTTGGCTGGCCAAACGACACGCCTGAACTCGCAAAATACTTCCCCGGTGATGTGCTGATCACGGGCCAAGACATCCTGTTCTTCTGGGTGGCGCGCATGATGATGATGTCGCAAGCCGTTATGGACAAGGACCCGTTCCACACCGTCTATTTGCACCAGCTGATGCGCGATGCGAAGGGCGAGAAGATGTCCAAAACCCGCGGCAACGTCATTGATCCACTGGTCATGGTCGACGAATACGGCGCCGATGCGCTGCGCTTCACCATGGGTCAAATGGCAGCCCTTGGTGGCGTCCTCAAAATCTCCGAGGACCGCATCAAAGGCTACCGTAACTTTGGCACAAAGCTTTGGAACGCCTTCAGCTTTGCCGAGCATTACGAAATTCCGAACACAGGGACACATACTCTACCAAAGGCCGAGAATACCCTCAATAAATGGATCATCGGCGAAACAGCCAAGGTCCGTGAAGTGGTCGACGCCGCCTTGGAAACCTACCGATTCAACGACGCCGCCAACGCGCTTTATGCCTTCACATGGGGCAAGGTTTGCGACTGGTATGTCGAATTCTCCAAGCCTATCCTGCAAGGCGAAGATGCGGCCGCAAAGCTTGAGACCGAAGCCACCCTGCGCTGGGTCCTCGACCAAGCCCTGATCATGCTGCACCCGATCATGCCGTTCATTACCGAAGAGCTGTGGGGCCAAGCCGACAACCGTGCGAACCTGCTGGTGACGCAAGAATGGCCAACATTTACCGCAGCCGATCTGGTCGATGCAGAGGCCGACCGCGAGATGAACTGGGTCATCAATCTGATTGAAAGCGTGCGCTCTGCCCGCGCCCAATCTCACGTTCCCGCTGGCGCAAAAGTGCCGCTGGTGGTTATGGGCTTGGATGCCAAGGGTCAGTCCGCTTGGAACAATAACAGCGCGTTGATCCAGCGTCTTGCACGTATCGAGGTTCTTGATCACGTGGACGCATTCCCCAAAGGCTGCGTCACGATTCCAATGGAGGGCGGCACGTTTGGCCTGCCCCTCGCTGGGCTGATCGACGTGGCAGATGAAATCTCGCGTTTGGAAAAAACCATGCAGAAATTGGGCAAGGAATTGGGCGGCCTACGTGGCCGTTTGAACAACCCCAAATTCGTGGAATCAGCGCCGACCGAGGTCATCGTGGAAGCCCGCGAGAACCTCGCTCTGCGCGAAGAGGAAGAAGCCCAGCTGAAGGCCGCAATCGCGCGGCTTGCCGAGCTTGGCTAAATCATCAAGGCGGCGCTACGGCGTCGCCTAATGTACCACTCTTTCAACGGCCCGCATCATCCCCAGCGCCTTGTCATAAACAAGCGTCAGAATGCGCCGACCCTGCGGCTTTGCCACCACTGGCACGACCCGCACCACGGCTGCGGCACCAGTGCCTGCCAAAAATCCACGTCTGCTTAACTGCATCACAAATCCTTCTTTGCGAATGATTCTCATGTATGCATGAAAATCGCGATTGCAAGGGCGCGTGACTTTGGTCAAGTTGCTGAAATGAATAATGATCACCGCCTGACGCCCCTTGCCGCATCCCTGCCAGCATCTGTTCCTTTTGTCGGACCAGAGGCGCAAGAACGTGCGCGCGGCGCAAAATTCACCGCCCGCCTAGGGGCCAACGAATGCGGCTTTGGTCCGTCCCCGCGAGCGGTCAAAGCGATGCAAGATGCCGCGTCCGAGGCGTGGATGTATGCCGACCCAGAAAGCCACGATCTGCGCAAGGCACTGGCCCAAAGTTATGACATTCCGCCAGAATGTCTTGTGATTGGCGAAGGCATCGACGGATTGCTTGGTAATTTGGTGCGCCTATTTGTGGCCAGCGGCGACGCTGTCGTCACGTCTGAGGGCGCTTATCCAACGTTTAATTATCATGTCGCAGGATACGGTGGCGCGTTGCACACAGTGCCTTATACGGGCGACTTCGAGGACCCTTCACGCCTGGTTGCCAAGGCCAAGGACGTGCAAGCAAAACTGATCTACATCGCCAACCCCGACAACCCGATGGGGTCCGCCCATGGCGGAAAGGTCATCGAGCGTATGGTGGCCGCTGTGCCTGATGGATGTCTTTTGATCCTTGATGAGGCCTATATCGAATTGGCCCCCGAGGGCACAGCCCCCGCGATTTCGCCGCATGATCCGCGTGTGATCCGGATGCGGACGTTTTCCAAAGCTTACGGTCTTGCGGGCGCGCGCGTGGGCTATGCAGTGTGCGCGCCGAGCGTTGCCTCAGCATTCAACAAGGTGCGCAATCACTTCGGCATGTCGCGAATTTCGCTCGCTGGTGCTTTGATGGCGCTGAACGATGACGCGCATTTTGCCAAGGTCTTGTCGGGCATCGAAAAATCCCGTGCGCGGATCGCCTCAATCGCACTTGAAAACGGCCTGACACCGCTGCCCTCTGCCACCAATTTCGTGGCGATTGACTGCGGTGCGGATGGTGATTTTGCCAAGCGTGTCGTCGCTGAATTGGGCAAGTTGGGCATCTTTGTACGGATGCCCTTCGTTGCTCCGCAAAACCGCTGCATTCGGGTCAGTTGCGGCCCGGACGCAGACATGGCGGCGCTTGCCCTCGCGTTGCCGCAGGCCTTAAGGGCCGCAAACTTAACCGACTAGGCTGATGCGGCAATGACCTTGGCGGCGGCGTCTAGCGCCCCCTTGCCGTGTGGGATGTTCAGTGCTGATAGCCCCGCCTGCATCGTGCCCAAAACGCCCATGATCATATGCGCATTCACGTGCCCCATATGACCAACCCGAAAATAGGCATCAGACGGGGTGCGCCCGAGACCAATTCCCAAAGTCAGCCCTGCTTTGTGCTCACACCACTGCCGCAACGCGTCGGCGTTTGGTGATCCTGCGCCCGCAGAGGTCACCGCGTGTGATCGTTTTGCGGCGTCGGCAATATTCAAGTGCAGTGGCCCCTCTTGCGCCCAACAGTCAAAGGCAGCCCAGACTGTTTGTGCAAGCGCCTGATGGCGAGCAAAGACCGCGTCCAGCCCTTCGGCCTTGATCATATCAAGCGCCTTGCGCAGCCCGTACAGGTGATGGGTTGGTGCTGTGCCGTCGAAATACTGAAAGTAATGCTCTGGTTCGGTCCGCGCCCGCCAATCCCAATAGCGCGTGACACGATCCCCGCGCCGCGCATCGGCTTTGCCGTTGTAATAGACAAACGAAATGCCTGCGGGTGTCATAAGACCTTTTTGGCAAGCCGCAACCATCACATCAACGCCCCAAGCGTCCATCTCGAACCGGTCACAGCCAAGCGAGGCAATGCAGTCGGCCATCAGCAGCGCGTCATGTCCAACCGCATCCAGCACGCGGCGTAGCCCTGCGATATCGTTTTTGACGCTGGTTGAAGTGTCCACATGCACGGCCAAGATCGCTTTGATCTTGCCTGCCTTGTCGGCCCGCAAAGCATCCTCGACCTGAGCCAGATCAATGTCCGCGTGATCGCCATAATCGATGGTTTGCACGGTGATGCCCATATCCGTGGCCATCTCGCCCCACCCAATACAGAACCGCCCCGTCGCAAGTACGAGCACCGTATCGCCCGCAGAGACCACATTGGCCAAGGCGGCCTCCCATGCGGCGTGTCCGTTTCCGATGTAGATCGCAACGTTTTGATTTGTCATCGCGACCGCTTTGAGGTCTGGGACCAAACTGTCGGTCAGGTCGTGTAATTCGCCTTCATAGATGTTTGGCGATGCGCGGTGCATTTCGCGCAAAACCGCATCAGGAATGACCGATGGGCCAGGAATAGCAAGATAAGCACGACCATTCGCGAGAGACATATTCAAAACTTTCATAGAGTTACCTATCTGGACATTAACAAGGCCACCCCCCGCGTCAAGCGCGCCTCGCTTGCCCCGCCCCCCCGTTTACCGATAGACCTTAGAACAAGCTGTAAGAACAAGGCGACCCATGGCAAACCCTGCACTCAATCAATCTGCAATTCCATTGTTTCGCTGGCTATGGCGCGACTACCTGCGTCCGCACAAAGGAACGCTGGCGCTTGCAGTGCTATTCATGGCCATCGAAGGGTCGATGCTGGGCTTTCTGAGCTACATGATCCAACCGATGTTCGACAACGTGTTTGTGCAGGGCCAAAGTGGCGCACTGTGGTGGGTTGGCATTGGTATTTTGGTGATTTTCTGTGTGCGCGCCGTCAGCTCGTCCGGTCAGAAAATTCTGATGACCAAGGTCAATCAACTATCCTCGGCGGGGATGCGCAGCCACCTTTTGCGTCACCTGATGACCCTTGATGGTGGCTATCACCAAGCCAATCCACCCGGGCAATTGATTGAACGCGTGCAAAGTGATGTGACGGTGGTCAATCAGATTTGGACCCAGCTTTTGACAGGGATCGGCCGCGATCTGATTGCGGTGATCGTACTGTTCTCAGTCGCATTATCGGTCGATTGGCGTTGGACCGCTGTGGCCCTGATCGGCATTCCTTTTCTGGTGCTGCCGTCGCTTTTAGCCCAAGCCTACGTGCGTAAACGTGCTGGCAATGCACGTGACCTAGCGGGCCGTATGGCAACGCGGCTCGACGAAGTGTTCCACGGGGTGAACGCGATCAAGCTGAACGCGCTGGAGACTTATCAGTCCAAACGCTACGACGACCTTGGCGATGCGCGGGTGCGGGCCGAGGTGCGCTCTGTCATGGGGCAAGCCGCCGTGCCTGCACTGATCGACATTATGACGGGGGTCGGGTTCCTTGGCGTGTTAGTTTTTGGCGGCGCCGAGATTATCGCGGGCGACAAAACCATCGGACAGTTCATGTCGTTCTTTACTGCCATGTCGCTGGCGTTCGAGCCATTGCGCAGGCTTGGCTTGATGTCGGGCCAATGGCAAACTGCTGCGGCAAGTATCGAGCGCATCCAAGCGATCTTGAACGAAAAGCCGACGCTGATTTCGCCCGCCAATCCAAAGGCCCCGCCCATTGCCGCCCCCGAGATCAAACTGATTGACGTGGCGCTAAACTATGGTGACCTACCCGTCTTGCGCGGCACCAGCTTTACCGCCGCTGCGGGCAAAACCACCGCCTTGGTCGGCGCATCTGGCGCGGGCAAATCCACCATATTTAACGTGCTGACGCGGCTTGTTGATCCGGCCTCTGGGTCTGTCACAATCGACGACACGGCGAACACGGAAATGTCCCTGCCCGACCTGCGCGGGTTATTTTCTGTCGTGTCCCAAGATGCCGCCCTGTTCGACGAGACCCTGCGCGACAACATCCTGCTGGGCCGCACGAACGTCAGCGATACCGACCTCGCGCATGTACTAGATGCAGCGCACGTCAGCGATTTCCTTGCGCAAATGCCTGGCGGTCTGGATAGTCCTGCTGGTCCACGTGGGTCCAACTTGTCAGGCGGACAACGCCAACGGATTGCCATTGCGCGGGCGTTGCTGCGTGATACGCCGGTCCTACTTTTGGATGAGGCCACAAGCGCGCTGGACACCAAATCAGAGGCCATCGTGCAAAACGCGTTAGAGTCGCTGTCGAATGGCCGCACAACCCTTGTGATTGCGCACCGTCTGTCGACAGTCAGGAACGCGCATTCGATTGTCGTGATGGATCAGGGGCGCGTGGTCGACCAGGGCACGCATGACGAATTACTGGCACGCGGCGGCATTTATGCCGACCTTCACAAACTTCAATTCAGCCAAGAAAAGGCGCAAACCGCATGACCGATCGTACCGTTTTATCCCTCACAGGCAGTGACCGCATTGAGTTTCTGCAAGGGCTTGTGACCAACGACGTGACCCGCGCCAAGGACGGGATCATCTATACGGCCTTGCTGACACCGCAGGGCAAGTTCATCGCGGATTTCTTTGTCGTGGGCCAAGAGGATCGCTTGCTGATTGATGTCGACACCAGCGTCGCACCGCAGCTTTTCCAACGTCTGTCGATGTATCGCCTGCGTGCTGATGTACAGATTACCGAGACAGGCCTTGCTGCGTCAACAGGCACTGGCCCTGCGCCTGCGGGTGCCTTGCAAGACCCGCGCCACGCAGCGATGGGATGGCGTGCTTACGGCGAACAGGATGTGAGTGACAAGACGCATTGGGATGCGCTACGCGTTACCCATCTTATTCCGCAAACTGGTGTTGAGCTGACCCCCGAGACTTATATCTTAGAGGCCAACTTTGAAGCACTCAAAGGGGTCGATTTCAAAAAGGGGTGTTTTGTCGGGCAAGAGATCGTCGCGCGCATGAAGCACAAGACCGAGTTAAAAAAGGGGCTGCGGCGGGTGCTTATCGACGGGCAAGCAGCGGTTGGCGACGCGATTATGTCAGGCGAAAAATCTGCGGGCACGCTGCACACCGTCAGTGGCAATCAGGGTATCGCCTATCTGCGCTTTGATCGTGCCAAAGATATGAAAACACAAAAGGCCAGCCTGCAATTAGCGGACTGACCTTTCAATCTGATGTGTCGGACGCTTAGGCGCGTTCGACGTATTCAAACAATTCGGTGTTCACGACGATACTTTCGTCCGTACCAACAAACGGCGGGATCATAACGCGCACGCCGTTGTCTAGTGTTGCAGGCTTAAAGCTGTTCGCGGCGGTCTGACCTTTGACGACAGGTTCAGTCTCGGCGACCTTGCACACAACTTTCTGCGGCAATGAGACGTTAAGCGCTTCTTCACCGTAGTATTCAATCTTTACAACCATGCCGTCTTGCAAGAACGGGCGGCGGTCACCCAAGATATCTGCCGGCAAAGCGATCTGATCATAGGTATCGCTGTCCATAAACGTCAGCATGTCGTCTGCTTCGAACAAGAATTGCTGGTCTTTGGTGTCCAGACGCACGCGTTCGACTTTGTCAGCAGAGCGGAAACGTTCGTTCAGCTTGCGACCGTCGCGCAGGTTTTTCAATTCCACTTGCGCAAATGCGCCGCCCTTACCGGGCTTTACGTGATCGACTTTCACAGCACCCCAAAGGCCGCCCTCGTGTTCAAGGACGTTTCCGGGTCTGATTTCATTACCGTTGATTTTTGGCATTGTTCACTTCGTGTCAAAATTGTGGCGAAAGGTTGAAGATATGTTGACCAAGGCTATATCTGGGTGATGGGTGACTAGCAAGATAACTAAATGTGCATTAACCAAACCAAGAGCTATGCGACCAGTGCATAGCTGCCATTCCAAAAGAGAGCCCCCGAATCGGTTTGTATGTTGCATATTGCGGGTCACGCCAGAATGACAAGAGCAATAACAAAGGAAGCATGATGAGAGATTTCGTCGACGGCACTGCCTTCAATAACGAACAGGGCAACCGCGCCCGCAAATTGTTTGCAGCCGTTGTGCTTGCCGCGTTGGATGATGCCATCGCTGATGACAAGAAGTATGGTAACGGTCCGGAACAGATCGCACGTTGGGCACGCTCACGCGATGGTCGGGAAGTGTTGTCATGTGCAGGTATTGATCCAAACGAGCGTGTGGTTTCTGGCCTCATGGACTTTGTTGGCAAAGGTGTTCGTACATCTGTGGCCCTGTCCCGTGAAGAAAGCGAACGTCGTAACGCAGCTGAACTTGAAGCGCGCGCCGCTTAAAGCACTGAAGTATTTATATCCCGCCCTGCTGGGCGTGGTTCAAAAACGCGGCCCTCTGCTCGGGCCGCGTTTTTCTTTTGTGTGTATCGCCCAAAGAAAAAGCGGTTGAAGCAAAGCCCCAACCGCAAAATTTTACATTAATTTCAATTCGATAGATGTGATTTAGTCGTACAAGCTGACCGACATCGCGCGACTGATTTCTTTGCGCACCAATTTGCGGATGTTACGCGTGATACGCTCGCCAAGTTCGCCTTGTAGCTCTTGGCGCACGACCTCAACGACCATCTGGCGAATTTCTTCCTGCTCTAGTCTGGATCCACCCGCGATGTAAGCAGCAAGCGTTTCATCAAGATCGTCGGGGATCGGCATGCCGTCTTCATCACCGTTGTCACGCAGATCATCACCATAGTCCGTATCAGGATCATCAGCAGGTGTATGCCGGAACGTTGGTTCGGCGCGGTCTGGGTGTAATGTGACGATGGGGTCTGCTGGTACAAACTCCGCATCCTCAATCACAACTTCATTTTCAAAGTCGCCGTCTTCATCATCGACATAACCGTCGTCGCTTTGGTTCTCGTCATCCATGGCGGCAAACGCGGCGGCCAAACCCGTCACCTGTGTTGGTGTGACTTCACTGCCATCGGGTTCCCATTCATCTGGCTGCGACGTAACCGCCGCCTCAAGCTCGGCGATTGTGGCCTCAAGGCTGGCACGTTCGGATGCGGTCATACCGTCATGCACCATGGGTTCCTGCATCGCATCAGCGGGTGTCAGTACCAAAGGCTCTGAAACGGGCGCAATGAACTGTGCTGCGTGGGCATCTGATTCGGAAATTTCATCGTCGGTTTCGGCCTCGTCGACCTCTGCCACGCGCAGTGCAGGGGTCAAAACGAAACGCTCCGCCTGCGGCTTTTGCGCGGGGGCGTTATTTTCTTGTTCTTTCGCGCCATTGCGCGGCTTGTCGCCTTGCGCAACAAGTCGGCGAATAGAAGACAAGACGTCTTCGATCTCTACGTTTGTGACTGGGTCGGACATTCTGGGATCCTGCTTTGCCTCAGGGTCAATGTAACCCGACTTACCATTTCAAACAACCGATCCCGAAGAATTTGAGCTATTGACCGATCGCTTTGAGAACGCGGTCCAAAGCCTGCCCTTGATCAGATGTGATCGTTGGCGCGTCTTTGACCAAGTTATAATAGGCGGCTGGGTCATATTGCTGCACAGGCAAACGCAAGTGCGCGGCGGTCAGCAAGCCCATCGTGGACAAGACTTGATAGCTGGCGATCACCTCGTCGGCTTGGGCCGCGATCAGGTTCGCTTGGGCGCTGAGCAGTTCCTGTTCGGCGTTCAACACGTCCAAGGTTGTGCGTGCTCCAAGGGTCGCTTCTTCACGGACGCCGCGGAAGGCCACACGTGCTGCTGCAATCTGATCGTTAGACGACTGCGCAGAGGCGCGGGCCACTTCCAAAAAGCTGTAAGCATTGGCGACGAATTGCGCGACCTGCACGCTAGTCACGTGCAAAGACGCACGCTCGGCGTCTCGGCGAGACATATATTGGCGCAACTGGCTGGACAAACGCCCACCTGAATAAATAGGGCCAGAGGCCGTGATGCCGATTTCGCGCCCCACGTTGAAATCTTGGTCAACGCCAATCCACGCGCCTAAGGACACCGTTGGGTTCATCGCAGTTTCACCACGGCGAATGTTTAGTTCGGCGGCGCTGACGCTATGTTGTGCCTGCAAAATATCAGGGTGATTGCGCACGGCAAAGGCTTTTGCGTCGGCCAATGATTTGGAAACAGGGGCTGGCGTTGCAGGACGAAGTGCATTGGGGCGGTGACCCACTGCGGTCACATAGGCCTCTGCAGATCGTGCAAGGCTACCTTGCGCTGATGTCAGCAAACTACGCGCCGCAGCAAGGCGCGCTTGGGCCAATGCCACATCTGTGCGTGTCACTTCGCCCACATCAAACCGGTCTTGAGCCGCGCGGAATTCTTGGGTCAAGACACGTACGTTGCTTTGACGCAGCGCTACAAATTCACTGTCGCTGCGCACTTGCATATAGGCAGTCACTGCATCCAAAAGCACTGTTTGCTCGACTTTGCGCAGCGCCTCGCGCGTCCCCAAGACCAACTCTTTTTGTGCCTCAACAGCCAAAAGGCCCGCACCGCTATCGTAGAGCGTCAAATCAGCCGATATTTGCGCCGTTGCGGTGATCAAATCAGAATCAGGGGCACGCGGGGATGTCGATTTGGCATTTGCCACCCAAGACAGAACCGGCAATGTCGCACCCACTGCTTGGGCCACATCCTCGTCTGCTGCCCGCAACAAGGCGCGGTATTGATCCAGCAGACCCGAGTTATTGTAAGCCGCCGTCAGCGCATCCGCGAGCGTTTCTGCCCGCGCCGCACTTGAAAAGCTGATCGTCACAATGGCCAGAACCGCCACGACAGAGCGCCGAAAACCCATGGTTTATTCCCTGTGTTTGGCCAAAGGCCGATAATCGTCATTTAGGTCGCAAAAGAAACCAAACTAGAGCGAAAACGCAGCGACCTTTTCAAAACCCTTAAGAACAGGCGCACCCGCATTGAACGAGAAACGCCAGTTCACGACGCTGTCTATTTTATAACCGATGCGCACGACGCCCAAAGCGCCCTCTGCAAAGATGCATGCAATCCGGCCACCTTCACGCAGCTGATCCAGTAAGGCGTCAGGCACAGTTTCAACAGCGCCTTGAATTGTAATGATGTCGTAAGGACCCGACTTTGCGGCCCCTGCAACCAAATCACCCTGCATAACGGCCGCATTATCGATCCCATGTGCAGTCAAGGTTGCTTGAGCCTGGACAGCGAGGTCTGCATCACACTCTACGGCCACGACAAATTCACACATTTTTGCAAGAACCGCCGTCGAGTACCCTAATCCACATGCCAGATCGAGTGCTACGTGCGTGGGTTCAATCGCCAATGCATCAAGGATTTTGGCTAAAGTGCGTGGCTCCAGCACAACGCGCCCTGCCCCCAAATCAATGCTTTCACCAATATACGCGGCTTCGCGCAATGCCGCTGGAACATAGTCCTCACGCGGCACGGACAACATGGCTTCGATGATCGGAAATTTGGTCACGTCTGATGGACGCACCTGAGTATCGACCATCATTGTACGGCGGGCTGTGTAATCGGTCACGCGCTAAACTTTCTCTCGTTCAGAATCCTTGCCCGCGTTGATGCCATATCCCGCATCAATCAGCAACGGCACTTTGGACCGATTGGCATCTTGCGCAGCACAAACCCTTGGTATATCCCGCAGCTCAGGCGGCGAGTGGGCAGGTAGGTTATGCAGCGGATTGCAAATCCGTGTAGACCGGTTCGATTCCGGTACTCGCCTCCAATAAAAACAATGACTTAGCGTCATTTTTGAGCTCAAAATTATCATGCATACTTGATACACACTTTTGGCGGTGCGCTTAGTTGTGTTTGCGTGCGCTGAATCGCTGTGTTGAACACAGTGTTTTGCGTTACTGGTGCTAACATAGTCTTTCTCAACGCACTGTTTGAATGCGAGTTATGGAACACAATTGGAAAGCATGTGATTGCAAAAATTCTCAGTTGCTGACTTGGTTAGTGGAAACACTGGGAAAGCGGACATACGCTGAGCATAATTCGAATGACCGAGATGTGGACTTTCCGGACCTTAGCTGCGGACGCACGAATGGCTGGTTTCGATGGATTGCGACAGGTCTATGCAGTCGCTATTCGTGCGTTTCGCAGCGTCGGAGCTTAAGTTGCATTAGAAGGTCTCGAGTTGCTTCCATCCGGGCTCAAAGGTTCAGATCCTGCCAAGCCGCCAGTCCGCAAAAAGGTTGGACCTTCGTGAAAATGTTTCAGTATCGAAACCCGCAAATAGTCCGTCTTGGGTGACGAGAACGGTCCGCCAGCCCCGTGCGGCGGCCCCTAAGATATCAGTGTGCAATGTGTCCCCACACATCGCAATTCGGTTCGCTGGGACGCCAGGGAGCGTCGATTCAATGAGGTCATAAACCTCGGGGAACGGCTTTCCAAAGAACCTGACCCTTTCAGGAAAAACGTCTGCGACTAAATGACCGAAGTGACCAGGTTCAACGGAAAACCCATCGTCGCGGGGGGCGGCTAAGTCAGCGTTGCCAATATAAAGGTCGCGCGGGCGGTTTTGCATGGCGGCCACTAAGAGCTTCTGTCGTTCAGGCGTCCATGCCGCTGTGGACAGGAATAGGAAACTGTCGACTGTCTCGTAGTCTGTTTCATTATCATCCAAACGCACTGCGTCAGGGGGTAGATCAGTGAGCAAATCCTCGTCAGCAGTAATGACACCCCAACGGCATTTGGTCAGGTGAGCCAGCGTCGCCTCGCGGCTTGTGATGATTTCTTCGTCTGCAAGTGTCAGCCCTAGGCGTTTGAACTTTGCAATTGCACCGCTGCGATCATAGCTTGCCGCGTTTGTTAGAATACGAATAGCGCAACCTCTTGCCCGCAACTGGTCCAGCCGAACGTCCGCCCCCGGAATCAAAGTTTCACCAACATTCAACACGCCAAAGGCATCAAAAACAAAAGCATCAACGTCGTCAGCGATGTCCAACAAAGAGGAGATGTCTTGCGATTCTGAAAGCGCGGTCGTTTCGGGAAAACGAATACGAACTTCTTGATATCTATCAAAAATTGTTTGTGTCGTAAGCATGCTGTCCCCGATCTTTTTAGCCGCATTTTCGTAAACTTCTTGACCCAAGGGTATTGGCTGGAATGGGCTGCGTAAACAGCAAAACAACATTTTTAATCCGATATAGCTGCAAAATTGGCGCTATCTCCAAAACTTTTTGTTGTTTTGTTGCTTTTTGCAACCTAACGTTACGAGAGAAATGAGATTCGGGGGGGGGGGCGGAATGTCATCGAAAAAGCGAAATCGGCGCGAAGCTATAACGGCTCTTGTTCAAGAACAGGGTGCGTTGACCGTAGGCGCTTTGGCCGAGCGGTTTGATGTTTCGATGCAGACAATCCGCCGCGATATTGATGCGTTGTGCGAAGGCGACATGTTGCACCGTGTGCATGGTCGTATTGAGCTAAGTGAGGAATTTCTAAATACCCCATTCGATCAACGTGCCGGCACGAACCTTGTCGGCAAGCGTGCTATTGGTGAGGCCGCAGCAGGCATGATCCCAGATGGATCGACGGTTTTTATCTCGATCGGCTCAACGCCATTGAGCGTCGCGCAAGCCTTGCGCCGTCGCAAAGGGCTGACTGTGATAACTAACAACCTCAGCGCTGCGATGGCATTGAGCGAAGAGATGTCGAACCGGATCATCTTGCCTGGCGGAGAGCTTCGTCTGCCAGATCGCGATATTCTCGGAAATGATGTGCTGGATTTCTTTGCCCGCTTTCGCGCAGATTTTGCTGTGTTTGGTGCCGCTGGGATTGCGGACGATGGCGGACTTTTGGAGTTTCACACGACCGAAGTCCGCGCGACCCAAAAGATCCGTGAGAACGCCCAGAAATCCATTCTAGTGGTTGATTGGTCAAAGTTTGGGCGTCAGGCACCTGCATTGGGCGACAACATCTCAGATATCGACACGACTATTATTGACCGGCGGCCAAGCCAAGCTTTTGCGCCGCTGCTCGACCAAATCAACGACAGGCTGATCGTGGCCGAAGGAGAAGCGACATGACAACGACCCCATTTGTGGTGCTTAAGGACGTAGCGAAACGCTGGAATGGCCAGTTGGGCGTTGAAGGCATTTCGCTGGACATCCCAGAGGGCAGTTTTACCGCGTTGTTAGGCCCGTCTGGTTGTGGCAAATCGACCACCTTGCGGTTGTTGGCTGGGTTGGAATTGCCAGATGAGGGTAAAATCCTGATCGATGGCAAGGATGTGACAACAAGTGCTGCGTCAGACAGAAACCTATCGATGGTGTTCCAGTCCTATGCATTGTTTCCTCATCTTTCTGTCGCGGAAAATGTTGTGTTTGGCCTCAAGGTGCGGCGCGTGCCCAAAGCAGAGCGTCTGGAAAAACTTCATCGTGCCTTAGAGATCACGGGCCTTCTTGGTTATGAGGATCGTAAGCCGGGCGAATTATCAGGTGGTCAGCGGCAGCGTGTCGCCCTTGCCCGCGCGATTGTTGCGGGTCAGCGGTTGTGTCTGATGGACGAACCTTTGTCGAACCTTGACGCAAAGCTGCGCAATTCGGTTCGCAAGGACATCAAAAAGTTGCAGCGGGATCTTGGCATCACTGTTGTCTACGTGACCCACGATCAGACCGAAGCAATGAGTATGGCTGATACGGTCGTCTTGATGAAGGACGGCCATATTCAACAGATCGGTGCGCCAGAGGATCTGTATAATAAGCCCAACAATACCTTCGTGGCCGAATTCGTCGGTGCCCCACCCATGGCACTGATTGGGGCTGCCGCGCTGAACGGTTTCGGCGGCGGCAAGACCATTGGGATCAGGGCTGAGAATATCCAGATCGTTCCGAAGGGAAAAGGTCGTCTCAGCTGCGTCGTGAATGAAAGCGAATTCCTCGGATCAGAAACACTGATCGGGCTGGAACATGCTGACACCACCGGACTTTGCGTATTGAAGTCGGGCCTTTCGATGATGCCTGAGGGCGAAGAAATCGACATTACTTTTCAAGACGAAAATCTGCACGTGTTTGACGGCGCAGGACAACGGATGGCGGCAACCTGAAGCCAGCGCGTCATCAAAAATCCAAACAAGGGAGAGAGACATGAAATTACTTTCAACAACGGGACTGGGCCTTGCCACTGCTATGGCGGCAGGTCTTGTGTCTTCGGCGAATGCTGAGACGGAATTGACAATGTATTATCCGATTGCTGTTGGCGGCTCGCTGACAGAGGTCGTTGACGGGATCGTCGCTGATTTTGAAGCTGAAAACCCAGATATCAACGTCACCGCGATCTATTCAGGCAACTACGACGATACACGCGTGCGCGCACTGTCGGCACTGGCGTCGGGTGAATCTGCGCAGCTTGCTGTTATGTTTTCGATCGATGCTTACGACCTGATCGAGCAAGAGTTGATCGTGCCGTTTGAAGAGGTCGCAACAACAGATGCAGACAAAGAATGGCTTAGCAGCTTTTATCCGGCTTTAATGGCGAACAGTTTGATCGAAGGTCAGACATGGGGCATTCCGTTCCAGCGGTCTACAATCGTTGCCTACTACAACAAAGACCTATTCCGCGCCGCTGGCCTAGACCCAGAAGCACCGCCAACCACTTGGGACGAGATGGTCACAATGGGTAAGGCGCTGACCCAAGGCGATACTTACGGCTTGATGATCCCATCCACCGGCTATCCTTACTGGATGTTCCAAGCGCTTGCGATCCAGAACGGTAAAGAAGTAATGTCGGGCGACGGTTTGACGACATACTTTGATGATCCAGCGGTCGTCGAGACGCTTGAATTCTGGCAGTCACTTTCCGCCGAGCATGGCATCATGCCAACCGGCACCGTTGAGTGGGGCACATTACGTCAGGCGTTCCTTGAAGGCCAAACAGCAATGATGTGGCATTCCACTGGTAACCTGACGGCCGTGAAAGATGGCGCCAGCTTTGACTTTGGCGTGGCGGAATTGCCAGGCAATGTTCGTAAGGGTTCACCGACTGGTGGTGGTAACTTCTATCTGTTCAAAGACACAACAGATGAAGAACGTGCCGCTGCTTTGAAGTTGATGCAGTTTATGACATCGCCAGAGCAAGCTGCTGCTTGGTCTATCGCTACTGGTTACATGGGTGTTTCCCCTGCTGCATATGAGACTGATGCGCTGAAGGCCTACACTGCGGAATTCCCGCCAGCATTGGTTGCACGCAATCAGTTGGAAAATGCGGTTGCTGAATTCTCGACGTTTGAGACAGCACGGGTGCGTGATGGTCTGAACAACGCAATCCAATCGGCACTGACTGGTGCTAAATCTCCTGCGGATGCATTGGCCGAAGCACAAGAAGCGGCAGTCCGCTTGCTGAGCGCTTACCAATAAACCCTTCGGCGGGGCCGATGCAAAATCGCACTGGCCCCGCCACCCCATTTCATCGGAGACCTGCTCATGTCAGCTCATGCCAATCTTGAACG
>JAIBDT010000044.1 GCA_024686085.1 Loktanella sp.
ATTCCGAACACTTCAGATGATCTTGCTGGTACCGTCTTCGATGTTGTTTTCATTGACGGAAACCATTCTTATAGCTGGGCAAAGCGCGACTACGAAAATCTCGGCAAACACGCCGCAAAAATCTGTGCATTCCATGACATAAACGCAAAAGAATACATTCCCGAAGGTGGGGGTGCATTTAAATTTTGGCGCGAATTGCGTGCAACTGTTGCCCGCGAGGCTCCGATGATTGATTTTTCTCATGCTGTCCCCGGCCCCGGTGTGTCCTCAGACGGCCTTTGGATGGGGATCGGCATCGTGGACTTTTCGCGCAAGCATGAGGCGGTTTGATAGACGTACAAAACGGGATGTCTTGTGAAAAGTGTGATCAACTTCGGCTAAGTTGAACGAAATATTTACTTTTTGAGGCAACCATAGTGACATGATTGTGTCGCATAAATGCAGATTTATTCTTTTTTCCGACCCGCTTGGCGCTGGTGCTAATGTGATGCACGCACTGTCGCCGTGGTCGGACGAGATTATCGCCGCTGGCCCAGACAACAAACAAGACCGGATGTTTTTTCACGGCATGACACCAACAGAGGCGGAATGGGCGTTTGACGCGTCGGGTCTTGCGTTTCGCAGTTATCTGCGGATTTCCGTTACAGAACACCCTTTTACCCGCCTAGCCCGCCTTTATGATCGCATCGCGCAGACCGATATCGTTTGGCAGTTGCGGCATCTTGCAGGCGTCGGCACGCCAGCGTTCGATCACTGGTTAAGCAGTACCCAGCCAAATGGGTTTGGCGCAGGCAACCGCCACAGCCCGCGCTGGCGCCAGCTTGGCGCATGGTCTACAAAGGCATGGGAAAGCGGGCGCATAGACCACACGATCCGCGTGGAATCAGTTGAAGAGGATCTCACGCCAATACTAACTGAACTTGGCATCGCGCCCAGTCTGGATTTTATTCAAACCGAAACACTGGACCGCGAAGGTTGGATGAAGCGGTATTCGCCTGAGTCCACTAATCTGATGTCGCAGCGCTATGGCTGGGACTTGGCGCAGTTTGGCTATGCCGCGCCAAGATTTCGAAAAGTTGCTTAGGGCTGGTATGCGATAGCTTGCAATCCTGCAGCTCGCCCTGTCGCCAAACATGCACTGATCAGGTAGCCCCCTGTTGGTGCTTCCCAGTCCAGCATTTCGCCCGCACAGAAAACCCCTGCGCGGTCCCGCAGCATGAAGCCGTCGAGCGCATCAAAACGCAATCCACCGGCTGTTGAAATCGCTTGGTCTATCGGCCGCGGCCCCTTATGTGAAATTGGCAGTGCCTTGATCAGCGGCGCAAGATCATCGGGCAGTGGTCGCCCGAATTCGAACAAGATCGCGGTTTGAACGGGGTCCAGTTTAAGCGTTTTACGTAGATGATTTGAAAGGCTGTTTTTGCCCCGAGGACGCGCAAGGGCCTGACGGATGCGGTCAACGGGCCAATCTGGCATAAGATCCATGTTCAGGGCTGCACCTTCGCGCATTGCCCGACTGACCATATAGATTCCACCACCTTCAATCCCTTGCGCCGAGATGACGACCTCGCCCCGTGACGTTTGGCGACCAGCAGTCAGGGAGACAGATTTGAGAGGCTTGCCCAAATGCGCGCCCATGTGGTCGGACCATGAGACGATGAAACCCATATTCGCGGGCGCGAAGGTTGCGACGAGATCGGGCATATATTTTGCCCAGTCCCCGTTCGATCCTAGCCGCGCCCAGCTTGCACCACCCAGCGCGAGAACGATCCGCTTTGCAGGCAGCGTGATCGGCCCATCGGGTGTGTCGAACATCGGCGCATCGCCATCCCACCCTGCCCAGCGCCATCGTGTTTTGAGCGTCACGCCTGCCGTATCCAAGCGTTGAGTCCAAGCGCGCAGGAGCGGCGAGGCTTTCATCGCTTTGGGAAAAACCCGCCCTGTCGAGCCTGTGAACAGCGGTTGATCCAGCCCCTCGGCCCACGCCATGACTTGCGCTGGTCCATAGTCCCTAATCGCATCAGTCATGGCTGGCGCAGTGTCACCAAAAGCTGACAAGAATGGGCCGATATCTTCGTTTTTTGTCAGGTTTAGACCCGATTTTCCCGCCATTAGGAATTTCCGCCCAATCGACGGCATCGCGTCTACAATCGTGACTTTCAGCCCTGCGGCAGACATGGTTTCAGCTGCCATCAGCCCCGCTGGCCCCGCGCCTATAACAAGAGCGTCAATCATGAGGGCAAGTTTCCTTTTATTTCCACAACGCGGTGCGGATACGGGATTTCGATCCCGTTATCCTTGAGTGCGTTCCAGATCAGGAACAGCACATCGGATGTGTATTTGTTCTTGCCGTCATCAATGCCGTTCACCCAGAATTCGACGACGAAATCGATCCCGCTATCCCCAAATCCGCGTAGCTCGCAGTCAGGTGGTTCAGGCGCGTCCAGAACTCCCGGATGAGCGGCGACGGCGGCCTGGATTATTGCAGGCACTTTGTTGATATCGGTGTCGTAGCTGACCGAAAATTCAGCCTCTAACCTGTTGGCTGATCCGCTGTCTGAATAGTTGACGACCCGTGTTGTGATGAAGTCTTCGTTCGGCACCACGATCCAGCGCCCGTCAAAGGTTTCAAGGAAAGTTGCACGCGCGGTCATTTTGATGATCGTGCCTGCCTCGCCCCCGTCTAGTTCTACGTAGTCCCCAACCGTTGCCTGCCCTTCGACCAAAAGGATAACGCCAGAGATGAAGTTCGATGCGATCTTTTGCAGGCCGAACCCGAGGCCCACACCAATCGCCCCACCCAAGACCGCGAGCGACCCAAGATCGACGCCCATGATGTTCATCAACAAAAGGAAGGCGAATCCGAAGATCGCGAATTCCGCGACTTTGGTCAGCAACTGCCGGATGGCGGGCCGCATTCTTTGCCGTTCAATATAGGCGACGGATTGTGTGTTAGACCAATGCCCCAGCCAGAACAGCAGACTGCCCGCGATAACACCGCGCACGATGGCCAGAACGCTGAAATTGATATTCCCGATTGAGACCCCAGTTTCGGCCAGTCCGACCATCACAGGGTCCAAGATGCCAAGCGCGTAGAGCGCGCCGATTGGCACCACGACGTATTTTCCGAGCAGATGCAGGAACGGGTCGGTCAGGATGTCGCGTGCAAATGCCCGCAAAGCCAAGAACAAAAACACCCGCTTGCCGAGCGCAATGATCGCGCCTGACCCAAACAGCGACCGCGTGACTTGTTCCCCGATGGCTGTAAACCCGTAGGCGAAAAGCGGCAGGAGCAACGGCAGGAACATCAGAATGAATCGGCGCGCCTTAGAGATGATGCTTGTGCTGTCAACTTCAGGCGTTAGCAGCCTTGCCAGTTTCGGCGCAACGATCCGGTTCACAAGAACCGCAAGAATATACGCGCCGACAAGCAGCGCAAATTGCGTCCAAGCTGCAGGCGACAGCAGCCATTCCAGCCCAAGCTGATAGCCCTGATCCAGCATTTCCATGCCTTGTTGTACCAGTTCGTTCTGTTCCATGTCGCGGTTGTCCTTTTAGGCTTGGACCCTATTGCCTGTTGTGTCCGCTTAGATCAACGCCTTGATTCCCGCGATCAGGGACATGTCGGCGGCCAAAGCGTCTTGGGCGGCTTGGCTGACCGCATCGTTCAGCCCTGTCGCATCGGTGATCTGGTCGACCAACCCCCAATTCAGCGCCTGTTCCACTGTGATTTTCTGCCCACCCATCAAGATCATCTTGGTCCGTGACGGCCCGATCAGTGCGCGCATGCGAGCGGGGTCGCTGGGTTGCGGCAGGAACCCCAGCTTCATAACCGGATAAAAGAACTTGGCGGTGTCCACAGCGATCCGCAGATCGCAGGCCAGCACCATGCCCATCGCCCCACCTGCGACTGTCCCGTTAAGTGCCGCGATTGTCAGTCCTTTGTGGGCGGCTATCGCCCCTGACAAGCGTTCCCAAAGTGGGCTGGTCGCAAGCCCTGCCCGTGCCGCGTCAAGGTCCGCCCCTGCGCTGAACACTTTGCCATGCCCTGTCAGGACCAGCACCTTTGCGTCGCTTGCATCTTCAACGGTTTGCGCGATTTTTTCTAGCATTTCGCCCGTCAGCGCATTTGCCTTGTCGGGTCGGTCAAGCGTGATTGTCCAGCGGTCGCCGTCTTTGTCCAGCCTGATCATGCGAGCCCCACCGCGTCCCGAATTGTCTGCTCGCGCAGGGAGACATCCATCCCCAGATAGGCGTCTGCTGCGGGCGAACACATCCAAACCAGCGTTTCTGCGGGCCATTCGGGCGGGACGTGATCGGACCAGTCTAGTTTGCTGACAGGGTTCATCCCCGATGCCTTGATATCGCGCTGCATTTGTGTGGCGACCGTTCCCGGTGACAGCCCCATGATCCGTAGCCCTTTTTCGCGGGCCTCAAGATCAGCCATGCGGGTCAGCATATAGGCCCCTGCTTTTGAGCTACAGTAGGCTGACCAGCCCTCGACAGGATTATGTGCAGCCCCTGAAGACACGGTCAGGATGGTGCCGTGCCCTTGCGCGATCATGCCGGGCATGACCGCGTGCATACCGTAAAAGACCCCTTTGAGATTTACATCGATGACCCGCCCCCAATCGTCCGGATCAGTGTCGCTGAGGTGACCGATTGGTTCTAGCGCGCCAGCGTTTCCGACCAGAACATCCAAGCCGCCAAAAGCCCGCGCCGTGGCCGCAACCGCGGTCTCAACCTCGCTGCGTGTCGCCACGTCACAAGGAATCGCCAGCGCCTGCTGTCCGATGTCGCCTGCCGTTTGGGCGATGTCGTCAATTGATCGCGCCAAAAGTGCCACGTTGGCGCCCGCATTCGCAAAAGCATAGGCCGCAGCCTTGCCAATTCCGCGGCTTGCACCCGTGATCATGACCGTTTTACCGCTCATATCGAAGTTTTTCATTGCATTTCCCTTTTTGTCGACGCGTCTCGTCGCTACGTTAAAGGTAGAATTCCCGACCTTGCGGTAAAGCGCAAGGCGTCGATCATCGCCGAAAGGATCAAACCATGACGAAGTCCATACCCCTGCGCAGTGCCGCCAGCGCAATCGCGCTGCTATGCGCAACAACCGCAAACGCTGATGTCTCTGCCGCCGAAGTCTGGGCGGACTGGCAAGAGAGCCTTGCGATATATGGCACCGAAGGGGTGTCTATTGGGACCGAGACAATGTCGGGCGATACGCTAACGGTTTCGGACCTGTCGTTGATCATTGAAGATGATATGACCAAAGTCACCGCCGAGATGGGCGCGCTGACGTTTACCGAATTGGGCGATGGCACCGTTTCTGTCGCCATGCCTACCAGCTATCCGATCCTGATTGAGAATGCTGATGGAAACACCATCAAGATGACGACGAGCCAATCTGGGCTAAAGATGATAGTCAGCGGAACTGCCGCACAGATGAATTACGCCGTCAGCGCCGATCAGTATGCCATCAAGATTGACGAAATTACCGAAGATGGGATGCCTATTAAGGCCGATATTCGTGTTGTTGTGAATAATCTTGCGGGCAGTTACGCCACTTCGACGGGCGATCTGCGTGAGATCACTTATGATATGACCGCCGCATCCGTCGATATGCTGGCCGATATAGCGCCCCCCGAGACTGCGGGGGATTACGTCACCCTGAGCGGCAAGATCGAAGGTCTGGCGACAACAGCGGAAATGACATTGCCTTTGGCTGACGACATGGAAGACCCTGAAGACCTGTTCAAAAACGGCTTTGCCATGACGGCGGGTTATACCTACCAAAAGGGAGCGTATATTTTTGACGTCAATTCAGAAGGCGAGCAGACGGCTGGATCCGCAAGCACTGGCACTGGGTCCTTGGCGGTTGAAATGAGCGGACAGAATATGTCTTACGACAGCAATGTCACCAATGCTGCGATTTCGCTCCAAGGTGCTTCATTGCCGTTCCCTGTTGAAATCAGTATCGCTGAATACGGTTTTGGCATTGATGTGCCATTGGCCAAGTCAGACGAGCCTGCCGATTTTGGCTTGCGTTTGAACCTGACCGATTTTGCCGTCAACGATATGATCTGGATGATGGCCGATCCCACAAATACCATTCCGCACGACCCTGCGACTATCTTGTTGGACCTGTCTGGCAAGGCTAAGTTGTTCTTTGACCTACTTGATTCCGAGCAGGCCGAGGCTATGGAAGACGCCGAAATGCCTGCCGAGGTGAATGCGCTGACCTTAAACAACTTACAACTTAAGGCCGCAGGCGTTGACGTGTCGGGCAATGGCGCCTTTACCTTTGACAACACAGACATGGTGACCTTTGAAGGCTATCCACGCCCAACGGGTGATCTGACGCTGAACGTCAAAGGCGCCAATGCGTTGATTGATAACCTGATCAAAATGGGCATCTTGCCTGAGGATCAGGCCATGTTTGGACGTATGATGATGGGTTCATTTACCCAAGTTACAGGCGATGACGAATTGACCTCGAAGATCGAAATCAACGATCAGGGCAACATCTTTGCGAATGGCCAGAAAATTCAGTAAGCCTTAACTGGCGTGGTCCAAGACTTGCAGCGGACCACGCCAAAGACTACCTGAGACGGGAACAAAGGATTTCCTATGACCCAGCCTCTTTCAGATCTTACCGAACATCTATTGACCCTTGCGCGCCGTGCTGGTGCCAATCAAGCCGACGCGATTGCTGTTGATGGCACGTCTGTGTCGATTGATGTGCGCGGCGGTGCGTTGGAACATGCTGAACGCTCTGAGGGTATTGATGTCGGATTGCGCGTGCTTGTTGGCCAAAAACAAGCCTGCGTGTCCTCGTCAGATACCAAGCCTGATACCTTGGCCCAGATGGTTGAACGTGCAATCGCCATGGCCAAAGAAGCCCCGGATGATCCTTATGCGGGTCTTGCGGATGCCGCACAGTTAGCCAAGACTACAGACAATAGTGGCTTGGAATTGTTCGATCCGAGTGCCGAGCCTGATCCTGCGCAGTTGCAAGACGATGCTGCCCGCGCTGAAGCGGCCGCATTGGAAAACAAAGGTATCTCGCAGGTGCAGTCTGCGTCGGCAGGTTACAGCAGCAGTCGTGTTCATATGTCGGCCAGCAACGGATTTTCCGCAGGTTATGCCCGCTCCAGTCGCGGTTTGTCATGTGTTGCGATCAGCGGCACAGGTGCGCAGATGGAACGTGACTATGACTATGACAGCCGCATTTTTCAGGCCGAATTGCGCGACGCTGCCGAGATTGGCCGCACCGCCGCCGCCCGCGCCGTTGAACGCACAGGCGCGCGCAAACCAAAGACGGGCGCCTACCCTGTGATGTTTGATGAGCGGATCGCAAGTGCGCTGATCGGGCACTTGCTGCAGGCCACAAATGGTGCCGCGATTGCACGCGGGTCTAGCTGGCTGCGTGATGCCCGTGGCGCGCAGGTTTTGCCAAAAGGCCTGTCGATCATTGAAGACCCGCACCGCCGACGCACCTCGTCGTCGCGCATGTTTGACGCCGAAGGATTGTCAACAGCCCGTCGCGCTATTGTCGATGATGGCGTGTTGACAGGATGGACCCTTGATCTAGCAAATGCGCGAAAATTGGGTATGGAAAGCACGGCCAATGCTGTGCGCGGGACGTCTGCACCGCCATCACCGAGCCTGAGCAATATCGCACTAACACAAGGTGACCGGTCCCGCGATGACCTGATCGCGCAAATGGGCACGGGCCTGTTGGTCACGTCGATGATCGGGTCGACCATTAACCCCAACACGGGGGACTATTCGCGCGGGGCCGCAGGTTTCTGGATCGAGAACGGCGAGATCACATATCCGGTCAATGAATGTACCGTTGCGGGCAATCTGCGCGATATGCTGATGAACATCACGCCTGCGAACGACGCGCGTTTACATCTTAGCCATGTTGTTCCGTCGCTGTTAGTCGAGGGGTTGACCCTTGCCGGCGACTGATCTGACCTTATTGACCAAAGCCGCCCAGAAGTCTGGTGAAATCGCGGCTGGCTATTTTGGTCAAAGCCCCGAAGTCTGGGAAAAAGCAGAGGATGCTGGACCGGTCACAGCCGCCGACTTGGCCGTAAATACGATGCTGGTCGACACCTTGCAGTCTGCCCGCCCAGACTATGGCTGGCTGTCCGAAGAGACAGAGGACACCACCGACCGACTGGATACCGAAGCGCAATTCGTCATTGATCCGATTGATGGCACACGTGCGTTTATTGCAGGCACAAAGGATTGGGCGCATTCTTTGGCGGTTGTGCGGGGTGGTCAGGTGACGGCGGCCGCGGTTTATTTGCCGATGCGTGACTTGATGTTCACAGCGGCCCTTGGCGAGGGCGCATTTTTGAATGGCAGCCCGATCACAGCCCGTCCGAATGCAGATTTTGCGGATGCGACGATCCTTACCCACAAGGCAAACTGCAACAAAAAGTATTGGAAAGATGGCTATTTTCCCCAATGCAAAATCGCGTTCAGATCGTCGCTGGCCTATCGCTTGTGTCTTGTTGCACAGGGCCGTTTTGATGCAATGATCACCCTAAGACCCACATGGGAATGGGATGTCGCGGCAGGCTCGCTGATTTTATCAGAGGCAGGCGGTACTGCAACGACCCAGACGGGTGCAGCTGTTCGGTTCAACAATCCTCATCCTCAGCTTAACGGTTTGATCGGTGCGGGCGGGTTACATGCGCAGCTATTGGCGCAACTTGCTTGAGCGCGCAGCCGCAAGCGCATAGACGTTTCACCAACAACAGAACTAGTAAAAGGGCAAAACATGACACAGCGACTGCATTTGGTTTTTGGCGGCGAATTGATTGATCCATCCAAGAACGCGTTTAAAGACGTCAACGACATCGATATCGTTGGTATGTTCCCCGACTACGACAGCGCATACAATGCGTGGAAAGGTGCTGCCCAGCGCACCGTTGATAACGCGCATATGCGTTATTTCATAGCGCATATCCACCGCTTGCGCGATGAAGAAGCGGCCGCATCTTCCACCGAAGAACTTGGCAGCTAAACCTCATTATGGCGCGTTTGCCGCTATTTGCAGCGCTACAGGCCGCCGTCGGTCCAACCGAACAGGGTTTGGTTGGGCCTGACACGCCTGCGCGCCCTCGCGGCACCGTCATCTGGGCACATTGCGTCGATGAACGCCAACTGCCTGCGGTTCAAACATTGGCGCGCCGCTTGATCGAAGATGGTGAGATAGTCACGATCATTCCGACACTTGCGTCCCCGCCATCCGACGACGCCCAGATCAGCCCCAATACGCGCAATAGCACCCGCGCGTTCTTAGGCCACTGGAAACCGCAAATCGTGCTTTGGTTGGGCGGGGACATCTTGTCGTCGCCTTTGCTTGAAATCAAAAGATCGCAAGTTCCGGTTATTTTCGTAGAGGCCGATAGCGAAGCAATTGATCAGTCAAAGACCCCGCGCCTGCCAGGTAAATTGCGCGCTGCGTTGGGCGTTTTTTCACAGATATTGACCGTGGACGAGGCAACCGCACAGCGCTTGTTCAAGCTTGGTGCCGATCCTCAAATCATCCGCCCGCTTGGAATGTTAGAGGATGGCGTTACCCCGCCCCCCTACAACGAAGCTGAGCGTGCCGATCTTGTGAAATCGCTAGAGACCCGTCCGCTTTGGTTGGCCGCAGATGTGCCAATTTCAGAGTTGATCCTTGTCTCGCAAGCCCATAGCCACGCAGAGCGCCGCGCGCACCGCACGTTGATGATGCTCGTGCCTCGTATTGCGGCAGAGGGCAAGGAAATGGCCGCGACCTTGCGGGATGCGGGCTTTACCGTCGCATGTCGATCCGCAAGTGAACTGCCCAAGGACGCGACACAGATCTATGTCGCGGACACTGCCGACGGCCTTGGGCTTTGGTGCAGACTGTCACCGATCACGTATCTTGGCGGTAGCTTTAGTGACGGCAAGATACCCGATCCATTTATACCAGCAATGGTTGGGTCTGCCGTCTTAATCGGGAACAAGGTGACCCAATGCCACGATCATCTCGATCGCTTGGTGAACGCCAATGCAGCGCATATGGTTACAAAACCCGCAGACATGGGTGGCGCGGTCGAGACCCTGCTTGCCACGGATTATACCGCCCAATTAGCGCATGCTGCATGGGACGTGACATCGCGTGGTGCGGATGCCACCAATGAACTTGTGACTTTGATTTACAGTTATCTTGATCAGGCGGAATACTGATGCGCGCGCCCGACTTTTGGTTCACCGACCCTGATCGTCCCGCCCTGATCGCGCGACTTTTGGCCCCGCTTGCCGCAATTTATGCGATCGCAACTGCGCGTCGTTTGGCGAAAGGTGACGGTTATGTCGCGGATGTACCTGTGATTTGCATCGGCAATATTAACGCTGGCGGCACAGGTAAAACACCGACAGCAATTGCGGTCGCACAGGTGCTTTCTGACATGGGCGTGCAGCCGCATTTTGTCAGCCGAGGCTATGGCGGATTGCTGCAAGGTCCCGTGCGTGTTCAAGACATGAAACACAAAGCCCATGAGACTGGTGACGAGCCGCTACTATTGGCGGGCTTTCATCCGACGTGGGTTGCGAAGGACCGCGCGGCTGGCGTCCGTGCTGCTGTCGCGGCCGGCGCACAGGTCGTCATTTTGGATGACGGGTTTCAGAATCCATCGGTGAAGAAAGACCTAAGTATCATTGTGGTCGATGCCTCGCGCGGTTTTGGAAATGAGCGCGTTATTCCGGCCGGCCCGCTGCGTGAACCGGTTGCGGTTGGGCTAGCTCGCGCTGATCTTGTGTTAGCGATTGGTGCGGGGGATGTGCCTCAAGCAACGATGCGCGGTCATCTTGAACCATTGCAAACAGGCATGTCGTGGCAAGATATGCCCGTGCTTGCCTTTGCGGGTATCGGCAACCCGAGCAAGTTTTTTGTCTCGCTCAAGGCCGCTGGCGCGAAGGTCATCCATGCCGAGGCTTTGGCCGATCACCAACCACTGACCCCTGCCTTGATGGTCCGGCTAGAGGCCGAGGCGAAATTGCGCCGTGCCCAGATGGTCACAACTGAAAAGGACGCCGTGCGCCTGCCCGACAGTTTTCGTCAAAAGGTGCTGACGTTTCCTGTGCGTTTGTCGTTTGAAGACACGCAGCCATTGCTGGATGCCTTGGCAAAGATAGGGTTTCAGTCGAGCAAATCTTGATGTTCGCCCAACTTTGGCGATGCGGTTTGAGTCACCTTATCAACGTCTGAAAACACAACGGGCAGCCGCACGGACGGGATGCCATCCAGATCTAATTGCATGCCGCGCGCCACGATCTGAGGGTCTGCGAATACTTCAGCCATATCGTTGATTGGGCCTGCTGGCACGCCGTGCGCTTCGCAGCCGGCAAGCAAATCAGCCTTGGTCCATTTGCACGTTTCCGCCGTCAGGATCGCGGTAAGTTCATCTCGGTTTTCAAGCCTGTCAGCGTTGCTGGCAAACCGCGGACCTAATGCAAGCCCGAGCAATTTGCACAGTTTTCCAAACTGCCCGTCGTTACCAGACGCGATTATAATATAGCCATCTGAGCAATCAAAAACCGCATAGGGCACTATATTGGGGTGCGCGTTGCCTAGCCGTTTGGGTGCGTTCCCTGTCGCCAGATAATTCATGCCCTGGTTGGCCATGACGGCCGTGGCGACGTCAAAAAGTGCGATGTCGATATGTTGGCCTTTGCCCGAGGTATGCCGTTGCTGAACGGCGGCCAGAATTGCGGTGCTTGCGTATAGCCCGCTGAACAAATCGGTCACGGCAACCCCCACTTTTTGTGGCTGCCCGTCAGGCTCGCCCGTGACCGACATCAGCCCCGACATGCCTTGGATAATGTAGTCATAGCCCGCGCGATGTGCGTATGGTCCCGTCTGCCCAAAGCCCGTGATCGAGCAGTAAATCAAACGCGGATTGAGTGCGGACAGGCTGGCGTAATCCAACCCGTATTTCGCCAGACCACCAACCTTGAAATTCTCGATCAGTATGTCCGCATCTGCAATTAGCTTGCGCAATTGCGCTTGGCCCTCTGGTGTTCGAAAATCGATGACGACAGATCTCTTTCCGCGGTTGCATCCGTGGAAATAGGCAGCCGATCGGTCACCTTCGCGGTCGACGAACGGCGGTCCCCACTGGCGCGTATCATCGCCCGCAGGTGCTTCGATCTTGATGACCTCGGCTCCCATGTCGGCAAGGGTTTGGCCAGCCCACGGGCCAGCCAAAATCCGTGCCAGTTCGACAACTTTCAAGCCAGAAAGGGGCTGCATTAGCCGTTGACCTTGTCGTCGATAATTTTCTGGAACTCGGCATATGCCATGTTGGAATATTTCTCGCCGTCGATCAGGAAGGATGGTGTCGAGCTGATATCGTCGCGTTCTGCATTGGCTTGATACCAACCAACAAGGCTTTGCGCCATGTCAGCATCGTTCATGCATTCGTCCAGCATGTCGTCGGTCAGGCCTGCGGTTTTGGCAAGTTTACGCAGGTCTTCGATTATGATCGCCGGATCGCCGCTAGAGGTCCATTCGCGTTGCTTTTCATAGATCAGTTCGGCCATGCCAAAGAACCGCATCTCGCCGCCACACCGTGCGATCATGGATGCCCAGAGACCAAAGCGGTCGAAATAGACTTCGCGGTAAACAAAGCGCACTTTGCCTGTATCGATGTAATCTGCTTTGAGTTTTTTGAATGTGTCGGCGTGGAAGCTTGCACAGTGCGGGCAGGTGAATGACGCATATTCGATTATCTCCACAGGCGCATCAGCGGAGCCCATGACCATATCGGCGATCTCCATGGTCTCGCCTGTCGCCTCTTGTGCGTTTGCCGCCATCATCGGGTCAAACGGCAGATCTGTGGTTTTGCGAGTCAGCGCATAGCCGCCAAGGCCAACAACTGCCGCGCCGCCAAGAATCAAGTTTCTACGTTGCATGGAATTTCCTTTGTCTTTTTAGGATTTGTTTTTCGCCAAGATATTTGCGCCCAGCGCCGCGAGGGCGGCACGCAAATCTTCGCTTTGGACATTACGGGATAGATCGGCAGAGGCCGCTTGGAACTCTGGATCGGGTTGTTTCGGTCGTGCGGGCGCGGAAGCAAAGTTCGCCCGCCCCTCGTGGAATCCAACGGGTGCGGTCTGTGTAATGCGGACCTGTGCGATAGCCTTATAGCCGTAGCACGCATTCACTTTTTCGCGGATTTGTTCTTTTTGCATTTCCAGCATCGGCGCTTGCGCACCTGTGGTCAGCACAGTCAGGGTCGCGCCTAACCCGCCCTTGCCGTAGCCCACTTTAACGGGGGTCGCGATGGCTGCCGTCGCCTCGCCCACGATCTCGGACCAATGGGTCAACAGACGGGTCACGGCAAAGCCACGGCTTTCAGAAGCCGTTCTGATGCGGGTCTGCATCAAGGTCGCGGCCCGAGAAAATCCGCGTGTTGTGCTGGTGTGGCGTGGCTGTTTCATATCTAAGCGCTAATCTAATGGAATACGGCATTCATGCCAGCGAAACCCGATAACAGGATGAATAAACATTGCGTGAACTGCCTGAAGCAATCTTAGCATGGTATGATGTCCATGCCCGCGACATGCCATGGCGGACCCCCCCTGCGGACCGAAAGCGCGGAAAAATGCCTGATCCTTATGCCGTTTGGCTGTCAGAGGTAATGCTGCAACAGACGACGGTTGCTGCAGTTCGTGAATACCACAATAAATTCATGGCCTTATGGCCGACGGTGGCGGGCCTTGCGGCAGCGGATGATGCTGACGTCATGGCCGCTTGGGCGGGACTGGGTTATTATGCTCGTGCGCGGAATTTGCTCAAATGCGCCCGCGCGATTGTTGCCGATTATGATGGAGTTTTCCCACACTCCAATGATGCTTTGCTCAAGCTCCCCGGAATCGGCCCATATACAGCAGCGGCGGTGTCTGCGATTGCCTTTGATGAACCTTCCGTCGTTGTGGATGGCAATGTGGAGCGTGTCATGGCGCGGTTGCACGATGTGCATGATCCGTTGCCAGCGAGCAAACCGCAACTTACGGCCCTTGCCGCCACCCTGACCCCGCAGACCCGTCCGGGAGATTATGCCCAAGCGGTGATGGACCTCGGTGCCACGATCTGCACCCCTCGCAACCCTGCCTGCGCGCTATGTCCTTGGCATGATCCATGTGCTGCACGCATTGCGAGAACGGCAGCAGAACTGCCCAAGAAGACACCGAAAAAGAAGGTTCCAACGCGCAAAGGGATTGCCTACGTAGCCCGCCGTGCGGATGGTGCTTGGTTGCTTGAGACGCGACCCGAAAGCGGATTGCTGGGTGGGATGTTAGGGTTTCCGACGACTGATTGGACTGACGACCCTACCCCAAATCCGCCGCTGCAAGCCGAATGGCAGACCTTGAATACCCAGGCCCGTCATACCTTTACGCATTTCCATTTAGAGTTGGTCATTCAAATGGCTATCATTGCGAACGATGCGCAAATTGATCGCGGGCATTTTGTTGCGGAGGCTGATTTTGACCCCAAAAGCCTGCCCACCGCGATGCGCAAGGTGCATGCGCAAATCGCCGCGACGCTACGCCACGATTGAGGTTTTGCGGGGCTTTCCATAGGGTTGCCACAATGACTGCTTAGGTGACCCAATGACATCGATTCCTGCGCCCAAAATCTCGAAACTGACCTCGGCTTTGCCGTTCGCAATGTCGCTGCTGTTGATCCCGATGGTGATCTTTAGTGCGCAGCATGGCGGATGGGCGGTGTTCTTGTTGCCGATATCAACGTGGTATCTGTTTACAATCATTGATTTCTTTGCGGGTCTCAATGAGGCGAACGAAGACATAAATACCCCCGACGATCAGCTATTCTGGTATCGCGCCATTACGATGATCTGGGCGCCGCTTCAGTTTCTGGTGATCTTTGGCATGATCTACTACGTCCCTCGCGCCGCGCACTTAAGTGGTTGGGAGCAATATTTTCTGTTCATCGGCGTGGGCGTAATCAGCGGCACGATCGGGATCAATTATAGTCATGAATTGATGCATCAAAAGCCAAAGATCGAGCGTCGCATGGCCGATATCTTGCTGGCGATGGTGCTGTATTCGCATTTCCGGTCCGAGCATATGCTGGTGCATCACCGCTATGTCGGCACGCCGCGTGATCCTGTTTCTGCGCGGTATAACGAAGGATTTTGGCGATTTTTCCCACGTGTTTTGCGGCAGTCGCTTACATCATCTTTCGCTGCAGAAAAGGCGATGCTTGCCCGTAAGGACCTGCCTTGGACTGACCTGTCCAACCCGTTCTGGACCTATTGGGGATTACAAATCGCGATGCTGGTGTTGGCCTTCCTAATCAGTGGCTGGTTCGGCCTGTTTCTGTTTACGGTTCAAGCCTTTACCGCGATTTTTCAGCTAGAGCTGGTAAATTATGTCGAGCATTACGGGCTGACCCGAAAGCACCTTGGCGACGGAAAATACGAACACGTTATGCCGCGTCACTCGTGGAACACAGCCCAACGCGCGTCGAACTGGCTGCTGATCAATTTGCAGCGCCATTCGGACCATCATTACAAGCCGGATCGCCGTTTTCCGCTGCTACAGAATCACGAGGCGGCAGACGCACCTCAATTGCCGTATGGTTATCCTGTGATGACATTGGCCGCCCTTTCGCCGACGATCTGGCGGCGTGTGATGAACCCGCGCGTGCGCAAATGGCGCGCGATGTATTATCCAGAGATTACTGATTGGGATGCGTATAAGGACGGATCGCTGCCGCTGCCGAGGTAGACGTTTCTTTGAACATTTGGATTTGACGCCCATCTGGAGGACCGATGAAAATTGTTACTCAATTCGTTCCGGGTTCATTGGGCCAGATTGTAACGCTTCACGCAGAACACTACGCAAAGCACTGGTCATTTGGCACGTATTTTGAAGCTAAAGTTGCAAGCGAACTTGCCGAATTTGCGGGACGCGTCACAGCGAAAGACCTCGCTTTGCTTGCTTGTGATGCCCAAGGCGTCGCTGCTTCATTGATTCTGGACTTGAACGACCCAACATCAGGACCCCGCGGTGCGCATCTGAGACGGTTTATTTGTGCTGATCGGTGCCGTGGGAAGGGCATTGGTCGGGCCTTGATGGCTCGCGCTGTTTTACATGCTGAACAATATGCCGAAGGTCGTATGTGGTTGACAACCTTCGCGGGGCTGCGCCCAGCGCGTCACCTTTACGAAAGCTTTGGCTTTGAACTGGTTCATGAACAGGCTGGCGAAGCATGGGGTACGCAGGTTTCTGAGCAAGAGTTTCATAAGTTGACCGTCTAATTGTTTACGATACACAAAAAAAACCCGCTGGCACAAAGGCACAGCGGGTTTGAAGTTTGTGCGCGTGGTGAACAACCCCACGTGAGTGGGATCGTTGGCCATACGCACTGGCGGTATTCTTTGAAAACTAGTGTTGGGCCATCTCAGAGCGGATTTGCTGGCGCAGCAAGTCGATTGGCACTTTTTGCCCGTCCCGCTTGAATTGCCAGTATGTCCAGCCGTTACAGCTAGGCGCGCCTTCGAGATGGGCGCCGACTTGGTGGATTGACCCTTTGATGTCGTCACCTATCAAGGTGCCGTCTGCGCGGACTTTGGCCGTGTGGCGACCGTTCATCGACCACAGCGCTTCACCCGGGCGCAGCATGCCGCGCTCTACTAGCACACCAAAGGCGACGCGTGGTTCTGCGCGTTTTGAGGTCGAGACTTCAAGCGCCTCTTTATCGAACTTACGTGTGTTTTTGATGCGCTTCTCTGCAACCTTGCGGTAGGCCGCTTCACGTTCGATGCCGATGAAATCGCGGCCCAGCATTTTAGCAACTGCACCTGTGGTCCCTGTGCCGAAGAATGGGTCGAGGACAACGTCACCAGGGTTCGTTGTAGCGACCAGAACGCGGTGCAGCAGTGACTGTGGCTTTTGCGTTGGGTGGGCTTTGTCGCCGTCTTCGTTTTTCAAGCGCTCATGGCCTGTACAGATTGGCAGAACCCAATCAGAGCGCATTTGCACGCCCTCGTTCAGCGCCTTAAGCGCCTCGTAGTTGAAGGTGTATTTGCTGGTCTCGGACTTGCCCGCCCAGATCAGTGTTTCATGGGCGTTGGTCAGCCGTTTACCGCGGAAGTTTGGCATCGGGTTTGATTTGCGCCAGACGACGTCGTTCAGAATCCAGTAACCTTGGTTCTGCAATTCAGCGCCCATGCGGAACACGTTGTGATAGGAACCAATGACCCAGATTGCGCCGTTTGGCTTCAGCAACCGACGCGCTGCGGCGAGCCATTCACGTGTGAATTTGTCATAAACCGCAAAGCTATCAAATTGGTCCCACGCATCATCAACCGCATCAACCTTGGAATTATCGGGACGGTGTAGGTCGCCTTTAAGCTGGAGGTTATAGGGCGGATCCGCAAAAATCAGATCAACCGAACCCGCAGGTAGGCTGTTCATGATGTCTATGCAGTCGCCGTCAAGGATGGAATTCAGGGGAAGCGTCGCCGCCTCTTTGGACACAGCTGCGCCCTTGGTTTTGATCGTCATTTATACTGCCTCTTTGCCCGGCGGTTAGTCCGCTCTGTGGTTGTCCCTAATATGATTCAGGGCTGCGAATCTGGCAATAACTTTATCTAATCAATCACTTACATATTTTTGTTGCCACAACATCTTGTGGACGGGTGCAAAGGTTCGTCTATGGTGTGGGGTCACCCCAAGATTTTGCAGTGCTTTTTTGTGCACAGGTGTCGGGTATCCGGCGTTTGTTTCCCATCCATAGCCTGGATGCTGTTGCGCCAAATCCACCATCAGCCTGTCGCGCCACACTTTGGCCACAATTGAGGCCGCCGCGATGGACAATGAACGGGTGTCCCCCTTCACGATTGTTTGGTTTGGCGTGTTCAAACCGCGCGGTACTTGGTTCCCGTCGATCAGGATAAAGTCGGCAGGCGCGGATAACCCGTTGATCGCCCGCACCATCGCAAGGTGAGAGGCGCGCAAGATATTAAACTCTTCAATTTCACGCACGGTTGCTTCGGCGATAGATACATCCGCACACTCCATAAGCTGATCGAAGAGCCCGTCCCGTTTTTTGGCACTGAGTTGTTTACTGTCGTTCAGCCCGTCAGGGATATTGTGAATGTCGAGCACAACAGCGGCCGCACAAACAGGCCCTGCCAGCGGCCCGCGCCCGACTTCATCGACTCCAGCAATGGCGCTGAACCCTTGCCCGTGTGCGGCCTCTTCGAACGAAAAATCTGGTGTTGTTTTGATCATGGTCCCCAGTGACCAGACCCTAGCCGCGCAATCAAGCACAAAAATGGGGACAACGGGCCATGTCCACACCCGATGCCCCCAGTTCCGGGTCCAGCGCGATTGGGGCGCGCCGCACCCAACCGTTAACTCTTAGCGACGACGCGCCGTGTAGCCCGCCTCGCGCAAACACCGTGGATCCCAGCCATTGCGCGGACCTTTATGCGTTGCAATGCGAACCTTGCAACGGCGCGGCAGGTCTGACACGAAACGATAATTTTGGCGCATGCAGTTCCGTTGGAACAATCTGTAGCTGCCATATTGCGTATCCAACGTCTTGACGCAGTTGCGTGGCAACACCATCCGGTTACGTTCACCGCGCGGATTAACCAGATGCGGGCGGCTTGGACGCGGTGCTTCAACGATTTGCGGTCTATGTGGCCGCGGCGCCTCGGCTGTTTGTGGCACCCAAGGGTTCGGCGCAATCGCCGCGCTTGGGTTGCTTTGATTGTTTTCAATTATTTTTGCGACGATCCCTGTTGCGATCAATCCGAACAGAATTTTGCCGATTTGGTCCTCGGTCATTCCGTTTGCCTGCGCTGGCGCAGCGGATGAAAGCGTCAGCGATACAGCAGTTAATCCTGCGATGAATGTCTTATACATGTGATCGTCCTTTCCATGTGGAGGTGATGCACCAACGATGAGCGGGACGGGGCGCGCCATTCAATAACAAGGGATGGTTATGCACAAGCAGCCGCGATAACATGAACCGTTATTGAATATCATCGGCAAATGGGCTCAGTTGGCAGGCATGAAACACACATTCCTTTCACTTCTTATCGCAACTCTATGGGCTGGCACGGCGTCTGCCGACTGCTATGCTGATTATAAGGCTAAACGCGACGACCCATTGCGTCTGCATTATGGTGTGGCCGCGATTGATGGCGATTGTTCGAAATCGAACGCCGCTGACCAATTGCGCCAGCGCCTGTCTGCAGACGACTGGAAACTGTTGAATGTCGTCGGTGTCTTTGAAGATGCCGGACTAGAAGAACGAAAGGAAAGCGCAGGTGAATTCTTCCTCCGCTACTGAAGCACGCGAAATCGGCAATAAGATTATCGTGGCAGGCATTGCCGCGATTGTTCTGATTCTGCTGATTGCCGCGATCATGCTGTTTATCAATTTGCCGGATGCCAACGCGTTTAACGCCCGTGTCGAGCAATTATTTGTCGCCAACGACAATTTGACTGGCAACGCCGAGATCAAATTACTTGAGATATTGGCCCAGTCAGGCACCGCGTTTTCGGACACGTTATCGTCTTATCGCTTTGTTATTTTCGTCTTGCTGGTTTTTGCGACTGCCCTGCTGATCGCGGCCGTTGCGTTTTTGGTCATGCTGATTGCCCTAACCCGCCGCATGTCTCGCATCGAGCGTAAGGGTATTGAGGTCAATTCGCTGTTGATCAGCCGCGACCAAAAGTCGGTTTATCTTAACGACTTTGAATTTAAACTGACCGAGGCCGCAATTGAGACATTATCGGTATTGGCCGAGGCCCGCATGGATGACGAGGTACTTTCAGGTGCCGAAATCGAAGGTGTCATTTCGGGCCGCGATGCGTCTGATTGTGACGAGGCTGCGGGTGCTACGCGCATCAAACGTCTAAGAGATACCCTTGGAAATCAGATGATTAGCGAACTGCTGGTTAAAAACATCGCCCGCAAGGGTTATATGTTGGCTATCGATAAAGATGTTATCCGTATGGTTTGAGGACCGATTGATATGCACAGGTAAGCCGTCGCCGCTTTATACAGTTAGTTTCCGCCGCAGAATTAACCCCTGCAATACCTGCGCTTCCTGCCGCCGCCGTGCCAGTTGAAACCCCGCATACGCCGTTTCAATTGGCAAAGGCCAGCTACTATGCCGGCTGCAATAACGCGTGTTCTGTTCCGCACATTGCCAACGCCCTCAAAATTGATGTCGCAGATCGGATCACAGACGATGAAGATATGATTCGCGAAGACGACACCGAACGAGAGTCGGAAACTGTTTAAGTTTCACATATTCGTTAAAAATTAGGTTTTTGTTAGGGATTTGGGCGTTATCTGATTCACAGACGAGTGGATCGGATTGATGAATATTTCGGCGGGTGAGCTTACGGAGAATCTGCTGGCGACAGTTGTTTACGCATCTGAGACCCCCGTTTTGATTCTTGATCGTGCAGGCCGCGTTAGTTACTTGAACCCCGCCTTTGAAGCCTGCGTCGGCTCGTCGCAAAAGCTACGCGTTGGCACTCCGATGGCGCGCCTTCTTACCGACAGAGATACAGACGCATTTTTGGCGTTTTTGGCCGCGAATACTGATGGCACGGCTATCGCTGACGCGAGCCTACTGGTCAAAATTGGAAAACCTTCAAACCGAAAAAGATTTGAAATCCGTCCCGCAACAGATACGACCGGTCAGCTTATTGGCTTTCGATGTTTGCTTGATACTTTGCTCGGGTCACAACCAACGGCGGGTAGTATCAATTACGAAAGCTGGCGCGTCGCGCTGGAAAGCGCCAACCAAGCCATTTGGGAAGCCCGCGATAGCACCGGCGAACTTTGGGTCACTGAATCGTGGTATCGCTTGCGTGGATTAGACCCCCAGAAAGACGCCGACGCCATTCATCATTGGCGCAATATGGTTCATCCCGACGACTTGAAGACCTTGTTGGAAGATCAGGAACGCCAGTCTTCAATTCATGAAAGTCTGGTAAGTCAGCAGTATCGCTATCGCCATGCGGATGGCCATTGGGTTTGGGTTCTTAGCCGCGGCCGCATCCTCTCGCGAGATGAATTTGGCCGGCCAGACCGCCTCGTTGGCACGGACACCGATGTCACCGAGATGGTGGCAGAGCAAGCGCAGAACAATATTTTGACCAATCGCCTACAGTTATCGCTTGAGGTCTCTGGCGTTGGCATCTGGGAGTATGATGTCGATGAGGGGGTCGCCCATTGGGATGCCCGCGTGCGCACGATCTACGGTATTGACGACGGATTAGAAACCCGCCCAAACGCCGAATGGGATACCTATGTTCACCCTGAAGATCGCGAAAGGGTCGTCGCTGTCGCCGGCGCCTGCTTTGCGGATAAGCGAAACTTTTCAAAAGACTATCGTATCGTACGCCCAAATGGTGAAATTCGCCACGTGCGAAGCCGCGCAAAATACGTCCATGCCTCGAACGGGTCTGGTCCCCGATTTATCGGCGTGAATATCGACATCACCGATGACGTTCTCAAGACAGAAGAATTAGAGACCGCCCGCGCAGCGATGGAGCATGATAGCCGTCATGATGCCCTGACGGGCCTCGCCAATCGTCGCAGGCTGGACGAGGTTTATGCGGACTTTATCAAGACGGCCCGCAAGACCGGTCAGACCCCAGACTATGTTATTCTCAATGTCGATCTGGATCATTTTAAGCAAACAAATGATACCCACGGCCACAACGTCGGCGATGCGGTTCTAAACTACGCCGCAAGGCTGTTACGCGAAGCGATCGCAGAATCGGGTTTGGTAGCGCGTATCGGTGGGGACGAATTTGTCGTATTCCTGCCTGGTCCATTCACGCAAAAACACCCCGAACAGATCGTGCAGGACATTTTAGAGAGATCCAGATGCCCTTGCGTTATTGAAGGGATCGTCTGCAATTTTGGCATGAGCATCGGCGTCGCCAACCACCGCGATATTGGGGGCGAGGTTATAAATGTATTCGTCGCGGCCGATCTCGCCCTTTATCAAGCTAAGCAAAAAGGCCGCGGTTGCGTCCGCCACTATAAGCCATCCATGAGTCCATCGGCTATCGCGCAAAGATTCAAGCCGGACGATATTCTCAACGGCCTCAAAGAAGATCAATTCTATTGCGCCTATCTTCCCCAGTTCTGCGCTAAGTCCAGAGATATCGTCGGTGTCGTTGCTTTGCTACGATGGCGGCATCCCATTCACAGTGACTTGGACTTTGACCAATTCGCTGCTGCGATAGAAGCAGCTGGCCTAAGCGGCATCATACATGACTTTGTCATGAAGCGTATCCGCGTCGATCAAGCGAGCTGGAAGGCTGATGGACACACACCCCCGCGTATTTCGGTAAAAATTCCTGAGTCCCTAATATCGGATCGGGGATTCAAATCTTCACTTAAAAAAGACGGTTCGCCTCAGCCCAACATTAGCTTTGAACTTCCCGAAGCATCCGTCGATGGCGCCAACAGGAAAGCATTACACCGGAATTTAAAGGCCTGCCGATTTAGCGGTATTCAGATCGAAATTGACGACTTTGGATCGGGCAAATCGTCTGTCGTTGGCATTCTTAAAATTGCACCGAACCGCATAAAAATTGATCCATTGATGATTGCGTCGGTTACTAAAAGCAAATCCCAACGAACATTCGTCGAGGCACTGGTTAAGCTGGCAAAAATGGCCGGTGCGGAAGTCATTGCTAAGGGTGTCGACACAAAACGAAAGGCTAGAATCGCCACAAAAATCGGCTGTGACATCTTGCAAGGTCCGCATTTTGGCGCACCCCTTTCAGAACCGGAACTACGTGAGATTTTTCGCGCAAAGTAATTTCCAGACGCAGCCTAATCGCGAGTTTAAAAATTCATCTGTATTTTACCTTTTCGGGTCAAATGTCGTCTACCAGCGTAGCCCCCCTTCAGAGATGGATTGATGGAAACTGACCCAAACGAAGCTGCACATTTTCGTATGATGTTGGAACTTGGAGAACGCGACGTTCTTCATTCCACACTTGATATGCTAAAAGTGGATGTGCTGGCGTGGGATGCGGCAACTGGTAATGTCGTGTTCGCCAACACGTCCGCCCGAGCCAAAATCGGGGCGACGCTGCGCCAAGTATGCCGCAAGAATATCTACTCTGTTTTTCCTGATTTATCCCCGATACGTCTGAAACGTTTTTTAGTCGCGGTTTCGCATCGCGCCCAGCCAGAGCTAACATTTCACATACCCCACAAGAATGCTTTGGGCGAAATGCGACTTAACCGCTATGTGGTTCGGTATGTTGACGGCATTAAGCCGACTTTCGTAGCCTTCGTTCAAAACATTACCCGCTACCTAGAGGCGCGGACCGCCGCCAGTACAGCTGAAGCGTTACTTACGACGGCGATCGAATCCCTACCCGACGGATTTGTCCTATACGATGCGGATGACAGGCTGGTCATCTGTAACGAAAGATACCGTGAAATCTATAAAAATAGCGCCGACGCTATGCGAAAGGGTGTCACCTTTCGCGAAATACTCCAATACGGATTGGATCGCGGCGAATACTCTGATGCGATTGGCTGCGAGGATGCTTGGTTAGACGAACGCATAACCGCACATAATGCCGCCAATAGTACAGTCGAGCAGCACCTTGTAAGTGGTCAATGGTTACGCATTGTCGAAAGAGGCACAGCAGATGGCGGACGCGTCGGTCTAAGGATAGATATTACCGAGCTTAAGCAAAACCAAGAAATGTTGGAGCAGCACGCCCGTACCGATTACTTGACCGGACTGATGAACCGACGCGGGCTAAACGAGCGCCTGGACACCCTATCCGACGACATGAAGCCGGGAGAGAGGATCGCAATCCTGCACGTTGATTTAGATAAATTCAAATCTATCAATGACAGTCAAGGTCACGACGCTGGTGATTTTGTTTTGCGCCACTGCGCTAAAGTACTGCGTGACACCTCGCCAGATCAACAACTTGTGGCAAGAGTCGGCGGTGATGAATTTATCGTTTTGGTAAAATCGCATCGTAGCACCCAACATACGCTGGGGTTTGCAAAACGGCTTGTTAAGATGCTTTCGAAACCTGTGGTTTTTCGGGATCGCGTTTGTGATTTTGGCGCAAGTATAGGCATTGCCTTTCATGACCCCATCAAATCTCGGAAAACTGAGGTCGCCCTGACCGGCGCGGACATCGCATTGAACGCGGCAAAACTGGCAGGTCGGGGCGTTTGCCGTCTCTTCGCGGATGAAATGCGTAGGGATGCAATTCGTCAAATCTCCATGGGTCAAGAGATTCGCAGTGGTCTCGCTGTCGGTGAATTCGAACCGTTTTTTCAGCCTCAAGTGGATACAGTCAGCGGTAAAATCATTGGCTTTGAATCTTTGATACGCTGGCGGCACCCAGTAAAGGGATTAGTTCCCGCAGGCGTATTTTTAACTGCCGCGGAAGGGTCCGGCCTGATGGACGAATTGGATAACGTCATCATGGACCGGAGTTATTGTCAAATCTGGTGTTTGAGGGATCTCGGTCATGCTGCGATCTGGTCTGTGGTTGTGGCTTCAATTCCGTCTTTGAACGTGACGCCTGTGATGACTTTAGCGAGGTAATCA
>JAIBDT010000079.1 GCA_024686085.1 Loktanella sp.
TATGTCATGGAATGCACAGATTTTTGCGGCGTGTTTGCCGAGATTTTCGTAGTCGCGCTTTGCCCAGCTATAAGAATGGTTTCCGTCAATGAAAACAACATCGAAGACGGTACCAGCAAGATCATCTGAAGTGTTCGGAATCTGCTGTGGTCCTAGCAAATTGGTGTTTCGCCAATCCGCAAAGTGATCCAAGCCTTTCCACCACGAAGTTCCCGAAATCCCAAATTCCTTCAGGCGCCGCAGCAATAATCCGCGATTCAAAAGCGCTTCGCCATCTGTCAGCATCGTGGCAATGACTTGCTCTTGCTTGGCCATATTTGGGGAAAGTGTCGTCAAACGCGCCTTCACTTTTGTCGCAAAGTTCTTATCAACTTTCTTAAGAAAGCCTTTTGCCATCGAGAAATTCCTTCTTTCAGCGGATAAAATCTAGCAGGCTCGCGCAGCATTCAAATATAAATCTAAACTTTAATACCACTTTGACCCAGTAATTTTGGCATGCGGCGCGATCAGAATTTCTAGATTTTATTCTCTCACCGACTTTGCGAGATATCGGGTACAGTTTTTGGAGGGGATTAGTCAAGATGCCAATCAAGCAAGGTTATGCCGTCGGGTTAGTCGCACTTTTTAGTTTGGCCTCAGGGTCGGTGCATGCGCAAGACAACGGACCATCCCATACTTTTTTCGGCACATCCGATCTCTTGGAAATGCCAACCGCAGAAAGCGCGGAGAGAAGCGATATTTCCGCTACATTTAGTTATTCTGGGTCTGGCGGATATAAAACATCCTTCTCGTATCAGTTGACCGACCGGCTAGCTGGGGCATTCCGCTATGCCGTCGTAGATCAATACCGAATTGTAACTGACCCCGACGTTAATCCAGGGACTTACGAAACCTTTGATCGCAGCTTTGATCTTGAATATCGCCTCACAAACGAAAGCACCTATTTGCCAGCGATTGCTGTCGGACTAAGAGATTTTTTGGGAACGGGGCGGTTCAGTTCCGAATACGTGGTTGCTTCAAAAAGTTTTGGCCCGAATTTGATCGTATCGACAGGTCTGGGCTGGGGTCGGATGGGAACCAACAATGGGTTTAGTAACCCATTAGGTGTTATTGATTCATACTTTGATGACAGGCCTGTCTTTGTTGATCGGGAATTTGCGGACGAGGGCGAAGGCAATGGCGGTTTAATTTCCGGTGGGCAATTCTTTCGGGGTGACGCCGCAATTTTTGGCGGGTTAGAATATCAGATCTCACCAAAGTTTGGTTTTAAGGCGGAGTATTCGTCGAACAGCTACCCGATGGTGACCTTTACGCCAGCGGTCGACTACAAAAGCCCACTGAATTTCGGGCTGACTTATCGTCCAAATAACTCAACTGAACTAAATTTGGCTTATCTGTACGGTTCCGAAATTTCGATTGGCATATCTTCGATCCTAAACCCCGAAAAGCGGCCGGTTCTTAGCGGACTTGATAGCGCGCCTGCGCCGTTGAAAGTACGTCCGCAAGACGCGCGTGCGGCTACGACTTGGGATCAATCCAATGAACCCGCGTTGCGCGCGGCACTGGCGCAGCTTTTGCTGGTCGAAGGGATCACACTTGATTCCCTCGAGGTCAGCGACAGACAGGCACGGGTGCGGTACAGCAACGCGAAATTCCGCAGCGAAGCCCAAGCCATCGGGCGCGTGTCGCGTATGATGAGCCAGATCATGCCTGCCTCGATTGAGATTTTCGTCTTGGAACCAATGCAACGCGGTATGGCAGTTTCAGCGACAACCCTGCGCCGCAGCGATCTAGAGCGTCTGGAAAACACAGTCGGCGCGTCCGAGGCAATCTTGGAGAGCGCAAGCATCGGACCTGTGGGTCCGGATGCGGGGCTGCTTGACGGGACAGCAGCTAGCGACAAATGGCAGTGGGGGATCGGCCCCTATGTTGCACTGGTCCTGTTTGACGCGTCGGGCCCTGTAAAGGCAGACGTCGGCCTGCAATTCGACGGGCGTTACGAATTGAACAAGAATCTCGTGATTTCAGGCAGCGTGACACAAAGTGCGCTGGGCGAACGGCCTGGTGGGGCGTTCTTTGACAACCCCAACGACTATGAAAACGTGCGGACCGACGGGGCCTACTTTGGACGCGACGGGACACCTAATCTTCAGCACCTGACCTTGTCGCATTACGGACGACTTGCGCCGAACGTTTATAGTCGGGTTAGCCTTGGCTATCTGGAATGGATGCATGGGGGCGTTTCTGCAGAAGTGCTGTGGAAGCCAGTCGGCAGCCGCCTCGCGCTAGGCGCCGAGGTCAACTACACCGCGATGCGGAACCGTGATATGGGCTTCAAGTTCGACGAATACGACTATCAGGTCGCGACAGGACATCTGTCCGCCTACTACGACTTTGGCAAAGGCTTCCAAGGGCAGCTTGATGTCGGGCGCTATCTGGCAGGCGATTGGGGGGCAACATTTGCACTTGATCGAGAATTCCAGAACGGCTGGCGGGTTGGTGGGTATTTCACCCTGACAGACATGCCTTTCGATCAATTCGGCGAAGGGTCATTCGACAAGGGAATCAGGGTCACGATTCCCTACGACTACTTCATCGGGTCGCCAACGCGCAAAGACGTCAGCACGACGCTTCAATCGCTTTCACGTGATGGGGGTGCGCGGCTTATGGTTGATGGGCGGCTTTATGAAACCGTGCGAAGTGGTCACGAAGCGGACTTAACTGATTCTTGGGGACGGTTCTGGCGATGAGTTTTGGAAAAATTAGCCTTTCAGCCGCATTGATTGCAGCTACTTTCGGCATCACATCCTGCGGATCACTTAACGAACAATCACCAGCGGCGGGAATCTCGCGGATGGTCAAGGCACGGATCGCAGCACGCAGCGAAACGCCCGCACCTGCGGCCCCGGTTTTGACGCGGCAAGCGGCAGACGCGAGCCCGGGCGCATTTATACTATTATCGCGGGCCGGAACGACGTCTCAGGCTTCTATGGTGGTTGCGGGTGTGAACGGAAACAAGGTGACGTGGATGAGCGCCGATCAGGTTTCCATAACGCTTGATAACGGACTGTTGGTCGCGACCCGTGGGTTCGTCCAAGATTTGATGGCGTCCGACAATACGCAGGTCATTAACGCGCTCGTGGCAAGCGGCGGAACGGCCAACAGAACGATCGAGTACTTGGACGGTTTGGATCAAATTTCCCCGGAACTGTTGCAGTGCCGCATCGCTTCTGGGGGAATTGAAAATATCGAAACGCTGGGAAAAATCGTCAAAACCGAACGGTTTGACGAAGATTGCACCTCTCAAAAGATGCGATTTACCAATATTTATTGGATAAATGACGACGGTGCCATCGTGAAGAGCCGCCAACTCGTATCGCCAGGTGTGGGATATGTGGAACTAATTCGCCCATAATTCGGACAAGTTGTATTTGGAAATCAAATAGCAGCTTGTTTTATTGGGCTAACGTGGGTAGAATAACGGTAATCGTCTATATTGTGCATCTTATTGGAGTACCGACATGCGCCTTACAACTACACTCGCTGCCGCAGCTGTTATCGCAGTTTCCGGCGTTGCTGCTAACGCTGGCGGCCTTCAGACTTCCGTAGTGGAAGTACCTGCTGTTATGATGGACACACCAGCAACTGGTTCCATCAACAGCGGTTACGTTGTGCTTGGCCTTCTGGCAGCACTCGTTGCAGCTTCTGGCTCTTTCTAAGTTAACTTAGAATTCCAAGTATTAGGAAGGGCTGGCTACGGTCAGCCTTTTCACTTTAACCAAAGGAAACTACCTATGCGTCTTACAACAACTCTCGCTGCAGCAGCAGCAATCGCAGTATCCGGCGTTGCAGCTAACGCTGGCGGCCTCTCCGCTCCTGCACCAGAAATGACAGTAGCTCCAGTAATGATGGACACACCAGCACCAGCTGGCTCCATCAACAGCGGCTACGTTGTTCTCGGCCTTCTTGCAGCTCTCGTAGCAGCATCCGGCTCTTTCTAAGTTTATCTTAGAAACCAAGAATACGAAAAGGCGGGCCTTGGCCCGTCTTTTTACGTTTTAGCGGCGGGCCATCATCGCAAGACGGATAAGCGTGCGCTCCATCAACGCATTCTGCGGGGCGCTATCCGCCGAGCGCAGTTGCAAGTCAACGTCCGTCAGCGCAGTCAATGCACGCTCCAACCGGTCGCGACCCCAATGGCTGGCCTGACGCATGATCTTATCGCGACGGGGACCAAAGACGGGGGGGCGCAGGCGCCCAATACCCGAACCTGCACCACCTGGATCACTGGCAACAGTATGCAGTCGCTTGAAATGACGGGTCGCACCGATGCATAGCGCAACGGGCGTCACGCCTTGGGCATACAGGTTGCGCAGCACTGGCCCTAGCTCGTTGGCATTACCCTGCGTGACGACATCCAACACATCATCAACATCGACCTCGGCAGATTGCGGCGCACAGGCCAATACATCCGCCATGGCCAAAGGCGACGGATCATTGCGCTTGTAAAGCCCAACCTTTTCGATCGTTTGACGGAAATCCCCTGGCTCTAGCGTTTGCGCCAAAACCAGCAACGCGTCCATAATCTCGCTCGTCGGTACCGCTAGGTCGGCCGTAGCTAAAGCAGTGGTAATGTCATCGCGACTAGGTGGATCGTCATAAATACCGATAGCCACAGCATTGCGGTGTACCTCAAAGAGCTTGCGCAAGGCGGACTTGGCGGTCAGTTGGCCTGCAGTCACAACGATCTGCGCGTCCCCTGCTTGCCAATCAGCAAAGGCAGCCGTTAGCGGTTTCGCCAGCGTTTCTGTTGCATCCTCGACAAAGGCTACGCGATGTCCGGGGAAAAAGCTTTGCCCTTTAATGGCATCATCCAGCAGGGCGGGGTCTTTGCGCAAATCACTGGCTGCGATTCGGGTCAGGCGCATTTGTTCTTCGCCAGCGGGACCAACCAAAGCCGCAATCGCAGACTGGCGGGCCGTTGCAACCCGCATCGGATCACTGCCGAAAATCAGCAGCGCCGTATGGGTTGGGTCAGGCTTGCGCAAATAGGCTTGCGCCGCAGAGCCCGCCAACTTCATCGGGAAAACTCAGGAGCGGCGATAATCAAACGGGCAATTATTAGATCCGCCAAGGCCACGGACAGTCGAGCTGCAGCATCAGTCTCGACGGCTTGGGTCGCAACGGTTGATCCGGTTGCAGAATAGCTGGTGAATGTCTCGACTGTGCCGTCCTTCAAAACGGTGCCAGCCAAATCGCTGAGTATCCAAGTCGCAGCGCCGATCAGATTGAACTGGGTGGTATCCCCGTCAGTCGTGATCGTCGCAGGTGTCGGCGTTTGCGCGATCGTGACAGTCAATTGAAAGCGAGTTTCGGAAACTGGCCCCAATCGCTCGATGAACCGTGACCGCAAACGATAGCCAGCAACCGTCTCGGGGGCCGTCACGGCGACAGCACCGCGCAGGGCCGCAGCGGTGCCTTGCGTGCCATAGACAGGCGTCAAGCCGCATCCAGCCAGCCCCAGCGCCCCCAAAAGGACGCCACGGCGGGACAGACATAGCTTTGATGCGTTAGATGACAATGTTCACAATCCGCCCTGGCACAACGATCAGCTTTTTCGGTGTCGCACCATCAAGGGCGCGCACTATAGCATCCAACGACAAGACCAGCTTTTCAATCTCGTCCTTGGGCATATCCGCGGGCACGGCGATTTCTGACCGACGCTTGCCGTTGACTTGGATCGGCAGGGTGACCGTATCCTCGACCAGCATCGCTTCGTCGGCAACAGGCCACGGGGCATCAATGATCAGGCCTTCGCCACCCATCAACGTCCAAATCTCTTCGGACAGATGCGGGGTCATCGGAGCCATCAACTGCGCCAGCGTGCGCATCGCTTCGCGCTTGGCATCTTGGCCCGCTTTCGATTTAGATAAGACAGCCGTAAAGCCGTAAAGCTTGGCAATCGCCGCGTTAAAGCCAAAAGTCTCGATCCCGCTGGTGACTTCGACGATGGCCTTATGGGTCGCTCGTAGTAGGTCTTCGTCACCAGAGCCCGTCGCGGTTCCCATCGCGGCAATGTCTTGGGCAATGCGGTAAACACGGCTGATATGCTTGAACGTGGCCTCGGCACCCGACGCAGTCCATTCCACATCGCGTTCCGGAGGGCTATCAGACAGCACAAACCAACGGGCAGTATCAGCGCCGTATTTCGCCAGAATATCATCTGGGTCAACGACGTTGTTTTTGGACTTTGACATCTTGGCAGATGGAATCACGTTCACAGGCTCGCCCGTCTCCGACACAACCATCGCGCCGTCACGGTCTTCTACCTGCTCGGGGTAGTGATAAATCGGGCGACCATTCTCGGTCTTGCGCACTGCGTTCTCATAGATCGCGTGCGTCACCATGCCTTGGGTAAACAGCGCGTTAAACGGCTCAATCGCACTATCTGGTAGGTGGCCTGTCATGTTCATCGCACGGGCAAAAAAGCGACTATAAAGCAGATGCAAAATCGCATGCTCGATCCCGCCAATATACTGGTCGACGTTCATCCAATACGCGGCATCCGCCATATCGGTCGGGGTCGCGGCATTGGGCGATGTAAAGCGTGCGTAGTACCAAGAGCTGTCCACAAACGTGTCCATCGTATCGGTCTCGCGCTGTGCATCGGCACCACACTTTGGACACTGGCAATTGCGCCACGTCGGATGACGGTCAAGCGGGTTGCCCGGCACGTCAAAGGTGACGTCATAAGGCAGCTCAATCGGCAGGTTTTCTTTCCTTTCAGGAACAGCACCGCAGGTCTCGCAATGGACCACAGGGATCGGCGTGCCCCAGAACCGCTGACGGGACAGACCCCAATCGCGCAGGCGGAACTTTGTCACAGCGTGCCCCACGCCGTTCTCTTCACAAAACGCAATGGCTGCATCAATGGCGTCATCGGCTGTCTGCTCAACCTCACCCGCAAAGCCCTTTACGTAAGTGACTTTCTCGGACTTCAGCGGCACATAGGCTTCTGTCAAAACAGGATCAGCATCCGCATCGGGCAGGTAAGTCGGAACAATCGGCAAGCCGTATTTCGTCGCAAACTCAAAGTCACGCACGTCATGCGCAGGACAGCCAAAGATTGCACCCGTACCATAATCCATCATCACAAAATTCGCGATATAGACGGGCAATTCCCATGACGTATCAAAGGGATGGCGCACAGTCAGGCCAGTGTTATACCCCTTCTTTTCAGCCGTCTCCAACTCGGCGGCCGTCGTGCCACCCTTGCGGCAATCAGCGTTAAACGCGGCCACTTCGGCATTTTCACGTTCAAGCTCTTTCGCCAGCGGGTGATCATAGGAAATGCCAACGAACGACGCACCCATTAGCGTATCAGGGCGGGTTGTATAGACCTCAACGCGGTCATGGCCCGCAGGACCATCAACAAGGCTAAACGAGAACTGCAAACCGCGTGATTTGCCGATCCAGTTGGCCTGCATCAACTTGACCTTCGCAGGCCAGTTATCAAGACTATCAATCGCGGTCAGCAATTCCTCGGAATAGTCAGAAATCTTGAAGAACCACTGCACCAATTCGCGGCGCTCGACCTCGGCACCAGACCGCCAGCCTTTGCCGTCGATGACCTGCTCGTTGGCAAGAACGGTCATGTCGATTGGGTCCCAATTGACCACAGCCTTCTTGCGGTAGATCAGACCTTTTTCGAGGAAGTCGATGAACAACGCCTGCTGTTGACCGTAATATTCAGGATCACAGGTGGCAAATTCACGGGACCAGTCAATTGACAGACCCAGCGGCTTCATCTGTGCCTTCATGTCGGCGATATTCTGATAGGTCCAATCCTTTGGGTGACCACCAGACGCCATCGCCGCATTCTCGGCAGGCATCCCAAAGGCGTCCCAGCCCATCGGGTGCAGCACGTTGTGTCCGGTCGCCATCTTATAGCGGGCAATCACATCGCCCATCGTATAGTTTCGCACATGGCCCATGTGGATGCGGCCCGACGGATAGGGGAACATCTCAAGGACATAATACTTGGGCTTATCCTCGGAACGGACAGCCTTAAAAGTTTCGGCGGCATCCCAAGCAGATTGCCATTTGGCTTCGATCTCGGACGGGGTGTATGTGGACATGTCAGGGGTCTTTCTCATGCGGAAACGCCGGGCTATTGCAGCCCGGCGTAATTCGAATTCGGGCAAATTGCTGCGGGCTTATAAAGCACCGTCAGCGATACGAATCTGGCGGGCGCGGCTAAGAATTGCATCTTCAATCGCACGGTGGGTCTCGGCAGAGACCGGACCATTGCGGGACTGCAGCGCGACATTCAGTGAACGGGCATCCAGCGCAGGGTCCGTGATGTAAATGGTTGCGCGATATGCGCGGCTGCCACCAGGCGGGGTGCCGTATCCCATAACGATCACACCCGTGAAGGGATCAACGCTTTCGATGGGTAGGAAATTCAGCACATCAATCGACGCAGCCCAAAGGTAGCGGTTTACAGCAACACTTTCAGCACCACGTACACGGGCGGCCTGACGGGTTGCGGTAACTTCCGACTTTGAGCCAAAGCCAAGTGCGGAAAACGGGTTGAAACTGCTACACGCAGACAGGGCGGCCAAACTGGCAACCGTCACAGTGATCTTTGCGAAACGCGAGTAATTAGTCATAGCGGTGTCCCCCAAGGGATTTCATTCCCAAAATATGTAGCGAACAGGTCGCGGGGTCACAAGGCATTTGACGCAATACATGGGGGTGGAACGGGTTAAGTACCCCACAAAAAGAAAGAGCGGCCCCGAAGGACCGCTCTAACCAATTCAGTTTCTTTCAAATTAGAAAGTGAAACCGATTTCAACAGTCATACCAGCTTGGTACTCTGGATCGCCGATTTCGTCGTCGCCGTTGTCTAGGTCGCCGTCTTCAACGTAGGAAACGAGCAATGTAGCGTCGCCACCCAAGTCGTAAGAACCAGCAACGTAGTAGTCTTCGCCAGCGTCAACCAGACCAGCGTAAACTGTCAGGCCGTTGCCCATTGCGTAAGAACCTTCAAGGCCCCAATCGTCAGACTCGTCTGTGAATACAGTTGCGGAAACCGCACCAGCTTCATAAGTCGCGGAAACGTCCCAGTTGTCGTCGCCAGCATCTTCCATAACGTAGGAAGCAGCAAGAGCTACTGGACCAACAGTGTAACCAACGGAAACACCAGTAGATGCTTGGCCAGTTGTTTCGTTGGATGCGTAGCCAAGACCAAGGTCAGCACCAGCAAGCATTATGCCTACGGAGATACCGAATACTTCGTCGCCAGTTACGCCAGCACCAGCTGGAGCAGCTTCTTGGTATGCAACGGAAACTGTAGCCGCACCGAATGCGCCAGCAGCACCAAAGCTCATCGCGTCAAGCTGGTTGGCAGCGTAGTTGTAAGCATATGACAAAGATGCGTCAAAGCCAGCTACGTTGATGTCGCCGCGAAGAACTGTTTCGCCGTCAACTTCGGAGAAGTTGTCTGCGTCCATGCCGCCAACGGAAGACCAGTGAGTGATCGCTGCGTGCTCTGTGTCACCGAAGTAAAGACCGGAAGTCTCGGAAGTCAGGGACAGAACGTAGCCAGCTGCGTCCAGATCAGCGGAACCAAGGTTGCCGTCGACGAGGTCGATGTCAACAGAAACGCCAGCTGTCAGGCCGTTGTCGAGTGCTTTGGAGAAAGCGATTGCAAGGGACGCGTCCCAGTACATGCCGGCAGCAGTTTCACCAGCTGCAGCGTTGATTGTGTCGTTGTAACCCAATGTCGCGTCGCCAGAGAAGGATACGCCGTCATTTGCGGAGTGGCCTTCAGCAGCAGCGGCGCCTGCGAAGGCTACCAGAGCTGTAGTTGTAAGAAGTATCCACAGTGCAATATCGGTGTCTTTTCCACTGCTGTACCACATATTTCACTCGTCCTAGTACGTCGCTGACTTTAGCACTGCAGTGAAGGGGAGATTGATATGAGATCATTTTCTAAGCTGTTTGGTCAGTCACAAGCGCCTACTGCTGCAGCTACCAACCAGCCTGCAAAACTTACACTCGAGGCATTCTTTGACCTCAAGTATTACGCCTTTATTCAAGCCACCAAACGCAGAAGCAAGCATGATTTTTATCTGTTCAATAAGCATATTCGTCCTGTGCTGGGAGCAAAGCTGCTTAATGATATCAGCAGTGAAGATATTGATCATTGGATGCTGCACCAGATGGAAGTTGGATACAAATCTGGAACTGTCAACAAACACGCCTCCATGCTCAATCGTACTCTCAATATCGCAGTTCATTGGGGATACTTGGAGAAGAATGCTTTCAAAGGTGCAGCTATACGCAAGCTTCCCGTTGGCGACTATGTGCAACGCTTTTTAACACGCAATGAGATCAGTCAGCTGCTCAGCGCCTGCAAGCAAAGCACACACCCTTATCTGTATCTGTTCGTCAAGCTGCTGCTGCTTACTGGCGCACGTAAGAGCGAGCTGCGTCTTGCAAAATGGAAAGACATTGATGACGACAAAATGCAGCTGTTCGTTGCAATCAGCAAAAGTGGACGTAGCCGTAAGATTATGCTCAGTAATCAAGCTGTAAAGGTACTGGATAAAGTACGTCTGCGAACTGATGCATTGGGCTTGCCTACAACACGCGATGATTGGCTATTTCCAAATCCACGTACCCGCAAACCCTACACTAGCTTTCACCTTGCGTTCTTCGCTGCTCGCAAGCATGCCGGATTGAACACTGTGCGCATACATGATTTGCGCCACACCTATGCCAGCCTTCTCATCAACAATGGCGCAAGCATCTATGAAGTGCAGCAGCTGCTTGGACACTATCATATTTCAATGACAGAGCGTTATGCTCAGTTGTTCCCCAACACGCTCAAAGACCGCGTCAACATCATTGAGTTATGACTGGATCTGGTGTTTGGGCGGTTTGAAGGTTGGCGGCGTATCTGGTTGAATTGTTGTTGCGAGACAGCAGCCCAGCCAAAGGAGATACACCACCATGGAAAGAACTAACATTATTGATTTTGCGCGTCGAGA
>JAIBDT010000070.1 GCA_024686085.1 Loktanella sp.
AACGGTACTGGGGCCAGCGTTTTTGGGCTCGCGGATTTTTCTCAACAACCAGCGGAAATGTCACTGACGCTGTCATACTTCAGTATCTTGAATTACATTCAAAAAGGGAACCTACCGGCGTCAGCCGGTAGTCGTTCAGAACAAAACTGAAGACAGCGCCCATCCAGTAAAGGCCACGGCTTTCACTGCGAATTTTGATCAGTTCATTTCTGCCGCGGGCGGTCAATTCATCGGATATGCGCGTCATATCGCCTTTGTGGTAAATGTCTTTTGGTCGTGTTGGCTAAACTACAGAGAAAAACCGTAAAGTTAATGGGTTATCTGTGTTTGCCGCATTTTCGTCGCCACTGGGTCACATAGGCCCTATACTCAATTCAAGATGTACTCAAAAAACACGCTTATTTGCAACACACATAACCAATTGGTAAACTGGAGACCGTCAGTATGAGCGTGTCAAATCGCAAGTCTAAAATGCGGCTAGCAATCGCTCTTTGCGCCCTTGCTGCGCCAGCCCTTGCTTTCGCGGGGCCCTATGACGGCGTGTTCAAGCAGGTCGCAAATGCGGATTGCTCTTTGGTTGGGGTTGATGGCGGTGCGGTCGAAATAAAGGACGGCATTTTTTATGGCGTCGAGGTCGAGTGTCGAATGACGCGTCCTGTCTCTGTCGTGAATATGGATGCGACGCTTTTCACAATGAACTGCTCGGGTGGGGATCAGGTTTGGTCCGAACGCGCGATGTTGATGCGCAACAAGGAAACCAACGGCTTGATCATGGTCTGGAATGGGTACGCCTTTGCCTATGATAGTTGTGAAGCACCAAAGCCGGACTCGGACTAGTTTCCGTCGCCCAAGATGCTGTTCAGCACGTCCATTAAGACTTGGTCAGCGACCTCACCGGTTGAGCCGCCCCCCATCACCGAACCGTTGCCCGCCATAACTGGGGCATCCATCGGCAGTGGAACAGAGGGGCGGCCTGCCAAAACGCGGGTCATGGTTTCACGCCAAACATCTGCGGGCAAGCCGCCGCCAGTGACACCTGAAAGCGGACGATTGTCATCGTAGCCCATCCAAACACCCACAACATATTCGCCCGTAAAGGCAATGAACCACGCATCGCGGGCGGATTGGGTCGTGCCTGACTTGCCTGCGATTTGCCAGCCATCGATTTTGGCGCGTGCGCCTGTGCCGTTTTCAACAACTTGGGACATCATCCATGTTAATTGCCGCGCGGCACTTTCTTGAATGACGCGTTCTCCGATGCCTGTGCCAGCACTGTCCATAAGCGGCTCGGTGTCACCTTGGAACCGCAGTTCGATCAAACCGTAAGGCGTCACTGCAGAGCCGCCATTCAAGATGCCGGCATAAGCGCCAGTCATTTCAAGCAGCGTGCTTTCAGAAACACCTAGCGCAAGGGCAGGACCCGCCGCCAAATCACTTTCGATGCCAAAGTCGGTTGCAACCTTTCTCACCATTTCGCGGCCCATTTGTTCGGACAGAACGACTGCAGGAATGTTGCGGCTTTCCTGAATGGCTTGGGTCAGGGTCACCGGACCTTTGAATTTGCGATCATAGTTCGCGGGGCACCATTCGCCCGATCCGCGCACGTTCCAACAGGTTTCCACGTCATCGACAAGATCATTTGGCGACATGCCTAGATCTAATGCTGTCGCGTAGATGAACGGTTTGAACGCCGACCCTGTCTGCCTGTTGGCCATGGTTGCGCGGTTGAATGCGCCCGTTACGGTGCTTTCGCGACCACCAACCATCGCGCGGACGGCACCATCAGCGGACATGACAACAATCGCGGCTTCCGCCTCGGACCCCGCCTTAACCTTGTTTTCGAAAATCCAAGCTAAAGCATCCTCAGCGGAGGTCTGAATGCGCTGGTCTAATGTGGTTTTGATGATCACGTCTTCAGTAGTGTTGCGCGTAAAGAACTCTGGCCCGCTGGACATTACCCAATCGGCGAAATAGCCACCTGCACGGCGCTCGGCGGCGGCAGACAAAGTTGCAGGGTTGGCGCGGGCTTCGGCGGCGGCTGACGATGAGAGATATCCTTGGACTTCCATCAATCCGACGACAACATTCGCATATTCTTGCGCGCGTTTTAGGTTGCGTGTGGGTGCACGGCTAGAAGGGGCGGGCAAGAGGCTCGATAGCATCGCGCTTTCAGCAGGGGTTACTTCCGCAGCTGACTTACCGAAATAACGCTGCGATGCAGCCTCAAAGCCACGGCTACCTGCACCAAGGTAGGCGCGGTTAAGATAGATCGTGAGGATTTCGTCTTTCGTGTAAGCAGCCTCCATGCCCATCGCATAGACAGCCTCTTTGACCTTGCGCCACAATGTCGTGCGACGGCAGTCGTCCTCATAGGTTGCCTCGGTTTCCCACGTGTTTGGATCAAACGGCACGCCTAGGCACAACAGCTTGCCAACCTGCTGTGTAATGGTTGAACCGCCGTTGCCAGACAATGGGCCACGACCTTCACGCAGGTTGATACGCACGGCAGACGCGATTCCGCGCGGCGAAATGCCGAAATGACGATAAAAGCGCTTGTCCTCTGATGCGACCACTGCGTTCTTGAGGTGAACAGACACAGTGTCAGTTGTAATCATGCCGCCAAACTGATCGCCGCGCCAAGCAAACACGGATCCGTTTGCATCTGTCATCGTGACCGAACCACGGGCGCGACCGTCAATCAGGCTTTCCATTGGGGGCATCTGGCTGGCAAAGTAGTAGATGCCGATCCCAAGAATAATCGACATGACGAGCGCACCGCGCCACATCAATTTCCAGATCAATCCAAAGATAAAGCCGAACACGCCCAGAATTGCACCGATAACCCAGCCAATTGGGCCGCGCGGCGTAGCTTTGCGTTTGGCTGGTTTACGACTCGCGGGTTTCGCTGCGGCTTTTTGCGGCGCAGGTTTGTTTGTGTAGCGTTTGTCAGCCACCAAAGGAGACTTGCGATTTCCGGTATTACTCATGCTCTGCCCAACTGACGTTTGCGCCTGTTTTTTTTACTCTAACGGGTTTCATCGGCATTGTTTAGCGCGAGATTACCCCTCGGCAAAATTAGATACTGCCTAAAAAATAATCTCCAAGGGGAATTTGTGCAAAAAATGTGCAATTGCGCTGTTTTCAAACGTCTTTCACCCCCTCGACTCATTGCTGCACGTGCACGGTAGGTCTTTTCTGAGCGCAAGCAGCCCATCAACGCGATGGGATTGTGAATGCAACCGACAAGGGGAAGACCAGTGAAACTGATCATTGCAACAATCAAACCGTTCAAGCTTGAGGAGGTCCGTGAAGCGCTGACCAGCATCGGCGTGCGCGGCATGATGGTGTCTGAAATTAAGGGTTTTGGGGCACAATCAGGCCACACCGAAATCTATCGCGGTGCCGAATACGCCGTGAATTTTGTGCCGAAGGTCAAGCTAGAGATTGTCGTCTCCGACAGCATGGCCGAGCAGGTCGTCAGTACAATCGCAAAGACGGCCAAGACTGACAAAATCGGTGACGGCAAGATTTTCACTCTCGACGTGGAAGGCGCGATGCGCGTTCGGACCGGCGAGCTAAACGATGACGCGCTTTAAGCGACACGAGGGAAAAGAGACATGAAACTGAATAAAACACTATTTGTTGGCGGGGCGTTTTCATTGCTTCCAACATTTGCGCTGGCGCAAGAGGCCGCCGCACCATCATTTGACGAAATCGGCCCCTACATCTTAACGACTTTGCTTTTCTTGGTCGCGGGATTTCTGGTGTTCTTTATGGCCGCAGGGTTCGCCATGCTCGAGGCGGGGCTTGTACGATCCAAAAACGTCGCCATGCAGTTGACTAAAAACATTGCGCTCTTTGGGATCGCATCCATCATGTATTGGGCAATTGGGTTTAACCTGATGTATCCAGGCGATGCGTGGTCGATTGCGGGTTGGCTGGGGCCATTCTTTGCGGTCACATCGCTAGAGCCAGTTGGTCTTGCTGCGGCAGACGCATCGCTTGATTACGCATCTGTTGCGTCTGACTTTTTCTTTCAGTTGATGTTTGTCGCTGCGACCGCGTCGATCGTTTCGGGCGCGCTTGCTGAACGAGTCAAACTATGGCCTTTCCTAGCGTTCTGCGCGATTCTCACAGGTGTTATGTACCCGATTTCTGGGTCTTGGCAGTGGGGCGGCGGCTGGTTGTCTGAGCGTGGTTTCTCTGATTTTGCGGGCTCGACAATTGTACACTCTGTTGGTGGCTGGGCTGCTTTGGCTGGTGTGATCGTACTTGGTCCACGTATCGGCAAATACAAAGACGGACGCACAGTGCCAATGCCAGGCTCGAACCTTGCACTTGCAACATTGGGTACATTTATCTTGTGGCTTGGTTGGTTCGGTTTCAACGGCGGCTCGCAGCTGGCCGCAGGAACAGTCGGCGATATTACCGACATCGGCCGTATCTTTGCGAATACAAACATGGGTGCCGCAGCTGGCGCGGTCACCGCGCTGATTGCGACGCAACTGATGTACAAAAAAGTCGATCTGACGATGGTGTTGAACGGTGCCTTGGCCGGTCTGGTATCCATCACTGCAGAACCGCTTGCACCATCTTTGTTTGGTGCGCTTTTGACAGGTGCTGTTGGCGGTGTCATCGTTGTGGTTGTTGTGCCATTGCTTGATAAATTCAAGCTAGACGACGTGGTCGGTGCAATCCCTGTTCACCTTGCGGCTGGTATCTGGGGCACACTTGCAGTTGCGTTCTACACAGGCAACTGGGGCGCGCAGATCACAGGGATTTTGGCTTATGGCGCGTTCACATTCGGGGTCAGTTTAGTGTTGTGGATGATCTTGAAATCTGTTGTCGGCATCCGCGTATCGGAAGAGGCAGAAATTAACGGCTTGGATATGTCCGAACTGGGTATGGAGGCCTACCCCGAGTTCTCCAGAGGCTAATTTCCAGCATAAACTAAAGAAATGAACCCGAGCGATATCGCTCGGGTTTTTCCGTGGCTGAGACGGATCAACCCGTCCTTGCTGCATTGCTTGCAAGAATTCAGCGTGTAAATTTAATAATTCGGTGAATTCTACCAATAAAATTTTGAAAATTTTGAAATTTGCGATGACATTGCAGTCGCAGCGCGCAAATCTTCGGAAAATATGTAACCCTGACCATTTATCGGAGCTGCCCCATGATCCAAACACCATATCTCTTGTTTCTAGGCGATGCGCCTGACCAGCTAGCTGCCAAAGTTGCACAAGGCATCAAAGACTGGCGCCCTGAAAGCGCTGTTGGTCAATTCCGTATGGAAAATTGTGGCGCGGATGTTGGCTTGGCTGACATGACATTGGCCGAGGCTCAGGCTGCTGGCGCGAAAACACTGGTGATTGGTGTTGCAAACCGTGGCGGAGTCATTTCGGCAGCTTGGAAAGAAGTCTTGGTGGAAGCACTTAAGATGGGGTTTGACATCGCATCTGGCCTGCACAATCTGCTGCGCGACGAAAACGAACTGATGGCCGCAGCACGCGTCAACGGGCGCACCTTGTTTGACGTGCGCATTCCATCCGTCGCCTATCCGATTGCCAGCGGTGTTAAACGCACAGGTAAGCGCTGTCTTGCAGTTGGTACGGATTGCTCTGTTGGGAAAATGTATACTGGTCTTGCGATGGATGCCGAAATGCAATCACGCGGTATGAAATCGACGTTCCGCCCAACTGGGCAAACGGGCATTTTGATCACAGGTGGCGGTGTGCCGCTTGACGCCGTCATCGCTGACTTCATGGCGGGTGCCGTTGAATACCTGACACCTGACAACGACGCGGATCATTGGGATCACATTGAAGGGCAGGGCAGCCTGTTCCATGCGTCCTATTCTGGCGTGACGATGGCCTTGATCCATGGCGGTCAACCTGATGCGCTGGTCTTGTGTCACGAACCCACACGCAAGCACATGCGCGGCTTGCCTGACTATACGCTGCCTAGCCTGCCCGAATTGCGGGACCTTGCCCTGCAAGTCGCGAAAATCGTCAACGCAAACTGCAAAGTCATCGGAATTTCGGTCAATACCCAGCATATTGCGGCTGACAAGTTTGAGGCCTATTTGGCTGAAGTCGAAGCCGAAATGGGTTTGCCTGCCGTCGATCCATTCCGCCAAGGAGCGGGTCGTTTGGTAGACGCGCTTGCAGAAATCTAGCATTCTGCATCGTGCCAGTTAGGTAACGCGTTTTTAAGTAAAACGCGTGCCTTTGGCGAATGCATTTTTGATTAAAAGAAGGCGGGACCAATGCGTATCACAGTGACAGCAGATAGTTTCAAACTGGCACAGGTGTTTACCATCAGTCGCGGATCGCGCACCCAGGCAGATGTTTTGACCGTGCGCATCACCGATGGCACATTTGAAGGCTGGGGTGAATGTGTGCCATATGCACGGTATGGTGAAACGCTGGAAAGCGTCGCCGCCGAGATTAACAGATTGCCACTCGATGTGACCCGCGAAAGCTTACAGGCCCTTCTTCCCGCAGGTGCCGCCCGTAATGCCGTGGATTGTGCGCTTTGGGATCTTGCTGCCAAGCAAGCGGGCAAGCGCGTCTGGGAGTTGATCGGTCTGCCAGCCCCAAAACCCGAAATAACCGCCTATACGCTCTCACTCGACACGCCCGACGCGATGCAGACGCAGGCCGCGAAAAACGCCAGCCGCCCACTGTTGAAAATCAAGCTCGGCACACCCGACGATATGGCCCGCCTTGAGGCCGTACGCCGTGGCGCGCCTAAGTCCCGCATCATTGTTGACGCCAACGAAGGTTGGACCGCAGATGTCTACGCAGAGCTTGCGCCACATCTGATCCGTCTCGGTGTGCAGATGGTCGAACAACCCCTGCCCGCGGGTGCCGACGACATGCTGGCCGAAATCGCGCGACCCTTGCCTGTTTGCGCCGACGAGGCGTGTCATGATCGCGCATCCTTGCATGCGCTCAAAGGCAAATACGATATGGTCAACATCAAGCTCGACAAGACGGGCGGGCTGACCGAGGCGCTTTTGCTCAAGGACGCAGCCATCGCGCAGAGCTACGAAGTTATGGTCGGCTGCATGGTTGGCACCTCGCTTGCCATGGCCCCTGCGACTATTCTTGCGCAGGGCGTCGCGTTTACAGACCTTGACGGGCCGCTTCTTCTGGCCGAAGACCGCACTGCACCTTTGAAATTTGACGAAGCTGGCGTCCATGCACCGACCCCAGCATTATGGGGATAATACGATGCGCACAGTCTATCTAAACGGCGAATACCTGCCCGAGACCGAAGCTAAAGTCTCGATCTTTGATCGGGGCTTTCTGATGGCCGATGGGGTCTATGAAGTTACGACCGTTCTGGACGGCAAGTTGATCGACTTTGACGGGCATGCGGTTCGTCTTCAGCGCTCGTTGTCCGAACTGCAAATGGGTAATCCGATCAGCAAGGAAGACTTACTTGAAGTTCACCGCGAACTTGTGCGCGTCAACGAGATTGATCAAGGCATGATCTATTTGCAAATCACACGCGGTGCACCAAACGACCGCGATTTTGCTTTCCCGCCTGCAGACACACCGCAAACCATCGTATTGTTCACTCAAAACAAACCTGGATTGGCTGAGAGCCCTGCCGCCAAGAAGGGGATCAAAGTCATATCGATCGAAGACCAGCGCTGGGCGCGTCGGGACATCAAGACTGTGCAGCTACTTTACCCGTCATTGGGCAAGATGATGGCCAAGGCCGCGGGCTGCGACGATGCGTGGATGGTCGAGGATGGGGCTGTCACTGAGGGCACTTCGAACAACGCCTATATCGTCAAAGGCAACACGATCATCACGCGTAACCTCGGCAACGAAATCCTGCATGGGATAACGCGCGCCGCTGTTCTGCGCTTTGCCCGCGAGGCACAAATGAACGTAGAAGAACGCAGCTTTACCATCGCAGAGGCGCAAGGGGCGGACGAGGCGTTTATCACCTCCGCATCGACTTTTGTCATGCCAGTGGTAGAAATAGACGGCGCGGCTGTTGGCACTGGCGAAGTTGGGCCAATCGCGACGCGCTTGCGCGAAATCTATCTTGAAGAAAGCCGAAAGGTCGCCGTTTAAGATAACATAGTTACAATTATAAAGGGCCGCAGAATTACTCCAGCGGCCCTTTTTGTATCTATAAAACGTGTTTAGCTAGGAACGAGCGTAATATCAGCCGACTGTGCCTGCGCCGCGGTCACTCCTACTAAATACATGATCGGCACGCCCTCAAGTTCAATGTGCGAACCACTGCCATCAGCAAGATCGGTGAATACAAGTGGTGACCCAATTACGTCGGATTCTATCACGAGGCGTTCCAAGTCGGGATCGAAGTCATTGATCGACGCCATTCCTGCGTCACCCCCGCGGTGCACCTGCATGAAGGTATCGGTGCCGTCGCCGCCAGTCACGGCGTCAAGCGCGTCAAAGGTTATTTCGTCATTACCAGCCCCACCGAAGACCAAATCGGGCGTTACGTCGCTTTCGACCGTACCAGTCTGGAATTCAATATCAACGTTGTCGATTATGTCATTGCCATAGCCGCCGCTAATCGAATCGTCGCCCAAGCCGGATCTCACAACGTCGTCACCATCCCCAGCGACGATTTTTAAATCGCGGCCCGTAGTGTCTGCGCCATCTGCGAATGCAATCGTATCGTCACCACCGCGCGAGAATACAGCGTGGGTATAATCATCAATAGTGATGTTATCGTCATAATCGTCATTGACCACATTGCCGTCTGGGTCAAGATCGGCGCGACCATACATTGCAGGTGCTGTTGGATTCCCAATGGCATCCGCCGGCAGCTCGGTAATGCCTTGCATAACCATCACAAGCTGACCGTCCAGCATGACGTTGGTATCTTCGCCGCTCACGGATACTTCGGTTGAAATGCGTTCAATGATCTGGAAGCCACCTTCAGGGTCGCGCAAGAACAGCGTGTCACCGTCAGCGAAATCCGTCACAGTTACAGGGTCCATATCGTCGGTAACGGTGATCTGGAAACGGTCATCTTGGGCCCCCCCCCGACAAGACGTCGCCGTTATCCGCAAAAAGCACGTCGTTGCCAAAGCCGCCATACATTGTATCTGGGGTACCTTCGTCGCCCTCTGCATCAACAGAGTTCATACGGTCATACCCTGTGTCGCCAAATATCGTGTTGGACCCAAGCGAATCTACAAGGATATCGCGGCCAGCACCGCCACGAATAAAATCATCACCTTCCATACCAGCGGTATCAAAGCTGCCGTCTTCGTTTAGCTGAACCGTGGAGTCTTGACCGTTGCCAAGGAATATTTTGTCGTCGCCTTCACCGCCAACGGCAAGGTCATCGCCCTCATCAAGGTACATCGCATCTGCATCGGTGGTGCCAGCGGACGTATCGTCCTCTGAGCCGAATTGCATGTAATTGAATTCGCCTTCGGGCGTTGGTGGTTTAGGCTCGGCGCCGCCGTCATCATCACCGCCAAAATCGACTAAAAATACTAGTCCCAATAAAGCCAAAATTGGCAAAACCATCAATTCCATAACAAAATCCCAAAATTTTTCCCGCACGATTCGCGGTCTGCAGATCTGTTAACTATTGGGTAGGGCCACAATTTTGTCAAATAAAGTCATGCATTTGCGGGTTTTGATGGGTAAATCCTACCGAAGTGCGCGTATTGTTTCCCAAATGGAAACATCGCGCGCATTTTTGAGGTATTAACATCCGGTTAACTTTCCGAAGAAATTTAGGACGTCGGATGTGTCTTGTCGAAAGCGGCCTGTGCGACAGGGGTCGCTTCAGTTTGGTAGGTTGCTTTCCATTCGGAAAACGGCATTCCATAAAAAGCGGCGCGGCCAGCGTCTTTATCCATTTCAATCCCGTGCGCATTTGCAGCTTCTTGGTACCAGCGGGACAGACAGTTCCGACAAAAGCCAGTCAAATTCATCATGTCGATGTTCTGAACATCGGTGCGGTCTTCTAGCAGATGCTGGCGAAGCCTGCGAAAGGCCGCTGCTTCGATCTCAAGTTGTGTTTGGGCGTCCATGGGGCAACTCCTTTAAAGGCCTGATTGTTTCAGTATACGATCCAAAATGGGGGCAAGTCGATCTGCCCACAAGGTTTGGCCTGCATCGTCTGCGATAAGGTCGTTGCGCAGTTCAATCAGGACATTCGGCCTCCCGTCACGCAAAGCATGGCGATCAACACTGTCGCCAGGCAAATGTCCCTTGTAGGGCTCGTTATCACCGACGCACCAGCCCATCTCGCGGCAAGCCGCCATAAACGGTATCGCGAGACGATCATCGCTGGCGTATAGAACACCAACTTCCCAAGGGCGCGGCGGGCGGGATTTCAGTTGCGGGGTAAAGCTGTGCACTGCACAGACTACAACGTCATTGCGGCGCGAAACCAAATCGGCATAGGCGCTGTGGTAAGGGCGATAAAGGTCGTTCAGCCGGCGTTCACGCTCCGCGTCGTCAGCATGACGATTGGCTGGAATGATCGTGCCATCGTACAGTTTCATCAGCAAAGTAGGGTCGTCCTCTCCGCGATTGGGGTCGATTACGAGGCGGGAAAAATCTGACAAAATTGCGGGACTGTTCAGCTTTTCTGCCAACTTGCACGACAAACCTGCGGCACCTACGTCAAAGGCGATATGTCTTTGCATATCTGCTGGATCAAGACCTAGATTACCGCCATTGATCCAGTCTGGGACGCGATTGGTCGCATGATCACATGTGACGAGCCAACGATTGGTGCGGTCTACACCTTCAATTTGATATGGGGAATGTGTCATGCTTACCTGTCAATTTTCATACAACACATTTAGGCTAGTTGTATGGCGAATGGAATTGCGCAATAAGGACGCAACGTGCAGCGTTACCGCTAACAGTTGTGCAGCAGACGGACCAAAAGGATTTTTTTGATGAAGCGTCACCGCAATGTAAAGATCGTGGCCACACTTGGGCCAGCATCCAACGACTACGATATGATCCGTGCCTTGCACGAAGCAGGCGCAGATGTGTTTCGCCTGAATATGAGCCATGGCGACCACGAAGAAATTCGGGCGCGTCATGCGATCATTCGCAAAGTAGAAGAAGACCTCGACAGCCCCATTGGTATCTTGGCCGACCTTCAGGGACCAAAGTTACGCGTCGGCGTTTTTGCCAATGATGCGGGCGAAGAGCTGATTCCGGGCGCAATCTTCCGTCTTGATCTTAGTGACGTTAAAGGCGACGCCAAACGCGTTCAACTTCCTCACAAAGAGATTTTCGACGCGCTTGAGCCTGGCGCACATCTCTTGGTGAATGATGGTAAAATCAAGCTGCGCGTCAAAGATTGCGGTCCCGACTTTGCGAATTGCGAAGTGATCGTAGGCGGCATGATTTCTAACCGTAAAGGCGTGAACGTGCCTGATGTTATTCTGCCGTTGGCGGCTTTGTCTGAAAAAGATCGTCGTGATCTCGACTTTGTATGTGATCTTGGTGTCGATTGGCTTGCCCTGTCTTTTGTCCAACGGGCCGCTGACGTCGACGAAGCACGCGCCTTGGCAAAAGGGCGCGCCGCGATCCTGTCCAAGATCGAAAAACCGAACGCGGTTAAAGTATTCGACGAAATCCTCGCGGTCTCCGACGGTATTATGGTTGCCCGTGGCGACCTTGGGGTCGAGCTGCCTGTGCAAAACGTGCCACCGATCCAAAAGCAGCTCGTGCGTAAATGTCGTGCGGCGGCCAAGCCTGTCATCGTGGCAACACAGATGCTTGAGTCCATGATTGACAGCCCGATGCCAACGCGCGCCGAGGTATCCGACGTCGCGACTGCAATCTATGAAGGTGCTGACGCGATCATGCTTTCTGCGGAATCCGCAGCAGGATCGTACCCAATCGAAGCTGTGACAACCATGAGCAACGTCGCTGCCGAAGTTGAATCAGACCCAACCTATACAGAAATCATCGAAGCATCCCGCAAGGTGAACCGGACCAGTGTTGCCGATGGCATCGTCTCTGCGGCGCGCGAGATCGCGGAAACTGCGGATGTAAAAGCGATTTGCTGCTTCTCGCAGTCGGGTACGACTGCATTGTTGGTTGCACGTGAACGGCCACGGGTTCCAATCATCGCTTTGACCAGTTTCCGGTCAACAGCGCGCAGGCTTTGTCTGACGTGGGGGACGAACTGCGTGGTCACCGGACCGGTAGATCGCTTTAAAACTGCGGTGATCGCGGCTGTGCGTGCTTCACTGAAGCAGGGGCTGGCCACAGAAAAAGATATGATTGTCGTAACGGCAGGTGTGCCATTCAACACACCTGGGTCGACAAATATTTTGCGCGTAGCGCCATGCGCAGAAAATTTGATTTACGCCGCTGATCCAGAGTAAGGTTTCAAAAGAATTAATTTTGGGACCCAGGTTATGGACTACGACTTAATATTTGTACTTGGCTGCGTGGTAACTGCCTTTTCTGTGCCCGCTATCGTTAGCGCGTTTTCAGATGGGCGGACGCCACGCTATCCTGCGCTGATTATCCTGATTGGGATCATCATGATCGGCTATGTGGTGAATGAAAGACCCAGCAGTTATACCATTCAAACCATTCCAGAAGTCTTTGTGAAGGTTATTGGACGGTATATCGGCTAAACCCTCTTGCATGGGGAATTGATTCCCCCTAAACGACCAATTCAATCCGTGCGTCCGGCCCAAGTGGCATGCCGAGTCGCGCGTTCGACCGAAACTCAAAAGAGGAGACGGAAATGCCTAAGATGAAGACCAAGTCGAGCTGCAAAAAGCGGTTCAAGATGACAGCCTCTGGCAAAGTCAAAGCAGCGCAGGCCGGCAAACAGCACGGTATGATCAAACGCTCTAACAAATTCATTCGTGACGCCCGCGGCACGACAGTTCTTTCAGCTCCTGATGCGAAAATCATCAAGGGCATGATGCCATACGCACGATAAGGAGAATTTGATATGCGCGTTAAAGGTGGTACAGTCACTCATCGTCGTCACAAGAAAGTTCTCGACGCTGCAAAAGGTTATTATGACCGTCGCTCCAAGACCTTCAAGGTCGCCAAGCAGGCCGTCGAAAAAGCAAATCAATACGCAACACGCGACCGTCACAATCGCAAGCGGAACTTCCGCGCATTGTGGATCCAGCGTATCAACGCTGGTGTGCGCTCTGTTGACGAAACACTGAACTATTCCAAGTTCATCAACGGCTTGATGCTTGCGGGCATCGAAGTAGACCGTAAAGTTCTGGCCGATTTGGCCGTGAACGAGCCAGAAGCATTTGCAACGATTGTTGGAAAAGCTAAGGCAGCATTGGCGTAAGCCGAAGCAAACTACAGATTTGAAAGGCCGCTTTGGAAACAGGGCGGCCCTTTTCATTTCTGGCGCATCCTTGCTTTTCGCACAGCTCATGGTAGCAATTAGGGATTAACATCAAAGGATTGTCTCATGCTGCCAATTGTCGCAATTTCTGCCCTATTGTTGATTGGCCTTATGTTTGACACGTCAGATGACAGCTTTGAAAACCCTGACGACAGCGCGGATCAAGGTGGCGACAAAGACGAGGTTGCGGAACGGTTCGCCTTTCACGAAGATCCGATGCTTGGTGATTTTTCACTCGAGATCAGCGCAGGCATAGATGTCTTTGCGCAAGGCGAAGAAGGTGTCCCCGACGTGAGCCCCGACGAAGGGGCGATTATGCAGGCGGATGACCCCAATCCGGAAGATTTCATCGGTACGGATGCAGACGAAGAAATTGTCACCGGCATCGAGGCTTATATCACGGCTACTGGCGGTGGCGACGACACCATATTTGGCGATGAGCAAGGTCAGATTATCCGTGGTGACGAGGGCAACGATACTTTGTTCGGACGGGGCGGTGATGACCGGCTATCTGGTGGCGGTGGTGACGACATAGTCTATGGTGGTGACGGCGACGACGAAATTAACGGTTACGCGGACGAAGATACCCTATACGGCGGTGCGGGCGATGATACCATTAGGGGCGGCTTGCTTGCCACAGATACGCTGTTTGGCGGCGCAGGTGATGATATTTTACTTTCCACAAACGGGATTAAAGCCACCGGCTTCCAGCCGGTCCGCTTTAGCGTAATGTACTATAATCTTCCCTCTCATTTTTAAGACCCAGCGAAGCGGTAAGGGTCTTAAAAATGAGAGGGAAGATTATGATC
>JAIBDT010000104.1 GCA_024686085.1 Loktanella sp.
CTCGACGCGCAAAATCAATAATGTTAGTTCTTTCCATGGTGGTGTATCTCCTTTGGCTGGGCTGCTGTCTCGCAACAACAATTCAACCAGATACGCCGCCAACCTTCAAACCGCCCAAACACCAGATCCAGTCATAACTCCGTTTCATCGGTTGATGCGCGAGCATGGTAGTCCCTATGCCGCATTAGAAGCATTGCCCGAGATCGCCAAAGCCGCTGGTGTCACCGATTACGCCCTATCCCCCGAAGGCGTTGTTGCCGCCGAGATGAAAGCGGGGCGCGCGGCGGGTACGAAATTGCTGATCGCGGGTCAAGCGGGTTACCCGACCGCCTTGTCAGACCTGTCTGATGCCCCCGCGATTCTATGGGGCTTGGGTGATGTGTCGTTGTTGTCGCGCCCGATGATTGCCCTTGTGGGCGCACGCAACGCGTCGTCGCTAGGCACACGCATGGCGAAAAAGCTGGCGTCGGATTTGGGCGAAGCTGGCTATGTCGTGGTGTCAGGACTGGCGCGTGGCGTTGATACAGCTGCGCATATTGGCGCGCTTGAGACTGGCACGATCGCGGTTCTGGCGGGTGGCGTTGATACAATTTACCCGATTGAGAACAAGGCACTTGCCGAAGACATTGCCCGCCGTGGCCTGCGCATTTCGGAAATGCCGATGGGTGTGCAACCGCAGGCTCGCCATTTCCCTGCCCGCAATCGCATTATCTCGGGGCTGGCCCGTGGTGTTGTCATTGTCGAGGCTGCCGCAAAATCGGGCAGCTTGATCACTGCACGCAACGCATTGGATCAATCCCGCGACGTTTTGGCCGTGCCCGGCCATCCGTTTGATGCCCGAACCTACGGATGCAATATGTTGATCCGCGATGGCGCGACACTGGTGCGCGGGGCTAATGATGTGATCGAGGCCTTGGGTGCCGCGATGGCTGATCCCGCGCCAGAGTTGCCGCTGGAGATGCCCGTTCGCCCGCAGCGCACATTGCGCGAAACAGCCGCATTGCACGATCAGATCTTGCACCGGCTTGGCCCCTCGCCCGTGGCAGAAGACCAGTTGATCCGCGACCTTGGTGCAGACAGTAATACGGTCGCCCCAATCATCGTCACACTCGAGTTGGACGGCAAAATAACGCGCCAATCCGGCGGGTTGATTGCATTGTCACATTAGGGTGCGCATCTGGCTTTGATGCACCAACACCGAACTTTCCCCTTTGACAAATGCACGCATTGACTTTCCTTTGCGGTCAACCACATGTACCGCAGTCATAGTCAGACAAAACGTTTTTAAAGGATTCCCATGCCAGTTGTCGTCGTCGAATCCCCCGCTAAGGCCAAGACAATAAACAAATATTTAGGTAGCAACTATACGGTGCTTGCCTCTTATGGTCACGTGCGTGACCTGCCGCCAAAAGACGGATCAGTCCTGCCCGACGAAGATTTCGACATGAAATGGGAGATCGCGAGCGATAGCAAAAAGCATATCAAAGCGATTGTGGACGCTCTTAAAAACGATAACGAACTTATTCTCGCGACCGACCCTGACCGCGAAGGCGAGGCGATTAGCTGGCATTTGACCGAGGCGTTGATTGCGAAGAAGGCGATCAAAAAGGACACCCCGGTGTCGCGTGTTGTGTTCAACGCGATCACGAAAACTGCCGTTACCGAGGCGATGAAAAATCCCCGCCAAGTGGATGTGCCTTTGGTCGACGCGTATCTTGCCCGTCGTGCGCTGGATTATCTTGTTGGCTTTAAGCTGTCACCAGTGCTGTGGCGCAAATTACCCGGTGCCAAATCGGCGGGTCGTGTGCAGTCTGTGACCCTGCGCATTATCGTTGAACGCGAAATGGAAATCGAAGCTTTCCGCAACCAAGAATATTGGACGGTAAAAGCCGTCTTGGAAAACCCGCGCGGTGTGACCTATGAGGCCCGCCTGACCACATTGGCTGGCGACAAATTAGAGAAGTTCAGCATCGCCGACGCGACCCAAGCCGAGATGGCCGTGCAAGCGATCAACAGCCGCGATTTGACCGTGCAAATGGTCGAAGCGAAACCTGGCACCCGCAACCCGTCCCCGCCGTTCATGACATCGACCTTGCAGCAAGAGGCCAGCCGCAAGTTCGGCTTTGGCGCACGTCAAACGATGTCGGTCGCCCAGCGTCTATATGAAGCGGGCTTGATCACCTACATGCGGACCGACGGTATTGATATGGCCCCCGAGGCTGTTGTTGCGTCGCGCGACGCGATCAAAGCGAAATTCGGTGAAAAGTATCTACCGTCCGAGGCCCGCGTTTATAAAAACAAAGCCAAGAACGCCCAAGAAGCCCACGAGTGTGTGCGCCCGACTGATTTGATGGTGTCATCCGACGAGGCCAATATCTCTGATGCGGATCAGCGCAAACTATACGACCTGATCTATAAGCGCACGATTGCGAGCCAAATGGCTGCCGCCCGTTTTGAGCGCACGACGGTTGATGTGGGATCTGCTGATGGTCAAGTGATGTTGCGTGCCAACGGTCAGGTTCAGCTTTTTGACGGGTTCCTTGCCGTTTACGAAGAAGGCAAAGACGACAGCACCGATGAGGACGCCAAGCGTCTGCCGCAGATTACCCAGGGCGAAGCGGCCAAGAAAACCTCTGTCGATCCAGAGCAGCATTTCACTCAGCCACCGCCCCGTTATACCGAGGCAACACTGGTCAAGCGCATGGAAGAGTTGGGCATTGGCCGCCCATCGACCTACGCCTCTATCGTGACGACGATCCAAGATCGGGGTTATGTCGAGAAGGATAAAAACCGACTGATCCCGCAGGATAAGGGTCGTTTGGTTACGGCGTTTTTGTCGAACTATTTTAACAAATACATCGAGTATGACTTTACCGCCGATCTGGAAAACCAGCTTGACGAGGTTAGCGCGGGCGATGCCGACTATAAGAAAGTGTTGGCCCGTTTCTGGACCGATTTCTCGGCTGCGATTGCCGAAACTGCTGATCTGCGCATCACCGAAGTTCTAGAGAAAATCAACGATGTGCTTGCCCCACATCTGTTCCCCCCATTGGAAGATGGCGGCGACCCGCGTCTTTGCCCGAACTGCGGCAAAGGTCGCCTGTCGATGCGCACTGCCCGCTCTGGCGGCGCGTTTATTGGATGCTCTAGCTACCCAGAATGCAAATACACACGCCCCTTTGGCCCGCCAAACCCAGAGGCCGAGGCATCTGCCATTCCGCCAGAGGGCAAGCTGCTGGGCACGGATTCTGACGACGAAATTCGCGTCTTCAAGGGCCGATTTGGCCCCTACGTCCAGCGCGGCGAAGTCACCGAAGAGAATAAAAAGCCCCCACGCCAATCCATTCCGAAAGACTGGGAACCAGAAGAACTGGAGCTGGAGCGCGCGGTTATGCTGCTGTCCCTGCCTCGCGAAATTGGCCCCCACCCCGAGGATGGTATAACGGTTTGGGCAAATATCGGCCGTTACGGCCCCTACCTGAAGCATGCGCCGTCAACGTCTGATCGTGGCGGCACGAATGCTAACCTTGAGGGCATCGACGACGTTTGGACCGTTGGCATGAACCACGCGGTTGAGTTGTTGGCGGCAAAGATTGCCAGCCGTGGCGCACGTGGCAAGGCAGCGGCGCCGATCCACGAGTTGGGCGAACACCCAGAGGCGGGCGGTCCGGTGAACATCTACACGGGCAAATATGGTCCTTACGTGAAGTGGGAAAAGATCAACGCGACGATTCCTGACACGATTGAACCTGCTGACCTGACGATGGCGCAAGCGGTTGATCTGATCGACGAGCGTGCGATGAAGGCTGGCAAGAAAAAGCCCGGTGCAAAGAAAGCTGCGCCGAAAAAGAAAGCTGCCGCTAAAAAGCCAGCAGCGAAGAAGGCCCCGGCCAAGAAACCTGCTGCAAAAAAGCCGGCGGCGAAAAAAGCACCTGCAAAGAAGGCCGCAAAGCCTGCTGATGATGGTGACGTCATCGAATAGGCTTGCCGCAGCGCAGCACAGTGATTGACATTGCCCGCGACGCCATTCAGGTTTCGCGGGCAATACATTTTTGGGGAGCCTCATGAAAAAGATTTATCCAAATGCCGCCGCCGCCCTTGATGGGCTGTTGCATGACGGCATGTTCATCGCGGCGGGTGGCTTTGGCCTCTGCGGCATTCCCGAGCTTTTGCTGTCCGCTATCAAAGACGCTGGCACGAAAAATTTGACGTTTGCATCCAATAACGCGGGCGTGGATGATTTTGGCATCGGAATTTTGCTGCAGACAAGGCAGGTCAAAAAGATGATTTCGTCCTATGTGGGCGAAAACGCGGAATTCATGCGCCAGTATCTGTCGGGCGAACTTGAGCTGGAGTTCAACCCGCAAGGCACTTTGGCCGAACGTATGCGTGCGGGTGGCTGTGGTATCCCCGGTTTTTATACGAAAACTGGCGTTGGCACCGTGATTGCCGAC
>JAIBDT010000080.1 GCA_024686085.1 Loktanella sp.
GCGCATGATACAGGTCAGGGTTAGTGCGTCGTAGCTGGATGAACGACTCAAAAGTCAGTGGCTCTTCAAACATAGAAGCGCTCCTTTCGGTGATATTGATGTGATGGATGCAAAGCATGAGGCACACGTGCCGCTAAATCGAAGCTGCTTTACTATGGATAGTTATACCACATAACGTCTCGAAAGTATACAAAAACACTACACAAAACAGAAAATATTCACTACACACATAATATCAGTTTTACACAAATAACCTTGGATTATTAGATAAATTTAAATACTAAAGCCCCCTCCTAAGGGGCAGGTTACTGGTTCGAATCCAGTCGGGGTCACCAGATTGCTGTTTTCTGAATTACTTTAGCAATACTTGCTGGTTTGATCGTCAATTGCCGCATTCAGACTTTTAGAATCTTTTTGATTTGTTAAGGTATAGGCACTTCGGTCTGATTGGTTCGCCAATTGGATAATAGGGAATGTGGTGAGGTTTTGCTGAGTGCAGGCCAATTCCATGACTGCCCCCGCAACTGTAAGTGGCGAGTGAAGCCGGAAAAAACCACTGTCGCGCTAGCGATGGGAAGGTTCGGCCAAGCATAGACCCGCAAGTCAGGAGACCTGCCGAAGTGATCACCCTGTTCGTGCGCTAGGGGCGTGTGGGCTGCGGAGCTTCCGCATTGGTGACGTTTCACCGTCTGCGGGGGGAGACCTCTCACGACATTGCTACAGCTGTTCGACCAATATGGTCGATTGAGAGAGATAAAACATGAGCCGTTCCCTACTATTGGCAAGCCTTGCCGCAACAACAATGCTGGTACATCCAGCCTTCGCACAGGTCGCGTTTGAACTGGATGAAATCATCGTTTCAGGCAATCTGGATGAAACTACGTTAGAGCGCATTGGCGTCACCGCCAGCGTTGTAACCCGCGAAACCCTAGAGCAAACAGCCGAAGTCCGCGCGATTGATTTCCTTGCACGGTTGCCCGGTATTGATGTGCGTGGCCGTGGTGCTGTTGGTGGCCTGTCGTCGATCACGATCCGTGGCGCTGGCCAAAACTATGTGCGCGTATTGGTTGATGGCATTGACGTGTCCGATCCGTCTGGCCCGCAAATGGCCTATGACTTTGGCAGCCTGCGCACCGCTGACATTGACCGGATTGAAGTTCTGCGCGGCGGCCAATCAGCCTTATATGGCTCCGAGTCCATTGGTGGCGTGATCAACATTACCACCCGCCGTGCGATTGAAGAAGGCACTGCGCAGTTCCTGACTCTCGAAGCAGGTAGCTACGGCACAGTGAACGCATCGTACGGCATCACAAATCGTGTTGGCGCGTTTGACTATGCGTTGACCGCATCCACAATCAAAACCGATGGTTTCTCTGCTGCTGACGAAAACGATGGCAACACCGAGGCCGACGGTTATGACGCCAAGCGCCTTAGCTTTGCTGCGGGTTACGATTTGGCCAATGGCGCTCGGGTCGGCCTGAACGGCTTTGTTGAGGATTCGACAGCCGAGTTTGACGAACAGTTCCCGCTGGTCGATGGCACGACGGATGAATACACCGACAACCGCGTCCAAGGTCTGCGCGCTTATGCAGAATTCCAGACTGGCGCAGTCGCAAACGAAATTGCATTGACCTACTACAACATCAACCGCAAATCATTCGGCTCAACCGTTTGGGGCACAGCCAACGTCGTTTATGATGGCGAGCGAGTTGGTGCCAGCTATCTTGGTCAAATGGCGCTAAGCAATGCGGTTGATCTACGTTTCGGCGCGGACCACACAATTGAAAGCTATGACCAGTCCGGTGATTACGGACTTAGCTCTGGCGAATACGACATGACTGGCGTTTTTGCAGAGCTTGCCTATGAAACCGCTGGTCTTGATTTGGTTGGGACAGTCCGCCACGACGAGCATTCCGAATACGGCGGCTTTACGACTGGCCGCGTCGCAGTGAACTGGCGCCCTGCGCAGGACTGGACTGTGCGTGCATCTGCTGCCAGCAGTTTCCGCGCACCATCTTTGTATGAACTTTACGGCCCTTACGGCGATCCAGCGATGGTCCCAGAAGAAAGCCGGTCTGTTGATCTGGGCATCGAACGTCGTTTTGATCCTGACAACTTTATCCGCGCCACTGCGTTCTATTCCGAAACGGACAACCTGATCGACTTTCCGTTCCCTTATGCCAACGTGCCGGGCACCGTGACCCGTCAAGGTGTCGAGCTAGAAGCAGGCATCGCCCTGTCCGAAGCTTGGCGTATGGATGCCAGCTATACCTATGTTGAAGGCACAAACCCTGTGCTGACTGCTGGCAATGCGTGGAACCTGGAATTCCCAGAGCACGATTTATCGTTGACCTTGACGGGTGATCTTTCTGATCGTTTGTCTGCTGCGTTTACCGTCCAACACGCGGCTGGTCGTCAGGTTCTGGCCGATTACACCGTTGCCAATACCACAATCAGCTATGATGTGACTGACGGTATCGAGGCTTACTTGCGCGTCGAGAACCTGTTCGACGAAGAGTATCAGCTGACAAGCGGTTACGGCACATCTGATCGTGCCATCTATGCTGGCATCCGTGCCGAGTTTTAAATCAAAACTCATCGCGGGGCTGGTTGCATTCAGCCCCGCGATTGCCTTGGCCGATACGCCCCCGATGCGTGTCGTCTCGATGAATCTGTGCACTGACCAATTAGCGATGCTGGTCGCTGATGAAGGTCAATTGCTATCTGTTAGTCGTTTAGCGCAGGACCCCGAAGGCTCTGCCATGGCCGAACAGGCGCAGACCTATTTGCCCAATAGCGGCTTTGCCGAAGAAATTTATTTGATGCAGCCCGATCTGGTGATCGCAGGCAGCTTCAGCACCCCCGCCACAACCGCCATGTTGCAACGCCTCGGCGTACCTGTTGTGGTGTTCGACTATGCGTCGTCCTTATCTGATATCCGTGACCGTTTATTTCAAATGGGCGAAGTGTTGGGCCACCAAGACCGTGCAGCGAAAATCATTGCTGACTTTGATGCTCAATTGGCAGCCTTGCAGGCAGAGATTACGACCCGCCCAAAAGCCGCGCTATATTATGCCAATGGATATACAAGCGGCGACAGCACGCTAGCGGGTCAAATCTTGATTGCGGCAGGATTTGACAACATCGCGACCGAGGCAGGACTTCCTTACGGTGGAAATATGCCGCTTGAGGTTCTGGCACTGATGCAACCAGATGCGATTATCACAAGCAGCCCGAGTGCAACAACCTCCCGCGCAGAGGATATTCTGACCCATCCAGTGGTAGACACTTTGCGCCAAAAGACAGGAACAGGCTGGTTTAGTGACCGTGACTGGGCCTGTGGCACGCCGTTTGTTCTGAACGCAATTGCCGACACGGCCGCCCTACGCCGCCAGTTAGAAGGGAACGGTTCATGACCCGATTGATGATCGCATTGACCGTGGTCCTTGCCTTGTTGTTCTGCACGGCGCTGGTGCTGGGTCCTGCAAATATTGCCCCCCTGGATAGCCTGCGTACGCTTGTAATCGATGATCAGGGCGCGCTGACACTTGTGATGCGTGAAATCAGGTTGCCACGCGCCATTTTGGCCGTTCTGATTGGTGCCAGCCTTGGCATGACGGGGGCCGCTATGCAGGGGTATCTCCGCAACCCGCTGGCTGATCCGGGTTTAATTGGTGTTTCGGGCTCTGCCGCCCTTGGTGCGGTCTTGTCGATCCAGACGGGCGTTGCCGCAACGGTTGCATTCGCCCTGCCATTGTCTGCCCTCTTTGGCGCTTTGATTGGTGTATTTTTGGTGTTGCTTCTTGCAGGTCCACGCGGGTCTTCGTTGACTTTGATCCTTGCAGGGATCGCGATTTCGGCACTTGCCGGTGCATTGACTTCATTGACGTTGAACCTTTCGCCTAACCCGTGGGCCGCAAGCGAAATCGTATTCTGGATGATGGGGTCGCTAGTCGACAGATCAATGACCCATGTCTGGATAGCCTTGCCGTTCATCGTGGTGGGCGTCGCCTTGCTCGCCAGCCTTGCGCGCGGCCTTGATGCGCTGACCCTAGGCGAAGATGCTGCGGAATCGATGGGTATCAACCTAAAACGCCTGCGTTTGACCCTGATTTTCGGCACCGCAGCGGTGGTCGGCGCATCGACTGCTGTGGCGGGCGCAATCGGATTTATCGGTCTTGTCGTGCCGCATGTCTTGCGTCCGTTTGTCGGTGCGAGACCGGGTCGTCTGCTTTGGGCGTCTGCGCTGGGTGGCGCGATCTTGTTGCTGGCGGCGGACATTGCCGTACGTGTTGTCTTGCCGACCCGTGATCTTAAGCTGGGTGTTTTGACCGCGTTAATTGGTGCGCCGTTGTTCTTGCATCTGATCTACAAGACACGAAAGGACGGCCTATGACCCTGCTTTGTGTTAAGAACCTGAGCCTGCGTCGCCGCAACCGCGATGTGTTGAAAGACATCTCGTTTGAAATTGGTGCTGGCGAATTGATCGGCCTGATCGGCCCCAATGGTGCGGGCAAGACTACGTTAATGCGCGCCGCATTGGGAATGCTGCCAAGTACAGGCATGTCGTCGCTGGCCCAGCTATCCGCCCGTGATCGCGCCCGTGCTGTCGCTTGGATGCCGCAAGCTCGCGAGATCGCGTGGCCTGTGACAGTGGAAACTTTGGTCACGTTAGGCCGCTTGCCTCATCTCGCGCAGGGACAAAAACCTAGCCTTGCCGACCGAGAGGCCATTGAAGAGGCCATGGGATATCTTGATCTGACCGACATGCGCGACCGCACTGCAACGCGACTGTCGGGGGGCGAACAAGCCCGCGTCTTGCTCGCCCGCGCCTTGGCACAGCAAACACCGCTGTTGATGGCGGACGAGCCAACCGCAGGGTTGGACCCCAGCCACCAAATTTCAACGATGCAGACGTTTTCCAAGCTCGCCCGAGCGGGCACCTCGGTCATTGTCTCGTTGCACGATCTTGGATTAGCCGCACGGCATTGTACCCGCCTTATCGTGATCGACGATGGAACAATTGTCGCGGACGGACCGCCCGCGCAGGTTTTAACGCCCGACCTCATCCGCAGCACATTTTCGATCACCGCGTGGTATGAGACCACCGATCAAGGGATCGTCTTTCAGCCGCTTGAGGTGGTGACATGACTGTAATTCAAGGACAGCAAGCATGAACGACACTTTGAATTTGATCCAGAACGCTTTGAATTCTGGTGGCCCTGCTCTTTGGGCGATTGCGGCATTATCCGTGATCACTTTGGCCGTGATCGCATGGAAGGTATGGCGCCTTATGCTGTCGGGCGTTTGGTCGTCCGGCAAGGCAGAGGCAGGTGTTGCAAACGTGCTGGCGGACCGCGAGAGCGGGCTGTCTTTAACGTCCCGCAACATTCATAGCCGCTTTGTTGCTGGCACTGTGGCCGCTCTATCGTTGCCTGTTTCGGTCGGCCAAGAGGAAGTATCCCGCCTCGCCGCCCGCGAGTTGGGCGCATTGCGCACAGGGCTGCGCCCGCTGGAATTGATCGTCACGATTGCGCCTCTCATCGGCCTATTAGGTACTGTTTTGGGCATGATTGAGGCATTTCAGGCGCTTGAGACAAGTGGCGGTCAGGCAGACCCTGCGGTACTGGCGGGCGGCATCTGGGAGGCCTTGCTGACCACTGCCGCGGGCATGGCTGTCGCTATTCCTGCCGCCGTGGCCCTTAGCTGGTTTGAAGGCATCGCCGAGACCGTGCAGGCCCAAATGGAAGATGCGGCAACCCGTCTGTTTATCGGCGCAAACCGCTGATGTTTAGCTTTCCCACACCAAGGCGCAGCCGCCGCGCCAGCCTGACGCCTATGATTGATGTGGTGTTCTTGCTGTTGGTGTTTTTTATGTTGGCGTCTCAGTTCGGCAAAGATGCGTCGCTGCCGCTGATCGTGGGCGGTGAAGGGGCTGCCTATGAAGGACAGCCACGCTTGGTTCAGATTTCCGCTGATACGTTACGATTGAATGGCGTCGTTGTAACGCTTGATGGTTTGGTGGACGCATTGCCCCAGATGATGTCGTCACCTCAGGACATGATCGTGATCCAGCCCGATGATACGGCGTCCTTGCAGCGCCTCGTAATCGTGGCTGATCATTTGGCCGCAGCTGGTTACAGTCAGATTGCGATGGTCGAGTGATCTGATGCAGTTTTCCCACCCCCCTGCGCGACAAAAACCCGAATCCATCGTACCGATGATTAACGTCGTGTTCTTGCTGCTGATCTTTTTCATGATGACTGCGACCATCACGCAGCCGACACCCTTTGACGTGACCCCACCTGACGCCCGGCGCGAGGGAGAGTTGCAGGAGGATACGACTTTATTTGTCGCCGCCGATGGACGTTTGGGGATGAACGGTCTTTTAGGAAACGCTGTTTGGCCTGCGCTTGGGGCGATGCAGTTTGAGGGACCGTTGACCATTCGCGCAGATGCAGCGCTGCCAGCCAAAGACTTGTCTGGCATATTGAACCGCTTGGCGGAGTTAGGCGTCACTTCGATCGAATTGGTGGTGGCGCAAAAATGAAAACGATATTGGAATTTACTGGGTTTTTGGTTGCGGCCTTCGCGGCTCACGTCATCGTATTACCAGACATTCCAAAAGCGTCGTCTGCATCACAAGGCGGCGACGGCATTGCGTCAGTGGTCATTACCGCCAGCAATACCGACTTGGCAGAGATGGTCGCAGAATGGAGCAAGCCGCCTGAGGTGGCTCAAGTGGCTGAGATGCGTCCTCCCACGATGCCCGACGCAACATTACCAAGCGGGTCGTCCGCAGCTAGCGCCCCCCGAATGGGCGTGCCCGTTTTACCCGCGATTGTTACGCCCTCCGAAGCGCTACCTCAGATCGACCTGACAGGCGCGCCGCCTCCGCCCACTTCATCCGCACCGACACAATCGCCACGCCCCGTCGTCCGCCCCGTGCGACGCGCAGCGGCCCCCGCAAAACAGCCCACTGCCCCTTCGCGCGCGCGGGAAACAGCCTCGGGTAGCGGGCAGAACACGACTGCCGGCACGGTAAAGACCGCTCCACGAGTCGCTGCTGCCCCTGCCCCACGCACCAGCCCTGCGGCCTTGTCGCAATGGGGTGGCGCCATTCGCAGCAACATTGAGCGCCGCAAGCGGTATCCGTCTGGCACCCGTGCGAGCGGTGTTGTGAAATTGCGGATTACAGTTAGTAGCCGCGGTGCATTGGTTGGTGTTTCAATCGTCGGGTCATCAGGAGATGCAGCATTAGACCGCGCCGCATTGACCGCCGTACAACGCGCCCGCATCCCCGCTGCGCCAAATGGCGTGGCACCGGGGAATCAAACATTCAACTTACCAATGTCGTTTCGACCATAGGTAAAAACGCAATCCCAAGCCTCCTCTAGCTTTACGCGTATGCCTTGGAGTTAATCCAAGGCGCTAGGCCGCCATCTTGTCCATTACCTTTCTGTGCAAAAAATCCATCGGTGTACCGGTTACTAGGGCTGAGTGTCCTCTGCGCCAATTGTAATCCTCCTGCCATCCTTCAATTATTTCGCGAGCGTCCCCCAACAGCGTTTCGTTGAGGCATTCGTCCCGCATCTTGCCATTAAAACTTTCGATGACGCCATTCTGTTCAGGCTAGCCCTCTCTCTCATGGTTTGCTTGTACCCAAAGCGCGCAATCGCTTCGCGTCAGAAGGTTCCATCCCGCCATACTTTGATTTGTATTTTTTGAATGTCGCTGAGCTGATCCCTTGATGCCAACATACATCAGCGGCCCTCTCACCGTTACGCGCTAAGATATATGGCCGGATCAATTGCTTAACGCGCAAACCCTGCTTCTTAATTATCCCTATGATCTGTTCGACTGGGCATCGTGCTTTCATGTTTCCGTCCTTGTGTTGGACGACATCTACACAAATCTGGAGACATTTTCGGAGCGCAAGTCAGCCGCTTCGGTTAGAGGTCAGTCAATGTGCCCAATGCGCGTTCTGCGGCAAAGGCAATTGTTTCAGACACGGTCGGGTGCGCGTGGACCGAGAGGGCGAGGTCTTCAAGGGTCGCGCCCATTTCGATGGCCAAAGTACACTCAGCCAGCAATTCGCCTGCATTCGAGCCTATGATCGTGGCGCCGAGCAAGCGATGCGTGTCGGGGCAATAGACCAGTTTTGACAGACCGTCGCCACCGCCCGACGCGAGATTGCGGCCGCTTGCGGCCCAAGGGAAGCTAGCAACCTTATGCGCCCTGCCATCTGCTTTCGCCTGTGCCGCTGTTTGACCAACCCAAGCCATTTCAGGATTGGTATAGGCGACAGAGGGGATCAGATCCGTGTCGAGAGCGGCTGCATGACCGCAGGCGACTTCGGCGGCGACATGGCCCTGATGGGTTGCGCGGTGTGCCAGCATCGGGTTGCCCGTGACATCGCCAATGGCAAAGATGCCGTCGACGTTGGTGCGGCAGGATTGATCCACGGCAATGATGCCGCGCGCGTCGATGTCGACGCCTGCTTTCTCGGGGAGGACAAGGGGCCCGTTCGATCTGCGTCCAACCGACTGGATCACTGCCCCAGCGTTGAGCGTGCCTTCGAAGCTGCCTTCGCAGGTCAGCTCGATGGCTTTGGCCTTGGCTTTGACCGCGCTGACTTTTGTCGCGGTGTGCAGTGTCACGTCATGTGCTTCAAGAGCGGCATGCAGGATGCGCACTGCGTCCGGATCTGCGCCCGTTGCGATTTGATCAGAGAGTTCAACGACAGTGACCTGCGCGCCTAATGCGCTGTAGACGGTGGCCATTTCCAGACCGATGATGCCGCCGCCGACAATGGCCAGATGGTCGGGCACTTCGCGCAATTCCAGCGCGGCGGTGCTGTCCCAGATGCGCCCGTCTTCGGGCCATCCGGGAAGCTGGACCGGTGAAGAGCCGACGGCGATCACCGCCTGATCAAAGGTCCACGCCTCGCCGTCGATATCGAGGCTGTTCGCGCCGGTGAAGGTCGCTGTGCCACGCACCGTTTGGACCTTGCGGCGTGCCGCCAAACCGGTCAACCCGCCTGTCAGCGCACCGACTACTTTGTCCTTGCGCGCGCGCAGGGCGTCGAGATCGATTTTCGGGGACCCAAAAGTGATGCCCCAACCTTCGGACATATCGCGGGCTTCGCGAATGACCTGTGCTGCGTGCAGCAGGGCCTTGGACGGAATGCAGCCTTCGTTCAGGCAAACGCCGCCCAATGTGGCGCGCGGGTCAACAAGAACGACTTTGCGGCCCAGATCGGCTGCGCGAAACGCGCAAGCATATCCACCAGGGCCGGCCCCGATGACGATGAAATCGGCATGATTGGTCATAGTGCGTTTTCTCCTAGATCATCATCCGGCGCGGCTCGCCCAGAAGGCCCGCGAGGTGACTGACAAAGCGCGCGGCATCTGCCCCGTTGATGACGCGGTGATCGTAGCTCAGATCGAGCGGGATCATCGGCACTGGACGGAAGGATTCGCCATCCCAAACGGGGGTGATTTCGCTGCGCGTCAGTCCCAGAATGGCGAGCTCTGGCGGGTTCACGATTGGTGTGAACGCCGTGCCGCCAATGCCGCCGAGGTTGGTGATGGTCATGGACGCACCACCCATTTCATCGGGTCCCACCTTGCGCGATTGTGCGCGAGACGCGAGATCGCCGATCTCGGCTGCAATTTGCCAAAGGCCCTTTTTGTCGGCGTCGCGGATCACAGGCACCATGAGGCCATGGACGGTATCCACCGCAATGCCTATGTGCACGTAGCCTTTGAGGAACAGCGTTTTCCCTTCGGGGCTTAGCGAGGCATTGAAGCGCGGAAAATCACGCAGGGCGCAAGCCAGTGCTTTGACCTGAAAGGCCAGCGCAGTCAGTTTGACACCGCGCGCCTGCGCTTCGGTTTTGAGTTCCGAGCGGAGCGTCTCAATGGCCGAACCATCGGCGCGGTCATGGTGGGTGACCTGCGGGATCGCCGCATTCGCCGCCCCCAGATTGCCCGCCGCAACCATGGCAAAGCGGCTCATCGGTTCTTCGGTGACAGGCCCGTATTGGGCGTGATCCACGTCCCAATAGGCGGCGTTGTTGTTTTGTGACGGAGCGGGTGCGCCGCCCGAGAGGTCTTCTCGGGCGATGGTTGTGCGGCCCAGGTCGCGGGCCAGCTTTTCAATGTCGATCCCCTTTTCTCGGGCAAGGGACCGAACGGAGGGTGCGGCGATAATCTCGGTCATATCAGTCCTCACCAACTGGCCGAAATATACTGGGTTTCCATGAATTCGAGCATGCCTTCATGCCCACCTTCACGGCCCAGACCGGACTGTTTCACACCGCCAAAGGGCGCGGCGGGGTCGGAGACCAAACCTCTGTTGAGGCCAACCATTCCGTACTCAAGGCGCTCGCAGACCTGCAAAGCACGCTTCATATTCTCGGAGAAGACATAAGCAACCAGCCCGTATTCGGTATTGTTGGCGCGGGCGATCACATCTTCTTGGTCGGTGAAGGTCTGAAGGGCAGCCACAGGGCCGAAGATTTCGTCATGCACATAGTCCGAGTTCTCGGTGACGTTCGACATGACTGTTGGCGGGTACTGAACGACTACCGGCTGACGCCGGTAGGTTCCCTTTTTGAATGTAATTCAAGATACTGAAGTATGACAGCGTCAGTGAC
>JAIBDT010000085.1 GCA_024686085.1 Loktanella sp.
ACGAAGGGCAGATTTTGATGGAAGACACTATGGAGGCCATATCAAAAGACAGGCGCGCTCGCGAAGTCTATTTGGGGAGCCGCGCATGAGTGCTCTGCTTAAAGTCAAAGGCCTGATGGCAGGTTATGGTAAGGTGCCGGTTCTGCACGGCATCAACCTGGAGGTCGGTGAAGGCGAAATTCTTGGTGTGCTGGGGCACAACGGCATGGGGAAAACCACGCTGCTGAAAACCCTGATGGGGATTGTACCTGCGACCGGCGGCCAGGTCATCTTTGACGGCGAAGACCTTAGCGAAATGAAGTCTTCGGGCCGCGCATCCATGGGTTTAGGCTATGTACCGCAAGGACGCGGTATCTTTCCAAATCTGAGTGTACAGGACAATCTGCGCATGGGGGTGGCCGCCCATGACATGGACGAAGTGGATGCGATTGAACGCGTGCTCGCTGATTTTCCGCGCCTTGAACGGTTGATGGACCGCGATGGTGGGGCATTATCTGGCGGAGAGCAGCAGCTGTTGGCGCTGGCGCGTTGTTTAATATCTGAACCAGACCTCATCTTTCTGGATGAACCGACCGAAGGCATCCAACCCTCTATCATTGATGAGATTATCGAGTTGTTGCAGTCGCTGAACAAGCGCAGCGGCATCGCTATTGTTCTGGTAGAGCAGAGCCTTGATTTTATCACTGCCTTGTCCGAACGCGTGCTGTTGATCCAGAAAGGTACGATCACTGGTGAGATTTCTGGTTCAGAAGCCTCCGATCCCGCCCTGATCGAAGAGTTTACCGGTTTGGGTGCTTCGGGGGGCTTGGCAAAATCTGTGCCTGGCCCTGCGATGGGGGCATCTACCAAAGCCCCTTCTTCCCAGATGCGCAGCACTTTGATCCCTTCTCCCACCGCGCCGTCTTGGCCTACCAATACGCCCTCCCTTATGGAAAGGATGTCTTACATGACCGTCCAACGCCCCACCCTATCCCAGATGAAAGACGTCGTCTCTCAGCTGGGGATGAGCATGTCCGATGCCCGTGTGCAAGAGTTCCTGAACGTGATGCAAGGCACGCTGGATGCCTATGACATTGTCGACGGGCTGCCCGATTATCTGCCCCCAGTGCTGTATCCCCGCACCTCGGGGCACCGCCCGACTGTCGAAGAAAACCCGATGAATGCGTGGTACGTAAAGACCGAGATCAAAGGCGCCCCGCGTGGTCCGCTTCTGGGCCGCAGTGTTGCGCTTAAGGATAATGTCTGCCTTGCCGGTGTGCCAATGATGAACGGCGCGTCGACGCTCAAGGGCTATGTCCCTGATCTGGACGCCACCATTGTGACCCGTCTGCTGGACGCCGGTGCCACCATCGCAGGAAAAGCCCATTGTGAATATTTTTGCCTGTCTGGCGGCTCGCATACTAACGCGGCTGGCCCAGTACATAATCCGCATAAGCATGGCTATTCTGCCGGCGGATCGTCTTCTGGTTCGGGTGCCTTGGTGGGCGGAGGTTTGATCGACATGGCCATCGGCGGCGACCAAGGTGGGTCAATCCGCATGCCTGCCTCCTTTTGTGGCTGCTATGGGATGAAGCCTACCCATGGTCTTGTTCCCTATTCCGGCATCATGCCAATTGAGAACACCATCGACCATACCGGCCCAATGACGCAAAATGTCATGGACAATGCGCTGATGCTGGAAGTGATCGCAGGGCCTGACGGCCTTGATCCGCGACAGTATGACGTGAAAACGGAACGCTACACTGCCGCCGTTGGAGGTGGCGTTTCTGGCCTACGGATTGGCGTGATCAAGGAAGGCTATGAACAACCCGGTGCCGAGGAAGATGTCAACGACAAGGTGCGTGCCGCCGCTGAAACTCTGCGAAGTTTGGGCGCCACCGTGGACGAAATTTCAGTACCCTGGCACGTGCACGGCGTCGCGATCTGGACACCCATTGCGCTAGAGGGGCTGACCCAGCAGATGATGCTGGGTAATGGCATGGGCACTGGCTGGGAGGGGCTTTATACAACCTCATTGCTGGAGTATCACTCCAACTGGCGCACCCGCGCGGACGAGCTGAGCGATACGCTAAAGATTTCCATGCTGATAGGCCAATATCACCTCAAGCACACGCGCGGTCGCTATTATGCCAAAGCGCAGAACTTGTCGCGGCAGCTGCGCGATGAGTTCAACAAAGTATTTGCTGCTTACGACTTGTTGCTGACGCCAACAACCGCGATGAAGGCACCGCCGATCCCGTCCAGCGACGCCACGCTGGAAGAATGGTGCCAACGTGCGTTCGAGAATATCACTAACACCGCAACATTCGACGTCACAGGCCATCCAGCGATGTCGGTGCCTTGCGGCATGTCAGACGGGTTGCCCGTTGGTCTGCAAATCATTGGGCGGCGTTATGATGAAAGCACGATCTACCGCGCCGCCTCGGCCTTTGAACAGGTGGGCGACTGGCGCGAGATGTAGGCTGGAGCTGTTATGACACGTCCAATCAACGGTCTTTCACATGTAAAAGGAAGCACCAAACGCCCTTTGATCCATGCGACGATACCAGGCTTCATGGCCGAGGTGCGCAAACGACATGGGCACCGCATGGCCACGGTTTTTAGCCAGACCGGAGAGCGCTGGACCTATGAAGACCTTATGCGTCGGGTGGACCGGTTGGCAGCCGGACTGTTGTCGATCGGAGTCTACAAGGGCGACCGAGTGGGCATCTGGTCACCCAATAGACCGGAATGGGTGCTGACACAATTTGCCACGGCGCGGATCGGTGCAATCTTGGTGAACATCAACCCCGCTTACCAGACGCTCGAACTGGAATACGCCCTGCGCCATGCTGGGGTCAGCACGTTGATCACCGCAGCGCAATTTCGAGAATCAGATTATCTGGGCAAGCTGCGGGATCTTGCGCCCGAACTTGCCACCGCTCAGACCGGTCACCTGCACAGTAAAAAGCTGCCCAAATTGCGCCGTATCGTCCAGATTGGGTCCGACCCTATGGCGGGTGCGATTTCTTTTGACGAGGTCATGACAAGGGGCAATGCCGCGCCCAAGGCCCGCCTTGATGGAATCAGCGCGGCGCTGAAACCGGGTGACGCGATCAACATCCAGTTCACTTCTGGCACTACAGGTCACCCCAAGGGTGCGACCCTGAGTCACTTCAATATCATCAACAATGCCATCTCAACAGCGCGTACCATGCAGCTGACACCGGATGATGCGCTGTGCATTCCGGTGCCGCTATATCATTGTTTTGGGATGGTGCTGGGCAACCTTGCGGCGGCATCTTACGGCGTCAAAATGGTCTTTCCGAGCGAAGGGTTTGACCCACTTGCCACCTTAAAGGCCGTCGAAGCTGAAGGTTGCACCGCGCTGCATGGCGTGCCCACCATGTTCGTCGCGATGCTGGATCATCCAGAGTTTGCCCGCTTTGATCTGCGCCGACTGCGGACGGGGGTGATGGCCGGATCTCTCTGCCCTGCGTCGCTGATGGCCCGCGTGATGAAGGATATGCATTGCAGCGGCATCACCATCGGCTATGGTATGACAGAAACCAGCCCGATCTCGTTTCAGTCTGATCCCGGCGATCCACCCGCGCGGCGAGTTTCTACTGTGGGCCGTATTCAGCCGCATGTTGAGTGCCGCGTCGTTGATGATGCGGGGCGAACCCTCCCGGTGGGGCACCAAGGCCAGTTGCTGACACGGGGCTATTTGGTGATGAAGGGTTATTGGAATGATCCTGAATTTACCGCCCACGCTATCCATGACGGCTGGATGCATACGGGCGATCTCGCGACCATCGACGCAGAAGGCTATTGCCAAATCACCGGACGTGCGGGCGACATGCTGATCCGGGGCGGTGAAAATATCTATCCGGCCGAGGTTGAAGACCTGCTGCTGACACATCCTGATATTGCACAGGTGCAGGTCTTTGGTCTGCCTGACGCGCGGCTGGGCGAAGAGGTGGCCGCTTGGATCATCCTGCGCCCCAATGCTGATCTGACAGCAACCGGACTGCAAGACTGGTGTCGCGAAAAAATTGCCCGCTTCAAAGTACCGCGCCATATCCGATTTGCGGATGAAATGCCGGTGACGGCTACGGGCAAACCCCAAAAATTCAAGATGCAGGAGGCTATGTGCGCAGAGCTTGGCATTGCCTTGCCCACCTGATTTTAGGAGGAAACCACCCATGCATACCCTGACCGCCATCATTCGCGCCCAAAAGGGCTATGAAGATAAAGTAAGCGCCGAATTGCTGAAGGTCGGTGTGTTTGCCCGCGACAACGAACCCGACACGATCGGCTTTCATGTCGCGCAAGACCCTGACGATACTTGCGTTTTTATAACATTTGAGAGGTTCACCGATAAGGCTGCAATGGACCGGCACAACAGCGGTGCCGGCTCTCAAGGTTTCTTTGCCGCAGCGGGCGATCTGCTGGACGGCGATGTGACTGTGGTGACCGCTAAAGAAATCTGGTGCGCGTAAGTCTAGAGCTGCACACCCTTCGTCAGCGCCCCGTCAATTACCAGATTAGTGCCTGTGGTAAAGCTTGACGCCGGGCTGGCCAGAAACACGACGCCCCGAGCAATTTCTTGCGGGCTGGCCATGCGGCCCATCGGGTTCATCCCCATCGCTTCGTCAAACAATGCTTTGTTGTTTTGCTCGATATTCTGCCAGATTCCACCCTCGAAATAGGTGTTGCCTGGCGAAACAGTGTTGGCGCGGATGCCCATCGGTGCCAGCTTCAGAGCCTGTCCGTGCGCGTAGTGCACCAAGGCTGCCTTGAAAGCGCCGTATGCCGGTCCGGTAAAGTCAATTTCGCGCCCCGAGACGGACGAGATGAGCGTGATCGATGGGGCCTTGGATTTCTTCAGAAACGGAATGGCTGCGTTCACCAATCGTACCGAATGCATCATATCAACGCCAAATCCGGCTTCCCACGCTGTCTCATCATCCGCCACCGCAAGGGCCGAAACATTGGCAACAACAATGTCGATGCCCCCCAAAGCAGAGCCGGAATCTGTGACCCATGATTTCAACGCATGTTTGTCTGCCACATCGACCCCACGTCCGATGGCTCTGACTCCTCTGGCTTTGAGCGCCTCAATCGTGTCGGTCACCCCGGCACTGTCACGCGCACAGATGGCGATATTTGCACCTTCAGCGGCAAAAATCTCAGCGCACTGGCGGCCAATCCCTTTGGTCCCGCCGGTGATGAGCACGTTCAGTCCTTTTAGTCCAAGATCCATTTTATGACCCCTATTGTTCAATGTATTTTTTAGGCATAGACGCGCCCAATGTGTATTTCGGATCGACCATATTCCCAACCCGCATTTTCCCCGCCTGCGTAGCAAGAAAATAGGCCTCTGATTCCTCAAAATCATAGTCCTCTACCAACCAGCGGATCAGGTCACGGTAGGCCATGCGGGCGGCGTCTTCCATAGGGCGTGCACTGCCTAGGGACATGATGAAGTCTTCAGTTTCAATCCGTACGCCGGGTATAGACCAGCCTTTGATGAGGTCGATCTGCAACGTCACTGTGGCCGGAATCTCGACCGCCACACCACATAGTTCACCATCCCCCTGACGCGCATGGCAATCCCCGATGAAGAAATGCGCGCCTTCGCGTTGCACCGGAAAATAGATGATCGCGCCGGGCGCCACATCAGGACAATCCATATTTCCACCCCAATAATCGGGTTGCAGCGAGCTGACCGCTTCAATCTCTGGGCTGACGCCCATGGTGCCAACAAAAGGTTCATAAGGCAGTGTGACACGGTCTGAGAATTTGACGCCGCCCGCCGGCGTGACTTCCATTTTCTTGACCCGTTCGGCGATCGGCGCGTTCAGCATTTGATTTCCATCCGCTACCAGCGCGCCAAAGCTGGGGATCAGCGCAGTTGTTCCAACGGGCTGTGGCCCCCGCGGCATAAGCGAGTGGATATGCACGGCCAATACATCACCTTTCTCCGCCCCTTCCACAGCTATGGGCCCGTTTTGTGGATTGACGAAAGGCATGTTCAATACCTGAGACGGCAAATCATCCTCAGTCTTGATCGCGCCTCCGAAGGCGTCGAGCGTTTCAACCGCTACCACATCACCTGGTGCGATGCGCATGACCGGCTCTGCATAGGGACCATAGACATAGTGAAACTTGCCTTGGTCTTCTTCGCTCAGGCGGTGTTTGGCACCGGCTTGCCCCTTGGCGACCGCGTGGCGGCCCATGATTGACCTGTCTGTCCATCTCATGCTGTTCTCCCAGTTTTTGTTATCAATCCGTTATTTTCTTAAGCGCCCATATTTGGTTGGCGGGTATGCCAATCTGTAGCGCTCTGATAGGCATGTGCGGCGCGTATGATCGCCGCCTCGCCCAGTTTCGGCCCAACAATCTGCATGCTCAACGGCATGCCCACGCTATCAAACCCATTCGGGAGGGTCACGGTCGGGCTGCCAGTAAAATTGTAAGGTGCCGTGTACCGCATGATGGTACCCAGAACAGCCGGATCGGCACCATAGTCAGCCATATCGGCTAGGCTTGGGGTTGGCGTAGGCATTGTCGGGCAAAGCATGCAGTCTATGTAGCTAAACAACGTTTCAAAGGACGCCGTGAATGCGATGCGCAGATAGTGGCCCTCCGCCGCCTGCATACCCGTCATCGCTCGCCCTTCGTCAATCAGCTGAGCGAGGTCGGGACCATATTCATCGGCGCGCGCGGGGTATGTATCCTTGTGTACAACTGCAGTTTCAATAGCGCACATCCCAATCCAGGCATCGACCAGTGCATGATAATCCGGTAGCGTTACCTCAACCACACTTGCGCCAAGATGGGTAAAGACCTCCAAAGCACGTTCTAAGGCATCAGCGACCTGACTTTCCACACCGCCAAGCGCGTAACTGCGATCAATGCCTATGCGCATGTCACGCACGCTCTTGCCGATCTCTGCCATGTAATCCGGTACAGGCACATCCAAAGACGTCGGATCTTGCGCATCCCATCCGGCAATCACTTGCAGCACTGCTGCACAATCTGCTACTGACCGCGCCATCGGTCCCATGTGATCGAGCGAGTTTGCCAGTGCAAAGACGCCATGGCGGCTCACCCGACCCCAAGTTGGCTTAATCCCAGTCAACCCGCATGTGGCACAAGGATAGCGGATCGATCCCCCAGTATCACTGCCCAATGACGCAAAGCACAAACCGGCTGTCGGCGCGACACCAGAACCGCTTGACGAAGTGCCGACCCAGTATTCAGGGTTCCACGGGTTAACGGGGCTAGGAATGGTTGGGTGATGCCCGGTATAGGCGCCTTCGGTCATCGAAAGCTTGCCCAGGATCACCGCCCCAGCGGTTTCGAGTCTATCGACGACTGTCGCATTATAGGTTGGCAGGAAATCCTTGTATATCATCGTCCCCGCGCGGGTTGGCGCATAGGTCGTATAGCACAGGTCCTTGACGGCAATGGGCACGCCGTGCAGCGGTCCTTTATGGATGCCAGCCCCAATCTCTACATCTGCCGTTGCCGCCTGCGCCAGCGCGCGATCTGCGCAGAGGTGGATGTAGCTGTGTAGCCGCCCATCCATGCGCGCGATCAGATCTAGCATGTTTTGCGTGACGCCAGTAGATGTTGCTTCCTCTCGTCGGATCATATGGCCTACCTCAACGAGGCTTTTGAATTGCAAAGGTCTTGGTGTCATCGGGCACTGCGCATCCACTTAGTTCCTACTAAGTGAGTTCTTTGTCGCGCTCCTGCCTCCCATAGAGGAAAACGTTTCCCGTGGTGGGCCGCCCATTACTCCAATAGGATGTTCCATATTGTCAAAATAATTTAAAGGATTTAATTCTCGAAGTTCGGCGCAAATGACCTGCCGCGATGGTCGGTTCTGACAAATATTTGCAGCAAGAGATCCCAAAAAGGCTCTCTCGCACTCGACTACCAAACTATTGCCAAAGCCACACACCTGTTCGAATGCTACGTCCAAACGTCCTACTCCCGAAAATAGAAACAGCAAATTAATTGTTTCAGTCAATACCCTCCTAAAGGGACTGTCAAATTAAACTTGGTTTGAGCTGGCAGGGTGGGTTGTAGCGTCCTTAAATGACAGAACACCCCATCCGGCATTGTCAGAAGAAACTAACTTGAGACGGGGCAGGCGGTTTCGTAGCCTCGCCGTATTAAAAACACTCCCCATTTAGGTCCTTTAAAACGAGCCTAGAGATAATCCGCTTAGCTGTGATGCTTTATGTGCGGTTCCCGCTCTTACTCCGTAATGTG
>JAIBDT010000108.1 GCA_024686085.1 Loktanella sp.
TATTTAGGGAATGGAGGATCGAGAATGACAAACAAACGACCCAAGCCAGAAGAGATTGTCTCGAAGTTACGGCAAGTTGAGGCGTTGATGGGGCAAGGAATGTCCCGTTTTGCTGCTTCCTCTGAGTGGCGCCAATTATTGAGCGCATAGGTTCAGGCTGCGTCAGCAATCTGATGCGAGTTCTCATTTGTCTGACAGCACCCACATTACCTAACCGTGACAAGTCGAGGATATAAAACTGGGCTAGCGTTGGCTACCGCAAACCGTCGTTTCCTTGAACGTCCCAAGTTTCCAAACCGCCCATTCGACTGTGAACACGCCCACCGCATGACATCGCGAGCGCAAAGACGATTTCCTCTGATCTTGGTCCATCCGGAAGCCCAACCTCGATCCCATCAAAATGGCTACGCACATAGGCAGCGTTGATGTGCCCAAGGGGCACGTCAAGCCGGCTGCCAATGCCGCCACGCTTCATGCAAGACGGCACGATTGCATTTGATCTGCCCAGCAATTCGCGCATCGCGTAGCCACCTGGCACATGCCAGAGAGCGGCATGTTCCAATTCACCACTCTCTCCGACGATGGCCCCTTTGCCGTATCCGTCAATGCGGTCTTTGCCGCCAAGTGCTGCAATCAGTTTTGCGCTCATTTCTGCGCCAAGAGGTTTCAGATCCTCCATCGCGGGCTGCAAATCCACCTCAAAGCGACCCGCAAAAGGGTTGGACACACACGCCAGTATCGCCCCCAGAGTGCGCGGTGTTTCGGGCGCAGGTCCACCATCGTGCTGCACTTCTTCGATGATAAGCTGAATCTTGCGAATGATAAATTCAGGCATGGGCGAGGGCTCCTGCAGCGTTGGATTGAAAACTGTTCTGGGTAATACGAGATTGGCCTTGTAGCGAAATTGCAACCGTCTTCACTAGGCCGCGTGCGGCACAGTCGGACGCAAAACGTGTCCCCGCTTGCAGCGCCTTATCTACATCCAACGCGGGCAAGTGCCCCACATGAGTTGTGACATGACGCTTCCCTAGGTCGCTGTCCGGGCTTAGCAGTGTGGCCGGGCACCGACCTATCGCGGTATGGCCTGGCAAGTTGGTGGCATTAGCAATTAAGGTTGCGGCCACGTCTGCGGCTGCGGCCGTCTTGGCAACTACACTGACCGCATCGGCGATACCAAGCGAATGGCTGCGGCCCTGCCATCCCGACGTGGCAATGCCGCGCGCGCTGTCTCGAGAAGTAATGGTCAACAGTCCTGCGGGGCTAAGCACTTCAAAGATTTCGCCCTCGGACAGGTGAAAGGCAATGTCGCCACCGTTGTTCACATAGGCCTTTTGGGGCACTTTGTCCGACAGCATTGCCGCCAGAACTTCATCCGCAACGGCACCTGCTACTGCGGCCATCGGGGTGACAAAGACATCCGGATATGAACGGACCGCCTCGGCCATACGTTTTGCCACCGGATCTATGAAGCAAACATCTGACGTCAAAGGTCGGCGAAGAGCGTCAAGCTCACTCATCAACCCGATCAGAATGTTTTGAAAGTGATCGATTGCACGTTTAAAACACAGGTCTCGCATTTCCCCAGACACCCCGACAATCAGGTCAATGGGACCGTGGTGCAGGTGTAACCGCTTCCCGTCCGGTAAAAGCTTGGCTTGAGGTGCGGTCCAGCTCATGGGTCCTCTCCGATCACGCGCACATCCGCCCCGTATTCGCCGCCGGTTTCCAGCACGTCGTCCAGATTGCGGATATGCGCGTTATGTCCGCCCAACCGCTGATAGGCATCGCGCCGCGTGGTAAATTCAAGCGGAGCCACAAGCGCAGGCGTCGGGACATATCCAAAGGCCCCATCGGGAACTTCCATCACATCCACCATCACTGTGATACCTCCGCCTGGCCATCTGTATGTGGGCGCGCCACCAATCGTCACGCTGGTTTCATCACTATGGACTGATCGGGTCAGATGGATAGGATTATCCGTCACTCCAGACCGTAGCGATCCACCAGCGCCGCACATGAACAGCACCGTACACAAAGCCGGTTCGCAGTTTTGTGCGATTAGATCTACAGAAGTTTGCAATGCAGCGGGCATCGGTAACATCACTGGCTCCAGCGCATCATTGAGCACATAATAGCCTGCGTGCTCGCCCGTGGTTGACACCATGAGCAATGACAGTCCCGCTCGGGCGCCCTTTGTCGCCCGCCACTGACCCAATATGGCCAGAGGGTCGTCAATGTTCGTGCCTCCCCAACCGTTGCCGGGCTCTGCCACCTTGAAATAGCGACCAGGGGTCGAGCGTCGGCCATTGATGCGAATGCCCGTGGCCGCCCAGTCAATGACTTTGCCAGCCTGATGTTCTGAAACGACGCCCGTGATATGGTCATCGACCACGACAACTTCATCGACCAGCCCTTGCCATTGCGACGCAAACATCCCGATGGTAGCGGACCCACAACCGACCCGCATGCGTTCTTCAGCTTTGCCATCTATGACTGGCGCGCGGCCTGCTTGCACGATGATGCTTGATCCGCCGTCAATAGTCAGCTCGACCGCCTCTTTGTTGCACAGCCGCAAGAGTGCGTCGCACGTTTTGCGCCCTTCGGGTTTTGAACCTCCCGTCAGGTGATCAACACCGCCAAGCGACAACATTTGCGAACCGTATTCGGCGGTCATAACGTGCCCGATCGCCTCGCCGTCAGCGCGCACAGAAGCGGCCTCTGCCCCGATGTGACGGTCCGTGTCGATCTTCACTTTAACCCCACAATAGGAAAAAATCGCCTCTGTCACCACGGTCACGCAATCAACACCGTCTATCTCGCGGCTGA
>JAIBDT010000012.1 GCA_024686085.1 Loktanella sp.
CCAGAAATTCCCAAAAAACTTATCCACAGGGGTTAATAAAACAGGACATAATAGGAACATTTGAGAATGCAAGTTTGTGGCCCCGTAGAATCGGCCAGAATCAGCCCATTGATTCTATTTCAACCTAACGATTCCAGAAATTCCCAGAACGATTAGTCTGCGACCGCATCCAGCCACAGGTACATCACATAGGCATCAACGAACCCTCGCTTGGGGTGGTCAAACGCCTTGGGGATGGTCCCAACGGTCTTATAGCCCAGCCGGTGCCAAAGCTTGACCGCCCCGGCGTTGCTTGCCAGCACAAAGTTGAACTGCATGGCACGGTAGCCCAACGCGCGCGCCTGCACCTGTGAGGCTCGGCACATTTGCGCAGCAAGACCCTGCCCGCGCGCAGCCTCGCCCACGATATATCCGCAATTGCAAACGTGGCTTCCGCCGCCCTGCTGGTTCGTCTTTATATAGTAAGTGCTAACAATGGCCCCCGCCTGCTCCAAGACATAGGTCGCCGCAGGCAAGTCTAACCAATATGTCAGCGCATCTTCGCGGCTGATCGTGGGGTCGATTGCATAGGTGTCGCCTGCACGAAACACAGGCTGCAAAAGCGCCCAGATACCATCTGCATCCGAAGCCTTTGCCAGCCTGATCTGCATTTAGGCCATGCCGCCATCAATAAATCGACGCGCCATAACACGATAAGCGTCTGCCATCGGTCCGTCACCCGCCGCAATCGGCGTGCCTGCATCACCCGCAAGGCGCGTATCCAGATCAATAGGCAGTGCGCCAAGGAATGGCACTCCCAGACGCTCGGCATCGGCTTTCACGCCACCATGACCAAAGATATGCGCCTCATGCCCACAATCGGGGCAAATAAAAGTCGACATATTCTCGATCATCCCAAGCACAGGCGTTTTGAGCGTATTGAACATATCAATCGCCTTGCGGGCATCTAGCAGCGCCACATCTTGCGGCGTGGACACAACAATCGCACCTGTCAGCTCTGTCTTTTGGCACAGCGTTAACTGCACGTCGCCCGTGCCGGGTGGCAGATCAACGATCAGCACGTCCAACTCACCCCATTCGACCTGCCCCAGCATCTGCTGCAAAGCGCCCATCAACATCGGACCACGCCAGACAATCGCCTTATCTGGATCCATCATCAGGCCAATGGACATCATCGTGACGCCATGCGCCTTAAGCGGAATGATCGTTTTGCCATCCGGCGAGGCAGGACGCTTACTCACGCCCATCATGCGCGGCTGGCTGGGACCATAGATGTCGGCATCCAGCAGACCAACACGGCGGCCTTCGCGGGCCAACGCGACGGCAAGGTTGGACGACACCGTAGATTTACCAACACCGCCCTTACCTGATCCGATCGCCAAAATACGGTCAACACCTGAAGGTCGGCTTGGGCCCGCTTGTGGTTTGGGGTGTCCACCAATTTTAAGACTTGGCGGCTCAGGTGCCTTTGGAGCAGGCCCGTGCGCTGTTAACACGACCGAAACCGACGTGACGCCCGACAACGCCTTGATCGCAGCTTCCGCCGCCAACCGCTGTGGTTCCATCTTTGCGGCTATACCCGCGTCTGGGGCTTCAATGACGAATCGCACGGCACCACCATCAACACCCAACGCACGGATCATGTCGCGGCTGACAAGCGTGCCACCGTCCGGCAATTCAAGTCGCGCCAAAACGCCCATTATTTCATCGCGGGTGACAGCCATCTTGGTCTCTCCAGTTTGTTTATCGCCTATTATGTGCGCACCATGTCGCAGGAACGCCCATATGTGCAAGGCGGCAATGCAACGCAGACAATTAACCAACAACTTTATGACGTTAGGTCAACATTACTTATGCATTTGCTGCATAGCAGCATTGATCAAGCGGGGGATTGTGCAAGTGCAGCGTTACCGCCATCTTAGTCACAACGAAGCGCAATTCGGCGCCGAGTAAGTTAGTCATAAGAGAGAAACGATCATGGCATTTATCACCGACACCCGCACCGGCGGCATCACAATTTCCCAGCGTTTTGCGGCCCTGCGCGAGAACTTCGCAGCAGCACGCGCCCAGCGCAAGATCTACACAACAACAGTCAACGAACTTGAAGCGTTGTCCAACCGTGACCTAACCGATCTGGGCATCTCGCGCTCTATGATCAAAGGGATCGCAATGGAAGCGGCATACGGCAAGTAATCACGAATTAGATGTGCCGTCTCCTCCCTTAAATGGCGCATCTAGTCGGACCACAGCCAGCCTCCCCTGTGCAGTGGTCCATTTGAACGGCGGCGGCACCCACCTCCTCCCGGGTGTCGCCACCACCAAACCGGAATTCGGTCCTGTCACCTCCTCCCGACGGGCCCGAACATACCACGACTGATATCGCCCACCTCCTCCCGGGTAGAACAGTCGTGAGGAAGCGCCCCGCCTCTTCTCCTCCCGAGATGCGAAGCGGGCGCTGATCATAACAGACGGTCATGCCCACCTCCTCCCGGGCATGACCGTTTTTTTTATGACTTTTTGCGCCGTAAATACTGATCTGTTCCGTTGAAGTAGAGACAGCAAAAAGGATCACCGTCATGCGCGCCCTGCCTTATCTCTTCTTGTCCATTGCGGGCGGGCTTAGCCTTGCCAGCTTTCTGACATCCAACACATTTTTCTAAAGCCTCTTCCATCGAGGCGCAGCATATCTATAACCGCCCTATGTCATTTGCATTATTCATAGGCCTTGTGGGCTTTGCCTTCGCATCCTCGATCACACCGGGGCCAAATAACCTGATGCTGATGGCGTCGGGTGCAAACTATGGGCTGCGGCGCACCATCCCTCATATGCTTGGCGTCAGCATCGGCCATGCGTTTATGGTGTTTATGATTGGCGTTGTGTTGCTGCAGGTCTTTGAGACCTACCCGATACTCAACACGTTCCTCAAAGTCGCAGGGTCTATCTATATGCTGTGGCTGGCATGGAAAATTGCAAATGCCGTGCCGCCAGAGGCAAAAACAGTCGAAGGCAAACCCTTCACCTTCCTGCAAGCGGCCGCATTCCAATGGGTCAATCCAAAAGCATGGATCATGGGCATCACGGCAATCAGCGGCTACGCACCAGACACTTTTGGCGTCATCGGCGGAGCCGCAATCGTTGCGATCATCTTCTGCGCGATCAACTTTCCGTCGGTCACTGTCTGGGCATGGATGGGAGTGCAGTTGCGCCGCTGGCTTGGAAGCGCCAAACGCCTGCGCATCTTCAACGTGACAATGGCGGTGCTACTGGTGGTCTCACTGTACCCGATGTTGAACCACTAAATCTCGGTATCAGGCACGGGTCGGCCGCAGGCGTCGCAAGCATCTCCGCCTCGATGTTTGCTTAAAATGGCACATCATCAGCGTCAGTTGCCGCGACGATAAAACGGGCAACGACATGTTTGGACCCCGCTTTGTCAAACTCAATAACCAGCTTGTCGCCCTCGATGCCCATCACCTCGCCATAGCCGAACTTTTGGTGGAACACGCGGTCACCTTCGGTAAATGCACTGACGGCTTGCAAATCGATTACATTATTCTTCGCCTGAGCGGGTTGAGACAAACCGCGCTGCTGGCTGCGACTTTGTAAGCGCCGCCATCCGGGGGAATTATAAACATTCGCGTCCGCTGCCTTTTGGTGCAAGTCAGACCCGAACCCGTCTTGGACCGCAGGATTTGCACTCGCCGCCATGCCCGCAGCCCCAAAGCCACCGCCATACAGCCCAGGAGGCGTGAGGACCTCGACATGTTCTTCTGGTAATTCATCAATGAACCGCGACGGCATCGCCGATTGCCACTGTCCATAGACACGTCGGTTTGCAGCAAAGGAAATCGTGCAAAGCGCCTCGGCCCGCGTGATCCCGACGTAGGCCAAACGGCGCTCCTCCTCGAGCCCTATAGAAACATCAACACCATTTACCTTTTTCAATCCGCTTTCATCCATCGACCGTTGGGACGGGAACAACCCATCCTCCCAACCGGGCAAAAACACCGCAGGAAACTCAAGCCCCTTGGCCGCGTGAAGCGTCATAATCGACACCTTCTCGCCCTGCTCTTCAGTCTCGTTATCCATGATCAGGCTGACGTGCTCCAAGAACCCTTGCAGGTTCTCGAAATTCTCCAAAGCCTTCACCAATTCCTTGATGTTCTCCAACCGCCCCGGTGCCTCTGGCGTCTTGTCGTTCTGCCAAAAACCCGTGTAGCCGCTCTCGTCCAAGATCATGCCAGCCAGCTCGACATGCGTGTCGGATTCGGCCATCACCTGAGAATGCCAACGGTCCAACCCCTGTACCAGCAAGGTCAACTCTTTTAGACCCTTGCCGCCCAGCAGTTTGCCCTCGCAAACCAAACGCGCGCCCTCGATCAGGTTCACCCCATTCTCGCGCGCCGTGCGCTGGATGGTCTGCACTGCCTTATCGCCAAGACCACGTTTGGGGGTGTTCACAATCCGTTCAAACGCCAGATCATCATCTTGGGAAACCGCCAAACGGAAATACGCCATCGCATCGCGGATTTCCAAGCGCTCGTAAAACCGTGGGCCACCAATCACGCGGTAGGGCAAGCCAATCGTTAGAAAGCGATCCTCGAAGGCACGCATCTGATGGGACGCCCGCACCAAGATCGCCATGCTATCAAGGCCAACCTTGTCCAGTCCCCGCGTGCCGCGCTGCAAGGCCTCGACCTCTTCACCTATCCAGCGGGCTTCTTCTTCGCCGTCCCAATGACCAATCAGGCGCACCATCTCGCCCTCTTCGCGGTCGGTAAACAAGGTTTTCCCCAACCGCCCCTTATTGGCTGCAATCACACCAGAAGCAGCCGCCAAAATATGAGGGGTCGAGCGGTAATTTTGCTCCAGACGCACCACCACGGCACCGGGAAAGTCCTTCTCGAACCGCAGGATGTTACCAACCTCGGCACCGCGCCAACCATAGATCGACTGATCATCGTCGCCAACACAGCAAATGTTCTTATGCTTGGCCGCCAATAGTCGCAGCCAAAGATATTGGGCCACGTTAGTATCTTGATACTCGTCCACCAAAATGAACCGAAAGCGGGTTTGGTATTGCTCTAAAATGTCTGCATGGCTTTGGAAGATCGTCACCATATGCAGCAGGATATCCCCAAAATCGACGGCATTGAGATCACGCAACCGCTGCTGATAGGCCGCATAAAGCTCTACCCCTTTGTGATCGAACACGCCACTATCCGCGACAGGCACGGCACTGGGCACAAGGGCGCGGTTTTTCCAATCGTCGATGATCCCCGACAACATGCGCGGCGGCCAGCGTTTTTCGTCAATATCCGCGGCACGGATCAATTGTTTCATCAGGCGCAACTGATCGTCGGTATCCAAAATCGTAAAGTTCGACTTTAACCCGACCAGTTCCGCATGGCGACGCAACAGCTTGGCACAGACCGAATGGAACGTGCCCAGCCATGGCATCCCCTCCACCGCCTCACCCATCATCCGGCCAATGCGCAATTTCATCTCGCGGGCGGCTTTATTGGTAAATGTTACGGCCAGAATTTCGTGCGGACGCGCCGTGCCTGTCGCCAGTAAATGCCCGATTCGCGTGGTCAGCGCTTTGGTCTTGCCGGTACCTGCACCCGCCAACATCAAAACGGGGCCATGCATGGCCTCGACCGCCTCGCGTTGCGCGGGGTTCAATCCGTCCAAATAAGTCGGTTCCGCTCGGCCCACCATGGCGCGCTGGCTTAAGGGAACTGCCGCTGCCTCAAAGGCATCATCTTCACTATATCCTGTCATACGGCCATTCATAACGTCAAAGCGACCAGTGCGAAAGAGTGTTCACACTCTGTTCTTGCGCTTTCTTTGGATGAATGTGCAAGGCATTTTAGCGACTAAGGCGACATTACCCCAAGCACCTAAGATATCAGGACATTTTAACGGCTGAAGCCCAAGCAACAAGACAAATACCCAAATGCGACGCTCTATTCAAAACAATTCACCGTGTTAGCGCTAACGCGTACTGAAGCTATTTGGTTTACATCCTGAATTTTCGCTCTAACAATGCTGCAACTGCAAACACCTTCGGGGGACCATAGATGGCCGACTTCCAGAAAATCCTTATTGCCAACCGCGGCGAGATCGCAATTCGTATCATGCGCGCCGCGAACGAAATGGGCAAAAAGACAGTCGCGGTCTACGCCGAAGAGGACAAGCTAGGTCTGCACCGGTTCAAAGCCGACGAAGCTTACCGCATCGGCGAAGGCCTCGGCCCCGTTGCTGCCTACCTCTCGATCGAGGAAATCATCCGCGTCGCCAAAATGTCAGGCGCAGACGCGATCCACCCCGGTTACGGCTTACTTTCCGAAAACCCTGATTTCGTCGACGCCTGCACCGAAAACGGCATCACCTTCATTGGTCCCAAAGCTGCAACAATGCGCAAGCTTGGCGATAAAGCCTCGGCCCGCGATGTCGCGGTTGAAGCGGGCGTGCCTGTCATCCCAGCCACCGATGTGCTGGGCGACGATATGGAATTGGTCAAAAAACAAGCCGCTGCCGTGGGATACCCTTTGATGCTTAAGGCGTCATTCGGTGGCGGTGGTCGTGGCATGCGCGCCATTAATTCCGAAAGCGAGTTGGTGGAAAAGGTGCTAGAAGGCCGCCGCGAGGCCGAAGCAGCCTTCGGCAACGGCGCAGGTTTCCTTGAGAAAATGATCGTGCGCGCGCGCCACGTCGAAGTCCAGATTTTGGGCGACAGCCACGGCCAGATCTACCACCTCTGGGAGCGCGACTGCTCGGTCCAGCGCCGCAACCAAAAGGTCGTTGAACGCGCCCCCGCGCCCTACCTTTCAGGGACGCAACGCGAACAGCTTTGCAATTTGGGCAAGAAAATCTGCCAATTCGTGGACTACGAATGCGCAGGCACGGTCGAATTCCTGATGGATATGGACTCGGGCGAATTCTACTTCATCGAGGTCAACCCGCGCGTCCAGGTCGAGCACACTGTTACCGAGGAAGTCACAGGCATCGACATCGTTCGCGCCCAGATCCTGATCGCAGAAGGCAAGTCTCTGGTCGAGGCCACAGGCTGTGCGTCGCAATATGACGTCAAGCTCGACGGCCACGCGTTGCAATGCCGCGTCACCACCGAGGACCCACAAAACAACTTCATCCCCGACTATGGCCGCATCCAGATGTACCGCTCCGCGACTGGCCCGGGCATCCGCCTTGACGGCGGCACCGCCTACTCTGGTGCTGTCATCACGCGCTATTATGACAGTCTTTTGACCAAAGTAACTGCCCGCGCACCGACACCCGAAATGGCCATCGCCCGCATGGACCGCGCCCTGCGCGAGTTCCGTATTCGTGGCGTGTCCACCAACATCGCCTTCGTGGAAAACCTGCTCAAGCACCCGACGTTCCTGAACAATGAATACCACACCAAATTCATCGACGAGACACCGGGCCTCATGGATTTCAAAAAGCGGCGCGACCGCGCGACCAAAATCCTGACCTACATCGCCGATATCACCGTCAACGGGCACCCCGAAACCGTGGGTCGCGCGAAGCCCCACGCCGAGGCGAAACTGCCGCGTCCACCCGTGAAACCAACGCTCGACGTTCCCGCAGGCACGCGCACCCTGCTCGACGCGCAGGGCCCTGCCGCCGTCGTCGACTGGATGAAAACGCAAAAGCAACTGCTGATCACCGACACCACCATGCGCGACGGACACCAATCCTTGCTTGCCACCCGCATGCGGTCAATCGACATGATTAACGCGGCTCCGGCCTATGCCACCAACATGTCGCAGCTTTTCTCCGTTGAATGCTGGGGGGGTGCTACCTTCGATGTGGCCTACCGCTTCTTGCAAGAATGCCCGTGGCAGCGCCTGCGCGACATCCGCGCTAACATGCCCAACATCATGACCCAAATGCTGCTGCGCGCCTCTAACGGCGTGGGCTACACCAACTACCCCGATAACGTCGTGCAATCCTTCGTGGCCCAAGCGGCAACCTCTGGCGTCGACGTCTTCCGCGTCTTCGACAGCCTCAACTGGGTCGAAAACATGCGCGTCGCGATGGATGCGGTCGTGGAATCTGGCAAAATCTGCGAAGGCACGATCTGCTACACAGGCGACATGCTCGACCCTGCCCGCGCCAAGTATGACCTGAAATACTACATCGGTATGGCCAAAGAACTGGAAGCGGCAGGCGCCCACGTGCTTGGCCTCAAGGACATGGCTGGCCTGCTCAAACCCGCCGCAGCCACCGCCCTCATCACAGCTCTCAAGTCCGAGACCGATCTACCCATCCACTTCCACACCCACGACACCTCTGGTGCGGCCATCGCAACCGTGCTCGCCGCGTCTGCGGCTGGCGTGAACGTGGTCGATGCCGCCATGGACGCCTTCTCGGGCAACACATCCCAGCCGACCCTTGGCTCCATCGTGGAATCCCTCAAAGGGTCTGACCGCGACACAGGGCTCGACGTGAAAGCCATCCGCGAAATCTCGAACTACTTCGAACAAGTCCGCGAGCACTACACTGCCTTCGAGAGCGGCCTGCAAGCCCCCGCCTCCGAGGTCTACCTCCATGAAATGCCCGGCGGCCAGTTCACCAACCTCAAGGCGCAAGCCCGCTCCCTCGGCCTAGAGGACCGCTGGCACGAGGTCGCCCAAACCTATGCCGACGTGAACCAAATGTTCGGCGACATCGTCAAGGTCACACCATCCTCCAAGGTCGTGGGCGACATGGCCCTGATGATGGTATCCCAAAACCTAACACGCGCCCAAGTCGAAGACCCAGACATCGACGTGGTCTTCCCCGACAGCGTCATCGACATGATGAAAGGCAGCCTCGGCCAACCTCCGGGCGGCTGGCCAAAAGCGGTGCAGAAGAAAATTCTCAAGGGCGAAAAAGCCTCGACAGACCGGCCCGGCGCGCATCTGCCAGCCGTCGATCTGGACGCCACGCGCGCGGACTTGTCCACGCAGCTTGAGGGGCGCAAAGTCGACGACGAAGACCTTAACGGCTACCTCATGTATCCCAAGGTTTTTCTCGATTATATGGGCCGCCATCGCACCTATGGGCCTGTGCGGACGCTGCCGACCAAGACGTTCTTCTACGGCATGAAACCCGCCGACGAGATCAGTGTCGAGATCGATCCGGGCAAAACCCTTGAAATTCGGATGCAAGCCGTGTCGGAAAACAACGAAGACGGCGAGGTCAAAGTGTTCTTTGAACTCAACGGGCAACCGCGCACAATCCGCGTCATGAACCGCGCGATCACCGCGACCAAAATCAGCCGTCCTAAGGCCGAAGCAGGCAACCCCAACCACATCGGCGCGCCCATGCCGGGTGTTGTGGCCACAGTCGCGGCCATGGCTGGCAAAGCGGTCAAAGAAGGCGACCTGTTGCTGACGATTGAAGCGATGAAAATGGAAACAGGCATCCACGCCGAACGCGACGCGGTGATCAAAGCAGTGCATGTGCAAGCAGGCAGCCAGATCGACGCCAAAGACCTGATGATCGAACTGGAATAAGAAAAGGAGCGGACCTTTGCGATATTAACACTTAGGTCCGCTTCGAGCCCTACTTACCAACATGCTGCGGAGCGTCGAATGGCTGCTTACTTCAACTGAACCGATTGCGCCAAGTCTCACAACGTTGTGCATCCCGCGTATCATAGGCCTCTAAGGCATCAGCAGGGCTGAGAACAAACTGCTCTTCACGGTCTTCACCAAGGGCTGTCAGGCGCATTGAATACCATGCGGTGACACCTCCGCGCGGCGGGGCATCGAATGTTGGGAATTCAGGATCACCGCCCGCATCGCTTAACCACGCATTGGCGAGAGACGCATTCAGCACCATTGCACGGGCAAGACTGATCGCATAGGCAGACCCATCTGCCAAGACTCTTGTTGCTTGATCCCTCGTCTCAAATCCGCCCGTCAGCATGATCGGAATGGACGTAATCTTCTTTGCCTGCCTGGCGAAGTCGATGAAGTAGGGGTCGGAAGAGGACGTGCCTTCTGAGCTTGATGCAGCGCCATGGAAATAGGTGCCTCCGCTGATATCGATCAGGTCCACCGATGTTTCATCGAGCAATTGAACGATCTGCAACGCGTCGTCCGTCGTCAAGCCGCCTTCAAGCTTGTCGGTCGAGTTGATCTTGATGCCAATCGGAAAAGCTGGTCCTACGGCCTGCCGAACGGCATCGATAACCTCGCCAATAACGCGAAAACGTCTTTGGACCGTGCCGCCATAAGTATCTGTCCGATGGTTGAACAGTGGTGATAGAAATTGGCTGAACAGAAACCCGTGACCGGCATGAATCTGAACGCCGCCAAATCCAGCTTTCTGTGCGAGGCTCGCCGCTTGTGCGTAGGCGTGGGGCAGGTCGTGAATGTCTTCCAATGACATGCCGTCACAGCGAAGTCCTTCGACATCAAGGGGAGAGGGCCCTTTCGGGTCGCTGATCGGCCCGTGCGCCAATGCTCCTGCGTGACCGAGCTGTGGCCAGATATTTGAACCGTTGGCCGATCCGCGCCTCGCCAATGCTTTCAGTGCAGTCAGGTCTGCGTCTGGCACCAGCACGAGATTGCCGGGTTTTTCCGGATAGTGTGGATTTGTCTGCACCTCACCGATCAGCGATAGCGCTGCACCTCCTTCGGCCCATCGCTCATACAAGCGCATTTGCACCTCGGTGGGATTGCCCGCGCCATCACCAAGGGAGTCGGACATGGCAGACTTCACAAGACGGTTCTTCAACCGCACACCGCAGGGCAGGTCCAGTGGTTGATCAAGCAGGTTCTTCGCATCGTTGCCAATCTTATTCATGTTCACTCTCTATCGGAATATTTCGATATATCGTTTCAATTTGACAAGGCTCAACCTGGATCGGTTTCCTTACCTGCAAGCTACATTTTTAGAAGTTCGTCTTTGACTGCCGCAAGGAACGCTTGAATGTTCTCTTCGTCGCGCCGGTAGAACGTCCACTGGCCATGGCGTTCTGCCTTCACAAATCCAGCTTGTTTCAGCAATCCCATGTAGTTCGAGATTGTGGACTGAGACAGTTTCGCCTTCTCCTGAATGTATGCAACACAAACACCTTCAAGATCTTCGTGTCCCGGTAGCGCGGGAGGAAAGTTGGAACGGTCCTTGAGCCATTCCAGAATCCTGCGGCGCATCGGATTATTCAGCGCTGAGATTGATCTTTAAATGTCCATAAATCGAAATATCTCGATATACAAAGCGATGTCAAGACGGCTTTCAGTTCGCCGAAGCAGGCATTCGCGCAACGGCAGCGAAAGAGCGCTTGGTCCCGCACAGCCAACCTTGGCGCGTCGGGCAGCGAAGGTCTGATTTGAGCCCATTGTGTGAGTTTGGTTTTCTTGCTGCATGCGCTCGCAGCGTGGAAAATGCTGCGTCAGCGTAAAATTCGGTGCTGCCGCGCGGCGGGAAAACCAGCCATTCGTGCAGAGTGCAGCAGGGATCAGAGGCCAAATTCACTGACGCGGACAAAGCTTACTTTAACTCCACGAAGATCAATGGCCGCTTTTAATGGGCCGCATATTTAGAGAAAAAACCGCGGGCGGGAACTGGGCATCCGAGTCGAAAGTCATTTTCCATTTCGATCCATTTGAAACCCCTGTTTCGGGAGACCGATTTCAATCGGCAGGACTTCATCCCAGCGACAGAACAGCCCAAGAATTTGAAAAAGGAGGGCTTCAAAATATCTCGGCGCAATGAGCCCCACCGGCAGTGAAGGTTAGGACAGCAGTCGACAAACCAAGAGCCGCGCGTCTTAATGATGCTGTAGGGAGAGCAAAATGACACCGAAGGGCGCAATGGCGTTTATCCCGTCTATGGATTCCGCAAACATGATCACAAAGAAGGCTATGAGGGCGATGGCATGTGATGGCCAGCGGGAGTCTGAAAGGCAGCCACGCGCAATCAAAGCGACGCAAAACAAGCTGGTAGCCATCGTCATCGCCAAAAACATAAGGTCCCAGAATTGCGCTGTCATGAGTGATCATTTCCAAATTCTTGGCGCTCATGTGGTCGAACAGCACATCCGCTACTTTAACGATCTATTTTTTACAATCCATGCCACGTCGCAAGTCCAAGGGCCTGCTGCTTTCGAAGGCAACACAGTTCTCATCCCCGATTTGCGCTATCCCACTCAAAATCTGACCGCTCACGTCCGCTGTATTGTTAAAGCCAAAGGGACGGCGCCTCACTTTTTCCGCGCCAACACTGACGGTTTTAATGGTGCTACATAAACAATACTCGCAGCGTTCGGGAATAATTCTCTCAAAGCGGACCTAAGGGCAGATGCCGCGAACGGCAGAAAAGTGCGCATAGCGACCACCCTCATTTCCGAAGGCAGTCCCGCAATAATCACACTGACCTTCCCCCGTGACTTGGAAAGCCGCCCCACATTGATGCATCACCTATTACTATCAATCCAGCGCGACAACATATCCTTATCCTTGAAATACTCGTCAGGCACCTGCCTGCGCTTGATCATCGCGATCCGCTCGGCATAGGCCACTTGTTTCGAGGTCGGGCGCCCGTCGCTTTGCGCAGGGCGCGCCTGTGCTTGTGTTTGAATCCAAACACTCAACTTGCGCCGATCCACCCGCAGTTCCTGCGGCAAAGGCACATGATTACGTAGCGATAGAGTGCGCGCAAAAGAAAGTTGCTTTTGAGTTGGTGGGAGACTGGTCTGTTCCATTTTAGAACCTCACAATGTTGATATGAGACAATTAGAACAAAAAGTGAACATTGTCAAGGTGCGCCCAATATTGCGTATTGTGAAAGCGCCAATCTTCGCACAAATTATTTAAGAGCAAGTACCAAACAGGGATGCCTGATATGACCAAGATCATCGTGATGACGGATATTCACATCACAAGCGAAGGCGACCAAATCATTGGGCTCGATCCGCTTGAACGGTTCCAAACAGTGCGCGATGTGGCACAGCGCGACCATCCTGACGCTAGTCTGATGATCCTGATGGGTGATCTGACGCATCACGGCAAACTGGATCAATACCAACGGCTCGAAGGCATCTTAAGCACTCAATCAGGTCGCACTTTCTTAATGCTGGGAAACCACGATGTGCGCGACACTTTCCGCGAGATCTTTGCTGATACGGCGACGGATCGTGACGGGTTTGTTCAGGGTATCATCGACCTACCCCAGCATCAGTTGATTATGCTGGACACCAAAGACGGGCCATTCGGTCACCATGCTGGCAGGCTCTGCGACAAGCGACTGGCGTGGCTGAAAGAAGCGCTGACAACTACTGGCGACCGTATCCCTCTGGTGTTCATGCACCACCCGCCGTTCAAAACGGGGATTATCGGCATGGATAATATTAATCTGGAAAATGGTGACGCGGTTCTGGACATGATTGCACCTTATAAGTCGGCACATCTGTTTTGCGGGCACATTCACCGCACAATTTCCGGCAGCACACGCGGTGTCGCTTGGACGATGTTTAAAAGCCCCTGCCATCAAGGGGTTTTGGATTTCACCGACCCCGACTCGTCGCTGTCGGTTGACGAGGCAGGCAGCTACGGACTTTTGCTACTCACGCCCGATGGGGTCGTTGCACACAGCCAAGATGTTGGAATTTCTCAAGAAATATGGCGTGATACGGGATCAAAGTCGGATTAATTTCGAAAAAATGCACGATCCCGCTTTTTTGCTCTTGCGGCCCCGCGCAACTCTTTCTAAATACCCCCTACGAAACGGATGCGGGCGTAGCTCAGGGGTAGAGCATAACCTTGCCAAGGTTAGGGTCGAGAGTTCGAATCTCTTCGCCCGCTCCAGTTTCGAAACAAAAGGCCGCTCAGAAATGAGCGGCCTTGTTTGTTTTCAGAATGCTTTGAACGTCAATGTGGTCAACGTGCGCTCAATACCTTCAACGTCCATCAGATGGTCATTAAGATACTTCCCGACATCTTCACCGTCCGGGATGTAAAGCTTCATCAACAAATCATGCTCGCCACTGGTCGAATATAGTTCAGAATGTATCTCTTTCTGCGCGATACCATCCGCAACTTTATACGTCGTTCCGGGGCGGCAGCGAATTTGCACAAACACACAAGTGGTCATTTGGTTTCCTTTTCTTGACGCCCCACGCTGGCATAGGGGGCACATGTCTTCAATCCCTCAAAACGAGACCTTGGCGCAACTGCCCCTGCCCCCTATAAGCGCATCAAATAGCTTTCGGAGACAGATATGCGCACTGCCACGATCACCCGCAAAACCGCCGAGACGGATATCACCGTCACCCTCGATCTGGACGGGACTGGGGTCTATGACAACCAGACTGGCGTCGGGTTCTTTGATCACATGCTGGACCAGCTGTCGCGCCATGCGCTAATTGATATGACCGTGCGCGCATCTGGCGATCTGCACATCGACGATCACCACACCGTTGAGGACGTAGGCATCGCCATCGGTCAGGCCCTGACACAGGCGATGGGCGACAAGAAAGGCATCAACCGGTACGGATCATGCCACCTCGCGATGGATGACGCACAGGTCCGCTGTGCGCTTGATCTGTCCGCGCGTCCCTATCTGATCTGCAACCTTGACCTGCCGTTTGGTAAAATCGGCACCTTTGACACCGAATTGGTGCGCGAGTTTTTCCAAGCACTCTCGACCCACGGCGGCATTACGTTGCACATCGACAAACTGCATGGCTTCAACGCGCACCACATCGTCGAAGCCGCATTCAAATCCGTGGCCCGCGCCTTGCGCGACGCATTGGAAACCGACCCGCGCAAGTTCGACGCAATCCCATCGACCAAAGGCATGCTATGACCACTGTTCTTGTCGATTACGACAGCGGCAACCTGCATTCGGCGCAAAAAGCATTCGAGCGGATGGCCCAAGAAGGCAACGCAGGCGCCGTGATTGTGACCTCTGATCCCGATGTGGTCGCCAAAGCAGACCGTATTGTCCTGCCTGGCGACGGCGCGTTCCCGCACTGCAAGAACGAGTTATTCAGCCGCACGGCCTTGGCCGAGGCGATCATCGATGCTGTAACTAACCGTGCAGTGCCGTTCATGGGCATTTGCGTCGGCATGCAGATGCTGGCCACCACTGGCCATGAATACGAAGAAACCGCAGGCTTTGGCTGGATCGCAGGCGACATCCGCAAAATCACGCCTTCTGACCCAGCACTGAAAATCCCTCATATGGGCTGGAACGATCTGGTGATCGACACGCCGCACCCCGTTCTGGAGGGTATCAAAACAGGCGAGCACGCCTATTTTGTGCATTCCTATGCGATGGATGTGGCCAACCCTTCCGAGCGGCTCGCGCATGTTGACTACGGCGGCGAGATTACCGCAATCGTTGGACGCGACAATATCATCGGGATGCAATTCCACCCAGAAAAATCCCAAGACGCAGGACTGCGGATGATCAGTAACTTCCTGCACTGGACGCCGTAACGGCCGCCCAAGCGGCAATAAATTTCGGCTGACTGATCCCGAATCTTGGTTTTCTCGGGGTCGGCAGGCGTCTGATTCCATTGTCGAAGATTTGGCACGACGCGAAAGGCTGCGCCGAAACGCGCTTTTTGTGCGGATGTCCGCTTGTGGCAACCTGATCCAAAGTCCGTAGAAAATGGGTCATTCATAGATCGAGTTTCGGCCCACTCAGTGCTTCAACTTGCACTTGGCGGGGCGCGAAAGCACCCCAAGCCCGTCACGTGATACCTAATGCCACCACCTCAAATCACTAAAGAAACGGACGTCGGTCAGTCATAGACAGATCTTCCATAGGCGGATGAAAGTCACGACAGATCAATAACCTAGATGCCCCGTAGTAAGATGAAATAAACCTTCTGACGCGTCGCTGTGCCAAACCGCACCGGGATCAGCAGCGGACAAGTGCCCCAAAACTAGACAGGGCAACCACCGCAATCTGGCCGCCCCGCCTAAACGCCTCACCTGACGTTCTGGAACCAAACGGCCCGTCCAGATAATTGGCCTGCCCATCGTGGTTTCAAATTGCAGGCTAGACAGGTTTCCATTCCCGCGACAATGTCCCACCAAATTAGCAACTTTTGGTTTTCTCATGTTGTTCAAAATACCTGCCACGCTTGTCGTTGGTCTTTGCGCAGCGCTTAGCGCCTGTGCCTCAACACCACTACAACCTGATACAGGTTTGGCCCAAGCCGCTATGAAATTCCTTGAAACAGGACCATCACCCCAGCCAGACCTGCAACCCGCGCTTTATCCAGGTGAAACCGCCGAGATGCGGGTTCTGATCCGCAAATACGCGAAAGTTCACGGTATTCCAGAAAGCTTGCTACACCGCGTCATTCAGCGTGAAAGCGACTACCGCGCATGCGCACGCAGCGGGCCATACTACGGTTTGATGCAAGTACTTCCCGCAACAGCACGGGGCATGGGGTTCAAAGGCAAAGACAGTGACCTGCTAAATCCAGAGACAAACCTGATGTGGGCAGGGAAGTATTTGCGTGGCGCTTGGATGCTATCGGATGGAAATGAGGCAACCGCCGTTAGCTGGTATGCGCGTGGATACTACTACGAGGCCAAACGGCGCGGCATGCTGGTCGAAACAGGCCTGCGCGCAGGATAGGCGATGCCCCCGCGCAAACACGCGGGGACTGTTTTAAATTACTGGATACGCGCCCAGCTTTGTGCCGCACAAATCAAGCCACCAGCAACGCAGCCTTTAAGCGTCAACGCATTGCCAGCGACGCTCATTTTGCCAACATATGTCTTGTTGTTGGACGGACGCCAAACCTGACCTTCATAAGCACCACCACCAACAGGGGCCATGCCGATGACGATCTGCTTGCCCTTGTTTTCAGAATTATACTCGGTGCCACCATTCTGGAACGTGCGCGAGATTGTGCCACACAACGCAGCGCCACAAGGGGCTATCGTGACATATGCAAAAGCACCATCGTCAACTTCAGTCTGCCAAACACCTTCAGCCGGATCAGCAAGCGCGGGCGTTGCAAGTGCGATCAGTGCCGCTGCAGTTTTCAAAATAGATTTCATATTCTTCTCTCTCCCTGAGTGATGCGCAACCCTGCGCGACAGATGCGATTCCAATCAAGTATGACGTTGGGTCCGTTGCATTTCGGCCCTGCCCATGCATAAAGCCCCTAACACTTGCCATGACAGGAAAACGCCATGATCCTTTACCCCGCAATCGACCTCAAAGACGGCAACGCAGTGCGCCTTGTCCATGGAGATATGGATCAGACCACGATCTTTAACGACGACCCGGCCGCCCAAGCACGTCTGTTTGTTGAGGCCGGCTGCGAATGGCTGCACCTTGTCGACCTGAACGGCGCTTTCGCGGGTGAGCCTGTGAATGCTGCCCCCGTTGAGGCGATCCTTGCGGCCTGCCCCGTCCCTGCCCAGCTTGGTGGCGGTATCCGCGACATGAAAACCATCGAGCGCTGGATCGACAAAGGGCTTGCGCGGGTCATCCTTGGCACTGTAGCCGTCGAGAACCCTGATCTGGTGCGCGAAGCGGCCCGCGAGTTTCCGGGTAAAGTGGCCGTGGGTCTAGACGCCCGTAACGGTTTTGTCGCGACACGCGGCTGGGCCGAAGAGACCGATATCCAAGTTATCGACCTCGCAAAGCAGTTCGAGGACGCAGGCATCAGCGCTATCATCTACACCGACATCCTGCGCGACGGGGCCATGAAGGGTCCAAACATCGACGCCACCGCCGCTCTTGCGCGCGCCGTGAACATACCCGTGATTGCCTCTGGTGGGGTCTCCTCCATGGCTGATCTGACTGCTCTCAAAGCAACAGGCGTGATCTCTGGCGCGATTTCGGGTCGTGCGCTTTATGACGGTGCGATTGACCTTACCGCTGCTCTCACGCTACTGAAATAACATGCTGAAAACCCGCATCATCCCCTGCCTCGACGTCGCCGAAGGGCGCACCGTCAAAGGCGTGAATTTCGTTGATCTGATCGACGCAGGCGACCCCGTCGAACAAGCGATTGCCTATAATGCGGCAGGCGCTGACGAGCTGGTGTTCCTTGATATCAAGGCCACCCATGAAAACCGTGGCACCATGTTTGATCTGGCCACGCGCACAGCCGAACAGTGTTTCATGCCGTTAACTATCGGCGGAGGGGTGCGCACACACCACGATGTGCGTGATCTGCTGCTAGCTGGGGCCGATAAGGTCAGCTTCAACTCTGCCGCCGTGGCCGATCCAAATGTGGTCGCTGATGCCGCGATGCGATTTGGAAGCCAATGCATTGTTGTGGCGATTGATGCGAAAACCGTGTCCCCCGGAAAGTGGGAAATCTTCACTCACGGCGGGCGCAAAGCGACGGGCATTGATGCCGTCGAATTTGCGCGCACTGTCGTGGAAAAAGGTGCGGGTGAAATTCTGCTAACCTCCATGGACCGCGACGGGACCAAGGCAGGGTTCAACCTGCCGCTGACCCGCGCGATCTCTGACGCGGTTGATGTGCCCGTGATCGCCTCTGGCGGCGTCGGCACGCTTGACCACCTCGTCGAGGGCGTCACATTAGGCGGCGCCTCTGCCGTGCTTGCCGCCTCTATCTTCCATTTCGGCACCTACACCATTGCCGAGGCCAAGGCCTATATGAACGCCGCTGGCGTACCTGTGAGGATGTCATGACACTCGACGATCTGGAAACCATCATCGCCTCGCGCAAGTCCGCCGATCCCGACACCAGCTGGACGGCCAAACTTTTGTCGAAAGGCGTCGACAAATGCGCGGAAAAATTCGGCGAAGAGGCCGTTGAGGCGATCATCGACGCTGTGAAAGGCGACAAGGAAGGCCTGACCTCCGAGGCCGCTGATGTTCTCTATCATCTGATGGTTATGCTGGCGGCGGCAGACGTGCGCTTGGCGGACGTCATGGACTTGCTCGACAAACGCCAAGGGCAATCAGGCATTGCGGAAAAAGCGGCGCGTTAAGCGACAGATATCGACCCGCGATCAAGACCCAGCCTTGAAATCTCGATCTTGGGGCACCTATCCTGCACGACATCTACCCCCCGCGCCTCAGCGACAGCAGCGGCTTGCGGATCAGTCACCCCCAATTGCATCCAGATTGTTTGCAACTGTGGCCAACGGGCAAGGGCTGCATCAACAATCGGGGCCACGTCCTCGGACCTACGAAAAATATCAACCATATCAACAGCATCTGGAATGCTTTGCAGGTCAGGGTAAACCGTTTCGCCAAACATCACTTGCCCCGCCAGTCCCGGATTGACACCGATCACACGGTAGCCGCGCTGCGCCATGTAGTGCGCAACAGCATTGCTTGCACGCGCAGTATTTGCAGACAGCCCAACAAGAGCGATCACCTTGGTGCGCGTCAATATCTCGCGCAAGAAATCATCTGAATAAGTCATACAAGCATCCTAGCCCAAACGATTGACAGAAAAAAGCGCCCGGGCCGACACCCGAGCGCAGTTTTGGAACGAGGGACAATTTCTTGACGCAGGTTTGTTCCAATTCCTGCGTCTGAATAGGACCTATGCTTGCGCGATCCGATTTCCAATATTGATCAGGAAAACGTGAACGACAGGTTAACTCAATTCTGTAAAATCGAAGGCCAATTCGCATCCGCCAACGCGATATTACCCGCAACATCCTGCGACCAAATCCCGCGCACGCTGGTTGAATAATTCAAATAAAGCTTACCCTCATGAACTGTCCACGCCTCTGGCACTGTTGTCGCAACCGCACCCTTGGACGCAGCATAAGCACAATAACCGCCATATTGGGGGGCATAGGCCGTCGGATCGGCCTCGAACGCCGCGCGGTTTGCAACCGACGCAAACTTCCACGTCGCACCACGCCACATCAACGTATGATCAGGGCTGCCAGCAACAGGCATCGCGTCTGTGAAATACGCCACAGGGTCAGTGCCACGAATTGCCAAACCGTCGACAGCAAAAATATCAGGCGAAGCCGCCAAGACAGGACGGGCCAACAACGGCGTCACGGCGAGTGAACAAAGAAAACTGCGGCGATTGAACATATTTGACTCCAAGGGTTGTGCATCGGTTCAACGAAGATGCACCCAAAAACACCGCACACCAAGCGACCTCGCCAAGGTGTGACCAAACAGGGTCAATTGTTTCAGTCGAAAAAATCCTCGATCTCGTCCCAGACCTCTTCGACAACTTTAAGGGCTAAGCGACTGAAACCAGACTTCTTTTTCGGCCTATTGCGGGGTTTGTAAGGCCCCGCATTGCGCGGATAAGATGGCTTGGGCCGGGTGGGTGTCGCCGCAGGCGCAGTCACCCCGGCACCAGCATTTGGAAACATTTTCATCTTGCTCAAAGGGGCGCCACAAGAGCTACAACTCAATTCATGGCGGATTTGACCCGTCAACGTCAAAGCAGCCCTCACACCACAATAGCAACATGTCGCAATCTTCACCGCACCCATCGCTTGCTCCGTTTATGCGCCCTTGGCTGCATATAAGGCGACAGCGGCTGCATTCGAGACATTCAGCGACCCAAATCCGCCCGCTGCGTCAATACGTACCAGCACATCGCAAGTCTCGGCCGTCTTTTCGCGCAAGCCCGGACCCTCGGCCCCCATCACCAGCGCAATGGCGCGGTCACGCTTGCCTTCAACGGCCTGCTCGATGGTTTGCTCTGCCGTGCCTTCAAGGCCCAAAACAAGATAACCCATGTCTTTAAGAGCATTCATCGTATCGGCCAGATTGCGGACCCGCAGGTAGGGCTGACGCTCCAGCGCGCCACTTGCAGTCTTCGCTAATGCGCCCGTTTCCGGGGCAGCATGACGCTGCATCGCGATCACAGCGCGGGCACCGAACACCTCAGCCGAGCGGAGAATCGCCCCGACGTTATGCGGATCAGTCACGCGGTCCAGCAGAACGATACGCGCAGGCGCATCGCCTGCCCCTTTGCCAAGCGCAATATCCTCTACAGAACCCCAGTCCAAAGGCTTCACTTCCAATGCGGCCCCTTGATGGACCGACTGCGGATCAAGCGGGGCTGCGAATTTACGCGGATCACTGATCTCAGGCTCCATACCGCTTTGCGCAACAGCATCGCCCAGCTTTTCAAGCGCATTGCGCGTCACAACCAACCGGACACGTGTGCGCGCAGGGTTCAGCAGCGCATCGCGCACCGCGTGCAGACCAAACAGCCACACCGTTTCATTTGCCGCGACGCGCTTGGCTTGCTCCTTGGCAATCACCCACTTTGGTTTTTCCATGTCACTTCACCTTTTTGACGCGTGGCCATCCCACGATTTGTGCCCCGCGATAGCCTAGTTTTGCACGACTGTGAAGGACTGAGCACATGAAGTGCATTTTGCGGTTGACGCCCAAGGGGGCCACGTTTAATCAGCCCCTCAGTGGGCGACAGGCCGCAAGGTGTGGCAGGAGACTGTAACTCTCTCGCGGAGACGCACGCCTGGTTCGATTCCAGGGTCGCCCACCACTTTACAGCATTGCAAAAAACGAATGCTGCCGCGAGAAATTCATCAGCACCGTAGGACATTGAATAGCTATGCCGCGTTATTTTTTCGCCGCTGCATCATATGCCTCCCGCGCGGCATCGATCGCTGCAAGATTACCCAACGCCCAATGCCCGAAAGTCGCCACAGGGTCTCTGAACGATCGGCCTAAATCAGTCAGATTATATTCGACCTTCGGCGGAATTGTTGGATGATAAGTGCGGGTCACCAAACCGTCGCGTTCCAACTCTTTTAAGGTCAGGCTTAGCATCCGCTGCGAGATGCCCAAATTGCGCTTCAACTCATTGAACCGCAGCGTGCCATATTGCGACAGCGAAATGACGATCAGCACACTCCAGCGGTCCCCCACCCGTGACAGAACGTCATTTATACGTTTGCAATCAGGACATTGATCAGAATCTAACATGTCGGTTCCCTGTGTGTGACCGAGGTTCAGAAATGTGCCTTCTTGCGCAGCAATCAGGTTCCACATAGATCGTCGGTTACAAATGTATACCGCACAGCTTCTGTGCATTCAAGAGGACCGACAATGACCACCAAGCCACTCCTAGACCACCTGAACTGGCGCTATGCGACTAAGAAAATGGACCCATCAAAGCCGGTTCCCCAGGACAAAGTCGACGCGATCATTGAGGCGATCCGCATGGCACCAACCTCTAGCGGAACACAGCCTTTTGAAATCCTCGTCGTGACCAACGACGACGTTAAGGCTGATATCCGCAAAGTTGCGTGGGACCAATCGCCCGTCACCGACGGGTCGCACCTGATCGTTTTCGCCGCATGGGACAACTACACCGAGGACCGCATTGATGCGGTTACAAAACTGAACGTGGCAGCACGCGGCGATTTGCCGATGCTGAACGCTTATTACGACAAACTCAAAGCCATGTACCTGCCCCGCGACGAAGAAGAAAACTACGCACACGCCGCCCGCCAAGCCTATATCGCCTTGGGCATGGCGATGGTTGCCGCCGCCGAACAAGAGGTCGACTGCACACCAATGGAAGGTTTCGACCCAGAGGCCGTGGACAAAATCCTCAACCTCAAAGATCGCGGATTGCGCTCGGTCGTATTGCTGCCATTAGGCTACCGCGATGCAGAAAACGACTGGCTGATGTCAATGAAAAAGGTGCGCAAATCCCGCGACACCATCGTGACATTGATCGACTAAACCGCATCACTTACCAGCGTGGTCCCTTTTCAAAAGGGGCCACAACGGCGATTAACCCGCTTGCACAAATCGCAGATAGGTATTTGCGGTCAAAGTCGGGTCGATCAACTGATAACCGCTTGGGACTTCGCAATACGCAAAACCACCCTGCACAAGAAAATCACGCATTGTCGCTGTGCTTTTGACCAAAATATCCATCGCCACGATACACGGCCCATCGTCGTATATATCGGCAGGCAAGTTGCCAAATGCAGCTGTCACAGCCGCATAGTCTTGTACGCGCATTGGCCCATTCGCCGTTGGCACCGCAAATCCGCCATTGATAGCTGCGGGTTCCCCATAAATCCCTGTCAATTTCACGCGCAGCGCGGCTTGATCCCCAGTATCCGCCAGTACCGTGACCCCGCCAATCCCTGTCGCGGTGTTCTCATGCGTCAGCCACGCAGGCACGTAAATGAATTCTGGCCTGTGCTGCTGACATAGGAAAAACGACAGACGCGGAAACACAGGATCAGGCAATAACGCAAGCGTGGTCTTCGTGCGCCCCGCCGTTCCGTCTGGCAAAATCACATCGCGGCCAAACTCCAAATGCCCTGCGACCTCGAACCCCGCTTTTGCCGCCCGCGCCGCATCTTCAACGGAATCGGTGCTATGCAACGCCGACAACGCCACGCCCTCGCGCTTTTGCAAATACGCATGAATATGGCGGCCAAAACGAAACGCCCCCGCAGGCACCTCATCAAGCAAGCTATCGTCATAAATGCCCATGATCTCCAGCAGGCAGCCATCAAACATCGCAAGACTTGTGGACGTGCCCCAAGGGTGCTGGCCAATCGCCGTCATCGTAAAACCCAGCGCAATCAACCTGTTGCGCAACGCACCAATATCGCGGGTCGCCAATAGCGGATGGTCGATGCCAAAAGATGCGTTCATGAATATCCCTTTCTGGCTGGGGCAAAGCTGACCTTGGCCGCCCCAACATTGCGCCCCTTGGCACCAACCATAGTGGTATACGCAGGCACATCAGACACCACAATTGCACCCGCCGCGATATTGGCACCCTCACCAATATCTATATCACCCAACAAAATCGCCCCTGCCCCAATCACGGCGCAATCACCGACCCTAGGATGCCTGTTCGGGCCGCTATCGGTCAGTGTGCTGCCCAGTGTGACATTGTGCCAGATCGAGACATCCTTGCCGATCACCGCGGTTTCTCCAACCACAAACCCCACCCCATGATCCAGCCACATCCCCGCGCCAATCCGCGCGGCAGGATGTATATCCGTCGCAAAGACCCGCCCAAAAGCAGCCTTAAGCGCCAATGCCATATCGTAATCGCCGTTCGTCCAAAGCTGATGAGCCACGCGGTGCCCCATCATCGCCTGCACCCCACGCGAAAACAGAACAGTCGTCGCCACTCCACCCGGTTCAAAATTGCGCAATGCGGTCTGGGTAATGTCACGAACACTGACATCTATGACGTCAGAGGACTGTGCATAGGTCTGCGCGACCAAAGCCCCGACCGCACTGCCACAAATGGACCGGAACAATGCGCCAGCAAATGCAGAAAAATCACCGAACGGCCCCTTCAGATCCAGCACCGCGCCAACATCCGGCCTGCGATCCAAAAGCTGATGAACTTCAGCGACGATATCCACCTGCGCGCCCATCAAGACACATACCCAAAGGCAATTTTCGGAACTGGCGCGCTGTCCAGCCAGACGCTTTTTGCCGCCGTGTATTCCATCAACGCATCCGTGCCGCTTGAACGACCAAAGCCCGAATTCAAGGATCCGCCAAAAGGCGATGACACATGGATTGCTTTATAGCTGTTAATCCAGAACGTGCCTGCACGCACGGCCTCTGCCATGCGATGCGCGCGGCCAACATCAGCGGTCCAAACGGCCCCCGCCAACCCAAACGCCGTATCATTGGCCAGCGCAATCGCCTCTGCCTCATCGGCAAACGAAATCGCTGTGACAACAGGGCCAAAAATCTCGGTCTGGGCAGCGGCTGCACGATTTCCAAGCCCGCGCAAAATCGTCGGCGGCACAAAATACCCCGCGTCAGGACGGACGGCGCGGGTCACAACATCAGCGCCCGCATCCTGTGCGGCCTGAACCATCCCCGTGACATGGGCAAATTGACGGCTGTTGCTGATCGGCCCGATCTGCGTGGCCTCATCTAGCGGATCACCAAGGACAATCTGGTTCATGCCCTCGGCCAGCAAATCAAGAAACTGCGCTTGCACCGAGTGATGCACCAACAACCGCGATCCTGCGACACAGCTTTGCCCCGCGCCCGAAAATATCGCAGCCTGCGCCCCTAGACAGGCGTGTTTCAAATTGGCGTCCTCAAAAACGATATTCGCCGACTTGCCACCCAGTTCCAGCACCGCGGGCTTTAAGGCTGCCGCCGCCGCCATCGCAACCCGCCGCCCCGTTTCGGGCGAGCCGACAAAAACAACTTTGCGCACGGCAGGATGCGCGATCGCCGCCTGCCCCGTCGTTGGCCCCAACCCGCACAACACGTTAACCAAACCTCTCGGCAGCCCCGCACTTTCAGCAATTTTCACCAAGGCAACTGTAGTAATCGGCGTCAACTCACTGGGCTTGATCACCACGCCATTGCCCGCAGCAATCGCAGGCGCGATCTGCCAACCTCCTGTAAAAATTGGGGCATTCCACGGCGTGATTTGAAACACCACGCCCAAAGGCTCGCGGATCGTATAGTTAAGATGCCCCGACGGCACAGGGATAACTTCACCATGTAACTTGTCGGCCCAGCCGCCATAATAGGCAAACATCTCGGCAACTTTTGCGACCTCAACACGGCAATCGCGGATTGGCTTGCCTGCTACCAAAGCCTCAAGCTTGGCTATAGGTTCGGCATAATCCAACACGGCCCGCGCAATATCTTGCATAACCTGACCGCGCGCTGCAGCCGACAAACCCTTGGACCATTGCTTTTGCGCCTCGGCAGCAGCATCGCAGGCAAGATCCGCCAAATCAGCACCCGCGTCTGCGTAAGATGCCAAAGGCTGCTCGGTAAATGGATCAACCAAGGTGATTATCTCGCCCGCGCCATCGACCAATGCGCCACCTATCCAACTTTGCGGTTTATCACCCAAGCCCAATGCCGTCATTTGGGCCGCAAAAACACCTTGCCGATCAGTCATCGCACACCTCGCCTGTAAATTTGGTAATCTCGTTAAAGTCTGCGCTGTCAACGATCTCAGCCGCGCGATTTAGCCAAATATCCGCAATCGCATCAAAGCCCGCCAGCGGCGTGCCCGTCTCATTCGCAAGATCAACGGCGAGACCCACATCTTTGCGCATCAGCCCCATCGTAAACCCTGAATCAAAGGTGCCGTTCAAAATCCATTTGGGGAAATTGACCTCGGAAACCCCACTGCGACCCGACCCCGCATTGATCCCTTCCAGCAGATCTTGCGGTGCTACACCCGCCGCTTGGCACAATCGGACAGCCTCGGACACTAACACCAGATTGGCAGCGCACAGCATATTATTGGCAATTTTAGCGGCGTGTCCGGCACCCGAACCCCCAACCACAACGGTTTTGGCGGTCAGTAAATCCAACAACGGTTTCAATCGGGCAATCGCGCCTACGTCCCCGCCCAACAACATGGTCATTGTGCCTGCATTGGCCGCCGCAGGCCCACCGCTGACGGGACCGTCAACAAACGCAAACCCCTTGGCCACCCCAAGTACGGCCATCGCTTGCGACGTCGCGGGCACAGAGGTCGAGGTATCCAGAACAATAGCACCTTGTGAAATATGATCGGCAATATCAGCCATAACCGCCTGAACAACCTCAGCTTTCGGCAAAGATAGAACAATCACATCGCAGGCTTGCGCTAATGCTCCCGCACTTTTCGCACCCTCACCACCCAAGGCCACAATGCCCGCCAAAGTGGCGGAATGCGGATCAAAGCACGCAAGCGACTGTCCCGACGCCAGCAAATGCGCAGCCATACCACCGCCCATATTTCCACACCCGATTATGCCGATCTTCATAGCGCCCACTTCCGTGTTTCATCCCAGTTCAATCAACACTGGCAGGGAAACCCGCTTGGGTAAATGGGCAGAGCCTTCTACGGAATAAGAACCGCGTTTCGGTCGTAATCGGCGGAATCTACCGTGCCGTCGTCATAGGTTATCTCAACAGTGACACTCTGCACGCTTTCGGGGGCGAACGTCACATAAGGCAAATAGTCAGCAACTTCGATCATCACATTGGGCGCAGCCATGTCGGAATGACACGGCTCTAGGCGCAACAGCTGATCCGCAGGCGCACCATTGATACCATAACGAATATCCCAAAGCCCGCAGCGCCACCCCAAAAGGTTCGAAAAATACAAAAGATCTTGGCCTTCATACAAACGCACGGCGATCCAGTTGGGCTTGGTCATACCCAGGATCGGCTTGACCTCAAGGGCAGTCGTAAAAGTGCCCGTCGCGATTTGCGGCTCGGGCGCGCGGGCTTGCGTATCGGCAACGGTGACAGGCGCGGCAGTGGCTTGGTCATCAACCGGATCAACCGCCAACGCCCAAGCAATCAATATAGGCAGAAAAAAGTGTAACATCTTGCAGCCTTTCCAATCTCGCGGGTTTTGAATTGTTTCAATGCGTCCTATAGTGACACAACAATAACGCGGGACGAGCAAATTATGGCGCGCAAAAAGGCCTCGGGCCAGCCTTTTAACATTATGATCGTCGGACAAGGCGGCAGGCTTCAGTATGAAGCTGTGTTGTTCGTAGCCAGTCTGAGGTCGAATTCGCCGAATTTTCAAGGCCGCGTGATTGTTGTTGAACCGCAAGACGGCCCGCTTTGGCAAAAAGACCCGCGCATGAATGCAGAGATCAAAGAGGTCTTGCTGGACATGGGCGCCGAGATCGCCCCATTCGAGTCCAAACATTTCGGCCAGCAATACCCCTACGGCAATAAAATTGAAGGCCTCAGCGCCATGCCCGCAGGCGAGCCCTTCGTGTTTTTCGACACCGACACGCTGGTCATGGGCGATATCGAAAGCATCCCGTTCGATTTTGACGCCCCCGCCGCATCCATGAAACGCGAAGGAACATGGCCTGAGGAAGAACTCTACTGGCCCGGCTACACCGCAATCTGGAAATCGCTTTATGACAAATTTGGGCTAGAGTTCGAAAGCACCCTCGACCTGTCTCAACCCGACGAATACTGGAAACGGTATATGTATTTCAACGCAGGCTGGTTCTTTGGGGCCGACCCCGCGGCATTCGGGGCGCGGTTCTTGGAGTACGCGCTGGCCGTGCGCGATGACCGCCCTGACGAATTGGCTATTCAATCGCTCGACCCTTGGCTGGACCAAGTCGTGCTGCCGCTTGTGATCCACAGCTTTGGCGGCGGACGCCCTGCCCTCGAACTGGACGGGCTGGACGGCGACATTACCTGCCATTACCGCCTGCTACCCTTGTTCTACGCGCGCGAAAGCGACGCAGCGGTTGCGATGATGGAATCTGTCGCGGCCCCCAATAAGATCAAGAAATGGCTCAAGAATTACGATGCCTTCAAAAGGATGATATACCAAGGGCGCGGGCAGAAAGTGCGTGCGTTATTTGATCGCAGCGATATGCCGCCGCGTGAAAAGCAGATCCGCAATCAGATCAAATCCGCAGGTTTCTGGGTCAGATAAACTTTACGTGGCAAAGATATCCGCGTCGTCAGCCAAACCCTTGATCTCGATCGGGTTGCCTGACGGGTCACGGAAAAACATCGTCCACTGCTCACCCGGCTCACCCTTAAAACGGACCGAGGGCGCGAGGATGAAATCGGTCTGGCGCTCCTCCAAACGGCCCGCCAGCGCAGTCCAATCGCCCAATGGCAAGACCACACCAAAATGCGGCATCGGCACCATGTGATCACCGACCTTACCCGTCGGCTCATTGGCAAAAGGTTGCCCCAAATGCAGACTTAGCTGATGACCGAAAAAGTCGAAATCAACCCACGTGTCCGTTGACCGGCCCTCCGTTGCGCCAAGCGCGTTGGAATAGAATTCTCGTGCTTCATCCAAATCCAGAACATGGAACGCAAAGTGAAAGGGTACAGGCATTATTTGGTCCTTTTTAAGCATGGGCGTTGAGTGGGGCTGCATTTGCACCTACACATGGCACAACTCATTTTTATAGGGAGAATCCGATGACTGACCAGCCAAAATTGGGCTTTGACACATTGCAAGTCCACGCAGGCGCTCGCCCCGATCCTGCGACAGGCGCCCGTCAGGTGCCAATCTACCAAACAACAGCCTATGTGTTTCGCGACGCCGATCACGCAGCCAAACTGTTTAACCTCGAAGAAGTTGGCTACATCTATTCCCGCTTGACCAACCCGACAGTGGCCGCCCTGCAAGAACGCATCGCGACACTTGAAGGCGGCGCAGGGGCCGTTTGCTGTTCGTCTGGTCACGCAGCCCAGTTGATGGCGCTGTTCCCACTGATGGGTCCAGGCAAAAACATTGTGGCCTCCTCGCGCCTGTACGGCGGCACGATCACGCAGTTTAGCCAGACGATTAAGCGTTTCGGTTGGTCGGCAACTTTCGTGGACATCGACGATGCGGCTGCGGTCAAAGCGGCGATCAACGACGACACACGTGCGATCTTTTGTGAAACCATTGCAAACCCTGGCGGGCATATCGCCGACCTCGACGGCTTGGCAAAAATCGCAGATGGCGCAGGCATCCCACTGATCGTGGACAATACGACCGCGACACCATACCTGTGCAACCCGATTGAACATGGTGCGACGCTTGTGGTGCATTCCACCACCAAATACCTGACAGGCAACGGCACCGTCATGGGCGGCTGCGTTGTGGATTCAGGCAAGTTTGACTGGTCCCAAAACGACAAATTCCCATCCCTGTCCCAGCCAGAGCCAGCCTACCATGGCATCGTTTTTGCCGACGCTTTGGGTCCGATGGCATTCACGTTCCACTCTATCGCAATCGGCCTGCGCGATCTGGGCATGACCATGAACCCGCAAGCAGCACACTACACACTGATGGGCATTGAAACCCTGTCTCTGCGTATGGACCGCCACGTCGAGAATGCACACACAGTCGCGACTTGGCTCGAAAACGATCCGCGCGTTGATTATGTGACCTACGCTGGTCTGGACAGCTCTCCTTACAAAAAGCTGGTTCCGCAGATTTGCCCGAAAGGCGCAGGCGCATTGTTCACAATCGCCGTTAAAGGCGGCTATGACGCCTGTGTGAAACTGGTTGATAGCCTTGAAATCTTCAGCCACGTGGCAAACTTGGGCGATACGCGCAGCTTGGTCATTCACTCGGCCTCGACCACGCACCGCCAGTTGACACCAGAACAACAAGAAGCAGCGGGCGCAGGTCCCAGCATTGTGCGCCTCTCCATCGGGATCGAAAACTTCGAAGACCTGATTGCTGATCTGGATCAGGCTCTGGCAAAAGCCACGGCCTAATCCCTGCCCATTTTGTTGGCCCCGTGACAACACGGGGCCAATTTTCACTCCAATCCCCAAACCATTGAAATACTAGCAGAAATTGACATTTCGCCAGCGGCGACAGGCACCGATCTGCTGCCGGCATCAAAGGCCATCTCAGCCATCATCGGCATCGGACCAGAGGTGTTGCCACTTTCCGAGATGATCATAATCGGCCCAAGACTGACGCCAGCGGCTTGTGTGTAAACCTCTGCCTTGGCCTTAGCATCCGCGACAGCAGCTTGCCGCGCGGCCGTCATGGCAGGGGCGCGGTCCGCGACATCAAATTGCAAACCGTTCATCTGGTTGGCACCGTCACGCACCGCGGCATCCAGAACGCGTCCCAAGTTATCCAAATCAAAGACCTGCACCTGCATATCCGTTGACGCAATATAACCCGTCACTTGGCGGGGTTGCCCATCCACATAGTCGGAATAACGCTGGTCTAGTCGCAGGTTACTGGTCTGGATATGTTTGGGCTCAATCTGGGCGGCGGCCAGTTGGACCAGCACATTTTCCATCGCAGCGCTCATCGCGGCCAAGGCCTCGGCGGAGGTCGGGGCCTCTTGTACCACGCCCAACGTAATCCGCGCCATATCGGGCGTGACCGTCACGACACCCTCGCCTGTCACGGCGATGCGCGGTTCGGACTGCGCCATTGCCGCCCCCGAACAAAGCCCAGCGACCAACAAAGTCGCTGCAAAATTCCGTATCGCAAATGTCATCAGTTTAATCCTTTTATGATCACTCACCTTATGAGACGCAGCTTGCACGACGATCCTTGGCCGCGCATCTGCAAATAGTTGGATTTGGCGAAATATTGCTATAGGCTGGATATGCGAGGCAATCCCGTTTTGCCCCGCGACACCAACATGATAGAGCGTGTTTATGACAACAAATTTTGCACTCTCGCTATCTTTCGACGGAATTCAGCTACTGCAACGTGCAGATGACGGCTGGCTTTTGGTGGGCAAGACCGATTTGGACGTGCCCGACTTGGGCGCGGCTTTGGCGGCGATGCGCGAAGATGCGATGCTTTTGGCCCCTGACGGGCTACGGACCAAACTGCTGATCCCGAACGAGCAGATCAAATATGTGACGTTAGAAACGGCACAAACCAGTCTACAAGACGTCCAAAACGCGCTAGAGGGCACCACCCCCTACGCGATTGACGATCTGGTGATTGACTTTGATCGCAACGGCGGGCGGACCTTTATTGCTGCCGTGGCGCGTGAAACGCTGGACGAGGCAGAGGCATTTGCTAAGCAATACAATTTCGCGCCTGTCAGCTTTGCCGCAATCGCCGAACCACTGACCTTCAAAACCGAAGTTTTCTTTGGGCCTGCCAAGGGCGCGGCTGGGACGGTGACACGCGACGCAGAGCCTGTTGTGGTGATTGGTGACGCCGTCTTGCCGCCGCCTTTGGTAGACGACCCCGAAAACCTGCCCGTCTTCACGCCCCGCCCACGCATGGACACGCCGGAAAGCGTCGCGCCGACATTGCCGAATGCGCCAAAGGACGATGAGAGCATTGAAGCGGACCCTACGGAACCACTGTCCGTGCCGACAGGCAATGCAGATGGCCCAAAGGTTGCGCAACCCGACGTCAGCACACCCGCCGCACCCAGCAAGCCTGTTGTCTCAATTGATGCAACACCGCCCGCAGCGGCCCCGGCAGTGACAGGAACAGCACCAAGCGCCGAAGACATCGCAGCAACAGGTGGCTTTGCATCGCGCCGCGCGGCGCCATCCGCGCCTGCAAGGCCACAAGAAGAAGCGCCCAAGAAGCCCGAGAAGCTAAGCCGCAAAGAAAAGAAAGCCGCCTTTGCCACCAAGCAAGCACAAGAAAAGCGCGGCAAGCCTCGGTTCTTGGGGCTGATCCTGACCGCAATCTTGCTGATTATCATGGCATTGGTCGCCATCTGGGCATCCACCTTGACCGAAGAGGATATCGCAGGCTGGTTTGGCACGCAGCCTAGCGCAATCGTTGAAACCGCACAAACACCCACGGCCCCTACCGCGACAGAGGTCGTGGCCGTCGCTCCGCTTGCAGATGATGCATCGGTTGCGGCGGCGACACCCATTCCAGACGAAACCGGCACCGTCCTACCACAAGTCCGCGCCACCACGCTTGGGCGCGTCCTGAGCCCCTCCGAGGCCGACCGTATATACGCAGCAACCGGCGTTTGGCAGCGCGCGCCGCGCCTGCCGCTTGAACCGCGCAGCGAAACACTGACTTTGCCAATGCCGCAGATCGAGCCGCGCCTTGCCGCGCTGGCCCTGCCCGTATTGCCTGACACCACGACATTGGCCCCCGATCTTGCGTTGATTGCACCCAGCAATCCGCCAGCGGCTGGCACCGATTTTGAACGCGACGCAGATGGTTTTATTCTGGCAACACCCGAAGGCACATTAACCCCTAACGGCGCGTTGGTCTTTGCAGGGTCGCCCCCGAAACGCCCGCCGCTACGGCCGGCCGCCGCCGCACCAGCCGACCTTACAACAGGCGACATACTACCAGACACCCCTGAAGGGGTGATTGTGATTGCTGGCCGCCCGTCCAAAGTGCCGCCTCTGCGCCCTGCCGACGCTACCTTGCCAGAGGAACCAGCCGACGAAGCCGCAGCCGAGGTTGTTGGCACCAGTACTATGCGCCCCAACTTGCGCCCAGAAGGCCTCGCGCCGCCCCAACCTGCGGAAACCCAGATTGCTTTTGCCGATCCGGCACTTGCGGGCGAACGGCCCAAACTGCGGCCCGCAGGTCTGGCACCACCACCCGCACCGGAGCCTGCTACACCTGACATCACCGATGTCGTCGCGGCAATCGCCCGCGCAGCCCCTGTCAGCCCATACGTCGCACCCACCGCACGGGCGGTCCAAGTGTCGCGCCGCCCAGACACACGGCCGCGCAACTTTGCGCGTGTGGTCAGCCGCGCCATTGATCAAGCCAACAAACAAGCGGCGCGCCAACAAGCCGCCGCACAGCCCGCCGCTGCAGTATCTAATGCGCCCGCGCGGTCCTCAGGCTCTGTGCCGGGCGGGGTCGCAAATGCGGCCACCTTGCAAAACGCCATCAAGCTGCGCGACGTCAACCTGATTGGGGTCTACGGGCAACCCAGCGATAGACGTGCTTTGGTGCGTTTGGGCAACGGGCGCTACGTAAAAGTAGAGGTCGGCAGCTCGCTTGACGGGGGCCGTGTTACAGCAATCGGCGATAGTGCGCTGAACTACGTCAAGCGCGGCAAAACATACTTACTGCAACTGCCCACTGGCTAACGTGAACTGGTTGATTTCGGTTGCAATGCAGCCGATACACCACTGATGGAAACCTTTCTATTTCAAGCAACGATTTATCTGGGTGCTGCGGTCGTCGCGGTGCCACTTGCCGCGCGCTTCGGGCTTGGGTCTGTTCTGGGCTATCTGACCGCCGGGATCATTATCGGACCCGTTTTGGGACTGGTGGGAACAGAAGCAAAAGACATCCAGCATTTCGCCGAATTTGGCGTTGTGATGATGCTTTTCCTGATCGGACTTGAACTGGAACCGCGCGCGCTTTGGGACATGCGGCGGCGACTGATCGGGCTTGGCGGGCTGCAACTGCTGCTGACCACAGGCGGGATCATGGGGGCGGCGATCACTCTGCTAGGCTATGATTTCTCAACCGCCTTGGCTGTGGGACTCATCTTTGCGCTCTCGTCCACCGCAATCGTGCTGCAAACGCTCGCTGAAAAAGGGCTGATGCAAACGTCTGGCGGACGGTCCATCTTTTCGGTGCTACTGACCCAAGACATCGCGGTCATTCCGATGCTTGCACTTCTACCGCTCTTAGCGATTGCCAGCCCCGTGACCTTGGCATCGGACGGATCCGTGAGCCTTGTGGCAGACGAACAGGATGCACATGCAGCCATGAACCTTGTGGACGGGCTACCTGCGTGGGGCGTGACCCTGGTGACACTCGGGGCAGTTGCCGCGATTATTCTGGTCGGCGTCTTTCTAACCCGCCCGATCTTTCGGTACATCCACCACGCACGGCTGCGCGAAATGTACACCGCGCTTGCTTTGCTGATGGTGACATCTATCGCGGTGCTGATGTCGATGGTCGGCCTCTCCCCAGCCTTGGGCACCTTCCTTGCGGGGGTCGTACTTGCAAACTCTGAATTCCGGCACGAATTGGAAAGCGACCTCGAACCATTTAAAGGGCTGTTGCTGGGACTTTTCTTTATCACCGTTGGTGCGGGGATCGACTTTGAACTGTTCGCGGCAAACCCTACGTTCATCTTGACGGCAACCGCTGCGGTGATCTTGATCAAAGGGGTCGTGCTGTTCGGGCTGTCCTTCCTGTTTAAGATGAAGGGCAAAGACCGCTGGCTGTTCACGCTCGGTCTGGCGCAGGCAGGGGAATTCGGCTTTGTGCTGGTGTCCTTCTCGCTACAACAAGGGGTGCTGGGTGAAACCCTGTCCGCATCGGTTCTGCTGATCATCGCGATGTCGATGCTCGTGACGCCTTTGCTGTTCATCACCTACGACCAACTCAGCAAACGGATCGCGCAAAACAACACCGAAGAAGAAGACGAAGTCGACGCCCAAGGTACCGTCATCATCGCGGGCATCGGGCGGTTTGGACAAATCGTCAACCGGCTTTTGCAGTCGGCTGGGTTCTCAACTGTGGTGATCGACAACGATTTGCCGACCGTGCAGATGATGCGCAAATTTGGGTTCCGCGGGTTCTTTGGCGACCCGACACGGCCCGACCTTCTGGCCGCCGCTGGGTTGGATGATGCGCGGGTCTTGGTTGTGGCGATCAACGACAAAGCATCAGCTGTCAAACTGGTGACCTATGCGCGTAAAGCGCGGCCCGATCTGCACATTATCGCGCGTGCGCATGACCGTGTGCATGTCTATGAACTCTATGCGGCAGGCGCCAATGACATCGTACGCGAGTTGTTTGACAGCTCGCTGCGGGCGGGACGCTATGCGCTGGAAAACCTCGGACTTACCGAATTTGAAGCCGCAGAAGCCGAAACCATGTTCTTTGAACACGACCGCGCGGCCGTGCGCGAATTGGCCGAACTCTGGCGGCCCGGTGTGCCATTGGCGGACAATCCCGAGTATGTGGCGCTTGCGAAAAAGCTGAACAACGATCTGGAAACAGCACTCGGGACACGACAGCAAAGCGCAGATAAGCCGGATTAGTCCAGGCAGGCCAAAGCGTTCGAGAACGATCCGCGATCCACATGCGGACCGATGTCACGTGAAATCAACGCGCCATCTTCCAATCGCGTTGCCATCACACGGGTCCAATCCGCATTGGCCGTGATCACCTCGACCACACCATCACAACGGCGCAATCCGCCACCAATGTCCATCTCGCCAATTCGGTGATTGGTCAGGCCCTCTTTGGTGGCAATCAAATCAAGACGCCCGCGTCCATCCGACTGCGGCACATAGCGCCAGATCATCAGGGTTTTCGCCAAATGCGGGCGGTCAACATAGGCGATCTCAGCGTAGCCATCGCCGTCCATATCAGCAGCACCCGCAACCGACAGCCAACGATACGGGGTACCAATAAAGTCGTTATAGGCCTTGGACACCAATTGATCATCGGCATTGATGCCCCAGATCGACAAACGTGCGCCTGCAATCTCGTGGCTTTCGACAGTGATCACCTCTGGGGATGCATCACCGTCAAGATCAACCAAGCGGGGGGCAGTGTCTTCAAACACCACCTGCTCGGACCAAACAGCCGTGCGTTCAGCACCATTTGACAAGGTGACGCGCAGGCCCTCGTGCTCAATCTCGTCGCCCAAAATGCCGTGGGCATAGCGGGTCGTTGGATTGATATAGTCGGCGGCCACAATCGTTTCTGCATATGCAGACCCCGCAGTTGCGAGACCACATAAAATGGCCGCCGTGCGGATCATATCTGCTTTTCTGGCATCTGCACGCGCAGGCCATCCATGTCGTCAGTGACTTTGATCTGGCACGTCAGACGGGATTTTGTTGGATCAGGATTGTAAGCGAAATCCAACATGTCCTCTTCCATCGGGTCCTTTGCAGGCAGCTTTTCCACCCAAGCATCGTCGATATAAACGTGGCATGTGGAACAAGCACATGCACCACCGCAATCCGCCTCAATCCCCGGAATGCCGTTGTCGCGAGCGCCTTCCATCACGGTCAAACCGGCTGGAACCTCCACAACATGCTCTTTGCCGCCATGTTCTACATAAGTAATCTTTGCCATCTGTTGCGATCCCTTTCACGCAGACTTCACACACTTCTCAGGCATTTCTAACCAGCCCACGGGCCAGCGACCACCCCAAAACCACCTAGAAACTGTGCCATGTGCGACAACGTCTGTAACAATTCGTTGACGCCACTTTGGGACAGATGGGTGTTACGCTATATGCAGGGTAAGGCAGCACGCGATAAAGGCAGGCGCACAGATGAAACCACTGATCTTTGTGACCGCAATTGCGGCTTTGGGCGCTTGCGTTCCTGCGCCGACACAGCCCGAAAATGTGCTGATCGACGTAGGGCAGATCGAGACCCAGCGCGACGGACGTTGCTTTGCCAATGACACAGCCCCTGCCGTGATCGAAACCGTGCGGGTGCAAGAACTTGAAAGCGAAGCCCTGCGCGACGCGGCAGGCAACGTGATCAAGCCCGCAACCTTCCGCACCGTCATCCGTCAACAAATCCTGCGCGAACGGGCCCCCATCCGATTCGAGACCGTCTGCCCGCAAAACTACACACCCGATTTTGTGGCCACGCTCCAACGGGCGCTGAAAGCACGCGGATATTATAACGCCGAGATAAACGGAACGCTCGACACCATGACAGGCACAAGCATTCGGGTTTTTCAGCGTGAGAACGGCCCTGACTCGGTGCTGCTGTCACTACAGACAGCAAGGACGCTGGGAATCGTGGCGCTTGATCGGGCAACCCTGAACTGACCAAACAAAAAGGACGCAGCCAGCGCCACGCCCTTTGTTTTTTCTCAATCTGGAATGCGCTTACTCAAGCACAAGCGCTTCAAAGCGTGGATCACCACCACGGCGCAGCAACAACAGCAAAGATTTGCGACCGGCTTCTTTCGCGGCCTCAATCTGTTCTTCGAATTGCGCAACGGTTGTGACCGCAACACGGCCCGCCTCGACAATGATGTCCCCCGCGACAAGGCCCTTTGAGGCCGCATCACTTGCAGGATCAATCTGCGTGATCACCAGACCGGTGACACCAGAAATCGAAAATTGCTCTTCCAATTCTGGGGTCAATTCCGACAGCGTCATACCTAGGATGTTTGACGGCTCGGCCACCTCTGGTTCTTCCGCAGCAGCAGGGAATGCAACAGCCTCGGATGTCTCGCGACGGCCCAGCACAACAGTCAGATCAACGGCATCACCATTGCGCAGAACGATCACAGGGACCTCTTTGCCAACAGGCGAGTTACCCACGATGCGGACCAATTCCTTCGTGTCACCAATCGCGATGCCATCAAAGGTCGTGATCACGTCACCGCCAAGCATGCCCGCGTCTTCCGCAGGACCCGCAGGCACATCTGTCACCAGCGCACCGCTTGCCATTTCCAGACCGTCAATCGCGTCGACCATATCAGGGGTCACGTCCTGAATACGAACGCCCAACCAGCCACGGCGGGTTTCGCCGAACTCTTTCAATTGATCCACAACATTGGTCACAACAGCCGACGACATCGCGAAACCGATGCCGATAGAACCGCCATTCGGGGACAAGATCGCCGTGTTCACACCAACAACTTCACCGTCCATGTTGAACAGCGGACCACCAGAGTTCCCGCGGTTAATCGCGGCATCCGTTTGGATGTAATCGTCATAAGTACCTGATAAGGCACGGTTACGTGCGGAAACGATACCGGCAGAAACTGAGAACCCCTGCCCCAACGGGTTCCCCATCGCCATCACCCAATCGCCAACGCGGGCACCATCAGCGTTACTATCGCCAAAGGAAACAAACGGAAGATCCGTCATGTCCACCTTCAACACCGCGATATCCGTATTAGGATCAGTGCCAACCAATTCGGCAGGCACGCCTTCGCCACCACCGGGGAAGAATTCGATCAGAATTTCGTCAGCACCTTCAATCACGTGGTTGTTGGTGACGATATAACCGTCCTCGGAAATCACAAAGCCGGACCCAAGTGCCGACGACTTGCGCGGCGCGCCTTCTGGGCCTTGCAGGTCGTTAAAGAAATCCTCGAACGGCGACCCTTCTGGGACCACGCCCTGTGGCCCCGCGCGGCCCGCGATCGTGGTCGAGGTTGTGATATTAACCACCGATGGGCTGACCTGTTCAGCGAGATCAGCAAAGGTGACAGGGCGCGTTTGCGCCTCTGACGGCGCAGCCTGCGACAGCGCCAATGCAACAGCAAGCGCTGCACTTGTCATAAGCGTCATAAGAAAGCCGCGCCCTTCGGTTTGGCTTTGTTGCGCTACGAGTACCTGTGATGTCACGTGAAAACTCCTTCAAACTGACATAAGACGAAAGGCAATAGAGTGCCTGTTATCCGATACTGTGAATGTAGGGCGTCCAAAGTGCAACGCAAAGAGCAATCGCGCATTCTCAAGACCACGTGAACACAGTTGATTGGTCAAAACCCCAATAAAAAAGGCCGCTGAACACGCAGCGGCCTTTTGTAATTATTTTAAATGCGGTTATTCGGACGCGGCACCTTGATCAGACTTCAAGTAATTAAAGAACTCGTTATCTGGGGATAGGACCATCGACGAATTGCCCTGCAACGCGCGGCTATAGGCCGTCATCGAGCGGTAGAATTCAAAGAACTCTGGGTCCGCGCCGAATGCTTCGGCAAAGATCGCATTACGCTCGGCATCGGCTTCACCGCGTGTGATCTCCGCTTGGCGCTGGCTTTCCGACACCAGCTCGACCACGGTACGGTCCGCCGTCGCACGGACACGCAACGCAGCCTCATTACCGCGGGCAACTTCGTCTGCGGCTTCACGTTCACGTTCTGCCTTCATCCGCTCATACGTCGCGTTCAAGTTTTCAGGCGGCAAATCTGTGCGCTTCAAACGCACGTCGATGACCTGCAAACCAAGGGCATTCGCCTCAGAGATCGCCCCGTTGCGAATACGCAGCATAAGACCCGCGCGGTCGGTAGAGAGGATATCGTTAGATGTCACCGAACCCAAAACTTCACGTGTTTTCGCACGTAAAATACTATCCAGACGACGGGCAGCAGCATCTTCGCCACCATCACCAACCGCTTGGCGGAACCGTTCGATATCAGCGATCCGGTAGCGCGCAAAGGCGTCGACCACGAGGCGGCGGTCGTCGGATGGTGTAATTTCCAGTGGGTCGAGTTCACGGCTCAGGATGCGGTCGTCATAGCGGACAACATTCTGGATCACCGGAATTTTAAAGCCAACGCCAGGGGTTTCCTTTACGTTCTTGATTTGGCCAAACTGGAGAACCAGCGCCTTTTCACGCTCGTCCACGATAAAGACCGAAGAGATTGCGAGCACGGCAACGACAACGACGGCGGGGATAAGGAATACGGATTTCTGCATTAGTTTGACCCTCCGTCAGTCGTATTTCGGCGCAATTCATTCAGCGGCAGATAAGGCACAACGCCCTGACCGCCACCTGCATTGTCGTCTAGCAAGATGATGTCGGTGCCGCCAAGCACCCTTTCCATCGTCTCAAGATACAAACGCTTACGGGTAACTTCCGGGGCTTTTTGGTATTCGTTCAAAACGGCTGTGAAACGCGATGCTTCACCGGCAGCCTCGTTGACGACTTGGGCGCGATACCCTTCGGCCTGCTCAAGCAACTGCGCAGATTCACCGCGTGCACCAGCAAGCACTTGGTTTGCATAGGCGTCTGCGACGTTTTGCAAACGGTCACGCTCTTGCTCGGCATCCTGCACCTTGCGGAAAGACGCAATGACCTCGACGGGCGGGTCGGCCTTGTCAAAGTTGACACGGATAATGTTCACGCCACTGTCATAGCTGTCGAGCGTCAATTGGATCAAGTCGCTCAAGCGGTCTGCGATGGCGCCACGGTCACGGTTAAGGATCGGTGCAAGCTCGGACTGTGCGATGATCTCGCGCATAGCGGATTCGGACACGACTTCGATTGTCTGTGGCGGATTTGCCAAGTTGAAAAGATAGGCCCGCGGATCAGAGATGTTCCAGACCACTTGAAAGTCGATATCAACGATGTTTTCGTCACCTGTCAGCATCAGACCTGCATCCATGCCAGAGCGGCTGGTGCCAATGTCGATGTTGCGCTCGGAGGTCACTGCAAGCACTTCGCGGGTGACAATTGGCCAAGGCGCAAAGTTCAGGCCCGGACCACCGGTAGAGCTATATTTGCCCAAAAGCAGCTCAACGGACTGCTCTTCTGGCTTGACCGTGTAGAATGACGCCATGCCCCAAAGCACAAGTGCGCCCAAGATGCCAAGGCCGACTGTGCCGCGTGTCAGTGCAGGACCGCCACCACCGCCAGCGCCGCGACCACCTGTGCCGCCGCCATTGCCGCCGCCCATCAGGACGCGCAGTTGCTCGCGGCCCTTGTTGACCAGCTCGTCAATCTCGGGAATCCCCTGTGGCTCGTTTGGTCTGCGTGGGGGCTTGGGCGGCTCGTTGCCACCATTTGACCCGTTGTTACCACCGCCGCCCCAAGGGCCACCGTTATTTCCTGCCATTGCGTCAAAACCTATTCTGTTGCGCCCCTGCGGGGCCGTCTGTCTACATGTGTGCTTTTCTACCTGAAAATCAAGCGCGGCGCACGGGTTCCTTCATTGTAACCAGTTCTTCCGAAATTGTCGGATGAACGGCGACAGTGCGATCAAAGTCTTCTTTCGTGGCACCCATCTTGACAGCGATGCCCACCATCTGGATCAATTCGCCCGCATGATCTGCGACGATATGACAACCCAGAACCTTACGGGTCTCCTGAGAGACGATCAATTTCATCAACACACGGTCAGCGCGGCCCGCAAAGCTGTGGTTCATCGGCTTGAACGACGTGCAATAAACCTCGATCGGCTCTTGCTCGCGGGCTTGTTCTTCGGTCAGGCCAACGGTGCCGAATTCGGGCTGGGTGAAAACAGCCGACGGGATCAACTCGTGGTCCACCTTGGTCGGGTTGCCTTTGAACACCGTCTCGACAAAGGCCATGCCCTCGCGGATCGCAACAGGGGTCAGGTTCACGCGGTTGGTCACATCGCCCACCGCATAGATCGAAGGCACAGCCGTCTGACTATAGTCATCCACGCGAATTTCGCCCGCGCGGCCCAGCTTGACGCCAATCTCTTCCAAGCCCAATCCGTCTGTGTTGGCATGACGGCCGGTGGCAAACATCACTTGGTCAAACACATGCTCGTCGCCGTTGGTAGCTTTGACATAGATGCCCTCACCCTCGCGGCGCATTTCGACAATGTTGGTGCCAAGGTGCAAGTTGACACCCTTTTCAATCATCCCGTCCGCGATCAGGCCGCGTGCCTCGTCGTCGAAGCCGCGCAAAATCTGCGCACCGCGATAGAACTGGGTTACCTTCACACCCAAGCCATTCAGGATACCTGCAAACTCGGACGCAATATAACCACCGCCCACGATCAGGATCGACTTTGGCATGACCTCAAGGTTGAAAATCTCATTGGATGTGATCGCCAGATCCGCGTTCTCGATCTCGGGCTTGGTCGGATGACCACCCGTGGCCACCAAAATATGCTTGGCCGTCACAGTTTCGCCAGTCGATAAGGCAACTGTATGAGGATCCTTCAGCGTGGCACGGGCATCATAAATCGTGACATCGGAATTGCCCAACAACTTGCGGTAAACACCCTCAAGACGGTCCAGTTCGGCATGCAACTTGGTGCGGAACTTGGTCCAGTCAAACGGGCCAACCTTCACGTCCCAGCCGTATTCTGCAGCGTCGTCCATGGCTTCGGCATAGGTCGACGCAAACACCATCAGCTTTTTGGGCACGCAACCGCGGATCACACAGGTGCCACCCATGCGGAACTCTTCGGCCAATGCGACCTTCACACCGGTCGCTGCGGCCACGCGGGCTGCGCGTACACCGCCAGAGCCGCCACCAATTACAAACAGATCATAGTCAAAAGCCATCTCGCGCACCCTTAATCGTCATTATCTCGTTCGGCTGCAACCTATGCACCGCGCACCCTAAGTGCAACGCGGTTCGCGCAGCTGTGATAAGCAGTTAAATATCGTCTGAGAACAAGTTGCCACTGTCCATAAAATCGAACTTGCTTGATACGGTCTCGCCCTTGTTGATGTCATTGACCTCAACGCGGCCATCGCCGTAACCGATAATCACGGCGTCACAGATGTCGATGAACAGACCGTTCTCCACAACCCCCGGAATTTGGTTCAAAACAAGGCTCAACTGTCGCGCATTGCCGATGCGGTTAAGGTGCAAATCAAGGATATGATTACCCTCGTCAGTGATAAAAGCAGCATCACCATTCATGCGCAAACTTGTCGTTTGGCCCAACACATCCATCCCGATCAAGGTTTCCTCAATCAGCGTCTTGGTTGTCTGCCAGCCAAACGGGATCACCTCGACGGGCAATGGAAACGCTCCCAAAGTTTCGACCCGCTTGGTCGGATCGGCAATCACGATCATCTGATCCGATGCTGTCGCGACAATCTTTTCCTGCAAATGGGCACCGCCGCCACCTTTGATCAAGTTCAGGTCACCATCATATTCATCCGTGCCATCAATCGTCAGATCCAGCCACTTGGCCTCATCCAACGAAATCACTTCGATCCCCACCTCACGCGCCAATTGGGCAGTGCGCGACGATGTCGGCACACCTTTGATGCGCAGACCCTCATTGCGCACCTTCTCGCCCAAACATTGCACCAACCATGCCGCTGTCGATCCCGTGCCAAGCCCGACCTTCATCCCCGTTTTAACGTATTCCGTCGCCTTTTTGGCGGCCACAAATTTGGCTTTGTCGATCGGGGATAGTTCACTTGGCATGGGGGCAGCTCCATTGGGTTCGTGTTTTGTGGGGTTATAGGATGCATATCAGCGTGGCGCGAGGGGGAAACGGTGAAATTCCCGCCCGTTTCCGATAGGAAACGTCGCTTTTTGCACGTATTGATAAAGATGCGATTGTTAGGAATGCATAATGAGCAAGCCACCGACCCTTTATTATGCACCTGATAACGCCTCGCTTTGCGTCCGCTTGGCGCTGCTTGAACTTGACCTGCCGTTTGACACAAAACTGGTGGATCGGACAACGCAAGGGCAGCGGGACCTATCATATCTGGCGCTCAACCCGAACGGGATCATCCCCACACTGGTGACAGACGACGGCCCCATCTACGAGACCGCCGCAATCTTGCTCTGGCTCTCGGATCACGCCAAAGGCGGGTTTTTGCCACCCGACATGTCACGGGGCGCGGCGCTGTCATGGATGTTCTGGCTGTCCAATACACTGCATGTGGCTTTGCGCATGTGGTTCTACCCTGATAAATACATCAGCCCCGACGCCGTGCTAGCGCTGAACGATGCAACGCGCAGCAGGCTGGCAGACCTCTTTGGCCACCTAGAAGTCCACGCAGCATGGCTCGACAGCCCAGCGCCCAGTGTTTTCAGCTGTTACCTTGGACCAATGGCACGCTGGGCAGGACTATATGGACCGGACCAAGAATGGTTCGATTTGTCTCAATATCCAAGGCTCACGCGCTATCTACAAGCCGCCGAGACTCGCGCCTCAGCACATCAAGCAAGTCGCGCAGAAGGCTTGGGCGGCACGATTTTTACCAACCCATCCAAACCAAACCCTCCTGAAGGAAGCGCCATCTAATGTTCCTCTCCGTGTTCGATATGTTCAAAGTTGGGATCGGCCCATCATCATCCCACACCATCGGCCCGATGGTAGCGGCAGCGCGTTTCTTGGACCATCTGCGGGCGCTGCCCTTCGGGGTCGCAGGGGTCAAAGCCTCGCTTCACGGATCATTGGCCTTCACAGGGGTCGGACACGCAACCGACCGCGCGGTGATCCTCGGGCTAGCAGGCTTTCGGGCCGACGACTATGACGCCGAAAAAGCCGAGGCCGAAATGACCCGTATTCGGGCCGAAAACACCGTCCTGCCCGACGGCTTGGGCGCATTGCGTTTCAATCCCAACGAGGACGTGCTGTTTGATTACGGCCCAGCGCTGGCAGGACATGCCAACGGGATGATCCTCAAAGGGACAGACGCACAAGGCGACGTGATCACACAAGTGGTCTACTATTCTATCGGCGGAGGCTTTGTGCTGACAGAGGCGGAACTGGCCGCGGGCAAAGACACCGAAGACGGGCCGCCGGTGCCATTTCCGTTCAAATCCGCTGCAGAAATGCTTGTCATGGCGAACGCCTCTGGCAAAAGCATCGCACAGATGAAACGGGCGAACGAACTTTCGCGTAAAACTGGCGAGGACGTCGACAAAGGGCTGACCCGCATTTGGGAGGTCATGAACGCCTGCATCGACCGTGGGCTTGTGACCGATGGCATCTTGCCGGGCGGCTTGTCCGTGCGCAGACGCGCCAAAGGGATTTATGACGCGCTGATGGCTGAACGGGGCATGAACCTCTCCGCGCCCCACACGATCAACGACTATATGTCGACCTACGCGATGGCCGTGAACGAGGAAAACGCCGCAGGCGGGCAAGTCGTGACAGCCCCCACCAACGGGGCCGCTGGCGTCGTGCCTGCGACAATCCGCTACTACCTTGACCACGTACCGGGGGCCACACTGTCCAAAGTGCCTGATTTCTTGCTGACAGCGGCCGCGATTGGCGGGTTGATCAAATTCAACGCCTCGATTTCAGGGGCCGAATGCGGTTGCCAAGCCGAGGTAGGCTCCGCCGCCGCAATGGCATCTGCAGGACTTTGTGCCGTTCTTGGAGGCTCACCCGAGCAGATCGAAAACGCGGCCGAAATTGCGCTTGAACATCATCTGGGCATGACCTGCGATCCGGTGCGCGGCTTGGTGCAAGTGCCCTGTATCGAACGCAACGGCTTGGGCGCGATCAAAGCGGTCAGCGCGGCGTCCCTCTCGATGCGCGGCGACGGTACACATCTGGTGCCATTGGATGCCGCCATCGAGACAATGCGCCAAACCGGCGAGGACATGTCCGAGAAGTATAAAGAAACATCGCTGGGCGGCTTGGCCGTAAACATCCCGAATTGCTGAAACACATATGAGCCCATCCCTCGACCGCATCCTTCCGGGCATCATGCTGATGCTGGGGTTCTGCCTGACGGCGCCATTGATTGATGTGGCGTCAAAACTGGCGGCAGCAACCCTGCCCGTGGGGCAAATCACCACCGCACGCTTTATGGTGCAGGCGGCGATCATGGCGCCCATCTGCCTTGCACTGCGCTATCCGCTCACCCTGCCACGGGCCGCACTTTGGCAACTTACGCAGCGGGCCTTCTTTCTGATCGCGTCCACATACTGCTTTGTGGCGGCCGTGCAGGTCATGCCCATCGCAGACGCGCTTGCCATCGCCTTTGTTGAGCCGTTTATCCTGCTCATCCTTGGCAGGCTGCTTTTCCAAGACGAGGTCGGGCCGCGCCGCATCATGGCCTGTGTCGTGGGCTTTGCAGGATCGCTGCTTGTGATCCAACCCAGCCTTGCAGCTTTCGGGCTTGTGGCGCTCTACCCGCTGGGGACCGCGTTTTCCTTTGCAGCCTATATGCTTGTGACACGGTCATTAAGCCGGCGGATGCATCCGATCCCGATGCAATTACACACAGCCACCGTGGCCGCCGCGATTTGCTTGCCCGTCATGGTCCTTTCAAACGGCACGGGGATCACAACACTTGATCCGGTCATGCCACAAGGGATCGCATGGGTTTGGGTTTGCGGGGTCGGGGTTGCGTCGGCCATTGCACATCTGATGATGACCTACGCACTGCGCATGGCACCCACATCAACCCTCGCGCCATTGCACTACCTAGAAATCGTCAGCGCGGTGGCCTTTGGCTACCTGATCTTCTCTGATTTTCCCAACACGCTCACTTGGGTCGGGATCGGGATCATCGTCGCATCGGGACTATATATCATATGGCGAGAGCGGATCACGGCAACAACACCGATTGCTGTCAGGCCACGGGTTCACTAGCCTGATCAGATGAACACTGACCGCCCCTTTCTTGGGATCCTACTTATGCTCGGGTTTTGCGTGCTGGCGCCTTTGGGGGACAGCATTGCGAAACTCTTGGGCGGGCATGTGTCACTTGGACTGCTCGTGCTGATGCGCTTTGCGATCCAAGCACTGCTGCTGCTACCGCTCGTGTGGCAATCTGGCGGCGATCTGCGGCTGCCCCAAGGGACCCTGCCCCTTAGCATCCTGCGGACAATACTGCATATCCTTGGAATTGGGCTAATGTTCAGCGCATTACGCTACCTGCCACTGGCGGACGCACTGGCCATCGCCTTTGTGATGCCCTTCATCATGCTGCTGCTCGGGCACTACTTTATGAACGAAGAGGTCGGTGCGGCGCGCATGTGGGCCTGCGCCGTTGGGTTCATCGGCACACTTCTGGTCATTCAACCAAACTTTGCACAAGTCGGCTGGCCCGCACTCCTCCCCCTTGGGGTCGCGGTAATCTTCGCGCTTTTCATGATGGTCACCCGCAAAATTGCCAAACAAATGGACCCGATCAAACTGCAAGCGATCAGCGGCATCCAAGCCAGCGCGATCCTGATCCCGATCCTCGTGCTGGTGCCAAACACCGCCATGACCACCTTGCAAATGCCTGGTACGTCAACAATCGGACTTTTGTTCCTGCTCGGGGGGCTTGGGACCGCCGCGCATCTGGCCATGACATGGAGCCTGCGCCTCGCGCCCGCCTCCACCCTCGCACCTATGCAATACCTCGAAATTCCGTTCGGGACATTCATTGGGTGGATGATCTTCAAAGACCTGCCCAACGGACTGGCAGCCATCGGGATCTGCATCACGGTGGGCGCAGGGCTTTACATTATCCTGCGTGAACGACGGCTGTCTCAAGCGCAGGCAGCGCAGAACGCGGCAAAGTAACCACCACAGGACCCATCGCCAAAATCCGCACAGACGCTTGGGCGGCAGCATTCGACGGGCTGGTAAACCCCATCGGATGCATCTCTTGGTCAATAATCGGCCAGACCAACCCCGACGCGTCCACCCGCGCATCCGCCAAAGGCATGACCGAAACACGACACCCGATGGGCAACGTCAGCGACAGCCCCGCACGGGGGACAACAACACTGGCATCATCGGCACTCAGCAAAATAACAGGACGCTCGGCATAGCGGCCCATCACATGCAAAACGGCCAGCGTATGATCCAAACGACCACCAGCAAATCCAACGGCATAGATCAGCGGGGCTTCGACATTACGCAGGGCTTTTTCGAAATCGACCGTGTCTTGTTCAGGAATATGATGCAAAACAGCGGCAAACTTGGCGCGGGCGGCATCCGATAGACTGTCCAAATCACCAATCACCGCCAAAGGATCAATGCCATAGGCCATTAAATGATCAGCGCCCGCATCGACGCCAACAAAATGTTTGGCAGCGGTTGGGGAAATGTTAAGCTCTTGAGGTCCAATCTGAGAACCACCAACCAGAACTATTGGATCCGAATTATGAACAATCGCCAAAACGACCCCCTATTGCTGCCAATCAAGAAACATTCCTTGAAGTTGCCTTGAAATAATACCCAGTTTAACCCGCCATTGCGCCGGATTGCGAACCAATTGATGGTAAACACACTCTTACTGGGTTTGAGAGAAAGCGAGCAAAAAGATGGTTGAGTCGAGTAAGATTCTTACCGTTTCATACGGCACCTTCTCGTGCACACTTGAGGGATTCGATGATTCCTTCGGCACGATGAAAGCAATTGCGGAATATTTCCGTGATCTGGCGGCCGATGATCGGTATTTTGGGGCGGAACCGCCGACCCCAGATGTTCACATGTTGGCCAAGATCGCCGAACGCGAAATCACGCGCCGGGTTGACGCCCGCACAGAGGATGGTGGCATCGTGCTGCGTGCATCTCAGGCCGTAGCGCCTGCAATGCCGCCGCAAGCTGAACGCCCTGACCCCGTGCAGGTTGCAGCCGCATCCGTGGCGCCTCAGGTGACCCAGACCCCTAAGGACCATACATTAGACGATTTTCAGACAGCCCTATCAGACGCGACGGCGGATGATATGGAGCCTGTTGCAGGGCCGGAGGCCGAGGATCATGTGTCCTCACCGCTCGTGGCCTCCGGTCAGGCGACCCCATCAGGGTTGACCTTTGACGACATGGTAGAGGACGCGCCAGCAGTGCCGGCACATCCCGACGCCGAAAGTGTCGCGGCCAAATTACAGCGCATTCGGGCCGTTGTTGGCAAGGCGCCTGTAAAGGCCGAAGATGCTGACTTTGCGGAAGATTTACCTGCGCAAGACATGCCTGATGTTGCAGATGCACACGATGACATCGTCGAACCAGACATCGCAGACATTGTCGAACCAGCAGCAGACGACACCGCTGATCTCCACGAAGACATCGTTGAAGACACAGTAGATGACGTCGCCGAAATCCACGAAGACATCGTTGAAGACGCAGTAGATGACGTCGCCGAAATCCACGAGGAACTCGTGGCAGAAGATGACGCTGACGAATTCCACGAAGATTTGGCTGAGCAAATATCCGATGCGGAACCCGCGG
>JAIBDT010000047.1 GCA_024686085.1 Loktanella sp.
CACAATGATCCCCGACAACGCCAACACACCTTATGACATGAAAGAACTCATTCATAAGCTGGCCGATGAGGGCGATTTTTATGAAATCCAAGAAGACTACGCACGCAACATCCTGACTGGCTTTATCCGCCTTGAAGGGTCGACCGTGGGCGTTGTGGCCAACCAGCCGACCGTGCTGGCGGGGTGCTTGGATATCGACAGTTCACGCAAGGCCGCGCGCTTTGTGCGGTTCTGCGATGCGTTTGAAATTCCGATCCTGACGCTGGTTGACGTGCCGGGCTTTTTGCCAGGGACATCTCAGGAATACGGCGGTGTGATCAAGCACGGCGCGAAACTGCTCTTCGCATACGGCGAGGCAACCGTGCCAAAAGTGACCGTGATCACGCGCAAAGCCTACGGCGGGGCCTATGACGTTATGGCGTCCAAACACCTGCGCGGCGACTTTAACTACGCATGGCCAACAGCTGAAATCGCGGTGATGGGGGCCAAAGGGGCCACCGAGATTATCCACCGCGGCGACCTTGGCGATGCCGAGAAAATCGCGCAACACACCCAAGACTATGAAGACCGTTTTGCCAACCCGTTTGTGGCCGCAGAGCGGGGCTTTATCGACGAGGTGATCCGCCCGCAATCGACCCGTAAGCGCGTCTGCCGCGCCTTTGCATCCTTGCGCGGCAAGTCCCTGCAAAATCCGTGGAAAAAACACGACAACATTCCGCTTTAAACCAAACGGGGTGGGGGCTGTCTGCCCCCACGGCCCATGCCCCCCGCAGGTATTTTTGATCAAAAGAAGGACAAGATTATTCGTGCATTTGCGATCATATTAGCGCTTGTCGCAGGTCCCGCTTGGGCCAGTGAATTTGCGGTGCCTTCGGGCCGCACCTTCGCACTTTATGATGTGCGCATTGATGACGACTTGGGGCGGTTCCGCTTTGTGTTGCCCGAGATCGCCACAGGGGCCACCTTTGCCGATGTGGTTGATGATATCGAATATGTCTGCGCGCAGATCGCAGTTCCGGCTTTGACCCAAGCGAATTCAAGTGTAACCCAGCTGGTGGTCTCTGTGTCCGCCGAGGAAGTTCCTTTTGGCGAGGCGACGCAGGTTATTCAGTATTTTCAGCCGTTTCGCCGCGAAGGCGACGCCTGTATTTGGGAAGAATTCTAAGATGGAAAAACACCGCGGGTTTCCGGGCCGATTGGCCGGCACTGACTTTCAATTCACGATCCGGCGCGCCCACAAAGACGGGGCGACCGAAATCACCGAACGCGTGCGCTATCCTGATCGCCGTCCGCCCGACAGGCGTGCCGACGCGGGGTTCATGCAGGCACTTTACGACCAGTTCGGGACCGATCCGTTTGTGCGTGGCAACTTGGATGCGGGCCGGCTTAGTTGGTTGTTTGGCCGCGAAGTCGTGCCTGCGGAAGACCCGTTTGACCCCGCCAGCTATGATGCATTGCTCAAGCTCGATATGAAGGTTGCGGCGATTAGCTTTCCTGAATTGCGGGAACGGTCATGAGCCATTTATCGCGCAATATCATGGGCTTTGGGCAGAAACTGGCCGATTTGGGTCCGTCTCTGAACCTGCGCTTTCATGATCTATGTGCGATATGCCAAGCTGGAATTGCAACAGGTGGGTCAAGCATCCTGTCTGTTGTTAATAGTCCCTACTATTACCCTTCCCCTGACCGGTATGTGCCCATTCGGCACATATCGGTCGCCCCTTTTTGCGTTTCGGCGAAAAATGGCGCGTGGGGGTCGGATTATGTTGCGTTTCCCGCGCGGATAGCCGAATCTGGCCCCATAGCAATTTATAACAAGGGCACAGAACCATGCTTAAGACATCTTACATCCTCGCAGCAACAGCGCTGCTCGGCCTCACAGCTTGCCTCGACAACGATGCAGAGCGCGCGCTTGTTGGCGCTGGCGTCGGCTGCGTTGCTGGCGAAACCATTGGCAACAACAACTGCGTTGAAGGCGCACTTGCTGGCGGCCTTATCGGGGCACTTGCTAACGACCTCTAAGGTCGCTTTCGAAAATACGACTAAAATCATTGAAACCGCCGCCGCAGGTCAGCCCTGCGTGCGGCGGTTTTGCATTTGAAGGACCACCCTCATGTTCAAGAAAATCCTGATTGCTAACCGCGGCGAAATCGCCTGCCGCGTGATTAAGACCGCCAAGAAGATGGGGATCAAAACGGTCGCCATTTATTCGGACGCGGATCGGAATGCGATGCACGTCAAAATGGCCGATGAGGCCGTGCATATCGGCCCTTCACCTGCTAACCAGTCTTATATCGTGATTGACAAGGTGATGGCCGCGATCAAGCAAACGGGCGCAGAGGCCGTGCATCCAGGTTACGGATTCTTGTCCGAGAACGCAAAATTCGCAGAGGCCCTCGAGGCCGCTGGCGTCGCCTTTATCGGCCCGCCAAAAGGCGCGATCTTGGCGATGGGTGACAAGATTACATCTAAGAAACTGGCGCAAGAGGCCAAGGTTTCCACCGTGCCGGGCTACATGGGCCTGATCGACGACGCAGAACACGCGGTCAAAATCTCTAACGAGGTTGGCTATCCGGTGATGATCAAAGCTTCCGCAGGTGGCGGCGGCAAAGGCATGCGTATCGCATGGAACGACGCCGAGGCCCGCGAAGGGTTCCAGTCGTCCAAGAATGAGGCGGCCAATAGCTTTGGCGACGACCGGATCTTTATCGAGAAATTCGTGACCCAACCGCGCCACATCGAAATGCAAGTGCTTTGCGACAAGCATGGCAACGGTGTTTACCTGCACGAGCGTGAATGCTCGATCCAGCGCCGCCAACAAAAGGTTGTTGAAGAGGCACCAAGCCCGTTCCTTGACGAAGAAACCCGTGCTGCGATGGGCGCACAGTCGGTGGCTTTGGCCAAGGCCGTGGACTATTCATCCGCAGGCACGGTCGAATTCATCGTCGACGGCGACCGGAACTTCTATTTTCTCGAGATGAACACTCGTCTGCAAGTGGAACACCCTGTGACGGAACTGATCACGGGCATTGATCTGGTCGAACAGATGATCCGCGTGGCCTACGGTGAAAAGCTGCCGATGAAGCAGGAAGACCTGAAAATCAACGGCTGGGCGATGGAAAGCCGGCTTTATGCCGAAGATCCATATCGTGGGTTCTTGCCGTCTATTGGCCGTCTGACCCGCTACCGTCCACCCGCAGAAGAGGCGCATGCCGACCGCGCGGTGCGCAATGACACCGGCGTCTATGAAGGCGGCGAGATCAGCATGTATTACGACCCGATGATCGCGAAACTTTGCACATGGGCACCCACCCGCGCAACCGCGATCGAGGAAATGCGGCTGGCACTTGATAGCTTTGAAGTTGAAGGGATCGGGCACAACTTGCCATTCCTCGCGGCGGTCTACGACCACGAAAAATTCACCTCGGGCAATATGACAACCGCCTTTATCGAGGAAGAATTCCCCGACGGTTTTGATGGCACAACACTGTCTGACGACATGCTGATGCGGATCGGGGCAGCGGCCTCTGCGATGCACCGTGTGGCTGAAATCCGGCGCACGCGCATTTCTGGGCGCATGGACAACCACGAACGCGTCGTTGGCGCCGATTGGACGGTCAACCTTCAAGGACAGTCCTTTGACACAGTGATTGCGGCAGACAAATCAGGGTCAACGGTCACCATCGGCGGCAAGACCCTGCGTGTTGAAGGCGACTGGACGCCCGGTGATCCGCTGGCCAAAATGATGGTCGACGGGACGCCACTTGTGATGAAAATCGGCAAAATCTCGGGCGGGTTCCGTGTGCGATATCGGGGCGCTGACCTTAAGGTGCACGTGCGCACCCCGCGTCAGGCAGAACTTGCAGCCTTGATGCCGGAAAAAGTCGCACCAGACACATCCAAACTGCTGCTCTGCCCAATGCCGGGGCTGATCGTCAAGGTCGATGTGGCGGTGGGTGACGAAGTTCAAGAGGGACAAGCGCTGTGCACCGTGGAAGCGATGAAAATGGAAAACATCCTACGGGCCGAGAAAAAGGGGACGGTCTCCAAGATCAACGCCAGCGCGGGCGATAGCCTTGCAGTGGACGAAATCATCATGGAGTTCGAATAGGCATGAAAAGGCTGTGGCTCCAACTTGGTATCACAACTTTGGCCTATGTGGCTGGGATCGGGGCTGCGGTCTTGGTCCTGACCATGGTGATCGACTTTGACACGCTCAGCCTCGAAAGCGGGCTGCCGCGGGTTGCGATGACGTCACCAATGGTTGCGGTTGTGGTCTTCTGGGGGGTTGCACGGGCGGCAGGGGCGATGATTGAACCTGTGCGCACGTTCCTGTTCGGCGGGATTGCGGTTTACTGCCTGCTTTATCTGTGCGGCAGACTTGTGGCCTTTGGGATAATGTCAAGCGTTGGGGCCTCGATATTCGGGGCCTTGGCGCTATTCTTGCTGTGCTTTTACAGCGTCGTTAGCGCACGCCGGACATTGCAGTGATCAGCATATGTCAATCGACAACGCGGCGGTCACGTATTTCCTGTTGGCGCATCGGCATCTTGTCGATGCTACGCGTTATTTCTCGCACGTCCCACGGGGCAGGCTTGCGCAACGCGGTGCGGCCATCCTTGCCGATGATGACCATCATGAATGCACGCGGTCGCAGTGCTGTGCGCAACGCGCTAGGGGTGTCAGGGTTGGTATCGGTGATAACAATGACATCGCGCTCGGCCAACGCGCCAAAGCGATCGGTCAGCAATTCTAACTGCTGGATGAATTGCGGGTCATTGGGGCTTTGGGCGAAAACCACGATCGGTCTGGCCATCCAGATGAACTGCTCTGGATCTATGTCGGCTGCATCAAAAATCTGGGTGCGATCCTCTTGCCACGCCTCCAGCGCTGACTGCGCTGACGCAACACCCGCAAAAGCCACCAAAACCGTGCTGATCAATAAATGTCTCATGAAATCAGATATAGGTGGTATTTTCATAAAAACGACCACTAATCACGTAAAAACAAACAAATTTATCTTTAAGCGATTGGTGAGTTTTGCATGATCAAGCTTGTTCCAAATATGTGGGCCGGACATGGTGTCTTGGCGCGCATGCACTTTGGGATGCATGTCATGAAGACTATTCTACATCTCGGCGTTCATCGCACAGCGTCGACAACCTTTCAAAACTATCTGGACCAAAACACCCGGCACCTTGCAACGTATGGGGTCGCCGTCTGGACGCCCAAGACCCTGCGGCGCTCGGCTTTTTCAACCATGGTGCGTCCGCCGCTTAAGGAAGGGGGGGAATATGTTGCCCCGACCGCCCAAGTGGCCGACCACTGCGCCGCATTGCAAGGGCGCCAAACCCGTATGTTACTGGTTTCAGAGGAAAACATGACAGGAACGGTCCGCGTCAACTTTCGCGATGCGACCCTCTATCCTGAGATATACCACCGGCTGGCGCGGTTTTCGACGATTTTTGGCCAAACCTGCCAGCGGATCATCCTGTCAATTCGGTCTTATGACACCTTTTGGGCGTCCAGCCTTGCCTATGCGCATACGGCAGGGTTCGGCCAACAAAACACCGACAAGATGCGTGCGATTGGCAATGATCCGCGCGGTTGGCAGGACGTTATTGACGATGTGGCATCCGCCTTTCCGCGCGCCGAAATCGTGGTGGCCCCCTACGAGAGTTTTGGCGGACGCTGTCACACGGTCCTGAATTGCGCAACACAAAGCCTTGGCCTGATGCATAAACCCGCGACTGCGATGCGGTTGAACGCCTCAAAATACATCACGCACGGCGGCTTTGACCTCGAAACACGGCGCAACTTGCGCCTGCGCTACGCCGACGATCTGGCGTGGCTTGCGAATGGTGCCGACGGGCTTACCCGCCTTCTTACGCAAAGACACCAAAATGACATGGATGAAAACGGCATTGGACGACTGGGAATAATCCGGCGACCTGCCCAAATCGGAGAAAACTATGGGACAATACGACAAATGGTCTGAGATCGCAGCCAAAGAGCTACGCGGTAAACCACTCGACGCGCTGACATGGAACACCCTTGAAGGGATCGCCGTCAAACCGCTGTATACTTCTGACGACACCGACGGGCTGCCCCATATGGGTGGCGTCCCCGGTGAGGCACCCTTCACCCGCGGCGTAAAAGCCACGATGTACGCAGGCCGCCCTTGGACAATCCGTCAATACGCGGGCTTTTCGACCGCCGAGGAATCCAACGCCTTTTATCGCGCCGCATTGGCAGGCGGACAGCAGGGCGTGTCCGTCGCATTTGACCTTGCAACCCACCGTGGCTACGACAGCGACCACCCCCGCGTCGAAGGGGACGTTGGCAAAGCTGGCGTGGCTATCGACAGTGTCGAGGACATGAAAATCCTCTTTGACGGCATTCCTTTGGATAAAGTCAGCGTGTCCATGACCATGAACGGTGCCGTGATCCCGATCCTCGCTAATTTCATTGTGACAGGCGAAGAGCAAGGCTACGACAAAGCCCTGCTTGCAGGCACCATCCAGAACGACATTCTCAAAGAATTCATGGTCCGCAACACCTACGTCTATCCGCCCGAGCCATCCATGCGGATCATCGCGGACATTATCGGCTACACCTCTGAAAACATGCCGAAATTCAACTCGATCTCCATCTCTGGCTACCACATGCAAGAGGCGGGCGCGAACCTTGTGCAAGAACTCGCATTCACCCTAGCAGATGGCCGCGAATACGTGCGCACCGCGATTGCTGCTGGCATGGACGTCGATGCCTTCGCCCCGCGCCTGTCGTTTTTCTTTGCTATCGGCATGAACTTTTTCATGGAGGCTGCTAAACTGCGCGCCGCGCGCCTGCTGTGGTCCAAGATCATGGCAGAGTTTGAGCCGAAGAACGAAAAGTCATCCATGCTGCGCACCCACTGCCAGACATCGGGCGTCAGCTTGCAAGAGCAAGACCCCTATAACAACGTGATCCGCACCGCCTACGAGGCGATGTCAGCGGTGCTTGGCGGCACCCAGTCTTTGCACACCAACGCATTGGATGAGGCGATTGCACTGCCCACCGATTTCTCCAGCCGGATCGCACGCAACACCCAGTTGATCTTGCAGGAAGAAACCGGCGTTACAAATGTGGTCGATCCGCTCGCAGGGTCATATTACGTCGAAAGCTTGACCAATGAGCTGGCCGAAAAGGCATGGGCGATTATCGAAGAGGTCGAGGAACTTGGCGGCATGACCAAGGCCGTGGCTTCCGGCATGCCAAAGCTGCGGATCGAGGAATCTGCGGCCACGCGTCAGGCCATGATCGACCGTGGCACCGAGGTGATCGTTGGGGTGAACAAATACCGCAAGGATAATGAGGACCCGATCGACATCCGCGACATCGACAACGGGGCCGTGCGCCTGTCCCAAATCGCGCGGATCGAGAAAACCCGCGCGACCCGTGATCAGGCCGCATGTGACGCCGCACTCGCAGAAATCACGCGTCGCGCCAAAGAGGGTGGAAACCTTCTTGATGCCGCCGTCGAGGCCGCCCGCCACCGCGCCACAGTGGGAGAAATCAGCATGGCAATGGAAGAAGAATTCGGCCGCCACCGCGCCGAGGTCAAGACCCTCGCAGGCGTTTACGGTGCCGCCTACGAAGGCGACGCCGGCTTTGCCGCGATCCAGAAATCCGTCGAGGACTTCGCCGCCGAAGAGGGCCGTCGTCCGCGGATGCTGGTCGTGAAAATGGGCCAAGACGGGCATGACCGTGGGGCCAAAGTGATCGCCACAGCCTTTGCCGATATCGGCTTTGACGTGGACGTCGGTCCACTGTTCCAGACCCCCGCCGAAGCCGCCCAAGACGCGATTGACAACGACGTGCATGTGATCGGGATTTCATCGCAAGCGGCAGGGCACAAAACCCTCGCGCCGCAGTTGATCAAAGCGCTGAAAGAGGCAGGCGCCGAGGATATTCTGGTGATCTGTGGCGGCGTTATCCCGCAGCAGGACTATCAATATCTCTATGACGCGGGCGTGAAAGCCATCTTTGGTCCGGGCACGAATATTCCTAAAGCCGCTGAAGATATCCTTAAGCTGATCTCAGCGACACGTAGCTAAGAAACAAACCCGCCGAAGGGTGTCTCCTTCGGCGGGTTTCCCCCCACTGGGTTGCGTGAAAGCCCTAAAAAGGTTTTGGTGCGCGCATGTTTGAACTTGATCACATCGCTGTTGTTTGTAGAGACCTCGCCAAAGGCGCTGCTTGGCTGTCCGAACAGCTGGGCGTGCCGCTGCTCGACGGTGGCAAACACCCGCGATTTGGCACGCATAATCAACTACTTGGACTGGCAAATGGGCTGTATCTAGAGGTCATAGCGCCCGATCCGGATGCCGACATTGACGGGCCGCGCTGGTTCAACCTCGATCACGCGCCACACGCGCCGCGCTGGGGCAATTGGATTTGCCGTGCTGATAATCTGAACGTCGATTTGGCGGGGCCAGCTGTTGCTATGTCGCGCGGCGATTTGGGCTGGCAGATCACAGTGCCTGACGACGGCAGCTTACCGATGCAAGGCGGCCATCCAACCTTGATCAATTGGGACGACATGGATGCGCATCCTGCCGCCAAACTGCCCAAAAGCGGCTGCCGACTGACCGCGTGGCAGGTCCATCACCCGCAGGCCAACGCGCTGCGCGACCTTTGCCCGATGCGCGATGAGCGCGTCAGCTTTATCCCCGCCAAAACCCCAAGTTTTACCGCCCGTTTTGACACGCCAAACGGACCTGTTGTGATATGATCCGCCGCGCCGTGGTCGCAGATGCACCTGCGATTGGGGCGATCTGGAACCATGCGATTTCGGACACCATAATCACATTCACATCGCAAGCAAAAACGCTGCCCCAGATCACAGATGTCATCACCGGGGCGACCCCGTGTTATGTGTTGGATCAGGACGGGGTGCAGGGCTTTGCCCGCTACTTTCCATTTCGTGGTGGGGACGGTTATCGTTTCAGCATGGAGCATACGATCATGCTGACGCAGGCCGCGCAGGGTAAAGGGGCTGGGCGCGCTTTGCTTGATGTGCTTTGCGCCGATGCCAAAGCGGCAGGCACTCACACGATGCACGCGGGCATTAGTGCTGAAAATCAGGCGGCCGCGAAATTCCATACCGTTTGCGGCTTTCAGACCCTTGCGATCCTGCCCGAGGTGGGGTTCAAGTTCGGGCGCTGGATTGATCTAGTGTTGATGCAAAAACGGCTCTGACGGCGGGGCCAAAATCGGTTAGGCTGCGCATATGTCACTTTGGACCCGTATATCAGACGCCATCGGAGCCCTTGCCAGCGGCGAAGGCCTGTCGGCGGTCTTTGATCGTTTGCGCACGCCGCCTGACCGCTCTGTGGCTTTTACGATTGCGGTGATTGCGTTGGGGGCCAAGATGGCCAAGGCCGACGGCCAAGTCACCCGCGACGAGGTCACTGCCTTTCGCGAAGTGTTTCATATTCCTCCGTCAGAAGAACCCAACGCTGCAAGGGTGTTCAATCTTGCCCGCCAAGATATCGCAGGGTTCGAGGACTACGCGGCGCGGATTGGTGCGATGTATGTCGAGGATCAAGCGCCGCTGTGCGACCTGATGGAGGGACTGTTTCATATCGCGATGGCGGACGGTGAATACCACCCTAATGAGGACCAGTTTCTGTCCCGTGTCGCCGAGATTTGGGGCTATGACGACCATCGCTTCCGCCGCATTCGTGCGCAATTTGTGCCTGACGCCGAACGCGATCCTTACGATGTGTTAGGGGTCTCTCCTGACGCGTCAATGGACGAGATCAAGGCGGCGTGGCGCCAGTTGGTCCGCAATACGCACCCCGACCAGTTGGCCGCGCGTGGCTTGCCTGACGAGGCGATCAAGATGGCCGAGAAGCGCATGATCGCGATAAATCGTGCATGGGAAAACGTGCAGGATATGCGCGGATGAGGATCGGGACCTACAACGTCGAGTGGTTCAATACGTTGTTCAACGATGCGGGTCATTTGATCAATGATGACACATGGTCCAGTCGGTGGAACATCACCAAAACACAACAATCCCAAGCGCTTGGCGCTGTTTTTCAGGCGATGGATCTGGACGCGGTGATGATTGTCGAGGCGCCAGACACCAGCCGCCACCGCGACGGCGTCAAGGCGCTGGAGAGTTTTGCACAGGTTTACAAGCTGCGCGCACGCTCTGCGATTATCGGTTTTGACAATGACACCCAGCAAGAAATCGCGTTCTTGTATGACCCCGATATGATGTCGGCCAAACACGACCCGATTGGTGATCCTGTGGGCAAGAAAGGCAGTCGCGATGCGCCGCGCTTTGATGGCGCGTTTCGCTTGGACCTCGACACGGATGCCGCGCCCGATGTGGTAACGTGGTCTAAACCTCCTTTGGAAATCGCCGTAACCTTATCCACGGGTAAGGTTTTGCGCCTGATTGGCGTGCACGCGAAATCCAAAGCGCCCCATGGCGCGAAAAACGATGCCGAAGCGATCCGCATCTCGATTGAGAACCGTCGCAAGCAATTGGCCCAATGCATCTGGCTGCGCCAACGCGTCGACACGCACCTCGCCGCGGGTGAGGATTTGATCGTCTTGGGTGACTTTAATGATGGTCCGGGATTGGACGAGTATGAGAAACTATTCGGCCGTTCGGGTGTAGAAATCGTGTTGGGAGAGGGCGATGCATTAAGGTTGTTTGACCCGCACGCTCGCATTGCCCTTGGCCAGCGTATCGGTGCGATGCCCAGCACATCGCGGTTCAAGCGCCGCGATGGTCCGTATCTGAATGCTTTGTTGGACTATGTCATGGTCTCGGCCAATCTGCGCGATATGGGGCCAAACTGGCAGATTTGGCATCCGTTTGATCATCCTGCATGCTATGACAATGTGCCTTTGCGCGAGGCTTTGTTGCAGGCGTCGGACCATTTTCCTGTTGTCATTGATCTGGCACTTTGACGCAGGTCATTTCACTTGGTGATTTGTGCTGCTAAATAGGGCTTATGAACAGGTCGCAGACATATCGCGTCACGCTATTACTCGCCGCTTTGGTGCTGGCGCTGACGTCGTTTGCGTCTGCGGCGCGGATGGCGCCAAGCGATGCCGATAGCCCGCAAGTCTCGGCCTTCATCGCGATGGGCGGTGCTTTGGAAGACATCTGCGGAGATGATTTACATGATCACGGCGCGGACTGCCCGTTTTGTCAGGTCACTGCCGAGACCCGCACGCTGCGCCCTGTGGGGCATATTTGGCAGATTGTCCCTGTGTCGGTGCAGATTGCTGATGCGGATCTGACGATTGGCGAACAAGGGGTGCGGAGCGCATGGTCGGCGCGGGCCCCCCCGCACGCGGTCTGACCTGACCCCACAACCCCCTTATTTTACAGGATTTGACCGCGATGTGCGGCGATACCCTGTGTTCAATCCGAATGGAAAATACCATGAAAACGACCTTTATCTCTGCGGCACTTTTGGCTGTTTGTGCGACATTTGCGCAGGCCGAATCCCATGCGATGGACATGCCGATGGCGCATGAAGTTGTGCTGGGCGATCTGACAGTGTCGGACGCGTTTACCCGTGCCACTTTGCCAAATGCCCCTGTTGCGGGCGGGTTTTTGAACGTCATGAACAATGGCACTGTGGATGATCGGCTGATCTCTGCGATCACGGCGATTTCCAAAGACACCCAAATCCACGAGATGGCGATGGACGGTGACGTGATGAAAATGCGCGAATTGCCAGGGGGCTTGCCAGTTCCTGCGGGCCAGACTGTCACGCTGGCACCGGGTGGGTATCACCTGATGTTTATGGGTCTGAACGGCCCGCTTTTGGAGGGCGAGACCATCACTGTACGTTTGATGTTTGAAGTTGCAGGTGAGGTTGATGTGCAACTGCCTGTCGGTGCTTCGAACCAGCGCATGATAGGTCACGGTGAAATGAAAATGGGCGATATGCCCGCAGCGTCGGAGTAACCCCAATGGCAAAGCCAAAGCCGTTTCAAATAGCATTGATGGGGGTCGCGTCGGTTGCCGTGGCCGTCACCCTTTGGGCCAATGTGATCCAGCCGTCGTTTACCAGCACGATTGCTGACAAGATGGGGCGGGGCGATTATGCCCTGACCGCCACGGATGGCACGATCTTTACCCAAGATACGCTAAAGGGCTCTCCATCGGCGGTGTTCTTTGGCTTTACCCATTGTCCCGAAGTCTGCCCTACGACTTTGGGTGATGTCGCTACATGGCAAGACGTCTTGAAAGAGGAAGACGGCAAAGAGTTGCGCGTCTTTTTCGTGACCGTTGACCCAGAGCGCGACACCGCAGAAATGCTGGGTGATTACGTGTCGTGGGTGCCCGGTGTCGTGGGTGTCACGGGATCGGTCGAGGAGGTCGACAAAGCGATCAAGTCCTTTTTGATCTATGCCCGCAAGGTCCCGCTGGAAGATGGTGGATACACGATGGATCACTCTGCGTCGGTGTTGTTGTTTGACGACAAGGGCCGATTGTTTGAACCCATCGGCTATCAAGAAGGCGACGTGCGTGCGCTGGATAAAATCCGCCGCTTGTTCGCGTCCTAAAGACCCGATGGCCCGTGCGTCAAAATCCGCGCGGGCCTTTTTTGTGATTTGGTAAATGCCCGCTGCGCCCCTATATTGAGGGTATGAAACAGTTTATCGCATATACCGCAATCGCCCTGATGACCGCTTTGCCGTTGTCGGCTGAAACCGACGACAGTGCCGAGGTTGAAGAAGGCCTTAGTTTGATGGAGCAAGGCGCAAAGCTGCTGCTGCGCGGCTTTATGACCGAGATGGAGCCCGCCATTGAAGAGCTTAAGGGCATGTCCGAGGAAATGTCAGACGCGATGGCGTTGTTCACCGCCGAGATGGGCCCGGCTTTGGCTGAAATGATGACCCGCATCGACGATCTGCGCAATTACGACAGCCCCGAGATCATGCCGAACGGTGATATTATCATTCGCCGTAAGCCGGACGCGCCGATCTTTGAGATGGACCCAGAGACCGGCGAGGTTGATCTTTAAACAGGCTTGCCGAACTTGACGGATGATGTCGCGCTAAGCGCCGATGTTAGGGCTGACAGCCGTGCTTCGGCGACTTCACCGTAAAGTGGTCTCGCATCATCGGCCAATGACAGAACCAACTCGCGCTTTTTCGGTTTCCATTTCAATTGTCCGGGTGCCCGTTCGGCGTCGAGCCAAAGCATCGCCCCAAGTCGCATCGCCTTACCTAATATCTCGGCCTCTTTGATCTGGGTCGCATCCAGCATCGCCACAAGCGGGTCGTAACGCGCGCTGTGTTTGTTGGTGTAGCGGTTCAGCAAAGCCAGCCCCAAAAGCACCCGTTCATAGTGTTTCAGCCCGCCCAAGTTGGCGCGGGTTGCGTTGTCGAATGTGACCTCGCCACGGTAGTCGGGGTGTGCTCGCCAGCTGACGTCGTGCAACAGGCAGGCCGCTTTGATGATCCGTTTGCGTTGCCAGTTGGCCCGCGGAAACAGGGGCCGCACAAAGTCGTAAAGCAGCCGCCCGAAGCCTGGAAGCCGCGCATCTTTGGCCTCCGCAAAGCGGCAGGCCTCGATCAGCGGATCGCGTTCGCGCAGCTCGCGCGGCATTTGCTCGTACAGCATGCCTTCGCGGATACCGTAGCTAGAGACCGCCACATCTTTGGGTTTGAATTGCCGTATCAACGATTTCAGCACGATAATCGCCAATGGTACCAAGGACATACGGCTGTCAGAGATATTGCACCGTTGCCGCAGCTCGGACGGATCGCAGGCCGCGATGTAGTCGGCGGTTTTGCTGATTTGCCGCGCTGTCATGCGGTATTCGTGCAGCACGGTCAGCGGGTAGCCGCGTCTGTCCATGTCGATCCGCGCGATTGCCCGCCACGAGCCGCCTACAAGAAACAATCGCATTGCGGTCTCGCCGTTCATTTGCTCGTGCAGGTCGGAGATGGTGTTTTTGACGTAGGCTTTCACGGCCTTCTTGCCGCCTTTGATCTCGCGCAGTTTCAGCGGCCCGAGCGCCGAGGTGACCCGTTGGCCAACGCGCCCGTCCGCGAGGTCGGCCAGTTCCATAGACGACCCGCCGATGTCACAGACCAGCCCGTAGGATTTGGGCCAGCCCAGCAGAACGCCTTGGGCGGATAGACGCGCCTCTTCACGCCCGTCGATGATCCAGATTTTGATGCCTGTTTCACGCAGGACTTCGTCGCGGAACGCCATGCCGTCACTGGCTTCGCGCACGGCGGCGGTGGCGACGGCGGTCAGCGGGGTGATGCCCATGCCTTCGGCTAATGCTGCAAAACGGCGGATGGCAGAGAGCGCGCGCACGCGGCCCTGTGGGTTCAGGTGGCCTGTCTCGGACAGCCCCGCACCCAGTGCACACATGATTTTTTCGTTGTAGAAATAAGCGGGAGAGCGGGCCGCGCCGTCAAACACCACCATGCGCACAGAGTTAGAGCCGACGTCGATGACACCCACGCGGCCCAAGCCCATCGCGGCGGCGTCTTGAAACAGAGGCCGTCCAAAGCCGCCCCAGTCGATTGCGAGTTCTTCGTCGGTCATTGGTTTGGTCCTTCGTCGTCGGAATGGGTCAATTGTGGCACATCGGACGCCCCCGCAGAGCCGCGCCCAGAGAGCGACGGATTTTCCATAAAAAAGCGGTGGCAGTTGAACGAGAAAACATCATCGGGCACAGGGTCGCGGGTGAAAATTCCTTTGCCATCCATAACCCAAGACTGGGCGACGTCGGCCATATTGGCGGCCATGACTTGGCTGACGATCTGGGCTTTCACGGTGGCGTTTTGGATTTCGATCAAGGTCTCGACGCGGCGGTTCAGGTTGCGCCCCATCCAGTCGGCAGATGAGATATAGACCTTGGCTTTCTTACTAGGTAGCTTTTTGCCGTTGGCAAAGCAGACGATCCGGCTGTGTTCCAAGAACCGTCCTACGATAGATTTCACGCGGATGTTCTCAGAAAGTCCGACCACGCCCGGGCGCAGACCGCAGATGCCGCGCACAATCAGGCTGATCTGCACGCCGTCTTGCGAGGCGGCATAAAGCGCGTCGATTACGTCTTCTTCTACCAGCGAATTCATCTTGGCCCAGATCATCGCGGGCTTGCCGTCGCGGGCATTTTCGGCCTCGGTTGCGATGCGGTCTAGCAGGGTTTTCTTGAGGTCAATCGGCGCGATGGCGAGGTTTTCCAAGCTGTCGGGCTGTGCGTAGCCCGAGAGGTAGTTGAACACTTTGGTCGCGTCCCGCCCCAGCTTGGCGTCGCAGGTAAACAGCGACAGATCGGTGTAAACCCGCGCTGTGATCGGGTGGTAGTTGCCTGTGCCAAAGTGGGTGTACGTCACTAGTTTTTCGCCTTCGCGGCGCACCACGGTGCTGATTTTCGCGTGAGTTTTGTAGTTGAGGAACCCGTAGACGACATGGGCGCCGGCCCGTTCCAGTCGCCGTGACTGGCGGATGTTGGCGGCTTCGTCAAAGCGGGCTTTTAGTTCGACAAGGGCGGTGACAGATTTGCCATCTTCGGCTGCTTCGCAGAGGGCCTCGACGATGGGGGATTTTTTCGATGTGCGGTAAAGCGTCTGTTTGATCGCCACCACGTTGGGGTCGCGGGCCGCTTGCGCCAAGAACCGCACGACCATGTCGAAGGTTTCATAAGGGTGGTGCAGCAGCATGTCTTTTTGGCGGATCGCGGCAAACATGTCGCCTTCAAAGTCCTGGACCCGTTCTGGCACGCGCGGGCTGAAGGGTGGCCAAAGCAGGTCGGCCCGTTCGTCCAACACCAATTCGTTCAGGTCAGCGATGCCGATGAGCCCGTCGACTTCGACGACTGCATCATCGGTCACGTGCAGTTCTTGCATGATCATCGATTTCAGGGATGCGGGCGCGTTGGCGGAGAGTTTGAGCCGCACCACTTCGCCGCGTCTGCGCCTTTTGAGGGCGACTTCAAATTCGCGCACGAGGTCTTCGGCTTCGTCTTCGAGTTCCAGATCGCTGTCGCGCAGTACTTTGAACGCGCAATTGCCTTTGACCGCGAAACCGGGGAACAAGCGGCCAACGTGTAGCAGCAGCAGTTCTTCGAGGGGTAGGAACCGTTGCCCTGTGGTGGTGGGCAGGGCTACGAAACGCGCGATTTGTGCGGGGACGGGCAGTAGCGCCCGCAGGGACCGTTTGCCTTCTATTTTTTCCAGTTGCAGCGCAAGTGCGAACCCTTCGTTGGGCAGAAACGGAAAGGGGTGCGCGGGGTCGATGGCGAGCGGCGAGAGGACCGGAAATACTTGATCAAGGAAAAATTCATCAAGGAAAGCGGTGTCTTCGGGCGTCAGGTCATCGCGGGTCAGAAGGTAGATGTCTTGGTCTTTCAGTGCGTCATTGAGGTCGTTGAACACGCTTTGCTGCCGGTGCATCAGTTCGCGCGCGTTGGCGTTGATCAAGATCAGCTGCTCGGCAGGCGTCAGCCCGTCAATCGAGGGTGTGACGTTGCCCGCGAGCGCCAGTTCGCGCAAGCCTGCGACCCGAACGGTGTAGAATTCGTCTAGGTTTGTCGCCGAGATCGACAGAAATCGCAGCCGTTCCAGCAGGGGCACGCGCGGGTTTTCTGCCTCTTCTAAGACCCGCCAGTTGAAGCTAAGCCAGCTGAGCTCGCGGTTGAAATACCGTGCGGGCGTGGTTGGATCGATGTCCAGAATTGTGGGTTCTGGAAACGGGCTTTCGAGGAAGTTTGCTTGCATCATAACGCCTTATGCTGCGGGTTTGTCGCAGGGTTATGACAGTTATCACCCCTATGGGGTGCGATTGTCCAGCAGTCCTGCCGCGAGTGCGCGGTTCAGGGGCCGCCCTTGTGCCATGCTGGCAGCGTCAAGGTCGGCTACGACCTGTGCGGCGGCGGCATAGGACCGTTCAATGCGCGGCACCAGATAGCTGACAAGGCTGGCGGGCGGCATGATTTGCCGGTCTGCCATCAGTTTCATGATCAACGCGGACAGGAGTGCGTCGTCAGGGTCGTCGATCCGCACGGTGGTTGTGGCTTGCATCCGGCTGGCCAGATCGGGCAGGGGAAGTGCCCAGCGGCTAGGCGCGCTTTGTGCCGTCATCAACAGGTGTCGTCCTGCATGCCGTAGCTGGTTGTGCAGGTGGAACATGAACTCGTTTGCGGTCGCAGGCAGGTGGTCCATGTCTTCGACGATCACGTCTGTATCCGCGTCGGGCAGGGTGTCGGGCAGCGCTGCTGCGTCCAGCCGTAGGGCGTTCATCTGGGCCTGTGCCACCCGTGCGAGGTGACTTTTGCCGGACCCTGCGGGCCCTGTGATAATCAGCTTGCGGTCAGGCCAAGAGGCGGGTGCTTGCAGCATCGCGTAAGCTTGCGCGTTGGCGGCAGAGACGAAAAAGTCCTCTGCCCCAAGGGCCACGCCCACGGGCCAATCGAATGTTAGTTGCTGGCTCATATTAGTCTTTATTGTGCCCGCGGTAGAGCAGGCTTTCTTTGTATTTTTCGAGCCCGTAGCGGATCAGCACGCCGATTACGGCGGCGACGGGCACGGCGACGAGCATCCCGACGAACCCAAAGAGTGATCCGAACACCGATAGTGCGAACAGCAGCCAGACGGGGTGCAGCCCTACAGAGCTGCCGACGAGTTTTGGGGTCAGGATGTTGCCCTCAAGGAATTGACCGACCGCAAAGATGCCTGCCACAAGCCCGATGGACAGCCAATCGCCCCAGAATTGGAAGAGTGCCAAGCCGATGGCCAAGATGCCGCCGACCAGTGCGCCAACGTAGGGGATGAACGAGATCAGCCCTGCGATAAAGCCTACGACAAGGCCGAAGTTCAGCCCTGCCAACATCAGCGCAATCGCGTAGTAGCTCCCCAAGATAAGGCAGACGGTGCCTTGGCCCCGAATGAAGGATGCCAATGTGTTGTCGATTTGGGACGCCAGTTTCCGCACCACCGGGGCGTGGTCGCGCGGCAGCATATCGTCGATTTTCGCGGTCATGTTGTCCCAATCGAGCAGCAGATAGAACGCCACAACAGGCACAACGACCAATAAGATCACGACGTTGATCAGCCCAAGCGCCGAGGACACAAGCCCGTTCACCAGCTCTCCACCCTTGGATTGGATGTTTTCACCAATGGTGACCAATTGTTGGTGGATCGTGCTATCTGCGTCCAGAATTTGCGGAAAACGCTCTGTCAGAGCGGTTTGCAGGCGGTTGAAAAGCTGCGGGGCTGTGTCGATCAGTGCTGCGGTCTGTTGGATCAGGGTCGGGATGACCAGTAAGACCAGAAGGATAAAGATCAGCGCCGCCACAAGCGTGATGATCGCCACAGAGGCGATGCGGCTGAGATGCAGTCTTTCTAGACGGTCAGCGATGGGGTCGAGAAGGTAGGCAATCGCGCCACCAAGAACAAAGGGCAGGATCACATCGCCCAAAAACCAAAGGGTGACCAGAAAGACCGCGATGGTCGCGCCCCAATATTTTAACTGTTCTTTTACCGGAAGCGCCATCTGAACCCTCGTGAAACTGATTGGGTCTTAGATGGTGGAAACGTCGCCATTTCGCAAGGGTGCAGGCGGCGGGGAGGTGCGCCGCCTGCGGGGGTTAGACGATTACATACACGCGGGTGCTGTGCCTGGGATCAATACTTTGTCGATCACGTGGATTACGCCGTTAGACGCTTCGATGTCTGCGATCACAACATTGGCAATTGTGCCTGTGCCGTCTGCGATGGTCACGCCGTCACCTGCGGTGATGCAGATGTTGCTGTCGGCCATGACTGTGCCCACAAGCGAAGACCCTGCGGCCAGATCGGTGGACATCGCTTTGCCGGACACCACGTGGTATGTCAGGATGTTCGTCAGATCGCCTTTGTTCTCTTCCATCAGCAGTGTGTCGACTGTGCCCTCTGGCAGCGCTGCGAATGCGTCATTGACGGGTGCGAAGACTGTGAATGGACCTTCGCCGGACAGTGTTTCAACAAGGCCTGCCGCTGTGACGGCTGCCACGAGTGTCGAGAAACGCTCGTCTGCCGCTGCGATTTCGACGATGTTCTGGGAGTGGCCGCCTGCGTGAGCTGCACCGGCAAATGTTGCAGCAGTGAGTGTCGCAGCGACGAATGATTTCAAGTAAGTCATGATTTTCGTTCCCTTAGTTTATGATGTCATGCTTGATTGCATGTGAAGTTACTACGGGCCGATTACGGGATTGGTTCTGTAGATTTCAGCGAATTAACTTAAAGTTATCTGTGTGAAATCTTTGATCTGTTTTGCCAATTCAATCGTGATGCTGGCTTGGTTCGATCGGCTACTTGCCACGCCCGCGCACTGGCCCTAAACCTTTGCCCAACCGTTCTTTTACCAAAGGCCCCTGATATCATGCGTATGAGCCGCTATTTCCTGCCCGTCCTCAAAGAGACCCCACGCGAGGCGCAGATCGTGTCGCACCGCTATATGTTGCAAGCTGGCATGATCAAGCAGGCCAGTGCCGGCATCTATAGCTGGTTGCCGCTGGGCTATAAGGTTCTTAAGAAAATCGAGAACATCGTGCATGAGGAACAGGCAAAGGCGGGTCACCATGCCATGTTGATGCCCACGATCCAGTCTGCGGACCTGTGGAAAGAAAGTGGTCGCTATGATGCTTATGGCGACGAGATGCTGCGCATCAAGGACCGTGGTGGCCGTGATATGTTGTTCACGCCCACGGCTGAGGAACTGGTCACGGATATCTTCCGCGCCCATGTGAACAGTTATAAAGACCTGCCGCTGACGTTGTATCAGATCCAGTGGAAGTTTCGTGATGAGGTCCGTCCCCGTTTTGGTGTGATGCGTGGCCGCGAGTTTTACATGAAAGACGGCTATAACTTTGATCTGACCAAAGAGGACGCGCTGCACGCCTATAACCGTCACCTTGTCAGCTACCTGCGCACCTATGAGCGCATGGGTCTGAAGGCGATCCCAATGCGCGCGGATTCTGGCCCGATTGGTGGCGATGATACCCACGAGTTTTTGGTGTTGGCCGAGACTGGCGAGTCAGAAGTTTTCTATGATAGCGCCGTGACCGATCTGACGTTTGGCGACCGTGAGATTGATTTTGACGATAAGGCTGCTTGTGCGGCTGTGATGGAAGAATTCACCACGAAATATGCCCGCACCGATGAAACCCACGATGAGGCGCTGTTCAACGAAGTGCCTGAAGAGCGCCGCAAGACGGCCCGCGGTATTGAAGTTGGTCAGATTTTCTATTTTGGCACCAAGTATTCCGAAGCCTTGAACGCCGCCGTTGATAACGGCAAGGGCGAGAAGGTTGACGTGCACATGGGATCGCACGGAATTGGCGTGTCCCGCCTGCTGGGCGCGATCATCGAGGCGAGCCACGACGACAAGGGCATCATCTGGCCCGAGGGTGTGACCCCGTTCCATGTGGGTATCCTGAACATGAAGTCGGGTGACGAGGCCGCAGACGCAGCGTGCGAAGACATCTATCAGCAGTTGATCGCGCTTGGTCTTGATCCGCTTTATGATGACCGCGACGAGCGGGCAGGTGCCAAGTTCGGTACAATGGATATGATCGGTCTGCCGTGGCGCATCACGATTGGTCCGCGTGGCCTGAAAAACGGTGTTGTTGAAGTGACCAGCCGCCGCACTGGCGAGAGCGAGGAAATGTCCCCTGCAGACGCCATTGCCAAAATCGCGGCGATTTACGCGGATATCTAAGCGGTCTCACTTTGCGTCGCCTTCAGCTCTGCCAGAATCTCTGGCGGAGCGACTTTTTTGTAGGCGCGGTAGAGCACGACGACCGTCAACAAGCTGACGATCATACCGCTGAATTGTGTGGAGAGGTTGAACAAAACCTCTGTGACGCCGAGCGCGCTGGGCCGCGCATAGCTGCCGCCTGTCACGCCAAGGGGCATCACGATAAAGATCACGATCGTTATCGCAACGACAGCGACGAAGATCGGTCCGCAAATCAGCCCTCCTGCAATGCCCGCCCAAGTCGATTTTGCGCCGATAATGCTAATTTTAGGATTATCCGCGTCACCTGCCGCTGCGGCGGGCAAGGATGTGCCTCACAGAACTGTGAGACTGAAAGAAAACAGGCAAAACACGATCACCCCTCGTTCAGGCGCAGAATTGACTGGCAGCCCGCTCAAAATTACGACACCGGCTGCGGAAATGACTGCGCCGCGCATAATAATGAGCGCCCCCAAGATAAAACCACCCAAGGGTAGTTTGCGGTCTGTCTTGAGGGTCAGGGGGGCTTGCCGAACAAGACAATCATACGCAGGTACAAAATCACTATCAGCTGCGCGATTATCATGCCGCCAGCATTCAAATCCAAATATCCGCTAGAAAAAGCCAAGACCTCCATGAGCCCGATTTAAGATGAGTATTGTGCCCATGTTTGCGCGAAAAACACGAAATGTGGTTTTGTAGATATCAATCATGATCTGTCCCAATTGTTCGGGAGTTGATGCCTTTGCTTATTGGTTGATGGCGTGGGGTTTTCTGGTAATTTCAAACCGCATCCGGGCCGCGTGGCACGAACGACGCCTCGCTCGGCTTTTGACAGATGTGAAATGTGGCGCGCCCTTCGCCGGGCCGCCAGCTTTGACGCACTTCAAAGCCCGCGGATGCAAAATCCGCCTCAAGTGCGTCGCAGGTGAACTGTGCCACATAGGGCAGCAGCCGCAGGGTTGATCCGATGGGCAGCAGGTGTTTGACGATCCCGCCCATATCCCCAAGGCAGGCTGTGCTTGTGACCAGATAACCGTTTGGTTTCAGCAGGGTATAGGCCCGTTTGAGCGCTGCTTTGTGGTCGGTTAACAGGTGCAGGATGTTCATCCCCATGATCATGTCGTAGCTCGCATCGGGGGCGGTCCATCCGTCTAGGGTGGCTGTTTCGAAGTGCACATTGGTACTGTCGCCCAGTTTGCTACGTGCGATATCGATCATCTTGGGTGAGTAGTCGATGCCTGTGATCTGCCCCACGTGGGGCGCATGGGTCAGCGCGGTCGAGCCTGTTCCGCAGCCAAATTCCAGCACGTTCATATCGCGGTGCATCAGGGCTTGGGTCTGGGCGAGTTTGTAGGCGTAGGACGGTTGGTCGCTGACTGTTTGCCGTGCGTAACGGGGGGCCATGAAGTTCCAAAAGCCAAGTGAACGGGTCATGTTGTTAATCCTTGTGTGGTTGTGCGGTTCAGGCGGCGGACCAGTGCCTCTGCGAAGATCACGCAGACGGTCCAAGAGCCGATGAAGGCTGTGTCGGCGGTCAGCCCTGTGGGGGGCAGGCCTGTGATTGCGTAGATGGGCAGAAACACGATTGCGACGACGGTCGCGCCGATCCCGATGGCGTAGGACCGGATCATCCAGTCACGGTGACGGGTGAAATTACGTTGCCTGATCGCGACCATTGCGATGGTTAAGGCTACGCCCAATGCGATGCCAAATACAAGCCGCCCAAGAGTGACCAGCGGGGTGTGGGTGTCTGGGAAATGCCAAATCAGCGCAAGTGAACTCAGCGCCAATGCGGCCCCTGCACCCACAAAGATCCGTCCCATGATGCGGTGCAAACGCCCGTATTTGGCCGCGAGGACGCGTCCGAACTGGATCGGTCCAAGGATGCCAAATATTGCCCCGCCAGCTGCGTGCGCGAAGTGGCTGACAGGCACGACGTTCAGGCGTTGGCTATCGGGCGGCAGTGCGCCGAGCGGGATTTGCACCACTTGCACCAGTGCAAAAAGGATCGTGAGGATGCTGAAGAACAGTAAGACTGCAGGCACGACAATGGGTTTCGTGAGATAACGAGTCATAAGAAATATCCTGTTTTACAGTTGGTTACGGGTCGAAAGTGAAGACATCACCAAGAGGTTTGCCAAAGACCGCTGCGATCTGAAAAGCAAGTTCGAGCGTGGGCGAGTATTTGGCGGCCTCAATCGCGATGATGGTTTGACGTGTGACCCCGACCTTTTCGGCAAGGTCTTTTTGGGTCATTTCATCTGCGTCAAACCGACAGCGCCGGATCGTGTTGCTGACCTTGATTTTTGCCATGCGTTAAAGTCCTAGCCTGTAGATCGCGACGCGGTAGATTTCCGATCCGACGCCGCCGAGCCCCATTCCGATCAGGATGGTATTGAGTGCCGCGAGTGCCGTCCAGCCGGTGGCGAGCATCCCAACTGCGATGATAAAGCCGCCGCTGACAATCACCAGGGTGATCACTGCGCCGCGCTTGTTGATCATCGTGTCGCGTTCGTCGGAGATGAACTGTGGCTTGGATTGGTTGGTCGCGATGGCGTAGAGAATGTTGAACAAGATCATGATCCCCATCGCCAACACGCCGCCGCCGCCGATCAGCCAGATCACGTCCCACGCCCAAAGCGATAGGCCGTCTGGGGTGTTATAGGTGCCGCTGGTTGTCCCGTGCCAGATCGGACGCCCGAACCAGTAAAAGGTGATGAGGCCGGATAGAATGGCGCTCCATGCGCCGCGTTCTTCGAATGACATGGCAATTCTCCGCGAATCTAAGTTAGCTTTGTTAGACTTTAGGTATGACAGACATAACTTTGTGTC